>NZ_CP016077.1:5187500-6035000 GCF_001941645.1 Actinoalloteichus sp. GBA129-24 | reverse complement strand
CTGTCAACCGAGCTATGATCCGAGGGTGTCCGAATGGGGAAACCCGGCATCCGTCATGGGGTGTCACCCGCATCTGAATATATAGGGTGTGTGGAGGGAACGCGGGGAAGTGAAACATCTCAGTACCCGTAGGAAGAGAAAACAACCGTGATTCCGTGAGTAGTGGCGAGCGAAAGCGGAAGAGGCTAAACCGTGTACGTGTGATACCTGGCAGGGGTTGCGTATGCGGGGTCGTGGGACCGACTGGTCAGTGCTGCCATGCTGGCAAGGAGTGAGAAAACGTTGTGGTTAGCGGAAGGTGTCTGGAAAGCACCGGCGTAGAGGGTGATACTCCCGTACGCGAAAACCTGACGTCTCCTGGTCGTGTTCCCAAGTAGCAGCGAGCTCGTGAAATTTGCTGTGAATCTGGCGGGACCACCCGCTAAGCCTAAATACTTCCTGATGACCGATAGCGGACTAGTACCGTGAGGGAAAGGTGAAAAGTACCCCGGGAGGGGAGTGAAATAGTACCTGAACCCGTATGCCTACAAGCCGTCAGAGCCTTTTGGGGTGATGGCGTGCCTTTTGAAGAATGAGCCTGCGAGTTAGTGATGTGTGGCGAGGTTAACCCGGGTGGGGTAGCCGTAGCGAAAGCGAGTCCGAATAGGGCGTTCTGAGTCGCATGTCCTAGACCCGAAGCGGAGTGATCTACCCATGGCCAGGGTGAAGCGCGGGTAAGACCGTGTGGAGGCCCGAACCCACCAGGGTTGAAAACCTGGGGGATGAGCTGTGGGTAGGGGTGAAAGGCCAGTCAAACTCCGTGATAGCTGGTTCTCCCCGAAATGCATTTAGGTGCAGCGTCACGTGTTTCTCATCCGAGGTAGAGCACTGGATGGCTAATGGGCCCTACAAGGTTACTGACGTCAGCCAAACTCCGAATGCGGGTGAGTGAGAGCGTGGCAGTGAGACTGCGGGGGATAAGCTTCGTAGTCGAGAGGGAAACAGCCCAGAACACCAGCTAAGGCCCCCAAGTGTGCGCTAAGTGGGAAAGGATGTGGGGTCGCCCAGACAACCAGGAGGTTGGCTTAGAAGCAGCCATCCTTTAAAGAGTGCGTAATAGCTCACTGGTCAAGTGGTCCTGCGCCGATAATGTAGCGGGGCTCAAGCGCACCGCCGAAGCTGTGTCATTCACACGTGTGCCCGGCCTGCCTTTCGGGGTGGGTCTAGGTGTGTGGATGGGTAGGGGAGCGTCGTGCATCGGGTGAAGCGGCCGTGGAAACGAGTCGTGGACGGTGTGCGAGTGAGAATGCAGGCATGAGTAGCGAAAGCAGAGTGAGAAACTCTGCCGCCGTATGACCAAGGGTTCCTGGGCCAGGTTATTCCGCCCAGGGTAAGTCGGGACCTAAGGCGAGGCCGACAGGCGTAGTCGATGGACAACGGGTTGATATTCCCGTACCCGTGTAGATGCGCCCATGGCGAGGCTGGTGATACTAACCGCCCGGATTATTGTTGCCCTTTCGGGGGTGGTGGTGGTCTGCGCGGGATCTGAGCTGGTAGTAGTCAAGTGATGGGGTGACGCAGGAGGGTAGCTCCGCCAGTGAGTGGTAGTACTGGTGTAAGCGTGTAGCCTGCTCTGATAGGTAAATCCGTCGGGGCTTATAGGGTGAGACGTGATGCGTAGCCGAATGAGGCGAAGTAGAGTGATCCCATGCTGCCGAGAAAAGCCTCTAGCGAGTATCTTCGCGGCCCGTACCCCAAACCGACACAGGTGGTCAGGTAGAGTATACCGAGGCGATCGGGTGAACTGTGGTTAAGGAACTCGGCAAAATGCCCCCGTAACTTCGGGAGAAGGGGGGCCGTGTGGCGTGAAGCCCTTCGCGGGCTAGCGTTGTGTGGCCGCAGAGACCAGGGAGAAGCGACTGTTTATTAAAAACACAGGTCCGTGCGAAGTCGTAAGACGATGTATACGGACTGACGCCTGCCCGGTGCTGGAACGTTAAGGGGACCGCTTAGCTCTTCGGGGCGAAGGTGAGAACTTAAGCGCCAGTAAACGGCGGTGGTAACTATAACCATCCTAAGGTAGCGAAATTCCTTGTCGGGTAAGTTCCGACCTGCACGAATGGCGTAACGACTTCTCCGCTGTCTCAACCACAGGCCCGGCGAAATTGCACTACGAGTAAAGATGCTCGTTACGCGCGGCAGGACGGAAAGACCCCGGGACCTTTACTATAGCTTGGTATTGGTGTTCGGTTCGGCTTGTGTAGGATAGGTGGGAGACTGTGATGTGGTCACGCCAGTGGCTGCGGAGTCGTCGTTGAAATACCACTCTGGTCGTACTGGATGTCTAACCTCGGACCCTGATCGGGTTCAGGGACAGTGCCTGGTGGGTAGTTTAACTGGGGCGGTTGCCTCCCAAAGGGTAACGGAGGCGCCCAAAGGTTCCCTCAGCCTGGTTGGCAATCAGGTGTTGAGTGTAAGTGCACAAGGGAGCTTGACTGTGAGACTGACGGGTCGAGCAGGGACGAAAGTCGGGACTAGTGATCCGGCACTGGCTGGTGGAAGCGGTGTCGCTCAACGGATAAAAGGTACCCCGGGGATAACAGGCTGATCTTGCCCAAGAGTCCATATCGACGGCATGGTTTGGCACCTCGATGTCGGCTCGTCGCATCCTGGGGCTGGAGTAGGTCCCAAGGGTTGGGCTGTTCGCCCATTAAAGCGGCACGCGAGCTGGGTTTAGAACGTCGTGAGACAGTTCGGTCCCTATCCGCCGCGCGCGTAGGATACTTGCGGAAGGCTGTCCCTAGTACGAGAGGACCGGGATGGACGAACCTCTGGTGTGCCAGTTGTACCGCCAGGTGCATGGCTGGTTGGCTACGTTCGGGAGGGATAACCGCTGAAAGCATCTAAGCGGGAAGCCTGTTCCTAGATGAGGTGTCCCACCCCTTTGTGGGTTAAGGCCCCCAGCAGACCACTGGGTTGATAGGCCCGAGATGGAAGCCTGGTAACAGGTGGAGTTGACGGGTACTAATAGGCCGAGGACTTGCTCACGAAGATGCTACGCGTCCACTGTGTGGTTCTGAAGGAACAACTGTTCCCCCTTCAGACACTCTGGTTGGTTGTCTTGGGTGTGGTCTGCTTCGGCAGACGACACTCCGAGACGATCGGTCCACGGGTGTCGGGGGTGGGTTGTTCGTTCGCTGGTGTGTCGGTGGTCATAGCGGTGGGGAAACGCCCGGTCCCATTCCGAACCCGGAAGCTAAGCCCTCCAGCGCCGATGGTACTGCACCCGTGGGGGTGTGGGAGAGTAGGACGCCGCCGACCTTTACCTGATGAGGGACGGTGTGTACACCCTGGTCGAGCAGAGATGCTCCCGGGTGTGCACACCGTCCCTTTTCTCATGCCCGAAACAGGAATACTTCGGCACCCGCGACGCCGGAACACGGTGGACGACGGTGCGTGCCCAGTGCAGGTCTCAGGGTGCACCCGTCCCGCGAGCCAACTCCGTACCGCCGCGACTCGGCGCCCTCCGCTACGAACGGATTCTCCGAGAAACCTGTGCGGTCGTCCCCCCCCCGGCCGCTCGCACGGCCGGGTGGTCCGCGCGCGAGCAGAACGGGCTGATCGCCGCCGTCACGGTGGCACACCGGGAGAGAGCGTCCCTGCTGACCGGTCCGCACGGCGAATGGGGCATCCGCCGTCCGAACCAGCGCCGCCGTCCCGCCGGACCGCTCCCGTCGATCGATCTCGGTGACCCGGCTGCGCTTCGAGGCACGGGTGATCTCGGCGAACGTGTGTCGTTGTCGGGACGTGACGGTCGGCGAATGGAGCAGGCTCTAGCATCAAGGGTGTGGCGAAGGCACGAATACTGATCCTCCAACCCGCGGAGAGCGACCCGCCGGGAATCCTGGCCGAGTGGCTGATCGAGGCGGACGCCGATATCGAGGTGGTACGGGCGGATCGCGAGGCGATCCCGACCCTGGACGACTTTCATGCGTTGATCGTGCTGGGCGGCCCGATGAACGCCGAGGACCTCGTGGCGCATCCCTGGCTCGTCGAGGTGCGGGCCAGGCTGACCGACGGCATCCGACGTCGACTTCCGACGCTCGGCATCTGCCTCGGGGCCCAACTGCTCGCGTCCGTCAGCGGCGGGATGGTGGAACCGGGCGAGGACGGGCCCGAGGTCGGCGCCCGGCTGGTGGCCAAGCGCGACGCCGCCGAACAGGACGCGCTACTGGAGGACCTGCCGCTCACCCCGCTGGTCATGCAGGCACATGGGGACGTGATCACCGAGCTTCCCCCCGGCGCACAACGCCTGGCCGCCTCGCCCAAGTACGAGAACCAGGCGTTCCGCGTCGGCGACCTGGCCTACGGCTTCCAGTTCCACATCGAGACGTCGCCGGAGGTGGTTCGGGCCTGGCTCGCCAACTCGGCGGATCTCGCCGCAGCGTTCCCCGCGGTGCAGTGGGAGCCGGGCCGCTTGGAGGAGGCGCATGAGGAGATCGCGGAGACCTGGCAGCCGGTGATGGCGCGATTCGCCACGATGGCGGGCCAGCAGGCAGGTCTGATCCCCGGCACCCCCGGCCGACGCAGGCTGCCCCTGTTGTAGCGCTCCCCCTGGTGCGCCGCCCTCGGCGGCCGGTCGTGCGTCGTGGCGGTCAGGTCGACCCGCTCCGGGTTCGGGGAGGCGATGATGCCTGGCGGCTGCCGGACGCTGAGCCGAAGCAGGCGCCGTTGCACGGAGGCTTCGCGGCCGCAGCGGCTTCACGTCGGGTCGATGCCTCCCTCGCCGTCGCCCCGACCGCGCGGATCGGCCCAGGTCGATCTCGCTGCTCGCGGGTGTTCATTCCGGCCTGGCGGATTCGTCGCACGAGTCCGCCGAAGACGAAGAAAGGGAGTCTCGATGGCCGACGCCGCCCGTACCAGCACCTCACCGGGGAGATTCGGACTCACCGATCCCCGCGCCGTGGAGACCCTGCGCGAGCTCGGCTGGTGGGGGAACTCGGGCATCGGCGAGGGCGTCGCGGTTCCGTTGCAGGCGTTGTCGGCCAGCGCCGATCCGGATCTCGCACTGCGTGGAGTCGAGCGGCTGTGCGAGGCGCTCGACGACGAATGGCCCGAACTGGACGAGGCGCTGCGCTCCGACGCACGCGTCGCCCAGCGGCTCTTCGGCCTGTTGGGCGCCAGCTCGGCGCTGTCCGATCACCTCATTCTGCGGCCGCAGCGATGGCGGCAGCTCGTGGCGGCAGGCGCCGAGCACAAGGATGTCGAGACGATGACCGTCGAGCTGCTGGCCTCGGTGCGGGCGGTTCCCGACGAGGTGCCGGGTGGATTCCGCGCCGAGACACGCGGCCGGGAGGCCGTGGCAGATCTGCGCACCGCGTACCGCGATCTGTTGTCCGACATCGCGGTGATCGATCTGAGCCAGGGCACGCTGCCCGCGCCGGTCGAACGGTATGAGGAGGTGGCTGCGCAGCTCTCCGACCTGGCCGTCGCGGCCCTGCGTGCCGCGTTGGCGGTCGCGGTCGCGGAGGTCATGCCACCGAGTTCGCCAGAGGTGGCCAGGGGGCGGCTCGCCGTGGTGGCGATGGGCAAATGCGGGGCGGGGGAGCTGAACTACGTCAGCGACGTCGACGTGGTGTTCGTGTCCGCGCCGCCGCCCGCACCGGTCCAGGACACCGGGACGGTGGACGTCGAGGCCGCCTCCGATCCGGTGCCCGAGGGCGTGCTGGACGAGGACGGCCATCTCAGACAGGCCACCGCGCTGGCCGCCGCCGTCATGCGGATCGCGGGGGAGGCCTGCTTCCAGGTCGACGCCGCCCTGCGGCCGGAGGGTCGGGCGGGCGCGCTGGTCCGCACCGTGGACGGCTATCTGGCCTACTACCGGCGCTGGGCCAGGACCTGGGAGTTCCAGGCGCTGTTGAAGGCACGCGAGGTGGCGGGCGACCTCGACCTCGGCGCAGAGTACGTGGCCCTGGTCCAGCCGTTCGTCTGGTCCGCCGCCGAGCGGGACGGATTCGTCGTCGACGTGCAGGCCATGCGCCGTCGGGTCGAGGACCACGTGCCCCAGGAACTGGCCGAGCGGGAACTCAAGCTCGGGCGGGGCGGGCTGCGCGACGTCGAGTTCGCCGTGCAGCTTCTTCAGCTCGTGCACGGCCGCTCCGACGAGCTGCTTCGGACCGCCGCGACGATCGAGACGCTGGCGGAACTGGGCAACGGCGGCTACGTCGGCCGGGCGGACGCCGCCGAACTGGGGGAGTCCTACCGATTCCTCCGGGTGCTCGAGCATCGGCTCCAGTTGCAGCGAATGCTGCGCACCCACGTGTTCCCCGCCACCGACGACGTCGCCGGGCTGCGCAGGCTGGCGAGATCCGCCGGGCTGCGGACCGACGGCCGACGGGATGCGGGCCGCATCCTGCTCGACGAGTTCCGCCGACACGGCGGTCGGGTGCGCCGACTGCACGAGAAGCTCTTCTACCGGCCCCTGCTGGAGGCTGTCGCAGGCGTCCCGGCCGACGCGCTGCGGCTGACGGCGAAGTCGGCAACGGACCGGCTCGCCGCCCTGGGCTTCACCTCGCCGGAGGGGGCGCTGCGGCACATTCGCGCGCTGACGTCGGGGGTGTCTCGACGCGCGGCCATCCAGCAGGCGCTGCTGCCGATGCTGCTCGACCTCTTCGCCGACACCCCGGACCCGGATCACGCGCTGCTGGCCTACCGGCAGGTGTCGGAGGCGTTGACCGACACGCCGTGGTACCTGCGAGTGCTACGGGATCAGGCCGCGGTGGCGGAGCGGCTGGCACTGCTGCTGGGCTGCTCGCGGCTGGTTCCTGACCTGTTGGTCCGCGCGCCGGAGGTGCTCCGACTTCTCGGCGACACCTCGGGCCTGGTCGACCGGGACCCGGAACAGGTGGCGGTCTCGCTGGCCAGCGCCGTCGCACGTCATGAGGACCCGACCCAGGCCGTCATCGCCGCGCGCTCACTGCGCAGGCACGAGCTGCTGCGGGTGGCCTGCGCGGATCTGCTCGGGCTGATGGACCTCTCCGAGGTGTGTCGGGCGTTGTCGCGGGTGTGGGCCGCCGTGCTGGACGCCTCGCTCGGCGCGGCGATCCGGTCGGTGCTGCGCCCGGTCGACGGCGAGGAGCCGCGCCGCAGGCCCGCCAGGATCGCGTTGATCGGGATGGGCAGGCTCGGCGGCGACGAGCTGGGCTACGGCTCCGACGCCGACGTCTTGGTGGTCTGCGAACCGCTCCCGGCTGCGGGCGACTCCGCCGTCGCGGACGCCACGGCGGACGCGGCGGCGATCCGCTACGCGACCTCGGTCGCCGAGCTGCTGACCAGACTGCTGAACAAGCCGAGCGTCGATCCGCCGCTCCAGGTCGACACCGAGCTGCGCCCGGAGGGCCGCAGCGGACCGCTGGTGCGGACCCTGGAGTCCTACCGGACCTATTACCGGCAGTGGGCTCAGCCCTGGGAGGCGCAGGCGCTGCTGCGGGCCAGGCCGATCGCGGGCGACGCCGATCTCGGACGCCGGTTCATCGAGATGATCGATCCCCTCCGGTATCCCGACGGCGGGCTCGGCGAGAACGATCAGCGGGAGATCAGACGCATCAAGGCACGGGTCGAGACCGAGCGGCTGCCGCGCGGCGCCGATCCGACGACGAACACGAAGCTGGGCCGGGGCGGACTCTCCGACGTCGAGTGGACGGTGCAGCTGCTCCAACTCGCCCACGCACACCAGGTCCCCGGCCTGCGGACCACCTCGACGCTGGGGGCCTTGGACGCGGCGGCGGCGGCGGGCCTGCTGACCGAGCGGGATGCCGAGCGACTTCGGGCCGGGTGGCGGATGGCGTCGCGGACCCGCAACGCGACCACGCTGGTCCGGGGCAAGCCGTCCGATCAGCTGCCCGGCTCCGGCCACGAGCTGGCCTCGGTGGCGCGGGTGATGGGGCTGGACGCCTCCGGCGAACCAGGTGAGTTCGTCGACGAGTATCGCCGGATCACTCGGCGGGCGCGGGCGATCGTGGATCGGGTCTTCTACGGGGAATGAGTCGGGCGAGTTCGTGCCCGGTTCGGTCAGAGCCTGCGCCGGGGCGACCGGCGCCGCCTGCCCTTCTTCGTCGGTGCCGCCGCCTTCGGTGCCGCCGCCGTCGGTCGGCCGTTGCCGTCGGGCGTCGTGCCCGTCGACTCGACGCCCCCCGATGTCGAGCCGTTGGAGGTGCCGGGCTGCACGCCGCGAAGCTCGGCCAGCTGCGTACGCAGGATTCGAAGTTCGGCCATCACCAGGTTGTGCTGTGCGGCCTCGATGTCCTGGTCTTCCTTCCAGCGCTCTGCGGAGAGCTGGACCTCCATCGTGCTCACCAGCACTGCCAGCAGCAGGTTCAGCACGATGAACGAGGTCACCACGATGTAACCGACGAAGAAGACCCAGGCCGCCGGATGGACCGCCATCACCGGGTCGGCGATGTCCTGCCACCCCTCCAGGGTCATCACCTCGAACAGCGTGAAGAGCGAGCTGCCGAGGTCGCCGAAGTGCTCCGGGGCGGCGTCTCGGAAGAGCTGGACGCCGACGACGGCGCCGGTGTAGAGCACGAGCAGTAACAGCGCGAGGATCGACAGCAGCCCTGGGATCGCGCTCAATAACGCGCCGACGACGCGACGCATGCTGGGGACCTGGGAGATCAGTCGCAACGCCCGCATGATGCGCAGGGCGCGCAGTACGGCGAAACCTTCGGTGGCGGGTACCAGCGCGATACTGACCACCACGATGTCGAACCAGTTCCACGGGTCGCGGAAGAAGTCGAGACGGTAGGCGTAGAGCCGAGCGGTCAGCTCGACGACGAAGATGCCGAGCGCGATCATGTCGATGGTGTGGATCAGCGTCCCGTACCCGGCCATCAGGCTCGGCGAAGTCTCCAGTCCGAGGCCGATCGCGTTGACCACGATGACCCCGACGATGAATCTGGTGAACCACGGGGAGTCGACGACGGCACGGACACGGTCTCGATTGGTCACGAATGCTCCACGGATGGTGACGATCAGATCGTGATCAGACTATCCAGCGTCACCCCCGGGATCGATTGCTTTCACGGGAGGCTGTGGATCGATCCGGAGCGGCCTGCGACGCTGCTCAGCTTCGGGACGACCGGGTGATCGGGCGGAGCAACAGCCGCAGTCGGAGTGGCCGGATCAGGCTGCGGGCTCCGGCAGCCTGTCGGGCTTCTCGTGGGACGGCAGGGCGGCGTCCGCTCGCGCTCCGTGTTGCGCGGCCTCGGCGCGGCCTGCGGTCGGATCGACCTGATCGATGCCGTCGGCCGGGCCGCCGGTCTGCCGGGGGAGGGCGGCCTGCACCTCGGCCAGTTTGTCGTACAGCATCCGCAGCTCGTCCATCACGCGCGCGTGCTGCACGGCCTCGATGCTCTGGTCCTCCTCCCAGCGTTCGGCCGAGAGCTGGTTCTCCATGGTGCTCACCAGGACCGCGATCAACAGGTTCAGCACGATGAACGAGGTCACCACGATGTAGCCGATGAAGAAGATCCAGGCCGCCGGGTAGACGGCCATTACCTCCTCCGCGATCCCCTGCCAGCCTTCCATCGTCATGACCGCGAACAGGGTGAACAGCGAGGTCGTGAGATCGCCGAACAGCTCGGGCGCCGCGCCCCGGAAGAGCTGGACGCCCACGACGGCGCTCGTGTAGAGCACGAGGAGCAGCAGACCAAGGATCGAGAGCAGGCCCGGGATGGCGCTCAGCAGCGCGGTCACGACCCGCCGCATGCTGGGAACCTGCGAGATCAGCCGCAACGCCCGCATGATGCGCAGCGCCCGCAGCACGGCGAAGGTCTCGCCCGCCGGGACCAGTGCGACCCCGACCACCACCATGTCGAACCAGTTCCACGGGTCGCGGAAGAAACGGAGTCGGTAGGCGTAGAACTTGGCGGCCAGCTCGACGACGAAGATGCCGATCGCGGTGAGGTCGACGGTGTGGATCAGAGTGCCGTACTCGGCCATCAGCCCCGGCGAGGTCTCCAGGCCGAGGCCGACCGTGTTGACGACGATGACCCCGATGATGAACCTGTTGAACCACCGCGCGTCGACGACGGCGCGGACCCGCTCTCGGCTGGTCACGAATTCTCCACAAGATGGTGACGATCAGATACCCATCAGCCTATCGAGATCCAGATGAGAACGATCTTTCTCGATCGTGCGAGTCGTGAGATGACTCCGTGTTCAGCTCAGGGCAGAACGCGGGCCCGTGCGGTGCCGAGGATCGCGGCTGACTCCGGGCTGCCGCGTGGCTCCGCCTGCCGGGTGACGAGTCCCCCCGCGCGGCCCGGCTCGAGGCTGGGGCGAAGTGCCCGGCCGTGCCGCCGTGGCGGTCCGAGGTGCGAGGGGCAGGCCGCGGGCGCCTGCCGGCCCGCCGTCGGGGCAGGGCCTGCCGGATCATCCGCCGCTGCGGCCGGGCGGGCCGGGTTCGATGGCGAGCAGCCGCAACGCGTCGAGCCACGCGACCATGCCGGTCGGCACACCGAGCCGCGGCCGCCACAGGCCGTTCCGTGTGCGGACGGCGGCGGGGAGCCGGGGCCTGGAGACACGACGAGAGCGGCGGCTGAGGGGATGCCTCAGCCGCCGCTCTCCTGACGCGCTCGACCGTTGGTCCGGCTCACGACCCGGGTACGGCCGGGAGTCGGTCGCCGGCCACGAGAACCCTGGCCGGGACCGCGCCTCGATCACACGTCGTAGTACAGCGCGAACTCGTGCGGGTGCGGGCGAAGTCTGATCGGGTCGATCTCGTTCTCGCGCTTGAGCTTGATCCAGGTCTCGATCAGGTCGGGGGTGAACACGCCGCCCTCGAGCAGGTAGTCGTGGTCGCTCTCGAGCTTGTCGATGACGGCGGGCAGCGTGCTGGGCACCTGCGGGACGCCCTTGGCCTCCTCCGGCGGAAGCTCGTAGAGGTCCTTGTCCACGGGCGCGACCGGCTCGATCTTGTTCTTGATCCCGTCGAGGCCCGCCATCATCTGCGCGGCGAACGACAGGTACGGGTTGCCCGACGCGTCGGGGCAGCGGAACTCGACGCGCTTGGCCTTCGGGTTGCTGCCGGTGATCGGAATCCTGATGCACGCGGAGCGGTTGCGCTGCGAGTACACGAGGTTGACCGGGGCCTCGTAACCGGGAACGAGCCGGTGGTAGGAGTTCACCGTGGGATTGGTGAACGCCAGCAGGCTCGGCGCGTGGTGCAGCAGACCGCCGATGTAGTAGCGGGCGGTGTCGGACAGGCCGCCGTAGCCGGACTCGTCGTAGAACAGCGGCTTGCCCGCGTTCCACAGCGACTGGTGGGTGTGCATGCCCGAGCCGTTGTCGCCGAACAGCGGCTTGGGCATGAAGGTCGCGGTGCGACCGGCCTGCCATGCCGTGTTCTTGACGATGTACTTGAAGAGCTGGAGGTCGTCCGCGGAGTGCAGCAGCGTGTTGAACTTGTAGTTGATCTCGGACTGCCCGGCGGTGCCGACCTCGTGGTGGGCGCGCTCGACGGTGAAGCCCGACTCGATCAGGTTCAACGTGATCCGGTCGCGCAGGTCACCGAAGTGGTCGGTCGGCGCGACGGGGAAGTAGCCGCCCTTGTAGCGGACCTTGTAGCCCTTGTTGCCGCCCGGCTCGTCCTCGCCGCTGTTCCACCAGCCCGCCTCGGAGTCGATCTCGTAGAACGACGAGTTCGCGGTGGTGTCGAAACGGACCGAGTCGAACAGGTAGAACTCGGCCTCCGCACCGAAGAACGCCTGGTCGGCGACTCCGGAGGATGCCAGGTACTCCTCGGCCTTACGTGCGACGTTGCGCGGGTCGCGGCTGTAGGGCTCGCGGGTCAGCGGGTCGTGCACGAAGAAGTTGATGTTCAGGGTCTTCTCGGCCCGGAACAGATCAAGCCGCGCGGTGTAGGGGTCGGGCAGCAGCAGCATGTCCGACTCGTGAATCGACTGGAAGCCGCGTACCGAGGAACCGTCGAAGGCGAACCCCTCGGTGAACGCGTCGGCGTCGAGGGTCGCGGCCGGGACGGTGAAGTGCTGCATGATTCCCGGCAGATCACAGAACCGGATATCGACGAACTTCACGTCCTCATCGGCGATGAACCGCAGGACCTCATCGGCATTGCTGAACACCCTTAACGGCTCCTTCGTCAGATCGGGACCATGGGGCGGCTACCGGCCACTCGGGCAGCGAAGACCCTGCCCGGTCGGGCAGTGCCGTCCCTCCCACCGGTCTAATGCCACCGGCTCACGGCGAAGCTAGGTGGCCCGTGTTGCCCACTCATCAACCGGATGTTTCGACCACGTTAACTGGCCTGCGGGTTCGCCGAGCGGCACGACCCGCCGTGATCGCCTTCACCAGGCGGTTTACTCTGGACTGGTGAACAGGCTGACCGGATCCTGGCTGACCGGACCATCCTCGGCGCTGCCGCCGGGGGAACGACCGGAGCAGGTCCGGCAGGACTGGCGCGGCCAACGCCTCGGGCTGCCCGAGCACGGACCCGACTCGGTCGCCGGTAAGGGGAGCCGGGCCGTCGCCCTGCTGGTCGACCTGCTGCTGTCCGCGCTGATCGCAGGCCTGTTCACCGCGCCGGAACTGCCGAGGAACTGGAGCCTGCTCGTCTGGGCGCTGCTGACCATCCTGCCGGTGGCCACCGTGGGCTTCACCCCCGGGATGGCCCTGCTGGGCATTCGCGTCGCGAGGGTCGGCGACATTCCCGCCGTCGGTCCGCTGCGCGCCATGGCGCGCACCGCGCTCATCTTCTTCATCGTGCCCGCGCTGATCTGGGACGCCGACTCCCGAGGGCTGCACGACAAGGCCGCCGGGACCGTGGTCGTCCGATCGCGATGAGCGTCGCCGCGCCCATCCGCCGACGGTCGTCGAACTCCACGGCCGAGGAGTGCGGCCGGTCGTCATCGGGACTGAGGCCTGCGCCGCCCGTCGGCCCGCGCCGACGGCCTCGACCGTCTGATCCGGCATGCCTCGGGGCGGCGCCGTGGGCGGGTGGTGAACCGGTGAAACGGGATCGGACGGGCCGCATGCCGTCGTGGGCAGCCACCGCGATCGCACGGCCGGTTCCGGACGACGTCTGACGGGCCCGTCTGATGCGGTACCGCCCCTGACACATCGGGGGGCCAGTCGGCAGGCACGTCAGGCACGAAAGGGCAGTCTGCCGGTTCTCGTGCGCGGCCGCCCCGCGAACCGGCCGCCCCGCGAACGGAAGGCCTGCCGAGCCGATCCGAACCATTGAAGGCGGAATCGGTCGCAGCGCGGCACGCCCTCGATCCGCTGCCGAACTCCCCGAGCGCTCGAGGCCGAGACGACGAACGGGCCGCCGAGAGGCGGCCCGTTCGGTCTGACGTGGTGACGGCCCTGACTGGACACCAGCGTCGGCGGCGGTGCGGATTCGGCGTGGGTCAGCGACGGCGCACGGTGCGCTGCATGCTGCGCATCTTCGAGCCCTGCGGCATCGGGCCCTTGGGCAGCGGCACGCCCTTGCTGGCCAGCGCGGCCAGCCGGGTCTCGATGACGTCCATCTGGGCCACCGTGATGTTGCGGGGCAGTTTCGCCAGGTGAGCCTGGATCTTGGAGAGCGGCACCTGCTTCTCGTCGTTCCCGACGATCACGTCATAGATCGGGGTGTCGCCGACGACGCGGGCGATGCGCTTCTTCTCCTGGCCGAGCAGGTTCTTGACCCGGTGCGGGGCGCCCTCACCGACCAGGATGATGCCCGGCCTCCCGATCACCCGGTGCACGGCGTCGAGATGGGCCGTCCCGGCGACGGCGTTGGTCACTCGCCACCGGCCGCGCAGGTTCTCCAGCGCCCAGCCTGCCGCGCCCGGCTGACCGTCGGCCTTGCGATACACGTTGCGCTGCACGCGGCGACCGAAGATGACCACGGCGGCCAGCAGACCGAAGGCGATGCCGACCGGCAGGAAGACCCACTGGAGTCCCCAGATGAAGCCGAGGCCGAAGATCGCCCCGGCGACCACGAGTAGCGCGCCGACCATCCACGGGATGAGTCCGCGATCCTCGCGGCGCTGCATCTTGAACGCCTCGAAGATCTGCTTGCGACGCTCTCGGGAAGCCTGGCGTCGCTGCTTCGCCGCTTCCTTGGCGGCAGCTTTATCCAGCTTAGGGGCCATGGCCCTAGGATACGGCCGACGTCGTGACCGGTGGGCGGCCGGTCCGCCCACCGCCGTGACCGTCATCGGACGGTCACGAAGGGTGAGCGGATCCGGTCGCCTGAGCGTCTCTTCTGGGCGGCTCCCGCAGGCCGGGACCCGCTCTCGTGCCTGCTCAGCGGGCCAGCAGCGCGGCGGCCTCCTGAGCGGCAGGCTGCTCGTCGGCCAGGTGCAGCAGGTTCTCAGGCAGTGCCTCGCCCCGGTGCGCCTTCGTCCGGGCGAACAGCCTGCCCGCGCGGTACGACGAACGCACCAGCGGGCCCGCCATGACGCCTGCGAAGCCGATCTCCTCGGCCGCCTGCTGGTGGGAGACGAACTCCTCGGGCTTCACCCAGCGGTCCACCGGGTGGTGTCGAGTGCTCGGCCGCAGGTACTGAGTGATGGTCAGGATCTCGCAGCCTGCCTCGTGGAGGTCGCGCATCGTGGCCACCACCTCGGCGGGCTCCTCGCCCATCCCGAGGATCAGGTTCGACTTGGTGACCAGGCCCGCCGCACGGGCGGCCGTGATGACCTCGAGCGAACGGTCGTAGCGGAAGGCGGGGCGCATCCGTCGGAAGACGCTCGGCACGGTCTCCAGATTGTGCGCCAGCACCTCCGGCCTGCTGCTGAAGACCTCGGCGAGCTGGTCGGGATCGGCGTTGAAGTCCGGGATCAGCAGTTCGACGCCGGTTCCGGGGTTGAGCCGGTGGATCTCCCGGACCGTCTCGGCGTAGAGCCAGGCGCCGCCGTCGTCGAGGTCGTCCCGGGCGACGCCGGTGACCGTGGAGTACCGCAGGCCCATGGCCTGGACCGACTCCGCCACCTTGCGCGGCTCGGCACGATCGAGGGCATCCGGCTTGCCGGTGTCGATCTGACAGAAGTCGCATCGACGGGTGCACTGCCCGCCGCCGATGAGGAACGTCGCCTCACGGTCTTCCCAGCACTCGTAGATGTTGGGACAGCCCGCCTCCTCGCAGACCGTGTGCAGTCCCTCGCGGCGCACCAGGCTCTTGAGTTCGCGGAACTCCGGGCCCATGCGCGCGCGGGTCTTGATCCAGGATGGCTTCTTCTCTATGGGCGTCTGGCTGTTGCGAACTTCCAGACGCAGCAGCTTCCGTCCCTCCGGTACGACCGTCACGCGGCCCAGCCTACGCCGCCGTTTCCCGTGGTGGCGGCGGCGTAGGCGCCCGGACTCGTGGTCGCCGAGGCATCGGGAGGCCTGCGGGAAGCGACGGTCATCGTCGTCCCAGCGCACCGGTGTTCTCGCGGCTTGTCTGTGATCCCTGCCGTCGGAGTCGCGCGGGGCAGTCGCGGCGATCTGCGGCTGCGTCGTCGGTCCTCATGACTCCGTCGCGGCTTCCTCCGGTCGCCGTGCGGCTTCGTCCACGCCGATCCCCGTTCCCGACGGAGCGGGACCGAAGGCAGGCCCTCAGACGGGGTCGGGGGTTACCGAGGTCAGTTCGGCGGTGATCTCCCAGAGCCTGCGGGCATCCGAGATGCTCTGCGCCTCGGCGGAGGTCGCCACCCGCTTGGGCCCGCCACGCAGCTCGCCAAGGCCGTCGGGACCGAAGTAGTCCCCGCCACGGACGTCGGCCATGGTGGCCGCGTAGAGCAGCGGGAGGGCGCCCTGCTCCGGCGACTGTCCGGTCGTCTTACTGAAGAGGTTCGCCGCCTTCTCGATGAAGTCCGAGGCACGCATCCTGGCGGAGTTGGCCGCCAGCTCGGTGTCGACGATGCCCGGATGCGCGGCGACGCTGAGCACGTCGGCGCCGTCGGTGCGAAGTCTGCGGTCGAGTTCGAACATGAAGAGCAGGTTCGCGATCTTCGACTGGCTGTAGGCCTGGCCGGAGTTGTATCTGCGCTGATCGAAGTTCGGGTCGTCCAGGTCCAGCCCGCGTCCCTTGTGGGTGAAGCTCGACACGGTGACGACCCGTGCTCCCGGTCGCTGTCGGAGTCGGGGCATCAGCAGCCAGGTGAGGGCGGCGTGTCCGAGATGGTTGGTGGCGAACTGCAGTTCGAAGCCCTCTGCGGTGCGCTTGAGGGGAGTGGCCATCACCCCCGCGTTGTTGATCAGCAGGTCCAGGCCCTCCGGGGCGCGTTCGCCGACCTCGGCGGCCGCCCGACGTACCGAGGCGAGGTCGGCGAGGTCGAGCTCGAGCAGCTCGGCCCGGCCGCCTACCGACGTGATCTTCTCCACGACGGCAGTACCGCGCTCGACCGACCGCGCCGCCACCAGCACCCTGGCGTTGCGCGAGGCCAGCGCCACCGCGCAGGCTCGGCCGATGCCGGAGTTGGCGCCGGTGATCAACGCGACTCGGTCTGACTGATCTGGAATATCCGTGATGGTCCACTTCGCCATGAGGACATCAATACCCGCTTCGGCTCGGCAGAGCGACACCGACCCCGAACGGCCCTGCACGGTGGGACAGGCGGTCGGGCGGTCGGGTCGTAGCCTGGGGAGCGTGACTGACAGCCTCACTCTCCGTATCTTCACCGAGCCCCAGCAGGGTGCCTCCTACGACGACCTGCTCCGGCTCGCTCGGCATGCCGAGGAGACCGGCTACGACGCCTTCTTCCGCTCCGACCACTACCTCTCGATGGGCGACGGCAGCGGCTTGCCGGGCCCCACCGACGCCTGGGTGACCCTGGGGGCTCTGGCACGGGAGACCGCCACGATCCGGCTGGGCACGCTGGTGACCGCCGCGACCTTCCGGTACCCCGGCCCGCTGGCCGTCGCGGTCGCCCAGGTCGACCAGATGTCGGGTGGTCGAGTCGAGTTCGGGCTCGGCACCGGCTGGTTCGCCCGCGAGCACACCGCCTACGGCATCCCGTTCCCGCCGATCGGGGAGCGCTTCGACCTGTTCACCGAGCAGCTGGAGGTCATCACCGGGCTCTGGGCGACCGAGGAGGGCGAGACCTTCTCCTACGACGGAACGCACTACCGGCTCGTCGACTCGCCCGCGCTGCCCAAGCCGGTGCAGCGGCCGGGGCCGCCGGTGGTGATCGGCGGCAGCGGCAAGAAGCGGACTCCGAGGCTGGCCGCGAGGTTCGCCGACGAGTTCAACCTGCCCTTCGTCGACGCCGACACGGCTGCGGCCCAGTTCGACCGGGTCAGGGCCGCCGCCGTCGACGTGGGCCGGGACCCCGGTGAGATCCGGTGGTCTGCCGCCCAGGTGTTGTGCGTCGGGCGGGATGACGCCGAGCTCGTCCGGCGGGCCGAGGCGATCGACCGGAAGCCCGCCGAGCTGCGCGAGAACGGCCTCGCGGGCTCGCCCGCCGAGGTGGTCGACAAGCTCGGCCGCTGGCGGGAGCGCGGCGGCATCGACCGGATGTACCTCCAGGTCCTGGACGTGACCGACCTGGAGCACATCGAGCTGGTCGCCGCCGAGGTCGTCCCGCAGCTCGGCTGACCCGGGCGGGCCGACGTCTGCCCGCCGGCGGGTGGTCGGAGAGCGCGCGCAGGCCGGATGCGCCGTCCACCGCCGGCTGCGGCAGGCTCGCGCCCGGCTGTCTGTCCGGCGGGCCGGCGAGCCGAGGCCTGTGCCGGAGCCGTCCCGCCCGCGGTGACCCCCGGCGAGGCGAACTCCCGGACGGTCTTCAACAGCGCCCGGCCGGGGTCAGCCTCGCGGCACCAGGCTGGGGGCCAGGGCGAAGGTGGCCGGATCGAGCACCGGCTCGGTTCCGCCTGCCCTGGCGTCGCGTTCGCTGATCGGCAGGATGCCCTCGATCGCGTCCAACACCGCCTGCTCGGCCAACGGCAGGACCTCGGCCACGGTCACCGGTCGATCCAGCTCCTGGCTCAACGAGGTCACCCCGGCGTCGCGAATGCCGCAGGGCACGATCCGATCGAAGGCCGCCAAATCGGCGTCGCAGTTGATCTCGAAGCCGTGCATGGTGACGCCGCGCTGCACCCGGATGCCGATGGCCGCGATCTTGCGCTCGATCCCGCGATCGTCGGCGGGCAGCCAGACGCCGCTGCGTCCCTCCACCCGGCCGGTGTGGACGCCGAGCTGGTCGCACACGCTGATCAGCGCCTGTTCCAGCCTGCGCACGTAGTCGACGACGTCGATCGGGTCCCGCAGCGCGATCAGCGGATAACCGACGAGCTGACCCGGCCCGTGCCAGGTGATCTTCCCGCCCCGGTCGACGTCGACCACCGGGGTGCCGTCCGAGGGGCGGTCCTCCTGCTGGGTCCGCTTGCCCGCCGTGTAGACCGAGGGATGTTCCAGGAGCAGCAGCGAGTCCGGACCCTGTCCGTCGGCACGGGCGGCGGCGAGCTCTCGCTGCCGGTCCCAGGCCTGCACATAGTCGATACGGCCGATCCGCTCGACGAGCACGGGTTCCGCGCTCGCCCGGCAGGACGCGCTGCGCGCCGATGCGTTCGTCTGAGGCACGAGCACGACCCTACGCCCGCAGGCGCTGGTCTCATCCGCCGACGGTGGCGGGCAGGCAGGAGTCGACGGTCGGATGCGCGAACTGGAAGCCGTGACGGGCCAGCTCGCGGGGGACCGCTCGCTGTCCGGTGAGGATCATCTCGTCGGCGGCGCCGCCCACCACCGCCCGCAGCGCGAAGCCGGGAACCACCCAGGGTGCGGGCCTGCCCACGGCGGTGGCCAGCGCCCTGGTGAAGTCGTCATTGGTCACCGGAGCGGGTGCGGTGAGGTTGACCGGGCCGGAGATCGACTCGTTCTCGATCAGGAAGCACAGCGCGGCGACGTGGTCTTCCAGGGAGATCCAGGACATGTACTGCCTGCCGCTGCCCAGTCTGCCGCCGAGCATGGCCGAGAAGAGCGGGCGCAGCCTGCCCAGCAGGCCGCCGGAGCGCGCGAGCACGATGCCGCTCCTGGCGATCACGAGCCTGCCGCCCGAGGCGGTGGCCCCGGCGGCGGCGTCCTCCCAGTCCACGCACAGCCCGGCCACGAAGCCTGCGCCTGCCGGGGCGCCCTCGTCGACGGCGCGGTCTCCGGTGTCGCCGTAATAGCCGACGGCCGAGCCGTTGACCAGCACCGGGACTCCCGCGTCCGCGACGGCGCCCGCGAGCACCTCGCTGGGAACGAGCCTGCTGTCGCGGATGATCTGCTGGCGGCCGTCACTCCATCGGCGATCCAGGATGCCCACGCCGCACAGGTTGATCACCGCGTCCGCACCGTCGAGCGCACCCGGCTCGATGACGCCGGACGGCGGGTCCCAGCTCCGCTCGTCCGGTGCGGCGGCGGCCCGGCGGACCAGCCGGACGACCTCGTGGCCGCGCCGCCGAAGCAGTGCGACACAGGCGGTGCCGATCAGTCCCGAGGAGCCCGCGATCACGATGCGCATGGCGTGATCGTCGCCGATCGGCATCCAGAATGCGAGTTCTCTCCCGGTATCGGGCGGGTGCACCACGGGAGTCGGTCTGCCACTGGGCGTGCAGACCGGCTTGCGGCCGGGCCCGCTCGATCGGCGGCTCCTGATCGACCGCAGTGGGGGACTGTCGGGCAGTCGACCTGCGGGTTCGTCGTCCGATGATCGACCTCTTCCGGCGGGCGGGCGGGCGGCCGGACGCCGCCGACCATCGGCCGATTCGGGGGCGAGACGCGATCAGGCCCCCGAACCAGAACGGTTCGGGGGCCTGACGTGATCGGGTGTCACCCGGCAAGCCGGGTCGGCGGATCTAGAGACCCAGATCGGCCTCGAAGGCGCCCTCTTCCAGCCGCTGCTTCATGGTGGAGAGGAACCGGGCCGCGTCCGCGCCGTCGACGAGTCGGTGGTCGTAGGACAGGGCCAGGTAGACCATCGAGCGGATGGCGATGGTGTCGCCGCCCGCCTCGTCGCTGACCACGACCGGGCGCTTCACCACGCTGCCGACGCCGAGGATGCCGACCTGCGGCTGGAACACGATCGGCGTGTCGAACAGGGCGCCCCGGCTGCCGGTGTTGGTCAGGCTGAACGTGCCGCCGCTCAGCTCGTCCGGGGTGATCTTGTTCGCCCTGGTGCGCTCGGCGAGATCGGTGATCTTGCGGGCCAGGCCGCCGAGGTTCAGGTCACCCGCGTTGTGGATGACCGGCACGAGGAGGCCTCGGTCGGTGTCCACCGCGACGACCAGGTGCTCGGCACCGTGGTAGGTGATCTCCTTGGCCTGCTCGTTCACCGAGGCGTTGAGCTTCGGGTGCTGCTTGAGCGCCTCGACGGTGGCCTTGGCGAAGAACGGCAGGAAGGAGAGCTTGACGCCTTCCCGCTCCTGGAACGCCTTCTTGGCCCGGTCGCGCAGGCGGGCGATCTTCGTGACGTCGACCTCGACGACCGTGGTGAGCTGCGCCGAGACCTGGAGCGACTCGACCATCCGCTGGGCGATGACCTGGCGGAGCCTGCTCATCTTCTCGGTCTTGCCGCGCAGTGCGACGGCCTCCGCACTGGGCCCGCCTGCCGGGGCGGCGGCCGGGGCCTGTGTCGGGGCGGCGGGCGCGGGAGCCTTGGCCGCCTCCACTGCGGCGAGGACGTCCTGCTTGCGGATCCGACCGCCGACGCCGGTACCGGTCAGCGTCGCCAGGTCGATGCCGTGCTCGGTGGCGAGCTTGCGCACCAGCGGGGTCACGTACGGCGCGGCGTCGTTCCCGGTCGCCGGGGCCGCTGCCGGGGCGGCAGGGGGCGTGGGCGCCGGGGCAGCGGGTGCCGCCTGCTGGGCCGGGGCCGGGGGAGCTGCCGGGGGCTGCTCGGCGGGCTTCGGCTGCTCGGCCGGGGCAGGCGCCGCAGGCTCGGGCTCGGCGGCCGGGGCGGGTGCTGCGGGTGCAGCCGCGCCTGCCGCGCCGACGACGGCGAGCTGCGCGCCGACCTCGACGGTCTCGTCCTCTTGGACGGAGATCTCCAGCAGCGTGCCTGCCACCGGCGAGGGGATCTCGGTGTCGACCTTGTCGGTGGACACCTCCAGCAGCGGCTCGTCGACGGCGATGGAGTCGCCGACCTGCTTCAGCCAGCGAGTCACGGTGCCCTCGGTGACGCTCTCGCCGAGCGCGGGCATCGGCACGGACGTGCCCTCGCCACCACCCTGCGGCGCGGCGGGCTCGGACTGCTGCGGGGCCGGGGCCTCCTGCTCGGCGGCAGCCGGGGCCTGCGTCTCCTGGGCGGGGGGTTCGGGTGCGGACTCCGCAGGTGCGGACGGAGCGTCCGCGCCGCCGGAGCCGTCGTCGATGACGGCCAGCTCGGCGCCGACGTCGACGGTCTCGTCCTCCGGGGCGACGATGCGCTGCAGGATGCCTGCCGCCGGGGAGGGGATCTCGGTGTCGACCTTGTCGGTGGACACCTCCAGCAACGGCTCGTCGACCTCGACGCGGTCGCCTTCCTGCTTGAGCCACCGGGTGACGGTGCCCTCGGTGACGCTCTCGCCGAGTGCGGGCATCTGGACGGAGAAGGCCATGTTTCGCTGACTCCTCGAACTAGTCGCTCGTTGGGGATGTTCCTCGCGCCGGCATCAGGCGTGGGCGTGCAGGGGTTTGCCGGCCAGGGCGAGGTGCGCCTCGCCGAGGGCTTCGTTCTGGGTGGGGTGTGCGTGGATCAGGGGGGCGACGTCCTCGGCATGGGCCTCCCAGTTGTAGATCAACTGCGCCTCGCCGATCAGCTCGCCGACGCGGGCTCCGACGAGGTGGACGCCGACGACCGGGCCGTCCTCTCCCTTGGCGCCCGCCTTGACCAGCTTCACCGCACCCGAGGTCTTGAGGATCTGGCTCTTGCCGTTGCCGCCGAGGTCGTATACGAGGGTCTGCACCGCGCCGTACTTCTCGGCCGCCGCCGCCTCGGTCAAGCCCACGGAGGCGACCTCCGGCTCGCAGTAGGTGACGCGGGGGATGCCCGTCTCGTCGATCGGCGTCGGGTCCAGCCCGGCGATCTGCTCGGCGACGAAGATGCCCTGCTGGAAGCCTCGATGGGCCAGTTGCAGGCCGGGGACGATGTCGCCCACCGCGTAGACGTTCGGCAGGTTGGTCCGCAGCAGGTCGTCGGTCTGGACGAAGCCCCGATCCATCGCCACGCCCGCCTCCTCGTAGCCGACGCCCGAGGTGCTGGGCCCCCGTCCGACGGCGACGAGCAGCAGGTCGGCGTCGAGCTGCTCGCCCGATTCCAGGCTCACCGACACACCGGCGTCGTTCTGGGTGACGCCGCTGAAGCGGACCCCGGTCTTGTACGCGATGCCCCGCTTGCGGAACGCGCGCTCGAGCTGCTTGGACAGGAACTCGTCCTCGGCGGGGACGAGCCTGGGCAGCGCCTCGACGATCGTGACCTCCGCGCCGAAGGAGCGCCACACGCTGGCGAACTCCACGCCGATGACGCCGCCGCCGAGCACCACGACCCGGTCCGGGACGTAGTCCAGTTCCAGCGCCTGGTCACTGGTGATGACGCGGCCGCCCAGCTCGAGACCGGGCAGGCTCTTGGCGTACGAGCCGGTGGCCAGCACCACGTTCCTGCCGGTGTGGCGGATGCCGTCCACCTCGACGGAGTTCGGACCGACGAAGGTGCCCTCGCCCTCGACCACGGTGATCTTCTTCGACTTGATCATGCCCTGGAGACCCTTGTAGAGCCTGCTCACCACGCCGTCGCGGTAGGCGTTGACGCCGGTCATGTCGATGCCCTCCAGGGAGGTCTTGACGCCGAAGGCGTCTCCTCCCCTGGCAGAGTCGGCGATCTCCGCGGCGTGCAGCAGCGCCTTGGTCGGGATGCAGCCTCGGTGCAGGCAGGTGCCGCCCAGCTTGTCCTTCTCGATCAGAACGACGGACAGGCCCAGCTCAGCCGCGCGCAGCGCGCACGCGTAACCGCCGGAGCCGCCACCGAGGATCACGATGTCGGCGGAGGTGTCAGCCACGGGATCTCCTTGCGAACGCATCGACAGGGTGGTCGCGTATATATCGGATGCAGCGCCGGTCGTCGCTGGTACCCGACGCCATCTTGTCACCACGCCGGGCGTGTCGGCGACGCGGCCTCGACCGGCCCTGTTCGGCCGCCGTGTCGGATGCCCGTGCCGGATGCCGCCGATGCCCTCGGCAGGCGGCGGCATCCCCGTCCTCGCTCGGACCACGCGCGGACCGACGCGCCGTGACCGGTCGCGGCCCGATCTCCACTCGGGCGGCCTGCGGTGATCCGGGGGCGACGGCGCCTTCGCCAGGCCCCTCGCCGCGTCGGCGCCCGACGGCCGATGACGGATCATGAAACGAGCTTGGATTGATCGGCCTGGACGTCACCGCCGTGACACCTCCGGCCGGCAGGATCGAGGCAATAACGAAGGAGGTGTCCGTTGTGGGCCTTTTCGATAGGTTTCGCAGGAGTCAACGTCCTGGAACGACCCGCGTGGCAAGCAAGGACGACACGAGTCATCTGGAACAGTGGGCTGCCGCTCGACGCGGGGTGGAGGCCTTCGTCGAGCCGAAGACCACGGTCACGGAGACGACGATCGTCTTCGTCGCCCACGACGGCGAGTGGACCCGGCGTCGGATCGCCGGACCGGAGGCGGCCAAACAGCTGGCCAAGAAGCTGGCCATGCCCGTGTACGACGTCGGGCTCGTCGGCTATCCGCAGCGGATGCGCGACTTCCAGGCTCGGCAGCGCTCGGCACGGAAACAGGAGCAGCGCCGCCGCATGGAGGACTGAGCCCGAGGGCTGGGGGACCGGTCGACTGAGCCCGGCCGCCTGGCGGGCGAGCCGCGTCGGACGACGGCGCAGCTCAGACGGCCGATGGCTTCGGTGACCGGTGAGCAGGCCGACCGCGCGGACGATCGCCGGACCGGCGGGCGGCGACGAGCCCGGCCCCAGGCCTGCGGCCCGTGGTGCCGGGTCGGTGTCGGATGAGCCGCCCGACCGGCGTGCCGGTGCGCTGTTGGATCGGATGCCTGCGCCAGGCGGCGCACTCGGCGGTGTCGCGGCGGAGGATCACCGCCGATCTCGTGGCCCGTCGGGACGAGCGTCGTAGCCTTCGACGAGTCGGGGTCCGTCTGGACGCAGGCCGGGCCTGCGAGGCCGATGGCTGATCTCGCCGATCTCACCGAGACCGCCCGGCAGTGGCACCGGATGCGTTCGGCCGGAGCAGGTCGGGTTCTGTAGCGGGAGCCGCCCTGGTCGGCGGGGTCTGCTCGGCGTCGAGGCGCCGCAGCCCGACCGACGGTGATCGAGAGGGCTGCGCGTCCGCGGCGATCGCGCGGGGTGTGCCTCGACCACGACACGAGAAGCGCCCCGGTGAGTCTCGACTCACCGGGGCGCTGCTGCCTCCGCCGGACCGTGGCTGCTTTCGCCTCAGTCCTGCTCAGTCCTGCTCGGCTCAGCCCTGCTCGGCTCAGCCCTGCTCGGCGATGTCGGCGAGCACGGCGGCGATGGTGCGCACCGGGACGCCGGTCCCGCCCTTGGGGGTGTAGCCCCACGGGGCCTTGTCGTTGTACGACGGCCCCGCGATGTCGATGTGCGCCCACTCCAGGCCCTCGGCGACGAACTCGCGCAGGAAGATCCCGGCGGCGAGCATCCCGCCCCAGCGGTGACCGGTGATGTTGGCGAGGTCGGCCAGCTTGGAGTCCAGGTCGCCGCGCAGCTCCTCGGGCAGCGGCATCGCCCAGCCGCCCTCGCCGGTGGCGCGGGCCAGACCCGCGACCCGGTCGCGGAAGTCGTCGGAGCCCATGATCCCGGCGGTCCGCTTGCCCAGCGCCACGACCTGCGCCCCGGTGAGGGTGGAGGTCTCGATGAGGTAGTCGGGCTCGTCCTCGGCGGCGCGGGTGATCGCGTCGGCCAGGATCAGCCTGCCCTCGGCGTCGGTGTTGAGGACCTCGACGGTCTTGCCGCCGAACATGGTGAGCACGTCGCCCGGCCGGTAGGCGGTGCCGGACGGCAGGTTCTCGACCAGCGGCACCGTCGCGGTGATCTCCAGCGGATAGCCCAGTTCGGCGGCGAGGACCACGACGGCCACGACGGCGGCGGCGCCCGCCATGTCGCTGGTCATGTGGTGCATGTCGGCTGCGGGCTTGAGCGAGATCCCGCCGCTGTCGAAGGTCACGCCCTTGCCGACCAGTGCGACCTTCTTGCCCGCCTTGGGGCCCTTGTACCGCAGGCGGAGCAGGCGAGGCGGTCGGGAGGAGCCCGCGCCGACGCCGAGGATGCCGCCGTAGCCGTCCCTGGCCAGCGCCTGCTCGTCGAGCACCTCGAAGTCGACGTCGGTGCCGCGGAGCAGGTCGGCGGTGCGCTGCGCGAAGGACTCGGGGAAAAGGTCGTTGGGCGGGGTGTTCACCAGGTCGCGGGCGGAGTTGACCGCCTTCGCGATGGCGGCGGCGGCCGTCAGGGTCGCGGTGGCGTCACCGTCCTGTTCCGGCGTCCTGGCGAACGTGACGGAGTTCAGTGCCCGACCCTCTTCGGTCGACTTGTACTGGTCGAAGCGGTAGGCGCCGAGCGCGGTGCCCTGTGCGGCGGCGGCCAGGTCGATCGTCGACAGGGTGCTCACCACCTGCGCGACGTCGTCGCCCAGCGCCCTGGCTGCCGCACCCGAGGCGCGTCGGACCTGTTCGGCGGTGAGCCCGCCGTCCTGGTCGGCCTTGCCGAGCCCCACCGCGATGAGCAGTGGTGCGGTGACCCGACCCTGCGTCGGGATCTTGACGACCTCGTCGGCGCGGCCGGTCGCACCCACCACCGTCAGCAGCGCGGCGAGACCACCGGGGAACGCCGCGTCGACCGAGTCCGATCCCGGTGCGGGCGTGGCGCCGTCCGTGCCCTGCACGGTGCCGATGATCAGGGCGTCTGCTGTCAGGCCGACAGGATCACTGTCGGTGACGGCAAGCGTGGGGCTGCTCACGTGAGGCTCCTTCGCGACGTGTTCTCGCCCCGGCACGCGATTCGTGGGCGGGGCCGTGCTTCTGCTGCGCATGGTAGAACCACGGTGAGCTGGGTGTTCCAGCTCCCCGAACATCGATTTCCGTCGCCAGTGGCACGCAGGCTGCCGTAGTCGGTGTCCGATGTTCGACGGGCCGATGCGACTGCCAGGAGAAAGGGCCGCCGAAGCACTCGACGTCGACCGGCGGGCGGCGGGGGACCTCGTGGACGGCGGGTCTTCGTCGGCACCCGGCGGGGTGTCGGGCGGCTGCCCCGCCGGGGTGACGACGAGGGACATCGAGCCGGTGTTCGGGCCTGCCCGGCTGGCGTCGACTACGTTCCGTGCTGATTGGTCTCCACGATCGGGCGGCTACCCGCCGAGAGTGATCTCTGGAACGGTGTAGAGGTGACGCAACTGTTGACGTGTGTTCGGCGCACGTTGCCACTGCGACTGCTCAGCTCGGTGACCGTGGCGCTGGGCTGTCTGCTCGGTGTCGGCGTCTTCCTCGTACCTGCGCTGGGCGTCGCGACGGCAGGTCCCTGGCTTCCACTCGCGGTCTTGGCGGCTCTCCTCGCCGCCTGGTGCACCGTGTCGTCGTCTGCGGTGCTGGCCTCGGCTCGCGGTCGGGCCGGGGACTCCGGTTCGCGACAGCACGGCACCCACATCGACCTACGTGATCACCTCGGCGTGTGGCCTGCCCGACTCAGCAGCGTGGCCTTCCTGGCCGGTCAGGTGATCCTGGCCGCCGGGATCGCGGGCGTCCTGACCGATCACCTCTGGCCCGGCGGGCGATCGTGGTCCGGCCCGCTGGTGATCGCGGTGGCGACGACGCTCGTGATCGCGCGGCTGCCCCGCCCACGCGGGCTCGGCCTGCTGCCGGTCCTGGTCGTGGGCGTGCTGGCGATCGTGGTGGCCGCCGCAGTGGCTCTGGAGCCCGCCCCGAGCGGGGCGCCCGTACCGGTCGTCGAGATCAGCGGGGTGGCGGAGGCGGCGGCCATGGCCTTCGTCGCCTTCTGCGGCTTCGAGCGATTCACCACCCGCGGTGCTCGCCCGCGCAGCGGTGTGATCGCGCCGATGACCATCGCCCTGCTCGCCTCGGCCGCCCTGATCCTGATCGTGGCCTTCGCGGGATGGCACCAGCTCGGCCCGCATCGGCTCGGGCTGTCGCCGACGCCGCTGCTCGATCTCGTCGTCGCCGCAGACGCCGCCCCGCTGGCCACGCTCGTCGGCATCGCGGCGCTGGCGGCCATGCTGCCCCCGGTGATCGCCGCGCTCACCTCGGCACGGGACGCGATGCGGGTGTCGATCGTGGAGGGCGACGTGCGCTGGCCCTCGCGTGCCCGCTCCGACGCGTCGGAGCCGAGCTGGTCAGTGGAACTGGTCGTCGGACTCGCCGCCTGTGTCGCGGTCCTCGTGCTCGCCCCGGCCGCCGTACTGGCCATGGGCGTCTGCCTGCTGCTCACGCATTACGCGTTCCTGAACGCCTCGGCACGGCTGATCGCGGGCGAGCAGGACACGGCCTCGGCGCGGCGCGGCTGCACGGGGATGTTCGCCTCGGTGATCCTCGCGATGAGCCTGCCGGTGGCTGCGCTCGCGGGCACCGCGCTCGTCCTCGCCTTCGGCGCCGCCGCGCTCGCGCTCACCGCGAGGCCGTGGCGGTAGCCTCCGCGATCGTGAGCCAGAGCAACGAGTCATCGAAGCCAGAATCGCGTCGTGGTCCGCTGCACCGGGCCCACGAGTCGCTGGGCGCCGTCTTCGCCCCGTTCGGGGGCTGGGAGATGCCGATCCAGTACGACGGCGGCGGGGTCGTCGCGGAGCACGGCGCCGTCCGTGACTCGGTGGGGATCTTCGACGTCTCCCACCTGGGCAAGGCCACCGTCGCCGGGCCGGGAGCCTCGGAGTTCGTCAACGCGTGTCTCAGCAATGACCTGCGTCGGATCTCGGCGGGTCGGGCGCAGTACACCCTGTGCTGCACCGAGGACGGCGGCGTCGTCGACGACCTCATCGCCTACCTCGTCGGCGACGACGAGGTGTTCCTGGTGCCGAACGCGGCCAACACGGCCGAGGTCGTGCGGCGGCTGAGCGCGGCGGCGCCGGACGGCGTGACCGTGACCGGGCAGCATGAGGACTTCGGCGTCCTCGCGGTGCAGGGTCCCCGTTCGGCCGAGGTGCTCGGCGCGCTGGGGCTGCCCGCCGACCTGGACTACATGGCGTTCGCCGACGCCCCGTGGCGCGGCACGACGGTGCGCGTCTGCCGGACCGGCTACACCGGGGAGCACGGTTACGAGCTGGTGCCTGCCTGGGACGACGCGCCCGCGTTGTGGGACGCGTTGTCGGCAGCGGCCGCCGCCGTCGGCGGCCGGGCCTGCGGACTCGGGGCCAGGGACACGCTGCGCACCGAGATGGGCTACGCGCTGCACGGTCACGAGCTCTCGACGGAGATCAGCCCGCTGCAGGCCTCCGCGAGCTGGGCCGTCGGCTGGAAGAAGGACGCGTTCTGGGGTCGAGACGCGCTGCTGGCCGAGAAGAAGGCGGGCCGGGCTCGCAGGCTGCGCGGCCTACGCGCGCTGGGCAGGGGCGTCCCGCGTGCGGACATGACCGTGCGCGACGGCGACGGCGCGGCCGTCGGCCGGACCACCTCCGGCACGTTCTCCCCGACGCTCAAGACCGGCATCGCCCTGGCCCTGCTCGACACCTCGGCCGGGGTGGAACTCGGTTCGGAGGTCGTGGTGGACGTGCGGGGCAGGCCGCTGGCCTGTGCGGTCGTCGCGCCGCCGTTCGTGGAGTCCCACGTCCGCTGACCTCGTCGTCGATCCCGGCGGAGATCAGGCCGGTCGCGGCGGGTCCGGGATCGACGTGGCCGGTCGCGGTCGCCCCGGCGTGCGACGGCGGTGCGTCGACCCGCCGATGCGCCGATCGGAAAGATATCGGATCTCCAACAATAGGGGAGGCGATGCTCGGAGCACGGACCGAGTATTAGGCTGCCGGTATGACCTCGGTGTTGCCATTCTCCCGGACCCTGAATCCGAGCCCCGCCACGCCGGAACGCATCGCCGAGGTACTCGCGAACCCCGGCTTCGGTCGGCACTTCACCGACCACATGGTGCGCATCGACTGGACCGCCGATCGGGGCTGGCACCAGGCCGGTGTGCTGCCGTACGCGCCGTTCGAGATCGACCCGGCGGCGATGGTCCTGCACTACGGCCAGTCCATCTTCGAAGGCCTCAAGGCATACCGGCAGGCGGACGGCACCGTGGCGACCTTCCGCCCGGAGGACAACGCCGCTCGATTCCGATCCTCCGCCCGCAGGCTGGCGATGCCGGAGCTTCCCGACGAGCTGTTCCTCGGCTCGTTGCATGAACTGGTCGAGGTGGATCGACACTGGGTGCCGGAGCACGCCGAGGAGTCGCTGTACCTACGGCCGTTCATGTTCTCCATCGAGATCGGCCTCGGCGTGCGACCTGCGGCCGAGTACGCCTACCTGCTGATCGCCTCGCCCGCAGGCGCCTACTTCGCGGGCGGGCTCAACCCGGTCACCGTCTGGCTGAGCACCGAGTTCGTCCGCGCTTCGCCCGGCGGCACCGGGGCGGCCAAGTTCGCGGGTAACTACGCGGCCTCCCTGCTCGCGCAGGCCCAGGCCGCCGAACAGGGCTGCGATCAGGTGGTCTGGCTCGACGCGGTGGAGCGCCGCTGGGTCGAGGAGATGGGCGGCATGAACCTCTGCTTCGTGTGGGGTTCCGGCGCGGACGCGACCATCGTGACCCCCGAGCTCACCGGCACGCTGCTCGCGGGCGTCACCAGGGACTCCCTGCTCCGGCTGTCCCGCGACCTCGGTTACCGGACCGAGGAGCGTCGGGTGTCGGTCGAGGAGTGGGAGTCCGGCGTGGCCTCCGGCGAGATCACCGAGGTGTTCGCCTGCGGCACGGCGGCGGTGATCACGCCGGTCGGCGGCGCCAGGTACGAGGGCGGCAGCTTCGTCATCGGCGACGGCAAGACCGGCGCGGTGACCCAGCGGCTGCGCGATGCGCTGATCGCCATCCAGCGCGGCACCGCACCCGACGCCCACGGCTGGATGCACAGCTTCGGCTGAGTCTCGCGACAGACCAGGGCCGCCTCGCGATTCGTCGCGGGCGGCCCTTCGTCGTCGGCGGGTGCCCGGCCGGTGACGTGCTGACGTGACTGTCGCCGCCCAGCCTTCAGTGAGCGGCGGCTGCGGCGACCAGGACGATGGTCACGGCCGTCTCGCAGGCCGCGCCGAGGACGTCTCCGGTCATGCCGCCGAAGCGTCGAGTGGTGTGTCGAGAGAGGACGGCCACCGCGCCGAAGGCGGCAGGCACGCCGATCCCCAGTACCCACGGGTTCTGCGGTGCCGTCGCGACGGCCGCGATCAGGAGCACTGCCCACCAGCCGAGCCCGACCGACCGGCGTTGGCTGCCCGCCACCAGCGCGCCGAGTCCGTCGGGCCGGGCCGCAGGCACCCCGCGTCGCGCACACCAGACGAAACCCGCTCGCCCGGCCGCGAGCGCCACCGGGAGGACGTACCAGGCGCCCGCCTCGGCCAGCGCCGCGAGGGAGGCCGCCTGCACGCCGAGCAGGATGACGAGGGTGACGACCGCGAACGGGCCTGCGCCGCCGTCCCGCATCACCGCCAGCGCGCGCTCCCGCGAGCCGTAACAGCCGAGTCCGTCGGCGGTGTCGGCGAGACCGTCCAGATGCATCCCCCGCGTGGCCAATGAGAGGAAGCCCACGGTGAGCAGGCCCGTGGCCGCCGAGGGGACCCCGATCACGGTGAGGCCGAGCAGCACACCTGCGCCGAACAGCCCGAGCAGCGCGCCCACCAGCGGCGCCAGCATGATCGCCTGTCGCGCCGCGCGGGCGTCGACGACCCTGGTCGGCACCGGCAGCACGGTGAGCCAGCTCAGTGCCAGTCGAACGCCGTCTCCCATGTCGCCGCCTCCCCGCCCTCGATGTCGTCGTCTCGGATCTCGTCGTCGCGTGGCGAGACGAGTGCACGCGGCCGGGACGGTGTCGACGAGGCGGATCGGCGTCGCGCCTCCCCAACGGACGGCGGCCGTCCGGCGATGCGGTTCATCGGACGAGGCCGCCCACGGAGCACGGAGCACGGAACGTCGACGGCCGTCGGGCCGCCGGGAGCGCCTGCGGTCAGACCGGCTCCGTGCTGGTCACCCCGGCCTCCTCGAAGGTGGCCATCTCGGTGAGGACGCGCGTCGCCAGCGTCAGCAGCGGCAGCGCTGCCAGGGCGCCAGAGCCCTCGCCCAGCCGCATTCCCAGGTCGAGCAGCGGGTTCAGGTCGAGCTGATCCAGGACCAGGGTGTGCGCCGGTTCCGCGGAGCGGTGCGCCGCCACCCACCAGCGGCGGGCGCCCGGCGCCAGCTCCTCGGCGATCAACGCCGCCGCGCCGACGATCAGCCCGTCGAGCAGCACCGGCGTGCGGCGGACGGCCGCCTGGGCGAGGAAGCCGCTGATCGCCGCCAGATCGGCGCCGCCTGCGACCCGCAGCAGCGCAAGCGGGTCGCCCGCGACCGGCCGTGCGCGGCGCAGGGCGTCGCGGATCGCCACGGTCTTGCGCATCCAGCCCGCGTCGTCGATGCCGGTGCCCCGCCCGACGACGGCCACCGGCTCGGTGTCGGTCAGGGCGGCGATCAGCACCGAGGCCGGGGTGGTGTTGCCGATGCCCATGTCCCCGGCGATCAGCAGATCTGCGCCGCCGTCGATCTCCTCGTCCGCGATCGCCCGGCCCGCCGCCACGGCTGCGGCCGTCTCCGCCTCGGTGAGCGCGTCCTCTCGGTTGACGGCCCCGGAGCCGCGCCGGATCTTGTGCGTCGCGATCAGCTCCGGGGTGTCGCCCGCCACCGCGATGTCGACCACTCGGACGGTGGCACCCGCGTTGGTCGCCGCCACGTTGACTGCGGCCCCGCCGGTGAGGAAGTTCGCCACCATCTGCCCGGTGACCTCGCTCGGGTAGGCCGAGACGCCCTCGGCGGCCACGCCGTGATCGCCCGCGAACACCACCACCCTGGGCCGGGTGAACGGCCGGGGCGGACAGGCTCCCTGGCAGGACGCGATCCACACGCCGAGTTCCTCCAGCCGCCCCAGCGAACCGGCGGGCTTGGTGAGCTGCGCGTGCCGCGCCACCGCCTGCCTGCGGGCCTGCTCGTCGGGTGGAGTGATCGCGGGGAACGTGGCCTGGGGTCCGTCGGCGTCTACCGTGCTCACGTCGTGGCCTTTCGTCGGGTTCGTCACCGCAGCCGCAGCGGCAGCCCGGCGACGAGTAGACACACCTCGTCGCAGGCCTCGGCCAGCCGTGCGTTGAGCGCGCCGAGTTCGTCTCGGAAGAGCCTGCCAGAACGGGTCGAGGGAACGACACCCAGGCCGACCTCGGCGGAGACGAGGACGAGCCGCCCGGCATGGCGGGCGACCGCCGCCACCAGCGCGTCCTGCTGGGCGCGGGCCTCCGCCGCACCGGTCGTCGAGGAGACCCAGACGTCGTGGTCGTCGAACAGGCCGGTCAGCCAGGTGGCCAGGTCGTCGACCAGCACCGGGTCCCCGGTGGAGCGCAGATCGGCGAGCTGCCGGGGCAGATCGGCGCCGATGGTCACCTCCACGGTCCGCCACCACCCGGGTCGGCGCCGCTCATGGGCGGCGATCCGCGTGGTCCAGTCTTCGTCGGCCGGGTCGCGGCGGCCGGTCGCCAGGTAGACGGCGGGCCCGTCGGCGGGCAGCAGTCCCTCGGCATGCGCCGACTTCCCGGAGCGGGCGCCGCCGAGGACGAGGGTGCGGGGGCCGGTCGTCGGATTCGGCGGAGTGGTCATGGCGTCCCTCGTCACGGCGCGGTATCGGATGTTTCCTGGTCGGCCGGACGGCCGGTCTGTCAGGCTGGTCATGGTGGGGCGGTGGCGAACGCCAGGATCCCCGATGACGACGAGGAGTGCCGATGGCCTATCACTGGCGTTATCAGGACGGGGTCGGTCGCGAGGTGTCCGGACCGGACATCGCCTTCGCCGAGCAGACCGCCGCCGAGCGATGGTTCGAGGACCAGTGGCCGGAACTGGCCGAGGCAGGCGTCGAACAGGTGACCCTGCTGCACAACGGCGCCGAGGTCTACGGCCCGATGAGCCTGCGCCCGGAGGCCTGATCCGCTCCGTCGGGTCCTCCAGCGGCCGGGCGGCGTCGTCTCCCGGTCCGACGGCGGACGCGACCGCGTCAGGGCGGGGCCGGACACTGTGGACGATCCGGGTCGGCGACAGTGTCCGAGACCGGCCGTGCCGTGACGCGTGCCGGTGCGACGCGGTCTCGGAATCGACCGACGGCCGCGGTCGTCTCGTCGACGCACGGCGACATCCGTGCCGGGCACCGTCTCGCACGTGGTCATCGGCGATCGGCTCGTCGGCAGCGACGTCGGCGTGGCCCGCATCGGCCGGCACCCGCCCGGCCGCGCGTGACGCCGATCCCCACCTCCGGACCGGGCGTCCCGCCGAGCGCCCAGGGGGCGGCCTGAGCGGGACGCCCGATCCGACCCGCTCAGGGGGAGACGGTGAGCAGCGGGTCGCTCTCCACGACGTCGCCGAGGATCGAATCGATCTTGTCGAGCACGTCCTGGTCCAGCTTCACGCCCGCGGCCTTGACGTTCTCCGTCACCTGCTCGGGACGCGAGGCGCCGATGATCGCCGAGGCGACGTTCTGGTTCTGCAGCACCCAGGCCACCGCGAGCTGGGCCATGGACAGCCCGAGGTCGGATGCCACCGGCTTGAGCTGCTGCACCCGCTCCAACACGTCGTCCCGCATGAAGCGGGAGATCATCTTGCCGCCCGCCTCGTCGGTGGCCCGCGAGCCTGCAGGCGGCTGCCCGCCCGGCAGGTACTTGCCGGTCAGGACGCCCTGGGCGATCGGAGACCAGACGATCTGGCTGATGCCCTCGCGCTCACAGGTCGGCACCACCTGCGGCTCGATGACCCGCCACAACGCCGAGTACTGCGGCTGGTTGGAGATGAACGGAACCTTCAGCTCCCTGGCGAGTTGTGCGCCCTGAGCGATCTGCTCCGCCGTCCACTCGGACACGCCGACGTAGAGGATCTTGCCTTGGCGGACCAGGTCGGAGAAGGCCAGGAAGGTCTCCTCCAGCGGAACCGTCCGGTCGAACCGGTGTGCCTGGTAGAGGTCGACGTAGTCGGTCTGGAGTCGCTCCAGCGACGCGTTGCAGGACTCGATGATGTGCTTACGGCCGAGGCCCCGGTCGTTCGGGCCCTGACCGGTCGGCCAGTAGACCTTGGTGAAGATCTCCAGGCTCTGCCTGCGCTTACCCGCGAGGGCGCGGCCCAGCACCGACTCGGCCTTGGTGCCCGCGTAGACGTCCGCGGTGTCGAAGGTGGTGATGCCCGCGTCGATGGCGGCCTCCACGCACGCCTTCGCCTGTTCCTCCTCCACCTGCGAGCCGTGGGTGAGCCAGTTGCCGTACGAGATCTCACTGATGGACAGGCCGCTGCGGCCTAGACGACGGAACTCCATGCGAACGATCCTAAGGGTCGTTTGCCGTGGTAACGATCGATGTGACGCGGATCGGTCAGCGCTTGCCGGACCACAGCTTCGGCGCGTCGGTGTAGGTCACCCTGGGCCGAGGCACCCGCAGCTTGCGGATCTGCGTGGCACGGGTGAAGCAGTACCAGCCGATGCCGAAGCCCTTGTCCTTCGCCTCGGGGAACTTCGCCCGGACCCGCTTGGTGACCATCCGACCGAGCATGACGCCCTCGAAGATCATCGTGATCAGCATCAGCGAGGTCGCCAGGCTGGCGTACTGCTGGACGGCCGCCGACGGCAGCAGGATGGCCACGAACACCATGATCGCCAGGGGCATGAACAGGCCCATGATGTTGCGGCGCGAGTCGACCAGATCGCGGATGTAGGCCCGCACCGGTCCCCGGTCGCGCGGCAGCAGATACCGGTCGTCGCCGGACATCATCCGCTCACGTCGTTCGGCGCCCGCCTTACGGCGGTCCTCCTTGGTGCCCCGCATCCGCTGGACGGCCTCGCGCTGATTCTTCGGCGCGGACACCGGCCCTCGGCGCTTGCCCTCGGCCTCGCGGCGAGAGGGCGTCGGGCGGCCCTTGGCGGGGGTGTAGCTCTTGGGTCGTGTCTCCGCCGCCGTGTCCTGCGCGGTCGCCACCGACTCAGTGGCGTCGGTCGACACGGTGTCACTCGTATTGCGGCGAAGGAACCTCACGCCCCCAGAGTAAAGGAGGCCGATCCCGCCTCGTGGGCGCGGCAGGAATGCGACCGGTCGAAGGCTCGTCATGACGCGGGTCCGGCCCGCGCATCACGGGTCTCGTCGACCCGGCCCCGGGCCTGATCGACGGGTCGTCGGCACGCACCGGACGTCGGTCCGCCGAGGGGCAGGCGCGCTCCTGCGACGACGGCAGGCGGGTCCGGGTCCGTTCCCACTCGTTCGGTTCCCGGCTCGCCCGGCCAGGGTGACGCGGCGGGCAGATCGGCCCGAACGGGCCGACCGAGTCTTCTCCGACGCCGCCGGGGAAGCGCCGGATGCTCACTAGGCTCTGTGACCATGCGAATCCTGGTGGCACCTGACTGTTTCGGGGGCACGTTGACGGCACGCGAGGCGGCGGAGGCCATCGCGGCGGGCTGGCGACGCGGCGCACCCGGCGACGACATCGTGATCCGGCCGCTGGCCGACGGCGGACCCGGCTTCGTGGAGGTCCTGGCCGTCGCCCTGGGCGGCACCGTGCACCGGTCCGTCGTGACCGGGCCGCTCGGTGAGCCGGTGACGGCCGAGTGGCTGGAGGTTCCCGACGAGGGCGGCGGGACCGCCTATCTCGAGGCCGCGCAGGCCTGCGGGCTGCATCTGGTCGCCCAGCGCGACCCGGCCTCGGCGCTCCGGGCCACCAGCCGGGGAGTCGGCGAGCTGATCGCGGCGGCGCGGGACGCCGGGGTGCGTCGCGTGGTGATCGGTCTCGGCGGATCGGCGAGCACCGACGGCGGAGCCGGGATGCTCGCCGCCCTCGGCGCGGCTCCCGTCGACGTCGCCGGGCGGTCGCTGACCGACGGCGGTGCCGCGCTGCGGGACTGCGCGGGCCTGAACGGCGAGATCGAGCTGGGCGGTCTCACCCTGGTCGCCGCCTCCGACGTGGAGCACCCGCTGCTCGGGGAGCACGGTGCCGCCCACGTCTTCGGTCCGCAGAAGGGCGCCGACGTGGCGGCCGTCGCCGCGCTGGACGCGGCCCTCACCGTCTGGGCGGACGTCCTGGCCTCGGCGACCGGTCGTGACGTGCGTGACGTGCCCTCGGCGGGTGCGGCGGGCGGACTCGGCGCGGGCCTGCTCGCGGTCGGGGCGGACGTCGAGTCCGGTGCCGAGCTGGTGCGGCGGCTCACTGGCCTCGACGACGCGCTGAACGCCACGGACCTGGCGGTGACCGGGGAGGGCAGTTTCGACTGGCAGTCACTGCGGGGGAAGCTCGTCACGGCCGTGGCCAGGGGCGCGGCCGAGCGCGGCCTGCCGTGTCTGGTGCTCGCGGGCCAGGTGTCCGTCGGGCGTCGCGAGGCCGCCGCCGCCGGGGTGGAGAACTCCTATGCGGTGGCCGAGCACGCGGGTTCGGTGGATTCCGCCTTCGCCGATCCGGCGGGCACGCTCACCGCATTGGCCGCCGACGTCGCCCGTCAGTGGAGCAGCGGCTGACAGGGGCTACCGTCGAGGGTGCGCCGCACGGTGCGGACTCGGCCTACCAGGGCTCGGGGTCGTATCGGACGGGGTAGTCGGGAATATCCCGGTGCCTGCTCGTGTTACTCGAGTCGGTACGGGCAAGTTTGGACCTTGAGGAGAGCCATGACCGCCCAGGACATTGGGATCGACGTGCAGACTGACGCGCCGACGCACGGCGTCAAGCTCAGCGACGCCGCCGCCGCGAAGGCCAAGGCGCTGCTCGACCAGGAGGGCCGCGACGACATGCACCTGCGGATCGCGGTGCAGCCCGGCGGCTGCGCGGGACTCCGCTACCAGCTCTTCTTCGACGAGCGTTCGCTCGACGGCGACGCCCGCGTGGACTTCAACGGCCTCGGTGTCGTCGTCGACCGCATGAGCGCGCCCTACGTCCAGGACGCGGTGATCGACTTCGTGGACACGATCGAGAAGCAGGGATTCACCATCGACAACCCGAACGCGGGCGGCTCCTGCGCCTGCGGCGACTCGTTCCACTGACTCGCTCTCTTCGCCCCGACCGGCGGGCCCCGATTCGGAGCCTTGCCGGTGGGGACGTCCCGGGTCGGGGCACGCCTGACCGGTAAAAACCGGAGGGCGTCCCCCGGCCGGGCGTGTGGGTCGCGGCCACCGCCGAGTCAGGTGGGGCAGCCGGGTCACACGGGGCTGTAGCGCCTCGTCAGGCGGGCGATGCGGACGTGCTTTCCGGGTTCTGCCTGCTGCGGTGGTCTCCTTGGCGGCCTAGGGGCACCCGAGGACGGGCCGTGTCCCGCAGCGACGGTTTCGTGTGGGTGGGACGGGCCGCAGATCGGGCCTGTGCCGGCCTGCGGCTCAGCAGACCCGGCCAGGCGAGACGGGACTCAGGTGCCGTAGTCCTCGAGTCCGCCGAGCTGCTCGCGGCAGGCCCGGTCGATGTGCCAGTCCGGGGATCGCGGGGCGGTCACCGAGGGCCGGGCACGCTCGGCGGTGAACCGGGCGGGCAGCGCCCGGCAGTCGCGAATGAGCTGGGGCAGTGAGTCAGGCTCGGTGGAGTCTGGCCTCGTGGCGTCGAGCTCGATGCGGTGCATGTCTTCGACGGTAGGTCCGTCTGACGCTGCCCGCACCCCTACCAGCCGGTATTCTTCCTCGCTTCGGCTTCGAGACCGATCGGCTCGTCTCATGGCAAGGTTGTCCTTCCTCGACGTGTCTTTCGGGCCCGGTGCGTCGAGGTGACTGGTCGGGGTGGGCTCGAAAGGACGAGCGAGGTGTGCAGGACGTGCCTGTTGCTGTGACGGGAAGCATTGCTACGGACCATCTGATGCACTTTCCCGGGAAGTTCTCCGAGCAGCTCCTCAGCGAGCAGCTCGACCGGGTGTCATTAAGCTTCCTCGTCGACGACCTGGTCATCAGGCGTGGCGGGATCGCCGCCAACATCGCCTTCGGCATGGGCGTCCTGGGAACCCGGCCGCTGCTGGTCGGCGCGGTGGGCGCCGACTTCGCCGACTACCGATCGTGGCTGGAGCGTCACGGCGTGGACTGCACCGGGGTGCACGTCTCGGAGTTGGCGCACACCGCCCGCTTCGTCTGCACCACCGACGAGGACATGTGCCAGATCGCCTCGTTCTACGCAGGCGCGATGTCCGAGGCACGCAACATCGAACTCGCCCCGGTCGCCGAGCGCGCAGGCGGCTTGGAACTGGTGCTGATCAGCCCGAACGACCCCGAGGCCATGGTCAGGCACACGCGGGAATGCCGTCAGCGCGGTCTGCCCTTCGCGGCCGATCCGTCACAGCAGCTCGCCAGGATGGACGGCGAGCAGGTGCGTGACCTGATCGACGACGCCCGCTACCTGTTCTCCAACGACTACGAGTGGGGCCTGCTGCTCCAGAAGTCCGGCTGGACCGAGCAGGAGGTCCTCTCCCGCGTCGAGATGCGGGTCACCACGCTCGGTGAGAAGGGCGTGGAGATCGTCGGTCGGGACATCGAGCCGTTGCAGGTCGCGGCCGTGCCCGAGACGGCGAAGGTCGACCCGACCGGGGTGGGCGACGGATTCCGGGCGGGGTTCCTGGCGGCCCGCTCCGCCGGCCTGGGCCTGGAGCGGTCAGCCCAGCTCGGCTCGCTGATCGCCGTCCACATCCTGGAGACGGTCGGCACACAGGAATGGACGCTGGACCCGGACGCGGCCCTCGCCCGCGCCGACGCCGCCTACGGTCCGGCGGCCGCTGCGGACCTCGCGGCGATCGTGCGGCGCTGAAGTGGTGTCTCGCCGGAGTTCGTCTATCGCTGAAGTCCGTGCGTCGCCGAGGTTCGTGCGGTGCTGAGTTCGTGCAGTGCTGGGCCGGGCGGACGGGACGCGAGGATCACCCTCGTGTCTCGTCGATCAGCTCGTGTAGCGCTCCGATGATCTTGGTGTTGTCGGCCGGGGTGACCGTGATCCAACGGTCCCCCGGCCTGCCCTTGCCGACTTGGAGGTAGCGGCCCTTCGCGGTGTCGTGAAAGGACAGGCTCCTGGACGCGTGCCGGGGCGTCCCGTCGCGGTCGGCGGCCAGTACGGTGAACTGGCCCTGTTGGCGGGGAGTATCCGACATTCCCGCAAGCGCCCTGGCCTCGTCCGCTCGAACCCCAGACTCGATGAGCACTTCGGCCAGGACCTGTGGGTTTCCCTTGGCGGCTCGTCCCGCCGCGAGAAGATCCTCGGCCCGAACGCTGACCGACTCGCCAGTGCCCGCCTGCACTTCGCCGATCGCTCCGACCGTCTCGGGCACCACGCGGTAGTCCGCGAGGCGGCGTAGGGTGATCTGGTCGCCGTCCCTGTCTGCGATCACACCCATTGCACGCCCGACCGCCCCGAGAGTGTGTCGGAGCCTGCCTGTCGCGGTCGCCGTGTGCCCGACGATGGTCCAGTCGTGGCGTCGAAGCAGGATGAGGGCCTCGGTGAGTTCGGTGACCAGGCTGATCGTGTCGGCCAGCTGCCTGCGGATCAGCTCGATGTGCGTCTGATCGATCAGCCGTCGGCGTTCCTCCCACGTCACCCCGGGACTAACACCGAGGTTCAACCCGACCGGTGCCTCACCGAGACCGAGCAGATCCCAGCACACGTCGAACTCGGTCGTCGACAGTGTGATCGTGGTGGGCGGGCAGCTGGTCGTGCTCATCGCGGCGGATCTTCGCCGAAGACGGCCGGGGCGACCTTGGGCAGGTCGTCGAGCCCGAAGATCTCATTGCTGGGTGCCGCGTATCGGTCGGTGTGTTCGACGTCCTCCTCGCCAGAGCCCGCCTGGCCTCCCGGCCCCACACCGCCCGCCAGGCCGGGCTGGCCTGACAGCGGAGCCCGCCCGGCTGTCGCCGCCGTGCCTGCCGAACCGGGAACGCCGCCGATTCCGGTGACTCCGCCGGGAGCACCGGAGGAGCCTGCGAGACCACCGGAGCCGGGCGCGCCACCGAAGGTGCCACCGGGGAGACCGCGAACGCCGGGACCGGCGCCGGACAGCCGGCCGGTGGACCCGCCCTGAGCGCCGCTGGAACCGCCTGAGCCGCTGGAACCGGCCCCGGAGAGGCCGGCGTCGCCGCGACCGCCTGCGCCGCGAGATCCCGGCCCGCCCGTCCTCCCGTCGCCCGGCGGACCGGGCAGTGGTGGGAGCGGGCCGGGGCCGATCGGGCCGGGTGGAGCGGGCTTGAGCGGGCTGCGGGGCTGTTCCGGTGGCCTCGGGTCGCCGCCGCCGTGACCTGCGTCCCTGATCGGTGGTGCTGGCGTAGGCCGGTGCGGGCCGGGCGAGATCGGTTGTCCACCGCCACCGCCACCGGAGCCAGAGCCGCCGCCGATTCCTGACGGTGGGGACTGGTAGTCGGGCGGCTGCGGGGAGTAGCTGCTCGGGCCGGTGCCGGGGGGACCAGAGAGGCTGCCGCCACCGGACGGCAGAGACACATCCTGACTCGGGCTGGACAGGATGCTGGCACTCACCTGTTGCGCCGCGATCACGGGCGGCTCACCCAGGACGGCCATTCCACGATGCGCGTCGCGGAACTGGCTTTCGTACTCATAGAGCGCGCGATTCGCCTCGGCATCGCGCGCCCGGTTCTCCGCCAGCGTGCCGGTGAGATCGGACTCGACGCCGAACGGCCCGCCGTAGATGTCCAGGAACGCGTCGCCGATCCCATAGTCGCCGAGTTCCTTGGCGGGCTGGATGCGATGGCGGGTGCTCGCGAAGCCGTCCCCGGTGGCTTCGACCTGCCTGCCGGACAGCTGTTGTTCGACGCCGCTGTCCCCGCTCCATACTGCGGCGGCGGCCCCGGCGGCGGCCAGGTTGTCGGCCGCCGAGCCCTGCCATTCACTGCCCACCGAGCGAAAGGCGGCTCGCAGATTCGCGTCGGAGTCCTGAACTCGTTCCGCCATCCGCCGAAGGGTGGCGTTCACCTCGCCTGCGGCCTGCGGCCCGACGTCCTCCTGCATCCACTGGTACTTCTGTGCCAGTGAGTATCCTTCGTAGCGGTGGTGATTGATGGGCATTCCTTCGGAGAAGGAAACGCGTTCCCCGCTCATGTACGCCCCCCTTGGCGGTGTCAGTTTCCGTGCAGTGCGACGAGTGTCTCGGTGGCCATGGTGGCGGCTGCGGTGGCGCGTTCGCAGTGGTATTCGGGGGGGCCCATCTCCTCGCCCCCGTCGAACTGGATGCTGAGTGTCTGTCCTTCTGCGACGCTGACGTCGACGAAGCAGCCGCGCATGTCGGTGGGTCGTCGGTTCTGTACGGCGGGGAAGCCGGCGATGTCGATGATCTCGGTGTCCAGGTTCAGGTTCGGTGCCAGGAGAACCTCGGCACCCTCGCCCGGCTTCAGTTTCACCTGAATTCCATAGTACGGGGGGCCGGTGCTGTGGTCGAGGCTGCAGGTGGGTTCGTGGGGGTCGGCTGATCGGTTGGGTCGTGGTTCTCGGTCGATGCCTTGTTCGAGGAGGCCGTCTTCGGTGTTGAGGGTGCAGGGGTCGATGCCGGTGAGGTCGATCTCCTGGGGGCGGTCGGCGAGTTCGGCCGCGCCGGGGACCGAGGACTCGCCGCCGCTTCCGGGCAGGCCGGAGGTCGGTTGTTCCTCGGTTGTCGTGGTGGCTTGGCCGGTCGATGTGGTGGTGCAGCCGGTGAGAAGGGCTGCCGCCGTGAGTAGGGCGACGGCTGTGGTGTGGGTGCGGTGGGCCATCAGAGGTCGTCTCCGGTGGGTCGCAGTGCTGCGGTGATCTCGTCCTCGGTGTAGCCGTAGCCTCGGGCGGCCTCGGCGCACTGCTGGGCGGCGGCATCCAGGTGGTTGGCGTGTTGCATGGTGAGATTCCAGTAAGAGCGTTCCCCATCGACGAGGACCTCGGTGATGGCGGCGGCGCCCTCATAGGAGGTGGGATCGCCGCCCATCGGCTCCATCCGCAGACCCTCTTGGACGTTGCGCAGCATGTCCTTGAGTTCGTCGGCTTCCTGTCGTAGTGCCGCCGCGATGCGCAGGACGTTGTCCGGGTCGACCTCGAAGGAGACTCCGGCTGCGGGCGGTGGCGTGGTGGGTGGTCTGGCCGTGTGGACGGCCTGATCGACACGTGCCTCGATCTGGCGGCGGAGGTCGCTCCAGTTCATCCCGTCTCCCCGTGTGTGCCCGGTGCAGCTCTCCCAATCGATCAAGCTAGCAGCCGGGCCGAGGCGGATCAGTCGGATCACCCAGATCGGCCGGACCTCACCTGGACGGCCCAACCACAGCTGCCACGAACGACCTGGGCACCGGGAAGCGAACGGCGGTCATCAACCCGACGGCGGCGACAGCGCCGCCGAATCCTCGATATCCGGCAGCAAGGACTCCGCCTCCGTCAGGTAATCCAGCAGGCGGGCCAGCTGTGTCTCGCTGAAGCGAATGGTCATCTCCCCGGTGCCCAGTGTGGTGGAGACGGCCATTCGTCCCCAGATGCGGCCGATGGCAAGCCGCACCGGTGTCGGTCCCGTCTCGTGGGGCTGATCCCAATGCTGGAATTCGTCGTCTTCGAGGCCGATCAGCAGATCGGTCACGTCCTGTCGATTCAGCCGCATGGCGAAGGAACCGACGCATCCCGGTCGCAGGATCAGGGCAGTGCCACACGGGGTCAGCACCAGCTTCGACGTGCACGGGCCGAGTTGGATGTCGGCGCCGAAGAACAGTCGTTGGAAGGGCGCACTCTCCTCCTCTGTCGGGTGCACGCTCGACGGCATCGCCCCGGTCGGGTCGCCCGCGTGGAGTCCTTGATTCATCACGTTCTCTTTCCTCGTGGTGAAGGTAGCCGCCAATCTAACGAGGATAAGTCCATTTGAAATCACTCGATATGGTGAAGAGGATAGGGAAATCTCGACTGGTTGGGCAGACTGCATATCGTTCGGCGCGGTCCGCGAAAAATGTGAGGATGTGTCATGGTCTTGCCGGGTGATCCGAGGGTGAAGCTGATTCAGATGGGCCTCGAACTGCGTCGTCTTCGGGACGAGGCGGGGTTCACCCATGACGAGGCTGCGGCCGTGGTCGGCTGCCAGCAGTCCAAACTCAGCAAGATCGAGAACGGCAAGCAGGCCATCCGCCGCGACGAGTTGCAGGCATTGCTCGAACTGTATGGGGCGCCGCGCAGGCAGTGGGACGAGCTCTTGAGCCTGGTGCAGATCCTCCCGAGGGGACGTGCGGGGCGGACCCATCGGGATGCGGTGCCGGACTGGTTCCGCCGATTCGTGGTGCTGGAGAGCGCGGCGACGGGTGCCCGAGTCTACGAATCAGAGATCGTCACCGGGTTGGTCCAGACCGAGGAGTATGCCCGGTCGGTGATCCTGGCCTGGGAACCCGACGCCGATCCGGACGAGGTGAATCGACAGGTGCGGATCAGGATGAACCGGCAGACCGTGGTGACACGGAAGCGGCCTGCCCCGATGCGGCTCGACGTGGTGCTCAGCGAGGCCGCGTTGCTCCGCGTCCAGGGCAGCCGGGAGATCATGGCCGGACAGCTCGACCACCTCCGTCGGGTTTCCGAACTGCCCGACGTCGAGCTGCGGGTGCTGCCCTTCGACCGGCCGAATCGGATCGCGGTGGCTTCGTCCTTCACCCTGCTGCGGCTGCCCGAGCCCAATGGCACGGTCGTCTACCTGGAGGACGTGGTTGGCGCGACCTATCCGGAGGATCGCAAGGACATCAACACCTACAGCGTCACCTTCGGCAGGCTGCGCTCCGCCGCGCTCGACCCTGTCGAGTCTCGGGAGCTGATCGGTAAGGTCGCCGACACCTACCGTTGACCGCGACCGAAAGAGGTACGACGATGGCCGCTTCCGACTTCAGCAGGGCCCGTTGGCGCACCTCGTCTCGCAGCGGTTCCAGCGGGGGCCAGTGCGTCGAGGTCGCACACCAGCCGCACGCCGTCGGCATCCGCGACTCCAAACACTCCGACGGCCCGATGCTGGTGCTGGGCCCTGCGCGGTGGGCTGCCTTCCTGCGGTCGCTGCGTCACTAGGCGACCGCACGCCGAGAAGGCATGGGAGCCTGAGCCTGCGGCTGCACCCACCCGTGTCTCGTGACCGCCGCCTCATCCGCCGTGGTCCTCGACACGGCCGATCCGCAGGCCGTTCGCACCCGCCCAGGGTGTACAAGGTGGACCAGGAACGCGGAGCCAACGCCGCAGACCGACGGCGGCGACGGGAGCGAGGTCATCGAGGTCTCCGTCGGCGATGCCCGCCATCGGCTGTCGGAGCTTCTCGCTGCGGTGTCCGACGGCGAGTTCGGGTACCTGACCTCGTCGGGGACGGCGGATCGCGGCGCTCATCGGCCCGCCGACGTCGCCGAGGACTACGAGCGCGTCGAAGACGAGTACTGCGCGCGACGGGCTGCGGACGTCGGCAGAGATCCGGCTGATCTCGTCCCATGGGAGGAGGCCGTCGCGGGACTGGAACGCAGATGTCCCGAGGCGCCCGATCCGGAGCGCACCAGCCACAGCCCGACGGTTGACCCGCCGAGGCCGACGGCCCACCGGTGCTCGATACACCGCCCGGTGGGCCGTCTCGTCCCTCCGCTCTGTTGGCGGGCATCAGCTCAGTCCGCGTCGCCCCACCACCAGGGCTACAGCTTCACCGGGTAATGCGGCTCGGGGATGGTCGGGTTGATCCGGTTCTCGATGAAGATGCCGTGCCAGATCATGAACACCAGCAGGGCCCAGATCCGCCTGCTGTGGTCCAGCGTGCCGGCCTTGTGCTCCTCGAGGAGGACCAGCGCGGCATTCTTGTCGATCAGCGCGGCGGTGTCGGAGCGCTGGATGATGTCGCGGGCCCAGCCGTACATCTCGTCCTTGAGCCAGAGCCGCAGCGGCACCGGGAAGCCGAGCTTGCGTCGATTGAGGACGTGGGCGGGGACGACGTCGCGCAGCGCCTGCCGCAGCGCGAACTTGGTTGTCTCCTTGGTGATCTTCTCCGACTGCGGGATCTGCGCGGCGACCTTGAAGACCTCGGTGTCCAGGAACGGCACCCGCAGTTCCAGCGAGTTGGCCATCGTGACCTTGTCCGCCTTGGCCAGGATGTCGCCCCGCAGCCAGGTGAACATGTCCACGTACTGCATCCGCGTGACCGGGTCCCAGCCCTCCGACTCGCGGTAGGCGCGGGCGGTGATGTCGGTGTGCGACACGGCCGGGTCGAAGGTGTTGAGCACTCGGCGGAGCTGGTCGTCCCGGAAGATCCGGGCGTTGCCGTAGTAGCGCTCCTCCAGGGACAGCGCGCCTCGGCGGAGCAGGTCCTTGCCGCGCACGCCCTCGGGGATGCGGGTGGACACCTTGCCCATGATCCGCCGCAGCCCGCCCGGCACCCGGTCGAACGGCGCCAGCGACAGCGGCTCCCGATAGATCGTGTAGCCGCCGAACAGCTCGTCGGCCCCCTCGCCGGAGAGCACCACCTTGACGTGCTGACGTGCCTCGCGAGCGATGAACCACAGCGGCACCAGGGCCGGGTCGGCCACCGGGTCGTCCAGGTACCAGACGATCAGCGGCAGGTGCTCCATCATCTCCTCGGGGGAGACGGTGCGGACGACGTGCTTCACCCCGAGGGCGGCGGCGGACTCGGCGGCCACGTCGACCTCCGAGTAGCCCTGGCGCTCGAACCCGGTGGTGAAGGTGATCAGGTCGGGGTTGTGCTCCTTGGCCAGGGCGGCGATGGCGGTCGAGTCGATGCCGCCGGAGAGGAACGCGCCGACGGTGACGTCGGCCCGCATGTGCTTGGCCACCGAGTCCCGCATGACGTCGGTGATCCCCTGGTACAGCCGCGACTGCTCGGTGGGTCCGGTCACCGGCCTCGGGGTGAACGTCGGGGAGAAGTAGCGCTGCATGACGGGCTGCCCGCCGGGCTCCACGGTGAACGACGTGCCGGACTCGATCCGGCGGATGCCGTGGTGCAGCGTGGCGGGCTCGGGGACGTACTGGAGGGTCAGGTAGTACTGAAGGCCGCTGCGGTTCAGGGCGGGCTGTTGGCCCAGCGTCCCGGACAGGTCGAGCAGGCTCTTCTTCTCGCTGGAGAACGCGACGCCGTGCGGTCCTGCCGCGTAGTAGAGCGGCTTGATGCCGAAGGGATCGCGGCCGCCGAAGATCAGCTGCTTCTCGGAGTCCCAGATCAGGAACGCGAACATTCCTCGCAGGCGGCTGATCATCGACTGGCCGAGGTAGTGATACGCGGCCACGATCGACTCGGTGTCGCCGTCGGTGGTGAACCGGGCGCCGTGGCGCTGCGCCAGCTCGGCGCGCAGTTCGAGATAGTTGTAGATCTCGCCGTTGAAGATGATGGTGTACCGGTCGGGCGACTCCGGCGGACCCCAGGTCAGCGGCTGATGCGAACGCTCGACGTCGATGATCGAGAGTCGGTTGAAGCCGAACACGGCCTCATCCCGCTGCCAGGTCTCCGACTCGTCCGGTCCTCTGTGCCGCTGACAGGTCAGCGCTCTGCCTACGGAGGCGCGAGCCGCCATGGCGTCGTTCTCGGTCGGGCAGACCAGTCCCAATAGGCCACACACGCTACTCGCGCACCTTCCGTCCCTGCTTGTCTTCTCGCCTCCGGATCAGTATGACCCGGCCCGGCCGACGTGCTGTCGACTCACCCCGAAGCGGCCGGTCACAAGTTGCTGGGCTACTCTTCCGCTCGGAATGCGGCGGCACGGCTGAAGTGTCGACCTCGATGGCGTCCCTCGAGATGTCGCCGAGGCGGTGAGCCTGATCAAGGAGGCGTCGAGCAGTGGGCCAGAAGGCAACGCGGCTGGCGAAGCTAGGTGGATCGTTCGGCCTGGTAGCCCTGGCAACCACCGGCTGCTCCGCGAACGATGTGCTTCGGTTCGGCTGGCCGGAGGGAGTCACTCCGCAGGCCGATCAGATGCGGAATCTGTGGACGTGGTCGGTGATCGCGGCGCTGCTGGTCGGCGTCCTGGTCTGGGGCCTGATCCTCTGGTCGGTGGCGTTCCACCGCAAGCGCGGTGAGGAGATGCCGCGCCAGACGCAGTACAACGTTCCGTTGGAGCTGGTGTACACCGTCATCCCGCTGGTGATGGTGACCGTCCTCTTCTACTTCACCGCGACGACGCAGAACTATGTGCTCGCGCAGGAGGAGGAACCCGACGTCACCGTCGAGGTGGTCGCCTTCCAGTGGAACTGGGAGTTCCGTCACCTGGACGAGACGACGCCCGACGGCGACCCGGTGAGCACCCTCGGCAGCAGCGACGAGATCCCCCTGCTGGTGGTCCCGACGGACCAGGTCATCCAGTACGAGGTGCGGTCCAACGACGTGATCCACTCGTTCTTCGTCCCGGAGTTCCACTTCAAGCGCGACACGTTCCCGCACCCGGAGAAGAACAACCAGGACAACGTGTTCCAGAACGTGATCGACGAGCCCGGCGCGTTCGTCGGTCGATGCGCCGAACTGTGCGGCACCTATCACTCGATGATGAACTTCGAGGTACGTGCGCTGCCCGGCGACCTGTACGACGAGTTCATGGGCCTGCGAGTGCAGGACAACCCGGTGACCGGCGACCTGTACACGGCCTCCGAGGCGCTGACCGAGATGGACTGTGGCGAGCTGTGTGCGCCGGAGGCGGTCACGACTCACCCGTTCAACACCGACCGCACCGCACGCGAGGCCAGCACTCGCGAGCAGAACTGATTGCCGCAGGACCCGGTCGGAACGCAGGAGTACTGAGAGTGAGGACTCGATGAAGGTCGAGGCGGGGATCTTCGAGGGCACGGCGGTGTTCGCCTTCGTCGTCGCGGTCGTCTACGGATTCTGGTCGGGGGAGCCGGTCGGCACCGTCGCCCTGGTCCTCACCGGCGGGCTCGCCCTGCTGGTGGGCACCTACTTTCGGTTCGTCTCTCGGCGGATGGAGATGCGTCCGGAGGACGACCCGGAGGCGGAGGTCAGCGACGGCGCAGGCGAGCTCGGCTTCTTCAGCCCCGGCAGCTACTGGCCGTTCGGCCTCGCGGCGGGCTGCGCGCTCACCGGGCTGGCGTTGGCGTTCTTCCACATCTGGATGCTGATCGCCGCCACGATTATCGTGCTCATCACCATCGGCGGCCTGCTCTTCGAGTACCACCGCGCGCCGCAGAGCCACTGACCCGAGAGCGAAGCACTCCTAACGCGGCGTGGCAGGCGCGGTCGGTGATCCTCTTGGGGAGACGGTCCCGGCGCCGCCGCCCGATGTCACGGGAGAAGCCCGTCCCGGTCCTGCCGGGGCGGCTTCTCGCGTCGACGGGCGACGTGTCCGGGCAGCCGGTCGAGCTGTGCGGGCCGGGACGGTGCCTGAGCGGCCCGGAGACGAGCGATGGCGCGGCGCCGGTCTGAGAGCCTGTCTTTGATCCCCACTTTCCTGTTGCGCGGGGCAGGCAGCGGCGAGCTGCGGCGTTGTCGGCAGTCGACATGGCTCCGTCATGCCTCCGTCCTCCGCCTGGCAGCTCATCCACGCTGATCCCCGCTCACGACTCCAGGGGGATCAAGACAGGCTCTGAGATCCGTCCCGATCAGGGGCAGGCGGCGGCACAGACCGGTCTGGCGGTCAGGGGCGGATCGGGCCGAGTCTTCGAGTCGAGGCCGCAAGTCCCTCGACGATCTCGGGAGCGAACAGGCCCCGTGATTCGCCGAATCCGGACCGCCCGCCTCGGGACGGCCCCCTCAGCGACGGCACCGGAGTCCCGCCGATCGAGCCGGCAGGCATCGGCCTGCTCGTGGGTCATCGCAACGGCGGCGGCGACACCTGCGCGACGACGGCTGCGTGACGACGGCCGCCGCGCCGCCCGAGACCGTCGCAGGCAACCGTGGTCAGTCCTGCCGATGCCGGTCTCGCCGAGTCGTCCTCCGTCGGTGTGCCCGCTCGACACGAGGTCGGTTCACACCGAAGACCGGCGAGGCCGAGATCGGCTCGGCGGGGAGTCGTCGGTCAGCCTGCCACGCCGATGCAGGTCGAGAACGACTCCGTCAGCGCGGTTCGAGGCGGCCTCAGCGGGCGAGTTCGTCGCGGATCTCGACGGATCGCGCGGCCCAGCGGTTCAACAGGTCGCCTGCCGCGCCGGAGTCGACGGCCTTGGCGGCTTCGGTCAGCCCGGCGCGAAGCACCTGATCGAGGTCCCCTTCGAAGCCTGCATGGGCGGCCAGCGCACCGGCCGCGTTGAGCAGCACCGCGTCGCGGACCGGGCCGGGTCTGCCCGCCACCAGATCGCGGACGACGGCGGCATTGTGCTCGGCGTCGCCGCCTCGGAGATCCTCGGCGCTCGCCAGGGAGATGCCCAGCACCGTCGGGTCCACCGTCACCTGCCGGACCAGGCCGTCATGCACCACCCAGGCCGTCGAGGTCGTCGTGGTGGTCAGCTCGTCGAGGCCGTCGTCTCCCCGCACCACCAGCACCGACTGGCCGCGATCGGCGAAGACCTGTGCCATCACCGGCGCCATCCGCGCGTCGGCGCAGCCGATGAGACCGCCCTTCGGCCTGCCGGGATTGGTCAGCGGGCCGAGCAGGTTGAAGGCGGTGCGGATGCCGATCTCCCGCCTCGGGCCCGCCGCGCGCGCGTAGGCCGGGTGGAAGACGGGAGCGAAGCAGAAGCCGATCCCCAGCTCGATCACCGAGGACCGCACGCCCGAGGGCGGCAGGTCGATGACGACGCCCAGGGCCTCGAGCACGTCGGCGGTGCCACAGCTGGACGACGACGCCCGGTTGCCGTGCTTGACCACCGGCACACCCGCCGCCGCGACGACCAGGGCGGTCATCGTGGAGATGTTGACGCTGTTGGACCGGTCGCCGCCGGTGCCGACGACGTCCATCGCCCGCACGTCCAGATCGATCAGCCGGGCATGAGCCAGCATGGCCTCGGCCATGCCCCGGATCTCGCTCGGCGTCTCGCCCTTGGCTCGCAGCGCCACCGCGAATCCCGCGATCTGGGCGGCAGTCGCCTGGCCGGTCATCACCTGATTCATGGCCCAGGCGGTGTTCTCGGTGCTCAGATCGTGCCCGGTGACCAGCCGCGTGAGCAGCGCAGGCCAGGTGTGCGGGGTCGGTCCTGCGCCCTCATGCATGCCGAGATCCGTTTCAGCCGTTCGTGACGGGGAGCCTGGTGGACCGCAGCACCTCGGCCACGGTCTCCGCTGCGGCCAGCGGGTCGAGCGGGTGCACGAGCACCGCGTCGGCCTGCGACCAGGTCGCCAGCCATCGGTCGTCCTTGCGGCGGACGACGACGACGACGGGAGGGCAGTCGTCGATCTCGTTCTTGAGCTGGCGTGAGATGCCCATGCCACCGGTCGGCTGCGCTTCGCCGTCGAGGATCAACAGGTCGGCCTGTCCCTCGTCGACGATGGACAGGACGGCGGCGATCCCGTCGGCCTCCAGGTAGCGCACCCGGCCGACGTCGACGGCGGGACGGCGTCCGACGGCCGTCATGATCGCCTCGCGGACCTCAGCGCGGTGGCTGAACACCAGGATGGTCGTGATGCTCGTGCTCATCTGCGCAGAACCCTCCGGCGACATCGGTCGTTCACTGGCCCTGATGCTAGCCGCTGGCCGGGTCACACCTGCAGGGCGTCCCACCCGAGGGCGTCGCCGCCGAGCCGCGCGGCGAGCCCCGCCATCCGAGATCGTGCCTGTGCGCAGTGCAGCGCATCGAGCAGTTGGACCCGCACGGCCTCCAGCGCGACGAGGTCGCCCGGCGCCGCCTGGCTCGCGGGAGCCTCGGCCGTCGATGCCGAGGCGTCCTCGCCCACCGGGTGACCGGCCTGCTCGCGGAGCAGCCAGCCCTCCTCGGCCAGGAGATCGGCCGCCTGAGCCCGCGAGGCGGCAGGCAGCCGCAGATGATGGCGCAGCACCGCCTGCCGCTCGGCGTCCCAGCGCTCGGACCTGGCCAGGGCGGCCGAGTCGGCCTCGGCGGGATCGAAGGCCTCGACCACCACGACCAGCCGGGGATCGTCCACGTCGAGCGGCGGAATCCGCCTGGCCCGCCGCCGCGATCGGAGCCGTTCCCACCACCGGAGCACGCCGTCGAACAGCACCCTCACCTCATCTCTTCCTCGGTGCTCGCCTGCTCGTTCACGGTGATCGCCGCGCCCGAGGAGGACCCGGCACGACATCCGGAGTTCTCGCAAGTAATAATGCGTCGCGTGACAACGGCATCGCCTCCCATCGCCCAGCGGGTGCATTCGCTGAACCGACCGAACATGGTCAGCGTCGGCACGATCGTGTGGTTGTCGAGCGAACTCATGTTCTTCGCCGGCCTCTTCGCGATGTACTTCACGGTGAGGGCGCAGCACGACGGCCCGTGGCCGCCGGAGCCGTCCGAGTTGAACCTCGGATATGCGCTGCCCTTCACGATCATCCTCGTGGCGTCCTCGTGGACCTGCCAGCTCGGTGTGTTCGCTGCGGAGCGGGGCGACGTCTTCGGCCTGCGCCGGTGGTATCTCCTCACCCTGGTGCTCGGCACGATCTTCGTCGCCGGCCAGGCAGGTGAGTACTACACGCTGATGACCGCGCACGACACCACGATCTCGTCCTCGCCCTTCGGCACCGTCTTCTACATGACGACCGGGTTCCACGGCTTGCACGTCATCGGTGGTCTCATCGCGTTCGTGTTCCTGCTCATGCGCACCAAGATGAGTAAGTTCACGCCTGCCCAGGCGACCTCGGCGATCGTCGTGTCCTACTACTGGCACTTCGTCGACATCGTGTGGATCGGGCTGTTCGCCGTCATCTACCTGGTCCCCTGACGCCGATCGACTAGAAGCCGGAACTCGACAGCAAGGGTTGTGCAGCACACATGACCACCACAGACAAGCCGCGGAGCACCTTCCGCTCCAAGCTGCGACGGCGGATCTCGGGCGTGCTGGCGCTGGGTGTGGCACTGGCGGCAGCCGGCGCGCTCTACACCGCCTTCATGCCGAAGCCGCACGTCGCGCAGGCCACCGAGCAGGCCGAACTGGCACGGCAGGGCGAGGAGCTCTACAACAACGCCTGCATCACCTGCCATGGCTCCAACCTGGAGGGTGTGCAGGACCGCGGCCCCAGCCTGATCGGCGTCGGCGAGGCGGCCGTGCACTTCCAGGTCTCCACGGGCCGGATGCCGATGATGCGCCAGGATGCCCAGGCACTGCGCAAGCCCTCCGTGTACGACTCCGGCGAGATCGAGGCGTTGGGGGCCTACATCCAGGCCAACGGCGGCGGTCCCGAGACTCCGGAGGCGCGCGGCGCCGAGCTGCGAGGTGACAACGTCGCGCGCGGTGGCGAGCTGTTCCGGCTCAACTGTGCCTCCTGCCACAACTTCACCGGTCGGGGCGGGGCACTGTCCTCCGGCAAGTTCGCGCCGAACCTCGACGGGGTCAGCGAGGACGAGATCTACACCGCGATGCTCACCGGCCCGCAGAACATGCCGGTCTTCTCCGATCGGCAGCTGACGCCGACGGAGAAGGAGGACATCATCGCCTTCGTCAAGTCCGTCACCGACGGCAACAACAACCCGGGCGGCCTGTCACTCGGCGGGTTCGGTCCCGCCGTCGAGGGTGTCGTCGTCTTCGTGGTCGGGATTGCGGCGCTGGTCGGCGTCTCCCTCTGGATCGGAGCCAAGCAATGAGCGAGCCGAGCAAGGGCGTCCCCAGCGACGCCGAGCTCGCGGAGCTGAGTCGGGAAGAACTCGTTCGCCTCGGCACCGAGCTCGACGACGTCGAGCTCGTCAAGTATCAGGACCGGTTCCCGGTCAAGGGGACGCGCGCCGAGAAGCGCGCCGAACGCCAGGTGGCGGGCTGGTTCCTGCTCGCAGGCCTGTCCGGCCTCGCCTTCCTCGGGCTCTACCTGTTCTGGCCGAACGAGTATCAGAGCCCGTTCGCCGAGGGGCACTTCGTCTACTCGCTGTACACGCCGCTGATCGGGGCCACCCTCGGTCTGTCGGTGCTCGCGATCGGCGTCGGAGTGATCTCCTACGCGAAGAAGTTCGTGCCGGAGGAAGAGGCCGTTCAGCAGCGGCACAACGGCGGCTCCGAGGAGATCGACAAGAAGACGACCGCCGCACTGCTCGCGGACGCGGGCCAGCGCAGCGGCATCGCCCGCCGGTCCATGATCAAGCGGTCGGCAGGTTTCGGCGCGGGTGTCTTCGGCCTCGGCGTCGGCGTCTTCGCCCTGGGCGGTCTGGTCAAGAACCCATGGGCCGAGGGTGAGACGCCGGATTCGCTGTGGCACACCGGCTGGATGCACACGAGCGACAACGAGAAGGTCTACCTTCGTCGCGACACCGGCGACCCCGGCGAGGTCTCGCTGGTTCGTCCCGAGGACATCCAGGCGGGCGGCTTCGAGACGGTCTTCCCGTTCCGAGAGTCCGAGCGCGGCGACCACGACGCGCTGTACTACGCGCTGCGTCGTTCCGACAACCCCGTGATGCTCATCCGGCTTCGTCCCGGATCGGAGCCGGTCAAGCGCAAGGGGCAGGAAGACTTCAACTACGGCGACTACTACGCCTACTCGAAGATCTGCACCCACCTCGGCTGCCCGACCTCGCTGTTCGAGCAGCAGACGGGTCGCCTGCTCTGTCCGTGCCACCAGTCGCAGTTCGACGTGGTGAACACCTACGCCAAGCCCGTCTTCGGTCCGGCGACCCGCTCGCTGCCGCAGCTGCCGATCGACATCGACGAGGACGGCTTCCTGGTGGCGCGCAGCGACTTCATCGAGGCCGTGGGCCCTGGCTTCTGGGAGCGTAAGTCATGAGCTCGATCACCACGCCGACGAAGCCCAAGAGCATCGGGGTGCGTGCGGCGGCAGGGGCGGCGACCTGGGCCGACGATCGTTTTCACATGTCCAGGGGCATCCGCAAGCAGCTCAACAAGGTCTTCCCGACGCACTGGTCCTTCATGCTCGGCGAGATCGCGTTGTACAGCTTCATCGTGCTGCTGCTCACCGGCACGTACCTCGCGTTGTTCTTCGACCCGTCGATGGCGCACGTCGAGTACCAGGGCAGCCTGGAGAACATGCGGGGCATCGAGATGTCCCGCGCCTATGCCTCGACACTGGACATCTCCTTCGAGGTCCGAGGCGGCCTGTTCGCCCGTCAGGTGCACCACTGGGCCGCGCTGCTGTTCATGGCCGCGATCGTGGTCCACATGCTGCGGGTGTTCTTCACCGGTGCGTTCCGCAAGCCGCGTGAGGTCAACTGGGTCATCGGCATCCTGCTCTTCATCATGGGCTTCTTCGAGGGCCTGACCGGCTACTCGCTGCCCGACGACCTGCTCTCGGGCACGGGCCTGCGGATCGTCTCCGGCATCACGATGTCGATCCCGGTGATCGGCACCTGGGCCAACTGGGCGATCTTCGGCGGGGAGTATCCGGGAACCGAGATCATCCCTCGGTTCTACACGCTGCACATCCTGCTGCTGCCCGGCCTGATCCTCGGTCTGATCGCGGTCCACCTCGGACTGGTCTGGTACCAGAAGCACACGCAGTTCCCCGGCGTCGGTCGCAAGGAGACCAACGTCGTCGGCGTGCGGATCATGCCGGTGTTCGCCCTCAAGGCGGGCGGCTTCTTCGCCGTCGTCGCCGGTGTGCTGGCGATCATGGGCGGCATCTTCCAGATCAACGCGATCTGGAACATCGGCCCGTACAACGCCTCGCAGATCAGCGCGGGCTCGCAGCCGGACTGGTACGTGATCTGGCTGGACGGCATGACCAGGATCTGGCCGTCCTGGGAGTTGTATCTGGGCAATTATCTGGTGCCTGCCGCGTTCTTCCCTGCCGTGCTCGGCATGGGGCTGATCTTCACGCTCGCCGGTGCCTATCCGTGGATCGAGAAGGCCTTCACCAAGGACGACGCGTACCACAACCTGTTGCAGCGGCCCCGCGACGTTCCGGTGCGCACCAGCCTCGGCGCGATGGCGCTGGCCTTCTTCGGGGTCCTGATGTTCACCGGCGCCAACGACATCATCGCGGAGCAGTTCGACATCTCGTTGAACGCGATGACCTGGGTCGGCAGACTCGGCGTGCTGTTCTTCCCGCCGATCGCGTACTACATCACCTACCGGATCTGCATCGGGTTGCAACGGGCCGACCGCGAGGTGCTGGAGCACGGCATCGAGACCGGCATCATCAAGCGGCTGCCGCACGGCGAGTTCATCGAGGTCCACCAGCCGCTGGGCCAGGTGGACGAGCACGGCCACCCGGTGCCGCTGGACTACCAGGGCGCTGCCGTTCCCAAGCGGATGAACGAGCTCGGGGCGGCGGGCAGCCCGGTGCGCGGCAGCCTGCTCACCCCCGACCCGGCCGAGGAGACGGCGGCGGTGACGAAGGCCGAGAGCGAAGACAGGCATCTGCTCGGCCCGGCCGAATCGGACGACTCCGCCGCGCGCGGTGTCGAGCCGAAGGGCGAGGACGGCGACACGCCGGAGCAGCCGCGCGGCTGACGCGACGCCTGACTACGACGACAGGGCCCGGAACCGACCGACTGGTTCCGGGCCCTGTCTCGTGTCACGGTGCGGGTGGTCGGAGCGGCCCGTGTCCGGCCTGTCGACCAGCGACGTCCCCGCAGCTGCGGGCGGCCGTCGGTCGCGGCGCCCGGTGGAGCGGCTGCCGACAGGCTCCGCCCGCTGCGGCTCAGCCCGCGTCGTCCGAGCCGATCGAGAAGGACTCCTCGGCGTCGCGGCGGGAGTAGGAGCGGAACGCGATGTGGGTGTCCGTGTTGAGCACGCCGTCGACCTTGCCGATGCGGCCGGGGATCAGTGCCGCGAGGTCGGCGTGTTCGGCGACCCGGACGAGGACGACGAGATCGACCTCGCCGGAGCAGGAGTACACCTCGTCCACGCCGTCGATGTCGGCGATCTCCTGGGCGGCTTCAGGAATGCGGTCGGCGACGGCGTTGACGAGCACGAACGCGGTGATCACGAAAGGAACCTCCCGAAGTCCGGCGGAAACTGTGGCGATGGTAGTCGAGCGGCGCCGCAGGCGATCGGGGCGCGGCTCCCAGGACGAGATCACGGTGGGCAGTCGGCGCGCGGGCCGGGGCGGCTGGTCAGTCCGCCGCTGCGTAACCGGCCCGACCTGCGTCGGCCTTGGCCACCCACTGCTGCCAGCGGCCCGCACCGCCCGCGGGCTCGGCCCACGGCACGTCGGAGTCCACGAGTCGAGTGCCGCCGGTCGTGAGCCAGCGGCGGATCACGATCACCTCGTCGGCCGTCGCGCCCCGCAGCGGGCCAGGCTCCGGCAGTACGGTCTCGGCGCTCGCGCGCAGCATCCCGACCACCGGCATCGGTGCGACCCCGCGTCGAGCGGTGCCCGCCGAGGCCAGCCTGCCGTACCGGATGACGGCGAGATGCCAGCCGCCCGCGCCGTCGGGCCGCGCCGCCACGAGTTCGCCGACCGAGGCCAGGGCGGCGAGCCGCTGACCTCGGTCCAGGGCCCGCACCAGGGTGGCCAGTCGGTCCCGATGTCGTGCCGCGTCCTCGAAGCGCTGCTGTTCGGCCAGCTCGCCCAGCCGGTCGTCGAGCCGTTCCAGCACCGCGGCCCGTGCACCCGCGAACAGTTCCGCGACCTCGATCACGGCCGGTGCGTAGTCCTCGATGCTCTGTCGTCCGGCGCAGGGCGCGGCGCAGCGGCCGATCTCGGCGAGAGTGCACGGTCTGCCTCGTTGGTCGCGCGCCGGAATCCGCTCGGCGCACCGTCGCACCGCGCTGCCCTCGTGCAGCGTCTCCACCGTGTCCTCGGCCGCCCGCCGGGTGCGAAACGGGCCCATGGCGCCGTCACGGGCCCGCCGGACGACCGACAGCCGGGGGAAGGCCTCGTCGGTCAACACGATCCACCACGCGCGATGTGGGGTGGTGGAACGGCGGTTGTAGCGCGGGCGGTGCGCGGCGAGCAGCCGCAGTTCCCGTACCTCCGCCTCCAGCGAGTGGGCGCACTCGACGGCATCGACGCGCTCGGCGATCCCCACCATCTCGCGGACACGCGCCCGCGTCTCGCCCGCGGTGAAGTACTGCCGGACTCGACGTCGCAGGTCGACGGCGGTGCCCACGTACAGCACCTCCTCGCGGGGACCCCGGAACAGGTAGACACCGGGGGCGTGCGGCAGGTCGGCCGCGAGCTGCCGCTTGCGGCGCTGTGCGGTGCTCACCTCCGGCAGATAGCCGAGCAGCTCCTCGAGCGACTGGACGCCGACGGGTCCGACTCGTTCGAGCAGTCCGTGCAGGACGTCGACGGTGGCGCGGGCATCGGTCAGCGCCCGGTGGCTGGGCGTGGTCGGGGAACGGAACAGCCGGGCGAGACTGGCGAGCTTGACGTTGGGCGCCTCGTCCCTGCGCAGCACCCGGCGGGCGAGCCGGACCGTACACAGCACGGTGGGCTTGGGCCAGGGATGGCCGAGTTCTTCCGCTGCCGCGCGCAGGAATCCGACGTCGAAGGGGGCGTTGTGGGCGACGAGCACGCAGCCTGCGGCGAACTCGAGGAAGGCGGGCAGGACGGACTCGATGCGGGGTGCCTCGGTCACCATCGCGTCGGTGATGCCCGTCAGCGACATGATCATCGGCGGAATGCCCCGGCCCGGGTTGACCAGGGTGGCGAACTCGCCGATCACCTGACCGCCTCGGACCTTCACGGCGCCGATCTCGGTGATGGCGTCGCCCCGACTGCTGCCGCCGGTGGTCTCCAGGTCCACTACGACGAACGTGACGGCACGCAGCGGCGTGCCGAGTTCGTCGAAGGTGAGCTGAAGCTCCGGGGGCCCTGCCACGTCGGTCATCGCGGGCAGGCTAACCGGGGGGCCGGACACCGATGTCTCGTGTGGCCGGTCGCCGTCGGCTCGCGCGGTCGCCGTCATCACTCCTTCGGCGCACTCGCGGGGCGGGCTGGGACGGGGTCGCAGGCGTGATCGTCGCCTGGATGCGCAACGCAGCAGGTCGCCGCGCCGATGCAGCCGTAGCAGGAAAACGAGGACGCCGGGCAGGCTCTAACCTGACGAGATGCCGAAGTTGAGTTCACCGGCCGGTTCGGACGAGCCGGGTTCCGGCGTCGGGTCCCCGCGACAGGGCGACTCGGCGGCCGACGACGGCGCCGAACTCCCCGACCGCGCGGAGCCTGCCGAACCGCCGGGATCGGCAGACCACGCCGAGTCGGTCGACGCCTCGGGCGGCGACGTGCCCACCGGCGACGGCCCGGCTCGTGACGAGGCCGTCGCCGACGAGCCCGGCGGACGGCGAGAGTCGTCCTCAGCGGACGGGCCCGTGCTCACGGCCGGGACCGAGGAGTCCGCCCGCTCCGCCGGACCGTCGAGGGCCGTCGAGTACGACGAGTTCGGCCTGACGGTCGCGTCGGACCGGGCGCAGGAACCCGGCCCGGTGGGGGGAGACGAACCGACGGACGTGCCCGACGACGGCGAGCGCGTCGAGCCCTGGGCATCGGCGACGGCGGAGGTCCGGTCCGGACCGGACATCGCGGAGACACCGGGCGCGGCGGCTGCCACGGACTCTGCGGGCGCACCGGAGCGGTCGCCGTCGGAGCGGTCGCCGTCGGAGGAGTCGTCGGTGGGGGAGCCGTCGGCGGGGGAGTCGTCGGCGGGGGAGTCGACGGTGGATTGGGAGGGACTGCCCGAGCTGATTCGCGTGCGTCTCGCGGAGGTGGCCGCCGCCGCACTCGGCGGGCTCGCCATGGCGGAGATCCCGCGTCCGCTGCGGTCGGTCGCGAAGTTCACCCCCGGCAAGCGGGCCCGCTTCGGCAGGGCGCCGCTGCTGGCCGAGCTGCGGGCCTCCACGGCGTTTCGTTCTGCCGTCTTCGTGTGGGCGGGACAGCATCACCCGGCCTTGATCGACACCGAGTCCGACGACCCGGTCACCCGGGCCGTCGGGGCGCTGTTGGCGGGCGGTGATCAGGCCGCCGAGCGGGTGCGGGTGGTGGCGCGGCGCGCCGAGGACGCACAGCTTCGGTCCGAACGGGACACTGCGGTGGCCAGGGCGGAGCGCCTGACCGCCGAGCTGGATCGACTGCGCGCGGAGAACGGCGCGGTGCGGGCGGCCGTCGAGCTGGCCAGGACCGAGTCAGAGGAGGAGCTGGACCGGCTGCGTCGCAGACTCCGCGAGCAGGGCGTGCGACTGAGACAGGCCAAGGACGCCGCCGCAGCCGCGTTGACCGAGGCGGAGCAGGTGCGGGCGGCCGCTGACGAGGCGGTGCGGGAGTTGACCGAGCAGCGGGACCGCGAACGTGATCGGGCCGAGGCCGAGCGGGCCAGGGCACGGCGTGCCCTGGCCGACGCCGAGGTGGCCAGGCAGTCCGCTCGCGAGGCCAGACAGGCGGACGAGGTCCGGCTCGCGTTGCTGGTGGACACCCTCGACGGTGCGGTGACCGGCCTGCGACGCGAGCTGGCGATCGGGGGCGGTGGCGGCCCCCGGCCCGCAGACCTGGTGAGTGGAGCGAGCGCCTCGCTGGGGAAGGGCGGCCGGGTGGAGGACCCGGCCGCGTTGGACCGGCTGCTCGCCCTGCCCGCCGTGCATCTGGTGGTAGACGGCTACAACGTGACCAAGACCGGGTATCCCGAGCTGACCTTGGCGGCGCAGCGGGAGCGGCTGGCCCAGCAGCTCGGCGCCCTCGCCGCTCGGACCGGCGCCGAGGTGACGGTGGTGTTCGACGGCGCGGACGTCGTGTCGGTGCCGACGGTGGTGAGCCGGGGGACCCGAGTGCTGTTCAGTGATCCCGGCGTGTCGGCCGACGACGTGATCCGCGCACTGGTGGCGGCGGAGCCGGAGGGCAGACCGGTCGTGGTGGCGACCTCTGACCGCGCGGTGGCCGACTCCGTCCGCCGCAGAGGCGCGCATCCGGTGCCCTCGGCGATACTCCTGGCTCGGCTGGGGCGGATCTGAGCCGGCGTTACAGTGTTCGCGCGAGACCTCGGGTGATAGATCGCACACAGCTGCCTTCCGTGTGCCTGATGCTTACTGTTTGTTCCCACTGGAGCGGGAACAGCAGGTCGCGTGATCGCGAATTGGTGAACACACCGTGATCGCAACTAACCCTTTCGAGACCTTGTGCACTCGTTCACAACTTTTCCTTCTGGGCAGTGGACTACGCAGCTCACTACTCGTAACCTATCCGAGACCTCGCGGCGGGCAGTTGTCTACAGAGGGCGACTCCGCAGGTCACCGCCGAATCGGCACGTCGGGGAGCCGAACCGGAGTCCAACAGCTGATCATGCGGGGATGTCGGTCGAAGATCGACGAACATCGACCGTTGATCGACCGTCCGGTAGGCGGTTCGAGAAGTACGAAGGAGTTGCTCACGACGTGGCGTCGCATCGAATGAGAAGAACGATGCGTGGGGCACTGGCGGCGACCGTGGTGGCTATGGCAGTCAGCCTCGTCCCCGCGCCGGTGATGGCCCAGGAACTTCCCGACAACAAATCAGACGCGGTGGCTCAGCTCGAAGAACTCGATCACGAGGCCGTGCGGCTGACCGAGGAATGGCACCGCGCCAACGACGACCTGGCCGCCCGAGAGGCGGAGCTGGAGGAGGCGACCGCCGCCTTCGAGCAGTCCCAGGAGTCGGCAGAGCAGGCACGAGGGGATGAGGAGCTGTTCCGCGGCAACGTGGACGAGCTCGCCAACGCCTCGTATCAGGGCGCTCGATTCAACAAGCTCTCCGCACTACTGGTCGCCGAGGACCCGCAGGCCTTCCTCGACCAGCTCTCCGCGCTGGACGTGCTCGCCAGCGGGAACGCCGAGTCGCTCGATCGGCTGACCGCCGTGGTCCGGCAGGCCGAGGAGGCCGAGGCATCGGCATCCGAGGCGGAGACCGCAGCGGCCGAGGCGGCCGCCGAGGCCGAGGAACTGCGCACCGAGATCGATGAGCGCAGGACCGAGATGGACGCGCAGATCGCCGAGGTCCAGGCGCACATCGACGACCTCACCGCAGAGGAGCAGGCCGAGTACGACCAGGGCTCCGGCGCGGACGAGGGTGAGACGGACTACCAGGTGCCCCCCGGCACCGGCACCGGCTCCGCAGCGGTGCAGGCCGCGCTCACACGGGTCGGAATGCCCTACGTGTACGGGGCCACCGGCCCCGGCACCTTCGACTGCTCCGGCCTGATGCAGTGGGCCTACAACCAGGTCGGCGTGTCGCTGCCCAGGAACAGCGCCGCCCAGGCATCCACCGGGACCGCGGTCTCCCGCGCCCAGCTGGCTCCCGGCGACCTGATCGCCTACGGAAACCCGTCGGTGCACCACATCGGCATGTACGTCGGCAACGGCAACGTCGTGCACGCCCCGACCACCGGGCAGAACGTGAAGGTCGTTCCGATCGACCGGGGCTCCAACAGCCCGATCGTTGCGATGCGACGCGTGGCCTGAAGACCAGATCGACAGACAGGCACGGCTAGACCTTCGACGGCCTGGCTCACCGGAAGATCATCGGTGAGCCAGGCCGTTCTGTCGTGTGGGGACGGCGTCCCGCCTTCGTGCCTGCTGCGCCTGCCGCCTGCGCCTGCCGTCGCCCGCCGCCCGCCCGCCATCGCCCGTCGTCGACCCGGCGGGCCCGCGTCGCGTCAGGTGACCCTCGCCGCAACAGGCGCGGCGATCCGAGGCAGGCTCTAAGATCCTGAATCGTGTCGGGGATGTCGCGGTCCCGCAGTTGGGCGGCAGCCGCGATCACCGCTGTGCTGGTGACGGCGCTGGCCCTCATTACGCTGCCTAGGGCCGATCGGCTCGACGACCACCGGCTCGACGGCCGTGCGGAAGCGGCGAGCGTGACGGCCTCGCCCCCGCCGCTGCCCTTCCGATCGCGTTCGATGACGGGCGAGCCGTCCGGCTCCGCCGCCGACGCGGCGAATCTGACGGCGGACGACGAAGCCGTCGCCCGGCTGCTGGATCGACGGGCCAGAGCGGTGCTGGACCGCGACGAACAGGCGTTCCTGGCCACGGTGGACCCGGCGGCGGACCCCGAGTTCCGGCGGTCCGAACGGGAGATGTTCGCCAATCTGGCCGACGTCCCGTTGGCCGAGTGGAGTTATCGGCTCGTCCGCCCGGCCGCGCTGATGCCGCCGCCGCCCGCCGTCCGTTCCGGGCCGGACGCGGTCGCCGCGCCCGAGGTGGAGCTGCGGTACGCCCTGGCCGGGGTCGACGAGGAGAGCACCGGGAAGCCGATGGCGTTCCTCTTCGTTCGGCGCGGCGCACAGTGGTACGTCAACTCCGACACCGGCCTGGAGTCGCAGGGCCGCCGGACCTGGCGCGGCCCCTGGTCTTACGGCCCGTGCCTGGTGCTTCGGGTCCGCTCCGGTCTGGTGCTCGGCCATCCGGAGAACGCGGCGTTGACGCGCAGGGTGGCCGACGAACTCGACGACGCCGTCCGGTCGGTCAGCGAGGTCTGGGGCACGGACTGGTCCCGCCAGGCCGCCGTGCTGCTGCCTGCCTCCAGCGAGGAGTTCCACGCGCAGGCCGGTCACGTCTTCTCGCTGGAGGACATCGCGGCCCTCGCGGTCGCCGACACCGTCGACACCGCCACCGGCCGGGCCACCGGGCAGCGCGTCGTGGTGAATCCGACGTCGGCGGCCCGGCTGTCCGACACGGCGCTGCGCGTCGTGCTGCGCCACGAGGTCACCCACGTCGCGGCCAGGGGCCAGACCGCCCCCGGAGCGCCGATGTGGCTCCTGGAGGGCTTCGCCGACTACGTCGGCTACCGGGACAGCGGGCTGTCTCCCCGACAGATCGCCCCCGACCTGCACGAGCTGATCTCGGGCTCGCCTGCCGCCGACGTGGAGGGATCGGCGCCGGGGACCGGGCAGCCGCCCCCGACGCCGCCGCTCGCGGTGCCTGCGCTCCCCGCAGACGGCGAGTTCCACGAGGGCGGCAGGCGGCTCGACCTCGCCTATCAGACCTCGTGGTCGTTGCTCGACTTCCTCGCCACCCGCTACGGCGAGACCAGGGTGGTCAACCTGTACCGGCGGCTGGCGATCCAGGGCGAGTGGGCCGAGGACGACGTCGACCGCGTGCTGCGGTCCGAGTTCGGGCTCGGCCGGACGGCGCTGCTCGCCGACTGGCGGAGCATGCTGGCGGACGAGTTCGGCTGAGGCGGACATGGTGTCCGCCGCCGGGCGGGACGTCGAAAGCCGCCGCGCGGCCTCGGCCGTCGTCGAGAGCGGGGTCTGCCAGCGCGGACCGGTCGGCTTCATCGATGCACGGCCAGGGGCGCGGACGCGCTCACCACTCTCGAGATCGCCGCCCCACCGAGGACTACGGGCCGACGCGCATTAGTCTCGGTCCGGTGCGTCGGACCCTCTTGGTGACCAACGACTTCCCGCCGCGTCCCGGCGGCATCCAGGCGTATCTGCACGCCTTCGCGACCAGGCTGCCCGCGCAGGAGCTGACCGTCTACGCGCCCTCCTGGGAGGGGCGGGCCGGTTCGCATGTCGACTTCGACGCGGCCCAGCCCTTCGAGGTGGTGCGGCACCCGACGAGCCTGATGCTGCCGACCGGCGATGTCCTGAGCCGGGCCCGCGACGTCCTGCGCGCCGGGAAGTGCGACACGGTGTGGTTCGGTGCGGCGGCCCCGCTGGCGCTGCTCGGTCCGTGGCTGCGGGAGGCGGGCGCGCGGCGAGTGGTGGCCAGCACGCACGGCCACGAGGTCGGCTGGTCGATGCTGCCCGGTGCGCGGTCGGCGCTGCGGCGGATCGGCGCGTCGTCCGACGTCGTGACCTTCGTCAGTCGGTACACCCGAGGACGGTTCTCCTCGGCCTTCGGCCCCGGTGCGGTGCTGGAGCACCTGCCCTCCGGGGTGGACACGCAGACCTTCCGACCCGATCCCGCCGCCAGAGTCGACATCCGGCGTCGACACGGGCTCGGCGACCGCCCGGTGGTGGTCTGCGTCTCCCGGCTCGTGCCGCGCAAGGGCCAGGACATGTTGATCCGGGCCTTGCCGCAGATCCGTCGGCAGGTGCCCGACGCGGCGCTGTTGATCGTCGGCGGCGGCCCGTACCGCGATCGGCTGCACAAGCTGGCGCTGGACCGAGGGGTGGCGGGCCATGTGATCCTCACCGGCTCGGTGCCGTGGGAGGAGCTGCCCGCGCACTACGCCGCCGGAGACGTCTTCGCGATGCCCTGCCGGACCAGGGGCGGCGGCCTCGACGTCGAGGGACTCGGCATCGTCTTCCTGGAGGCCTCGGCGACCGGGCTGCCGGTGGTGGCAGGCCGGTCGGGCGGCGCACCGGAGACCGTCCTGGACGGCGTCACCGGCTCAGTCGTCGACGGGACGGACGTCGCGGCCGTCGCCGATCAGGTGGGCGGGCTGCTCGCCGATCCGGAGCGGGCTGCGGCGATCGGCAGGGCAGGCCGCGACTGGGTCTCCCGACACTGGCGCTGGACCGACCTCGCCACGCGGCTGGCGCGGCTGCTCGACGGCTGAGCCTCGGCAGGCACCGGATCTCCCGGCGACGCCGATCTCCGGGGTCTGCGCAGGCGCAGGATTCGATCACCGGCGGCACCGCGGCAGGATAATCGTCTGCCGGGGACTTCGACCGTGCGGGGGACACCGATCGCGTTCGGCCCGGCGCCCGTCTCCGCCTGCGGCGCCGCGCCCCGGACTGGACGGACTGCGCTCCGGCCCGATCGAGAAAGAGCCCTTCTTCGTTTCCTACTGTGCTGTTACGGGGGGCGGACCCCCGCGACGCCCGTCCCCCGCAGATCGAGGCTCGCCCTCGGATCGTGTTCAGGTCTGGTAGATCGACTCGATGTCCACGGCGCGGCTCTGAACGATGACGTTCCTGCGCAGCTTCAAGCTGGGCGTCAGATCGCCGCCTGCCTCGGTGAAGTCCTCGTCGAGCACCCGGAATCGCTTGATCGACTCCGTCGTGGACACGGACTCGTTCGCCGCGTCCACGGCCCGCTGCAGCTCGCGGAGCAGGTCAGGATCGTCGGCACGAGCGGCGGAACTCGCGTTGCCGAGTCCCCGACGGGCCCGCCAGCCTGCCAGCGCCTCGTCGTCCAGCGTGATCAGCGCGCCGATGAACGGGCGTCGGTCGCCGACCAGCATGCAGTGGCTGACCAGCGGATGCTCCCGGACCCGATCCTCCAGCGCGGCGGGTGCGACGTTCTTGCCGCCCGCCGTCACGATGATCTCCTTCTTGCGGCCGGTGATCCGTAGGAAGCCTGCCGAATCAAGTTCGCCGAGGTCGCCGGTGTGGAACCAGCCGTCGGGCATGGCCTGCGCCGTGGCCGCCGCGTCGTTCCAGTAGCCGCGGGTGACGATCTCCCCCTTGATCAGCACCTCGCCGTCGTCGGCGATGCGTACCGTCGTGCCCGCCACCGGCCTGCCCACCGTGCCGATTCGCGCGGCGTCCAGGGTGTTCACGCAGGCGGCGGCAGTGGTCTCGGTCAGTCCGTAGCCTTCGAGGACGGGGATGCCCACGCCCCGGAAGAAGTGCGTCAGCCGCTCGCTCAGCGGCGCACCGCCGGAGACGGCCGCCACACAGCGCCCGCCGAGCGCGGCGCGCAGTCGTCGGTACACCAGCCGGTCGAACATCGCGTGTCGCACGCGCAGCCCGATCGAGGGGCCGCTCGCCTCGCGCGCCCTGCTGTAGGCGATCGCGGTCTTCTCGGCCGCGTCGAACACGCTGCCTCGACCACTGTCGTGGGCCTGGGCCCTGGCCTTCGCATGGACCTTCTCGAAGACGCGGGGCACGGTCAGCACGAACGTCGGCCGGAAGGTGCCCAGGTCGCTGACCAGGCTCGCGATCTGGCTGGTGTGGCCGAGCGTGGTCCTGGCGTACACGGCGCAGATCGCGATCGCCCTGGCGAGTACGTGCGCCATCGGCAGGAACATCAACACCGAGTTCCCCGGCTCCAACAGTTTCGGGTAGGCGGTGATGTCGGCGCGGACCTCGGCGAGGAGATTCCGGTGGGTCAGCTCGCAGCCCTTGGCGCGGCCGGTGGTCCCCGAGGTGTAGATCAGCGTCGCGAGGTCGTCGGCGCCGACGGCGCGGCTGCGGGCCCGAACCCGCGCGTTGGGGATCGCACCGCCCAACGCGGTCAGCTCGTCCACCGCCCCCGCCGCGCCGGTCTGTCCGTCGGGCCCCTCGATCTGCCAGACGTGGCGGACCTCGGGCAGCAGGTCGACCACGGCGTCGACGCGGCGCCGGTGATCGGCGTCCTCCACGATCACCGCCTTGGCCTGCGAGTCCGCGAGCAGCCATTCGACCTGGTCGGCGGAGGACGTCTCGTAGATCGGGACGCTGACCGCGCCCGCCGCCCAGATCGCGAAGTCCAGCAGACTCCATTCGTAGCGGGTGCGTGACATCAACGCGATCCGGTCACCCGGCTCTAAACCGGCCGCGATCAGTCCCTTCGCCACCGACATGACCTGCGCGGCGAAGTCGGCCGCCGTCACGTCGATCCAGGTGCCCTCCACCCGGCGGCGGAAGCTGACGGTGCCCGCGAAGCGATCCGCGTTGGCCCACACCATGTCGGTGAGGTTCTCCTCGGCGGAGACCGTGGTGGAGGCGGGGACACTGAACTCACGCACCGGTACCTCCTGGTGAGACTGTCACGGACAGCAACCTAACCAACCACCCGTCGGGGGAACAGGCCCGGTGTCGTCTGACCGCCCGGCACTGGCAGGCTCGTGGGTCATGCACGTGTTGGATCTCGCCGACGACACCTTCCTCGCGGTGCCGCCGCGCGTCGTCTCCGCCGAGGTGGCCGACCCCGCGTTCGCTGCGCGGTACTGGCCGGAGCTGAACCTTCGGGTCTACGCCGACCGAGGCATCAAGGGCCGCTGCTGGACGGTGAGCGGACCAGTGCACGGCACCATGGAGATCTGGCTGGAACCGGTGCTCGACGGGACCGTCCTGCACTACTACCTCCGAGCCGACCCGCTCGGCCCGGACGGCAGGCCGCGTTCGCCCGGCGTGGTCGCGCTCGGCCGACTGGCCCGCCGCTGGCGTGTCGTCGGTCGCCGGGCCGCCCTCGACCTCAAGTGCAGGCTGGAGGCGGGGCGGGTGCCGGGCGGACCGCCCGTGCAGCCCTGACCGACGTCGCCGCCGCGCGCCGATCACGGAGCACCGCAGGCCCGTTGGACTCCGCACCGGCCCCGGCGACCGGTAGGTTCGGCCGAGTGCGGGTTCATGTGGTGTCCGACGTGCACGGCAACGTCGAGGGTCTGGCCAAGGCCGGCGAAGGGGCCGACGCCCTCATCGTCCTCGGCGACCTGCTCGACTTCGTCGACTATCTGGAACCCGGGAACGGAATCTTCGGCGCCCTGTTCGGCGCCGAGCGGGTGGCGCGCTTCGGCGAGCTGCGCCGCTCGCCGACCGGTGAGGCTGGCGCCTACATCCGCTCGCTGTGGGCAGGCCTGGACGACGCGGCGGCCAAGGTCGACGCCGCCGTCCGCGAGCAGTACGCCCGGCTCTTCGCCGCCATGACCGTCCCGACGTTCGCGACGCCGGGAAACGTCGACAATCCCGAACTGTGGTCGGAGTTCGCCGGGCCGAACGTGACGGTGCTCGACGGTCAGACGGTCGAACTCGACGGGATGCGCGTCGGCTTCGTCGGCGGCGCGCTCTTCCCGCCGGGCGTCCGAGCCCGTCCCGGCTCGCCGTGGAAGCCGTACCTGCGGTCGGCGGCGGACTTCGACGCCGCGATCGCCGGGCTGGGCGCGGTCGACCTCCTCTGCACCCACATCCCGCCGTCGGTGCCGGAACTCTGTTACGACGTCGTCGCCCGGCACAGTGAACTCGGCTCGGACGGGATTCGGCGGGCACTGCGGGAGCATCGGCCGCGTTGGTCGGTCTTCGGACACGTCCATCAGCCGCTGGCCCCGCGAATGCGTGTCGACGGCACGGAATGCGTCAACGTCGGTCACTTCCAGCAGACCGGGGTCCCGTACGTGCTCCAGTGGTGAGCCGCCACGAGCATCGTCACCCACTGGGCCCCGACCCCGGAGCATGGTCACCGACGGGGGCCCTGGACACGGAGCATGGTCACCGACGGGGGGCCCTGGACACGGAGCATCGTCACCGGCGGGGACTTACGACACGGTAGCCTGCCTGACATGGCCGACGAGTCCACCCAGTCCCTCGTGATCGATGCACCCGCCAACCGCATCATGGGGGTCATCGCGGATTTCACGGCCTACCCCGAGTGGGCGGGCAATCTCAAGAGCACGGAGGTCCTCGCCGAGGACGACGACGGACGGGCCCGCCAGGTCCGGTTCTCCCTGGACGCGGGCGTCCTCAAGGACAAGTACGCGCTGGCCTATGAATGGGCCGCCGACGGCCTCTCGGTGAGCTGGGTCCTCGTGGAGGGCCAGATGCAGAAGGCGCAGCGCGGCAGCTACCGGCTCGACCCGAAGGGCCCGGACGGCCCGACGACGGTGACCTACACGCTGTCGGTCGACCTGACCATCCCGATGATCGGCCTCTTCAAGCGCAAGGCGGAGAAGGTCGTGATGGACACGGCGCTGAAGGAGCTCAAGCGTCGGGTCGAGGGCGGTTCCTCGCCGGCTCGACCGGAGTAGACGAGAACGTGCGCCTGCTGCTGTTCACCGGCAAGGGCGGGGTCGGCAAGACCACCCTGGCCGCCGCGACCGCCGCCCGGCTGGCTCGGGACGGGGTCAAGACCCTGGTCGTCTCCACCGATCCGGCGCACTCGCTGGGCGACGCGTTCGGCCTCGCCCTCGGCGACGAGCCGGTGGAGGTGGACTCCGGGCTGTTCGCGGGGCACATCGAGACCAGGGGACTCGTCGATCAGGCGTGGCGGACGCTGCGCGATCACCTGCGGACGATGCTCGCCGGGGCGGGCCTCGACGAGCTGGACGCCGAGGAGCTGACCGTGCTTCCCGGCATCGAGGAGCTGCTCGCGCTCACCGAGGTCGCCAGGATCGCGCAGGCGGGCCCCTGGGAGACGGTGATCGTCGACTGCGGCCCCACCGCGGAGACGCTGCGACTGCTGGCCCTGCCGGAGGCACTGGCCGGCTATCTCGAACGACTCTTCCCCGCACATCGCCGCGCGGTGCGCGGACTGCTGGGCACCCTCGCGGGCGGCAGCCTCGACAAGTGGGATGCCCTCGCGAGCGGGCTCGGCGATCTCGCGGGCAGGCTGGAGGGCCTGCGGGCCCTGCTCACCGACCGCGACGTGACCGGCGTCCGGCTGGTCTTGACGCCGGAGCGCGTCGTCGCCGCCGAGACCCGACGCACGGTCACCGCGCTCACCCTCCAGGGCATCGCGGTGGACGCCCTGCTGGTCAACCGGCTGGTACCCGATCCTGGTGCGGATCGCGGCGTGGCAGCCGACTGGCTGCGGACCCGCCGAGCCGAGCAGCAGGCCGTGCTGGACGAGGTGCGGCGGGAGACCGCCGTGCCCGTCTGGACCGCAGGGCATCGGGCCGGGGAGCCGGTGGGCGCCTCGGCGCTGCTGGTCGTCGCCGACGACCTCTACGGCGAGCGCGACCCGCTGCGCAGGGCGCCCGACCGTCCGCTGCTGTCGGTGCGGCGACCCGCCACGCCGGACGGCGAGTACCTGCTGACCATCGCGCTGCCCCTGTCTGCCGAGGATCGTCTCGACCTGGCCAGGGCAGGTGACGAGCTGGTGGTGACCGTGGACGGCCGCAGGCGGCTCGTCGCCCTGCCCTCGGTGCTGCGCCGCTGTGTCGTCTCCGGCGCCAGCGCGGACGACGACGGCGTGACCGTCCGTTTCCAGCCCGACCCGGCACTGTGGATGCGGTGATCGACCGTGACTGAGCCGGGGGGCTCGTCGGGGCGGGCAGGCGACGCTGCTCGCGACCTCGGGACCGAACTGCGTCGAACTCTGGAGCTGCTGCACGATCGCGCCCAGCCGGTGCTGCTCGCCCTGCGCGCCAGGGCGGCGGCGGACGAGCCGAGCGCCGGGACCGATCATCACGGGGCCGATCACCACGGGGCCGATCACCACGGGGGCGCTGCTCACCGTGGGGCGGCGGATCACGGTGGCGCAGTCGATCACGGCGCGCCCGCGCACCACGGAGAACGGAACGCTGCCGAGGCACCTGCGTCGGACCGGGATGCCCGCCGAGCGGCGTCGACGGACGAGGGCCGGGCAGCCGGACACTCCGGGTTCGCCGGGGCGGCGAGCGAGGACTCCGCCCGACCGACGGCCGAGGATGAAGCCGCTGCTCCGGGCACCCCGGCAGGCGACGGCTCGCGGGTCGGGGGCGCGGCGGAGGCTCCGTCGAACAGTTGCGGCTGGTGTCCGTTGTGCGCCGCGATCGGACTGTTCCGGGGCGAGCGCCCCGAACTCGGCCTCCGGCTCGCCGAGCAGGCGATGAGCCTGCTCGACGCCGTGCGCGCGATGGTGCACGAACCGGCCGCCGGTGCCGAGTCGAACGGGCCGACGTCCGCCGAGTCGAACGGCCAGACCTCTGGTGCGTCCGAGCCCGCCGGATCGGCGGCGGACCGCGCCGAACCCGATGACGACGACCGGCCCCGGCCTGCCGAGTCCGGTGCCTGCGGCGGTGGGGACGCCGCTGCTCGGGACGGCGGCGATGCCGCCTCCGCCAGCGGTAGTCCGGTCGCTGCCCGCAGCGGTGCCGACGACAGCGCTCCGCGCGACGACCTGGCCGTCGTGGATCGAGTCGCCGCTGCCTTTGCGGCTTTCGGCCGGTCCACCGCCGCCGCCGGAGCGGACCCGACCTCGACGGCACAGCCGAGTTCGTCGAGAGTTCGCCCCATCAGGGTCGACCGGCAGGCCCCCGCCGACCGAGACGATCCTGATCAGCCGCAGTCGACCCGCCGAGAACGGACCGTCCAGTCGACGGCGGCCTCGGCGCGGCCGGGGCAGGTGCCGGCTGAGGAGTCGGAGCGCGTGCAGCGCATCGGCGTCGAGCGGACGCACCGTTGCTGACGATCGGCATGGACGTCGGCGGCACGAGCGTCCGAGCCGGAGTGGTCGACGAGCACGGCACGGTGCTGCGCATCGAGCGCACCGGGACGCCTGCCGAGGAGAAGCGGCTCGACGACGCCGTGGTGGACACCGTCCACCGGCTGATGCGTGATCACGAGGTGGCCTCGGTCGGACTCGCCGTCGCGGGTTTCGTCAGCGACGATCGTGCCTCGGTGCGGTTCGCACCCCACCTCGCCTGGCGGCGGGCGCCGAGCGGATCTCGCGACGGACCGGCCTGCCGGTCGTGTTGGAACACGATGTCAATGCGGCGGCGCTGGGCGAGCATCGCTTCGGCGCGGCGCGCGGGGTGGGCGTCGCGGTGCTCGTGGCGATCGGCACGGGCATCGGCGCCGCCCTGTTGATCGACGGGCAGCTGTTTCGCGGATCGTTCGGCGTCGCGCCGGAACTCGGCCATCTCATCGTCGTGCCGGAAGGGCGGCCCTGTCCGTGCGGGAAGTCGGGCTGCTGGGAGCGCTACACGAGCGGCACGGCGTTGGCGACCAGGGCCCGCGAACTGCTGGCTGAACGGGCCGACGTCGTCTCGACCCTGACCGAGATCGCCGACGATCCCGCCCGGCTCACCGGGCAGCGGGTGGCCGAGGCGGCGCGGGACGGCGACGAGATCGCGCTGGCGGCGATGGCCGAGTTCGCCCACTGGCTGGGCAGCGGCCTGGCGCTGGTCTCCGACGTCTACGACCCGGAGGTCATCGTGTTGGGCGGCGGGGTGTCGGCCTCGGCCGAACTGTTCCTCGACCGGGCCAGGGCCCGGCACGCCGAGGCGATGACCGGCGCGGGATTCCGCCCTGCCGCGCGGATTCAGCTCGGGGAACTGGGTGATCTCGCGGGCATCGTCGGCGCCGCCGAGCTGGCCAGGGACCACGTCGAGCAGACGGGCTAGCGGCGGCCTCGAAAGACACCGACGGCCGATGCCCACGAGGCCGGGCTCTCGGCGGCTGGGGCTCCACTGCGGCGCCTGTCGCTCGGGTCGGCCCGCGTCGAAGCCGTCCGCGTTGAGATCCCCTGCCTCGGGACGCTCGGCGCGGAGAGTCCGATCTGAAGCCCTTTCGGCGGCACTCCCGGCGGGGACCCCTGGTCCGTCCCGCCGACTAGATCTGTGCCCCGTCGTGCCAACCGGAGTCCGGCGGCGGCCCCTGCCGCATGCGATACACCAGCCAGCCCACTCCGCCGCTGATGATCAGCAGGCCGAGGGGCAGGCCGACCTGTCTGGTGAGGCCGATCACGCCGGGGACGACGAGCAGGATCAGACCCACCGCGAACATCACCAGCGCACCGATGGTGCTTCGTCGCAGCCGAGGCAGCGGCGGCGGCTCCGGCGGCTCGAAGTGGCCCTCGTCCGGGACCGGCTCGACCGGCGGCGGGGTGGGCTCGGGCGCGGGTTCCGGCTCGACGTGCTTCTCGCGGGCGGGACGCTCCTCGCGCTCGGCTCGGCGAGCGCGCTGGCCGCCGCGCTCCGCATCGGCCTGCTCGTCCTGCGGCCAGCTCGGCACCGCATCCGACTCGCGCTTCAGGCCCGCCACGATCTCGGCGAACGCGGCGTCGATGTCCTCGGGCCCGTCTGCGCTGCCCATGCCGCGTGTCATGACCGGCTCCCGGCTCGTTCGTCGGCCACTCGTCTCACGAACTCGACACTGCGCGCGAAGATCTGCGGGGCGTCATGATCGAGCGTCGCGACGTGGGAGCTGTCGGGCAGCGGCATCTGCACGAGGTCCGCGCTGCGAACGCCGTCGGCGATGATCTGCGAGTTCACCGGCTCCACGACCGGGTCGGCTGGCGAGGTGCACAGCACCATGGGCGCAGTGACCACCGGCAGGTCGGCTCGGACCAGCCGCCACAGCTGCGCCAGACTCGCCATCGCCCGGAGCGGGAGGCGGTCGTAGGCGATCTCCGCCACATCCGGCTTGGCGATGCCCCCGGCGATGCCGGGTAGCGAAGGCCACACCCTGGACAGCACCGGCAGCGCGGCGATCCCCTTGCGCAAGGACATCACCGACGGGTTGACCAACATCACCCCGGCGACCTGGGCGCCGCGTTGCTGGGCGAGTCGCAACGCGAGCGTCCCGCCCATCGACTGGCCGAAGACGAAGACCGAGTCGCAGCGGGAGCGCAGCTCGTCGAACGCATCGGCATCACAGTCGTACCAGTCCTGCCAGCGAGTTCGGTTCAGCTCACGCCAGTGTGTTCCATGGCCCGGGAGCAGCGGCGATCGCACGCTGAACCCGGCCTCGGCGAGATGTCGCGCCCAGGGCCGCATGCTCTGCGGCGACCCTGTGAAGCCATGGCAGAGCAGGACACCGATCTCACCGGAGGCGTCGTGACTGAACGGCTCGGCACCGGCCATCACGGGCACCGTCGCCTCCCTCGCATCCGTGATCGACACCGCAGAGAAGCGGCAGCGCCATCGTGCCACGCTCACCGGACCTGCGGGAGGAAAGCCCGCCTGACGGACGGTCGAGTCTCGCCGCTATCACAGACGCTCACGTTGTGCGACCGGTGGTGTGGTCCGTACTCTTGGTCGGCGATGCCCGCAGGCTGGTCCGCCGAGCGGTGGTCGTTAGGGAGGCGCGCGGTCAGTGGTCTACTGGTTGATGAAGCACATCTTCTTGGGACCCCTAATGCGGTTGTTCTTTCGGCCTCGGATCGAGGGTGCCGAAAACATTCCGCAGCAAGGCGGGGCGATCCTCGCGGGTAACCACGTGGCGGTGGCCGATTCCTTCTTCATGCCGTTGAAGATCCCTCGGCGGGTGACCTTCCTCGCCAAGCGGGAGTACTTCACCGGCAAGGGGATCAAGGGACGGCTGAAGAAGCTGTTCTTCACCTCGATCGGGCAGGTGCCCATCGATCGCTCCGGCGGCTCGGCGGCGCAGGCGACGATGAACACGGCCGTGCGACTGCTCAAGGAGGGCAGGCTGCTCGGCATCTACCCCGAGGGCACCCGCTCCCCGGACGGCAGGCTGTACAAGGGCAAGACGGGTGTGGCGCGCATGGCGCTGGAGTCGGAGGTCCCGGTGATCCCCGTGGTGGTCTTCGGCACGGACAAGGCCAACCCGATCGGCTCCAAGATGTGGCGGCCCTACCCGATCAGGATCGTCGTCGGGAAGCCGCTGGACTTCTCCCGCTACGAGGGTCTGGCCGGTGACCGGTTCGTCGAGCGATCGATCACCGACGAGATCATGTACGCCCTGATGGAGCTGTCCGGCCAGGAGTACGTCGACGTCTACGCCACCAAGGCCAAGGCCGAGCTCTCCGGCGAGGTCGACGCCGCGACGAAGACCCGGCAGACGGGCGATCGGCTTCCGGAGTCCAAGGCGGGCTGACCGGCAGCCCAGGTCTCGGCGACCCGACCGCCCCGAACGCGAACCGCGTCCCTGGCGGAGTGCCGCCCGGAGCCATCCCGCAACCCACCGGTCGCCTGCCCCGTGCGAGGTGGCCGTGATCCGATGCCGCGCGTGACGCCGCGCCTCGGCGGGGTCGATCGGCTGCGGGCGGGCACCACCGGGCGGGACGCCGCACTTCCGCGCTGACCGGCCCGCGCTGGCCACGGAAGGGGCCTCCCGCATCCACTCGGACGGCGAGGCCCTTCGGCATGCGGGACGGGATGGGGACGAGGCCTCACTCCGGGCCCACACCGTCTGCACGGCCCGAGGAGCCGTTCGTGGACCTCGTCCACCGCCGGGCGCGATCTTGCTCTTCTCCGCGCGAATCACGGCGGCACGGCAGGCGCGCGCCTCGCCCGGACGACGCCGACCCTTAGGGTGGTTCGGTGCGTTACTTCTACGACTGCGAGTTCATCGAGGACGGCACGACGATCGAGCTGGTCTCGATCGGGGCAGTCGACGAGCAGGGCCGCGAGTTCTATGCGGTGTCCACCGAGTTCGACCCGGACAGGGCAGGCCAGTGGGTGCGGCGCAACGTACTGCCCAAGCTTCCCCCGCCTGCGGACCGGGCCTGGCAGAGCCGCGATGCGATCCGCCGGAACCTGCTGGAGTACCTGCGCGAGCCGGGGGAGGACATCGAGTTGTGGGCGTGGTTCGCCGCCTACGACCACGTCGCACTCGCCCAGCTCTGGGGTGCCATGCCCGCGCTGCCGCGCCCCGTGCCCCGGTTCACCCGCGAACTGCGACAGCGCTGGGAGGACGTCGGTAGACCCACCCTGCCGCCCGCCCCGTTGGACGCGCACGACGCGCTGGCCGACGCCCGCCACAATCTGGCCCGCTGGCGCGTCATCCAGCGACACTGGGAGGAGCGCAACGCCGCGGCGGGCTCTTCGGCATCGCCGTCCCACTAGATCGACGGCCGACGAATCCGGCCTGGCCGCAGGCGTCGATCATGTCGATGCGGGGTCGGATGGTCCACCCCCATTGCTGCACCGATCCAGTTCGTGGCAGGCTCACGGCGCCCCTGTTCTTCACTGCGGACGCTCGGGCGTGGCGCTGCCGGTAGGTCGGAGAACGGTCGGGCACGGCGAGGCCGGTCGGTCCGACCGGCGAGGCTGACACAGGAGGCGAGACGAGAAGATGCGCATCGGTGTGCTCACCGGCGGCGGCGACTGTCCGGGTCTGAACGCGGTCATCCGTGCGGTGGTCCGCAAGGGCGTCGAGGTCTACGGGCACGAATTCGTCGGGTTCCGCAACGGTTGGAGAGGCCCGATCGAGGGACTGACCAAGCCGCTCGGGCTCGACCAGGTGGAGGACATCCTCACCAGGGGCGGGACCATCCTGGGCTCCTCCAGGACCAACCCGTACAAGGTCGAGGGCGGTGTCGACGCCATCCGCGCGACGTTGGCCGACCAGGGTGTCGACGCGCTGGTCGCGATCGGCGGCGAGGACACCCTCGGCGTGGCGAAGCGGCTGACCGACGACGGCATCGGCGTCGTCGGCGTCCCGAAGACGATCGACAACGACCTCAACGCCACCGACTACACCTTCGGCTTCGACACGGCGGTCCACATCGCCACCGAGGCCATCGACCGACTGCGGACCACGGCGGAGTCCCACCACCGCGCGCTGGTCGTGGAGGTCATGGGCCGTCACGCGGGCTGGATCGCGCTGCACTCCGGCCTGGCCGGTGGCGCGAACGTGATCCTGACCCCGGAGCGCGAGTTCGACATCGACCAGGTCGTCGGCTGGGTCGAGCGGCGCTTCGAGCGGGAGTACGCCCCGATCATCGTCGTCGCCGAGGGCGCGGTGCCCAAGGGCGGCGAGGCCGTGCTCAGCCACGGCGAGAAGGACGCGTTCGGCCACGTCCGCCTCGGCGGCGTCGGCAACTGGCTGGCGGAGGAGATCGCCACCAGGACCGGCAAGGAGTCGCGGGCGGTCGTCCTCGGCCACGTCCAGCGCGGCGGCACCCCGACGGCCTACGACCGGGTGCTGGCCACCCGCTTCGGCCTGCACGCCATCGACGCGGTGCACGACTCCGACTTCGGCGTGATGGTCGCCCTGCGCGGCACCGACATCGTCCGGGTCAAGCTGGCCGAGGCCACCGCCGAACTCAAGACCGTCCCGGCCTCGCGGTACGCCGAGGCCGAGGTCTTCTTCGGCTGATCCACCCCACTTGGCGCGTCCGGCGACGTGGGCTCACCCCCGCCCGCCGAGACGCGCCGAGACGGTGGGATCGGGGGCCCATTGGCTCGCAATCGGCCTGCAGAACGCGGTCGTCGGTTGAGCCCGTTCACACTGGAGGCTGTACGAGGACCGTCGGCCGCCACAACTAGGCTCGGTCGTATGAGAGCCGACGTTACGACTAAGGGGATGGCGGACGTCGACCCGGTCGTGAGTGCTCGTATGAAGCAGGTACGCAGCCGCGACACGACTCCAGAACTACGGTTACGCACCGAGCTGCATCGACGAGGGCTGCGTTATAGGGTCGACCGCAGGCCGGTGCCAGCACTCCGCCGGCGGGCGGACATCGTCTTCGGGCCTGCTCGGCTCTCGGTGATGGTGGACGGTTGTTTCTGGCATGGGTGCCCTGATCATCACCGGCCCTCGCGACGGAACTCTCAGTTCTGGTCGGACAAGATCGCTGCGAATCAGCGCCGAGATCGGGAGACGGACGTATTGCTGACGGAGGCGGGATGGCTGGTGATCCGAATATGGGAGCACGAGAACCCAATTGCCGCCGCCGATCGGGTTGAGGCGGCAGTCACGTCTCGGCGCGGGATTCGTTGCCAGTGAAGCCATTCCAGACGAGCAGACTTTTTCTCATCACGATGTGCCAGGCTGCTGCGAGGTTCTCCTGCCGAGTCTCACCATCGACTCGGCCGACGTATCGACAGTGAGTTCGTCCTTCGGTGTAAAAGCGTAGGTAGGCATAGACACGTCTCCCACTCTGTTTCAGTTCGATTGACCCACGTGTCGTCCGCCCATCAGGCAGCTTGATCACCCGCACGTGCCTGCCACGTGCGGCGAGATCCTGTTCCAATGCCCGTTCGACCGGGGACTGGTCGGGAGCCGGTCGCCAGGCGTCCTCTGACTGCGGGGCGCCGCGCCAGCCCGAGTCACCGCTCACGAGACGGCCGCGCGCATCGCAGTCATGGGGTACAGCGCTTCGGCCACAGCACGGGCGAATACCTCCCCAAGTCGTACAGGAACGGCATTGCCCAACTGTCGCATTTGTTCAGTTCGAGGCCCAGATAGAAGCCATTGATCCGGAAAGGTCATTGCCCGAGCCACTTCGCGGACGGTCATGTACCGGTGGGTTCCATCGTCCTTGAGTAGCACATTCTCCCCACCGGGAACGCCATGCACTCCTGCTTTCACGGTCTTCGCGGGACGGTCTAGAAGATTTGGCGTGTGGCCCTTATATATCCGTGCCCCGGGCCAGCCGATGTGGTGGAAGAAGTGCGGGTGGCTTTCTCCGGGGGCAATCTCCGGCAGCGGGTGTGGCTGAATACCCTCCAGTGTCCCCGCCAGGTCTTCCGGTGCGTAGCTCAATGCGTCACGAAGAGTTCGCCATGGCAGCCGGGTCCTTGCTTCCTCCAAGTCCAGACTGCTCGGCCGGCGGAACCTCTCCAGATGATGGGTGCTTGGCGAAGTACCGTGCCTGTCCCAATATCCTCCAGATTCCGGGTCCTGATCTTCCCACAAGCTCGCTTCTGAATGGGTCGATATAGGCGTCTTCCAGTCGACCGCCAGGTCATTGCGAAATGCGACGATAATGATTCGGTTTCGAACCTGTGGGACGCCGTAGTCTGCGGCGTTGACTGTGATTGGGTAGACCGAATAGCGCTCCGACGGGTCGCTGGGATCGTGTTTTAGTATGTCAAGCAGTCTGCCGTTGTGGTCTGACCATTCTTCTGAGTCATCTCGTTCTTCGAATGGGGCGCGAAGCTCATTCAAGATGTACTTGAAATAGTCATTGAAGCTTGGGCGAAGTAGTCCTCGGACATTCTCGCAGACAATCGCCTTCGGTCTTGTCTCGCGAACAACTCGAAACAGCTCAGGGAACATGTTTCGAGCGTCTTCGTCGCCTTTGTGGACCCCGCCGAGGCTGAAGGGTTGGCACGGTGGCCCTCCCGCTACGACGTCCACCTTCCCCTCCAAATTCTTGAAGACGCTCTTCTCAAACCGTCCCCCGTCGACGAGTTCGCGGATGTCTCCTTCGATCAGCGGCCATGAGTCGTTGATCGATCGGTCTTGGTTGAGCCCCGTCGACCAGTCGATGGCTCCGTTCTCCCGGAGGGTCTCGCATGCGCGCTTCGCGGACTCGTTGCAGAGGAGGTGTCGGAAGCCGGCGTTGTGCATGGCCTGCGCGAGTCCCCCACCGCCAGTGAATAGCTCAATGCTGGTGCCGATTTCCGTCGGCGTAGGGCGTGACCTGCCCTGTTGGCGGGAAGCTGCCATCCTGGTCATGGCCGAACCCTACCGCGGGGACTGCTCAGCGGAAGGCGGCGGTGGCTAGAACACCAGTTCGAGTTGCGTGGTTCACGCGGTGGTGTGATGCGGGTCATGGGCGGTAGGCTCCCGGTGGACCAGGGGTGATGGAGAGGACGTTGGGGATGGCGAACAGTGCCGAGTTTCGTCTCAGCATTATGAAAGCTTTGGGGGACCAACTGCTGGAGTCGATCGAGCAGCTAGAGCCAGCTCCGTTGACGTCTGAACACGTAGACGCTCTAGATCCTCGCGCAGGTGTATATCAGCTGCGTCATCATGGCGAGGTCGTTTATGTGGGCAAGGCCAATTCTCTTCCCTCGCGGTTGGAGAAGCATCGGCGCAAATTGTCGGGAAGAAGAGGTATCTTCCTGGACGATGTGTCGTTCACTTGTCTTTATGTCGAGTCCGATCTTCCCGTGGTGACTCCGGAAACCATGCTTATTAATCGAAACCGCGAGGCGGGTCGAGCATCCTGGAATAGCGGAGGATTTGGATCCAATGACCCTGGGAAAGAGCGGGACACGACTCGACTGAACGTCGAAAGCTTTGATGCGAAGTACCCGGTGCGTTTAGACTGGCCTTGTGGTGAGCTTTCTGGTGGTCTGGCATTGGCTGACCTGCTGGTCGAGTTGAAGGCGCATCTTCCTTACGTGTTTCGATATGAGAGCGCTCGGATTAAATCTACTGACGTGCTAGGTGGCCCCTATGGGGAGATTGTGTCTATTCGCTCCGATGCATCGGCTGAGGATGTGTTCGAGGCGATAATTGACGTCCTCCCTCCTGGTTGGCAGCTCACGGTCCTTCACGGGTACGTGATTCTGTATCAGAAGATTCAGGGGGTCCCGGATGCTCAGCGAATCCTGCGTTCGTGACCGTCGAAGTGGCTTCCGATTCCACGTCGGGCGAGGTCTGATAAATTCTGCAGGTCGGGTCCGCGAAGATCGGTCTACGGTCGTCGACGGAGCGATTCAGCTCATATCCTGTATATGGATCTGCTTGGGGGAGAGTGTATTCGTTCGTCTAGACTAAACCCGGTCCGTAGGTGTCTGATCGGCACTCTTGATTAAGGCAAGTTTTCCGCCCTAGTCCGGAGAGATGCGCACCCCAGCCAGGCGGAGGCGCGAGATTCCGAGGGCTGGCCGTCCTGAAAAACCCTCGGAATCTCGTTCACCGCCATACGGCATACCCGGCACCTATCTCTGCCCTAGCGCGTCCCTAACCCGCCGTCACGGTCGGGCTCCCCCCGTCGGAGACCTGTGTCCGCACCGGGACGTAGTCGATGGTCCTCGAGTTCTGGTGCTGCAGGATCTGTTCGCCCAGCAGATTGCGGCCGTCGGTGAGCGATGAGTTCTTCATGGCGTGCGCGACATCGGTCAGGTAGCCCGATCCGCCCTGCATCAGATTCGGTGCGGCACCGGTGTTGCGGTCCTTGAACACTGCAGGGATCGGGTCGCCCGCCGTGTAGTCCTGGTTCTTGACGGCGTCGATCTCGGACGAACTCGACATTCGCTGCCACGCGGGTTTCGCGGCCTGGCTCTCGGTCAGGAACCTGTGCGCGTCCTCACCAGTGATGTCCTTGTGGAAGAAGGCCTGTTCCCTGGTGTTCAGCGCCGAGGTCCCTCCCTTGGCCTCGATCACGTGCAGCGTCCTGCCGTCCCAGTGGGCTACGTCGGTGACACCCGAACCCCCCTTGTCGAACCGAACCGCGTGCGACCAGGCCTGTCCCGGGTTGGTGGGCAGATCGTGCGGGGTGGCGGCGGTGGCCGTGTGCAGACCATCGATCTTCTGCCCCGTGCGCTCTCGAAGGTAGGTCAGAGCGCCTTGTTCTCCCATCGCCTCGGATGCGCGCTTCTTGTCGCTGCTGTTCAGATAGTCCTTCGCGGCCTGGTCCAGATCCGGGGCGGAGATCGCGTGGTCGGGGTGGTTGAACCTGCTCTTGCTCACCCCCCTCGATCCGCTGCTGGTCACCAGCTGCGGGGCGATCCCGGCGCCAGGGGTCGCCGGTGTCGGAGAGCGGCTCGTGGTGGGCGAGGAGCAGGTCAGGCCGAGCGGGTCTGCGGCGACGAGCGGGTTGGGCACGTAGGCGACCGGGTTCACCGAGGGCGCCAGCCCTAGCGGGTCCTGGCTGATGTACCGCGCCGTCACCGGGTCGTAGTAGCGGAAGACGTTGTAGTTCAAACCGCTCTCGGGGTCGTGGTACTGCCCGGGAAACCGCAGCGGGGTGTGGGCGGGGAAGCGAGGGGCGTTTGCCAGGGGCGCACCCCACAGCGTGTGGTGGGCGCGCCAGGCGGTGGCGCCCCCGGTGTCGCGCAGTTCGACCGGCGTGCCCACCCGATCGGTGTGGATCGTGAAGAAGCGCCGTACTCCCGCCTGCGCCGAGGTCTCCACCTGCGCCAGCGGACGATCGTCCGTCGGGCCGTGCGCCCAGGTCGTGGTGCGGCTGCCTGTGCTGTCCGTGCGGATCTCCTCGATGAGCACCGGGCCGTCCCAGACGAACTCGACCAGCTCGGCCACTGCCCCCGAGGAGTCCAGGCGCTGTTTGGCGATCCGGCGGCCGAGCGGGTCGTAGTGATACCGCCAGCGGGTGCCGTCGGGAGTGGCCACCCCGAGCAGGCGATCTTGCGGCCCCCAGACGTAGTGCCATTCCCGCATGCCGGCCGGGAGACGCTGGATTCGGTGCACCAGCCTGCCCAGTGCGTCGTGCCGGTAACCGGTGGCCCCGGCCTGTACCAGTGTGGTGCCCGCGTATCGGTGCAGCCCGGCCAGCGGGGAGGTGGTGAGGTTGCCCAGCGCGTCGTACCGGTAGCGCTCCACGTCGTCGGGCGAGGTGACCTCGGTGATTCGACCGTTGGCGTCGAGCTGGTGGCCGGTGCCCGGCCGGACCGTTCCGGCGGCGAGCACCCGGAAGTTCACGGGGTGCCCGTCGACGTCCAACGCCACCGGCTCGCCGTCCTCGGCGTACCGCGTTCGACACTGGATTCCGGATGGTGTGCGACGGCGGACGACCCGGGCGGTCTCGTCGTAGTCGAAGGCGACCGTGCGGCCGTTGACGGTCTGCGAGGTGACTCGGCCACGCTCGTCTCGGGTGATGGTGAGTTCGGTGCCGGGGGCGGTCGCGAACACGAGTTCGCCCACCGGGTCGTAGCCGAAGGTGGTGATGCCTGCGGCGGTGTGCTGTTCGACCACGTTGCCGAGCACGTCATACCGGTACTCCACCGCCTCGCCGGTGGCGACGACGGTCCTGACCAGCCTGCCTGCCGGGTCGTAGTCGAATCGCGAGGGCCTGCCGTCGAAGTCGACCGACTCGATGAGCCTGCCGACCGGGTCGTAGGCGTAGTGCCAGGTCTGCCCGAGTGCGTTGGTGACCGCGATCAGTCGTGACTCGGTGTCGTGCACGTACTCGGTACGCGCGCCGGTGGGGTCGATCTCGGCGACCAGCAGTCCGAACGGGCCGTAGCTCCTGCGTCGAGTGTGTCCCGCCGAGTCGCGGTACTCGACCTCGTTGCCCTCCGGGTCGTAACGCCACTGTTCGCGGCCTGCAGAGGCAGCTCGCCAACCCAGCCTGCCCTCGACGGTCCACCCTGCCTGTGCCAGCGTGCCCGCAGGGTCCGGCACCATCGTCGGGCGCCCGAACATGTCGCGCGGCACCGGGGCTGCGCCGCCCGCCCCGGCACCGCCGCCCACCGCGGCAGGGCCTGGCGTGCCTGCCGGCAGCCCGATCGCGGTGGACACGCCGAGCGGAGTGAGGAAGGGGTCCGGCCGGTCGGCTCCCGCATAGCTGCGCCGCCAGACCCTGCCGTCCTGAACCACTTCGATGTCCAGTTCGGCGCCGCACCGGACCGCCACTCGGCTGCCGTCCGGCCGGACGACCACGCTCGGGGAGCCGTCGGAACGGTATTCGAAGCGGGTGGTGTGGCCCAATGGATCGGTGCGAGCGAGCAGCCGGTGCCGCGAGTCCCAGGTGGACACCGTGGTGTGGCCGAGCGGATCGGTCTGCCGGACCGTCTGGTATCGCTCGTTGAGCTGGTAGACGGTGACCGCGCCGAGCGAGTCGGTGAACGCGGTGGTGCGGCGGTCGGCGTCATAAGAGAACGCGCTGCTCAGCCTGCCGTCCGGGCCGACGGTGCGCACACAGCGCCCCTCGATGTCGTACTCGTAGCGATACCGGGTGCCGGTACGGTCCCGCCAGCCGGTGAGCCTGCCCGCATCGTCATAGTCGAACCGGGTGGCCAGCCCGGAGGAGTTGATCAGCTCGGCCAGCCTGCCCCGGTCGTCGTAGCCGTAGCGCAGGACGAGCACGTCGGCAGGCTCGGCGGTGTTCTCACGGCCGAGCACGTGCAGCTCGGTGACGCGGTCGTGGGTGATGTGCAGGGTGACCCGGTAGCCTGCGGAGTGGGTGAGCACCAGGGCTTGGGCGCGGCGTTCGACGTCGATCCGGCTGCCTGAGGAGCCGGTGACGGCATCCAGCTCGACCACTCCCGGAGCACCAGGGGAGCGGGTGCCGAACCACAGCGTCCTGCCTGCCATCTCGACGGTGTAACTGCCGTCCTGCCGCCGGGACAGCGGGTGGCGTGGACCTGCCACTGGATCGCTCGGGGCGTCCCCTCGCGGGTGTGGGTAGACGAGGATCATGCCGTCCTCACTCAGGAAGCAGACGCCTTCGTCGTCGACCTCCAGCCGCTGGTCGACGGTGGCCGCCCAGTTCGAGCCGAACCGGCGGCCCGCCCGGTAACCGGAGACGTGCGTGCGCATGAGCAGCAGCGGAAACGGGTCTGGCAGCTCCAGGTCGAGTTCGGTGAGCAGGACCTCGCCGGTGCCGACGTCGACCGGGTCGGTCACACAGTTGCGGTTGTCGGCGTCCGTGCCGGTCGCGAACGGGTTCTGCGGGCGGTTGCCCTCGGTCTGAAGCGCCGGTGCGCCCGGGCGCTCGGTCGTCGACGGCAGGGCGTCGCCGGCGAGACCACGAGTGCCGTCGCCCGCGCCGTCGCTCCTGGCCGCCGAACTGCCCGCAGACGGCTCGGCTTTCACCGGATGAGACCTCTCGCCCGAGTCTCGGCTGCTGCTGGTGCCGATCTCTGGTGCATGCCCGCTGCTCCGGGCGTCATGGTTCTCACCGGTCCTGATGCGCTTGAGGTCCTTGCCTGCGCAGGCGAAGTCGTCGCCGAGCTTCCTGAGCAGCGGTGCGAGCCTGCACATCGAGGCGACGAGTTTCGTGGTGAGCTGGGCGATGGTCGCGGCGGTCTGGGCGACTTTGGCGACGACTTTGGGGACGACCCAGATCAGTCCGATGCCGAGGGTGAACAGGACTTGGAGTGCCCAGGAGACGAGGGAGCCGACGACGTCGGCGATGATGTCGCGGACGGCATCGCGGACGGCGGAGACGACCTCGCCTGCTTTCTGGATGCCGTCGGCGGCGCCGCCTGCGGCTGCTCCGGCGGCGAGGATCAGGTTGGCGGTGTCGGCGGCCCGAGTCCGGTAGGCGTCGGCGGCCGCACCCGTCCAGGTGGAGACGTCGGTCTTGATGAGGTTCCCGAGTTCGGTGGCGACGGAGTTGACCTCGCCCGCGACGTTGGACCAGGTGTCGGCGTGGGAGCGGATCTCGTCGGGGTTCCCGGCCAGCGCGTCCAGGGCGTCGGACAGCGGACCGACGTGTTCGATGAGCCAGCCGACGCCGTTGGAGATGATCGCGGCGAAGGGGTCGAGTGCGGACATGACGAGGTCGGCGGTGCCGAGTCCTGCCTCGAGCCAGTCGCCGTTCTGAATGGCGGTGTTGGTGGAGTTGACCGACTCCACCAGGGACAGGCCGGACGTCGACGTCGTCGAGTCCACCACGTCGGCCACGAGCGGATTGCTCATCGTGGCTGCTCCATGGCCCGCACCTGCGCGAGCGTGCCGAGACGGCGACGGGTGACCTCGTCGTCGGCAGCCCTCGCGTGACTCTGCACCGGGTTGAACTCGGATGACGTCAAGGCCGGGACCTCCGGAGAGCGCGAGACGAGGCGGGCCGGCACGGCATCGCAGTGACAGCCAGTAGCAAGATGCTACTCTCTGGAGTAATCGACGAGAAGCGCGCACTCTCAGTTGGTCAAAGGTGGCACTCCGTCATGTCGGGTCGTCGACGATCCACAGATCGACGTCCTGCTCCGACCACGGGGTTGCGCGGACGTAGCGCCGACGAGGTTCGGCCGCCGGTGCCGCAGCTGTGCGCAGCCTGGCTGCCTGCATCGACCCGACATGTCTTCGTGACCGAGCGCTGTCGATCGGCGGGCGCCACCGGCTCGGCCGGTTCGGCTAGGCGGATCGTTCACCCGAGGCGCCGACGCGGTCCTGTGCCGGTCCGCCTGCCCCGCCCGCTGCTCCCCGCTCGGCCGCCGGACGATGCGCGGCCGGGCGGAGGCGGGTCGGCGGACGGGGTGTCGCGGCGGACGTCCGTCGAATCGGCGGAGCGGGCGGGTCACGACAGGGGCGTGCCGGGTCGAGGTGATGCCGGTGGCGAGTACGACGTCACCCCTTCGTTCCCTCGCCACCGGCGTGCAGGCCCGAGACCAGCGTGGCCCGCGTCGAATCGGTTCCTCGCTCGCGCCTCGCTACGCGTGCTTGTGCTCCTTGAAGACTCCCGGCTTGCCCGGGGCCGCATCGTCCAGGGAGAAGACCGCGTCGCCCAGCGTGGGATCGTTCTTGTCGGCCAACCGGCCCGTGAACAACGTCGTGGTGGGCGCGTAGACGTCGTGCTTGTTGTCACTGCTGGCTTTCAGCGCGTCCGCGAACTCCTGGCTCGCCCGGCCCCCTCCGACCTCGCACGAGCCGAGGACCAAGGGATTGTTGTTGCCGTTCATCGCGTCCTGGTAAGTCCGGTTGCTGGTCATGAGCTTGTGATATTCGGCGCCGGAGAGTTCGACGTCCATCTTCGCCCCGCCGGGCCCGATCGCGGCCTCGACGATGAACTTGTCCTTGCCGCCGTGGGCGAGTGCGACGAAAGGATTCACGGTGGGGTCGGCCGCCCACGGAGCATTCTGCGGGGTCATCTTCCTGAAATCGCCCGTGTTGCCGACATCCTGGAAGTACTGCTGCTTCCAGTTCGGATTCGACATCTTGCCCCAGTCCTGATCGCCCTTGATGTCCCCGGATTGCGAGGGGAATCCGACGCCGATCGGTTTTCCGGTCGGACCCACCACGGGGTACTGGGTGACCAGGTCGGCGGAGAACTTCTTGTTCCAGAAGCCGAATCCCCAGCTCGGTTTGCCCTCGATCGTCGGTGGGTTCGAGCCCCACGGCCCGGCGTTCGAGCTGCCAGGAGTGTTCGACGAGCCGGGAGCGTTCGAGCCGCCCGGGGTGTTCGAGCTGCCGGGAGTGTTCGACGAACTGGTGATGTTCGGGCCGCCGGGAGTGCTCGAGGAACCCCCCAGACCCGGCATGTTCGACGTGGGTGCGGACCGTGACGTGCCCTGGAAGTTGTTCGGATCGCCCGTCGTCCCGCTGCCGCCGCCGCTGCCTCGGGTGCCGTTGGGGGTGACGGGTGGTGCGTCGAGGCTGCGGGCGTTGTGGTTGTTGCTGGTTTTGATGTTTTTGAGGCCGTTGGTGGCGGTGCTGAAGTCGTCGCCGAGTTTTTTGAGGAGGGGGGTGAGTTTGGACATGGAGGTGGTGAGTTTGGTGATGAGTTGGGCGATGGTGGCGGCGGTTTGGGCGACTTTGGCGACGACTTTGGGGATGACCCAGATGAGTCCGATGCCGAGGGTGAAGAGGACCTGTAAGGCCCAGGAGACCATGGAGCCGACGACGTCGGCGATGATGTCGCGGACGGCATCGCGGACGGCGGTGACGACTTCGCCTGCTTTGTGGATGCCGTCGGCGGCGCCGCCTGCGGCTGTTCCGGCGGCGAGGATGAGGTTGGCGGTGTCGGTGGCGCGGTCGCGGTAGGCATCCGCTGCGGCGCCGGTCCAGGTGGTGACGTCGGATTGGATGAGGTTGCCGAGTTCGGTGGAGACGGAGTTGACTTCGTCGGCGACGTTGGTCCAGGTGTCGGCGTGGGAGCGGATTTCGTCGGGGTTGCCTGCGAGGGAGTCGAGGGCGTCGGAGAGGGGTCCGACGTGTTCGATGAGCCAGCCGACGCCGTTGGAGATGATGGTGGCGAAGGGATCGAGCGCGGACATCACCAGATCGGCGGTGCCGAGTCCTGCTTCGAGCCAGTCGCCGTTGCCGATGGCCTGGTTGGTGGAGTTCACCGACTCCACCAGCGACAGACCCGACGTCGACGTCGTCGAGTCCACCACATCAGCCACTAAAGGATTACCCATCGTCCATCCCCATCTCCCGAATAGACACGTCTCACCCGCAACGGATCAGGACATGCCGTCAATGTCGTACGTGTGGTGTGTGTCGTCCCCGCCACCTCGGACGAGAACCGCGCCGGGTGTCGTCGGCCCGGCAGGGCTGGTCATGGGTGCGATCCAGGGAAGCGATCGGGGCAGCGGCGACGACGGCACGGCCCGCTCAGGGGGAGCGGCGCCCCGGTCGATCCGATCCGACCCGACCCGACATCGAGGACGTTCAGGCCGGCGACGGCCTCGACGATCGGCGGCGAGACTGAGTGCCCTTGCGGCCGCAGGCAAGGGGGAACTCGCCACGACGACAGTCCTCACATGCCGAGCCGATCGGTGATCCCCGGTCCCGCAGGCTCCGCATCCGGTGGCGGGCCGTCGCGGAAGATGTCGGCGAGCAGGCGCATGGCCGCCGGGCCGTCCGGGTTGATCAACACGTCCGTCGCTGCGGGTAGCAGGCCCACCAGCTCCGCCGCCGACACCCGACGCCACAACGGCGCCTCGATCCGAGCCCGGTTCACCGCAGCGGTCGCCACGACGACACAGGGCACGCCGTCCGGCGCCGCCGCCACCAGCGGACTCCCGTCCTGTGCCACCGGAACCTCCAGAACGGCGTTCCACAAGAGCGGGACGATCTGGTCGCTCGCCGTCACATCACCGGTCAACGCCAACCGGATCGCCGCATCCACCGGATCAGTCGGCACCTCCGGCCCACTCGGCTGATACCCGGGATTCGGCTCGAACAGACCCACACCTTCGCCCACGCCGAGCGGCCACGCACCCACGATCGCCTCGGGGGGCGGCGCTGTCGTGTCGTCTCGACGTCGCCACTCCGGCGACGTCAGCACCACCCAGTTCTGCCGATCATTCGCAGTCGTCTCGGGCCTGTGATCATTCACCGCGTCGTGCTCGTTCCTCGTCGGTGTGCCCACCCGCCGTCGGCGTGGCCGGGTACGACACGGATTTCCTCGGTGGACTGTGCTGCCCTCGGCGGCCGTGCCGGGCGTGTTCTCGTGGCACGCGGGCGAGAACCAGAACAGGGCGGGAGAGCCGAGGATCGGCCGACCGGATCGGCCCTGCCGAGTCCTGGTCAGAGCCCGTCGCCGCCGTACCGGCAGAGGCAGGCGGCCGACTCCTGTCTGCGTGCGGCCGGATCATCGAATTCCCTCCGACACTGTGCGAGGCCTCGGACGATTCAGTGGCTCCAGGAGCGCCGCCGACGGCCTCCCGCAGCCGCTGATCCTGCCGTATCCGAATCCGGTGGCGACAGACACCGTGCCCAGTCGCACTCAGGGCTGCCCGAACGGGCAGACCACGCTGCCCGTTCGCTCGTTGCCTACCGACATGGCGCCGTCCGACCCTGGCGCCGTCCGCGGAGGCTCCGCTCACCGGACGTCCTGCGGCCGGACGGCTCGCATCAACCCGAGCCGTCCGGACACTGCGGGACGCGTCCTGTCCGATCATGCTCGACCCTCGTGCCGCGCGGAGGGCCGCATCGGATTCAGCTCGGGCTCGACGCCGTGACGTCGGGACTCGCACCCAGATAGCCTGCGTACTTCGGGTCCGACGTGATGTGCGCAGGCAGACAGAGCAGCTGCGGAGCTGTGGGCCGAGTGGGCCTGCCGCCCGCATCCGGACCGACCGACGGCGCGCGCTGCGGCAGGCTGACGATCTCCGTGCCGCCGGACGATCCGCTGCCCGTGCGCCCACGGGGGTCGCCGACGGGAGCCGGGTTCTCACCGCCCTGTTGATCGCCTGCCAAGCCCGACGGGTCGCTGGCGACCACCGGGTTGGCGACGTAGCTGTAGGGATTGGGCGCCGGTCCGAGCCCGCGCGGATTCTTACTCAGATAGCGGCCGGTGGTCGGGTCGTAGTAGCGGTGCCGGTGGTAGTGCAGGCCGGACTCGTCGTCGTGGTACTGACCGGGGAAACGCAGCGGCGTCGGCGGTGCGGCGTCCCCGCCGAGATGCCTGCCCCACAGCGTGTGATGGGCGTGCCAGGCGATGCTGCCGTCCTCGTCGACGAGTTCTGCGGGGGAGCCGGCCAGGTCGGTGACGATGTGATGGAACCGTTCGCCCACCCAGTCCTGCTCAGCCGCGTCCGGCCCGACGGCGGTGGTGCGTTCGAACTGGGTCAGGACGCGGAAGCCGCCCGGTTCCCAGTCCCAGGCGATGACCAGGCTGACCAGCTCGCCGTCCGAGTTCGGGGCGGTGTGGATCTGTTCGACGATCCGGTCGCCGTCCCAGCTGAAGTCGACTCGCTCCAGGACCGTACCCGCTTCCAGGCCGTCCAGTCCCACGCTGCGCCGCTCCTTGCGGATGCGCCTGCCCTCGGTGTCGTAGCGGTAGCGCCAGTGATCGTCCTTCGGGGTGAGCACGTCGGTGAGTCGATCGAAGGAGTCCCAGGCGTAGTGCCATTCCTCGACGACCTCGCCGTCTCGGGTCACCTTCCGCGCCACCACGCGACCCTGCGCATCGTGCTCGTAGGCGACGCTTCCCGCGCGGGTGATCAAGGTGCCGGTGTAGGTGCGAGGTCCCTGACTGGTCGTCGAGGGCATTCGGGTCATGGCGGCGACGTCCGGCCGCTCGTCGGTGTCGGCGACGTCGGCATGGGTGATGTTGCCGATGTGGTCGTAGGCGTACGCCTCGGTCCAGCCCGAGGCCTCGACGGCCGTGACCCGCCCGCGGGTGTCGAGGGTGAATTCGCGAGGCCCGGAGAGCTGGTCGGTCACCGCGACGACCCCGCCGTCCGCCTGATACAGATAGGCGCGACGCTGCGAGACCGACGACCCCCTGGCCACGCCGTCGACCAGGATCGCCGTCGTCAACGCCTGGGAACGGAGCCGCTGGTTCCCCTCCCAGGTCTGGGTGAGCGTGGCGTTCGGGCCGAGGGCCCGGCGGGTCTGGTCGCCCGAAGCGTCGTGCTCCAAAGAGATCGTGTGCCCGTCGACGGTCAGGCTTGCCGGGCGGCCTGCCGCGTCGTAGCTCCAGACGCTCTCGAGACCCACCGGGGTGGTCCGCCGCACTCGGCGGCCGACCGCGTCGTAGCCGAAGGTGCTCGTCGCGCCGTTGCAGGTCTGGGAGATCACCCTGCCGAGGCCGTCGTACTCGAACGAGGTCTGCACGCCGGGGCTGCTGGTGCCGATCACCCGGCCTGCCGCATCCCGGGTGTAGACGGTGGTGACCCCGTCCGCGACCTCCTCGATGATGTCGCCTGCCGCGTTCCGGACATAGGTGATCGTCTGGCCGACTGCATTGGCCTTGGCGACGATCCGGCCCGCCGCGTCGAATCCGTAGTGCAGCGTCCGCCCGTCGAAGTCCGTCTCGGCAACCAGGTTCCCGGCTGCGTCGTAGTCATAGGTCCACGTCAGGCCTGCCGGGTCGGTCACCGAGACCAGCTGCAGCTCGGAATCGTAGTCATAGCCGGTGCGGGCGCCGTCCGGCGCGATCCGAGCCGTCACCAGGCCGAACGCCCCGTACTCCGCGCGATGAACCTGGCCGAGGGCATCGACGTGCTCGACGCAGTTGCCCTCGCCGTCGTGACTCCAGCGCTCGGTTCGGCCGTTGGGCTCGGTCACCCACGCGGCCAGGTTCTCCATGGTCCATCCGTAGCGGGTGACGTTCCCCGCGGCGTCGGTGGCGGAGACGACCCGCCCCAGCGCGTCCAGTTCGTAGTTCGTCCGGTTGCCCAGTTCGTCGATCCGTGCGGTCAGCAGGCCGCGTGCGTCGCGGAGCAGACGGGTCACACCGCCGAGGGCGTTGCGGATGGTCGTCACCCGCTCGACCTCGTCGTAGTCGTAGGCGGTCGTCGCGCCCGCAGCGTCGGTCTCTGACAGGAGCCTGCCGAGTCCGTCGTACTGCCAGTGGTGGCTCGCCCCGTCCGGTCGGGTGACGCGGACCGGCCTGCCGAGTTGGTCGTAGCCGGTCTCGGTGCGTCCTCCGTCGGGGTGGAGGACGGCGACGAGATTGCCGTCCGCATCCCATTCCCGGCGGGTGATGTTTCCGAGCGGGCCGATGTCGGTGATCAGCTGATCGTGGCGGTTCCACTCGAAGCGGGTGGCGTTGCCGAGAGCGTCGGTCACGGCGACGACCTGACCGAGGTCGTTGTACTGATAAGCCCTCGTCGCGCCCGCTGCGTTGGTGACGGCGGTGAACATCTGCCTGCGGTCGTGATGGAAGACGGCGCTGGCCCTGTCTTCGGTCCCGGCAGCGCGGACACAGCGGCCTTCGGCGTCGTATTCGTAGCGGTACCAGGTCGCGGCCCGGTCCTGCCTGCCGGTGATGCGCTGTTCGGCGTCGTAGGCGAACCGGTACGCCGACCCGGCCGAGTTGATCACCTCGGTGAGGTTGCCCGCCTCGTCGTAGCCGTAGCGGGTGATCGTCAGTGGTTCGGCATCGTCGTTCGCGTGCAGTCGCAGCCTGCTGATCCGCCCGTCGGCGATGTCGATCGACACGCGTTGACCCGCACTGTGCCGGAGAGCTGCGGGCATGCCCTGGGCGTCGTGCTCGATCGCGATGTGGTGCCCGCTCTGGTGCTCGACGGAGATCAACGGGAGGCGGTCCTCGCTGCCGGGCACCGCGGCGAAGTACGACAGCCTGCCCTCCGCCCGATCGCCCAACACGTGGACACCGCTGTCCGTCAGCGTCAGCGGCAGTCGGGGGCCCGCCAGCGGCAGGGCGGGCACGCCCGCCTCCAGCGTCGGGTAGTGCAGCACCATGCCGTCGGGGGAGAAGTACCGGAGTCCGTTGACGTGGTGCTCGAGGCGCTGGTCCAGGGTGGACGCCCAGGAACTGCCGAAGAGGCGGCCTGCCCGGTAGGACGAGACATGGGTGCGGGTCAGCACCACCGGCAGCCAGCCTGGCAGGTCGAGATCGGTCTGGCTGAGGATCACGTCCCCGGTAACGACGTCCACCGGGCCGGATTCGCAGAACCGGCCGTCCTGCGGCACGGCCCTGCTGCGCGGCCCGTCCGGCAGACCGAACATGTCGGCGGAGCCGAGGCCCGCGGCCTGCTCGCCCGCAGGCGCTCCCTCGCGGAAGGCGACGGCGTCCAGCCGCATCGCGGCGGGGCCGTCCGGGTTGATGAACAGATCGGTCTCGGGGGGAAGGAGTTCGACGAGTTCACCGGCCGTCACCCGCCGCCAGAGCGGAGCCTCGACGCGGCCTCGGTTGATCGCGGCGGTGGTGACCACCACACAAGGCACGCCGTCGGGAGACGTCGCGATCAGCGGTGTGCCGTCGTCGGCCACCGGCGTCTCCAAGGCCGCGTTCCACAGCAGCGGCACGATCTCCCCGGTGGCCGATTCATCGCCGCCGAGCGCGAGCCGGATCGCCGCGTCGGCGGGGTCCGTCGGGATCTCGGGACCACTGGGCACATAGCCGGGATTCGGCTCGAAGACGCCGAAACCGCCCTGCCCGTCGTACGGCCAGGCCCCGACGATCTCGTCCGGCGGCGGTGACTCGCCTTCGACGTGCTGCCAGCTGGGGGAAGGAAGAACCACCCAGTGCTGCAGGCCTGTGGCGGGCTCGTTGTCGGTCACCGTGCTGTGCTCCGATCTTCATCCAGGTCAGGCGGGCTGCGGGGTGTTGTCGCCGAAGGACGTCATTGATGCGGGTATCTGTTGAACCGTCCCGGCGCGCTGCTGCTCTCGGCGTCGACCTCGAGGCTTGACGTCGCGTGCGGACGATCGGTCGCACCGCCAGGACCGCTGGCGGTCGCGTTGGCCCACGCCGTCGTCGTCGGCGCATAGACGTCGTGCTTCGAGTCGTTGCTCTTGCCGAGTGCATCGGCGAAGTCCTTGCCTGCCTTGCCTGATCCGGTATCACAGGACACCAGGAGAAGCGGGTTCTCATTCCCGTTCATGGCGTTCTTGTACGTCTGGTGATTGCTGAGGAGCTTGTGATATTCGGCGCCGGAGAGTTCGACGTCCATCTTCGCCCCGCCGGGCCCGATCGCGGCCTCGACGATGAACTTGTCCTTGCTGCCATGTGCCAGCGCGGGGAACGGTGTCGATCCGAGTGGGGAGTTGATCGCCCACGGGGCCGGCTTCGTGGCGTTCGGATTCTTCGAGTCGTGTGGCCTCTGTTCGTATTTGAACTTCCAGTCCTGATTTGGTTTCGCACCCCAGATCGTATCGGATTTCACGTCTTGCTTCTGTGACGGGAAACCGACGCCGAGCGGCCGGCCGTACCTGTCCTTGATCGTGTGCTCGGTGACCTTGTCGGCGGAGAAGTTCTTGCTGAAGAGGCCGAAGCTCAGCGACGGTTTTCCGGTGATGGTGGGCGGATTGGCCCCCCAGGGGCCGGGCGTGGGGGTGGGCGCCGCCGGAGTGGTCGGGTTTCCGCCGAGACCGGGCATCGTGCTGCCGGGGGCCGACCGGGGCTGATTGACGCTGCCGGAGGTGTTGATGTCGGGGGCGCCTCGGGAGGTGTCCGGCGTGGTGTTGCTGGGCGAGACGCCTGGTGCGCCTCCGCCGCCGCCTCTGTTGGTCGGCCCGTCTGTGCCGTTGGGTGTGATGGGGGGCCCGGTGTCGCCGCTGCCGCTGCCTCGGGTGCCGTTGGGGGTGACGGGTGGTGCGTCGAGGCTGCGGGCGTTGTGGTTGTTGCTGGTTTTGATGTTTTTGAGGCCGTTGGTGGCGGTGCTGAAGTCGTCGCCGAGTTTTTTGAGGAGGGGGGTGAGTTTGGACATGGAGGTGGTGAGTTTGGTGATGAGTTGGGCGATGGTGGCGGCGGTTTGGGCGACTTTGGCGACGACTTTGGGGATGACCCAGATGAGTCCGATGCCGAGGGTGAAGAGGACCTGTAAGGCCCAGGAGACCATGGAGCCGACGACGTCGGCGATGATGTCGCGGACGGCATCGCGGACGGCGGTGACGACTTCGCCTGCTTTGTGGATGCCGTCGGCGGCGCCGCCTGCGGCTGTTCCGGCGGCGAGGATGAGGTTGGCGGTGTCGGTGGCGCGGTCGCGGTAGGCATCCGCTGCGGCGCCGGTCCAGGTGGTGACGTCGGATTGGATGAGGTTGCCGAGTTCGGTGGAGACGGAGTTGACTTCGTCGGCGACGTTGGTCCAGGTGTCGGCGTGGGAGCGGATTTCGTCGGGGTTGCCTGCGAGGGAGTCGAGGGCGTCGGAGAGGGGTCCGACGTGTTCGATGAGCCAGCCGACGCCGTTGGAGATGATGGTGGCGAAGGGATCGAGCGCGGACATCACCAGATCGGCGGTGCCGAGTCCTGCTTCGAGCCAGTCGCCGTTGCCGATGGCCTGGTTGGTGGAGTTCACCGACTCCACCAGCGACAGACCCGACGTCGACGTCGTCGAGTCCACCACATCAGCCACTAAAGGATTACCCATCGTCCATCCCTCTCTGATGCTCGTCGGTCCGTCGAGCGGACAGGCCTCACCGGTGGTCGCCTCGCCTGCTCGGCAGGCAGGCACCGCGCATGCGAACCGGCATCATCCCAACCGGCACAGTCGGGTGGTGAACCGCCACAGTCGCCCGCCCGTGCCTGCCCCCGCCGGAAGCGAATAAGGCCGTCGCTGCCGTTCCAGACTAGAACCGGTTGTATCCGGCGGGAATCCCGTTGACGCGATCCACCGCGATGACGGCCTTGTTGTCCGGCATGACCCCGTGGCTCGCCAGGCTGTTGGGGGCGTAGACGGACCGGTAGTCGCCGCTCTCGTGTAGTGCGTTGGCGAACCTCGACGCCCCTTCCCTCCCCGGCGAACCCGTGTTGCACGACACCATGAGGAGCGGGTTCGTGTTTCCTGCCATGCGGTCCTGGTAGACCCGGTTACTGGTCACGATCTTGTGGTACGACTCGGGCGTGACCGTGACATTCTCCATCTGGTTGTTCGGGCCCGTCGGAGTCTGGACCTGGAACTGGTTTCCGCCCGAGTGAGCCATCGCGACGAACGGGCGGGAAGGACTCGGCTCATTGGCCCACGGGGCCGTACGCTCCCAGTACCCGGTCGGGCGGTCTTGGGGACGGTCGCGGGCGATTTCGAGGTTCTTCCGGTCCCAGTGACCGTGGTCCGCGTTCGCCCAGTTCTGCTGGTTTCTCGCGTCCTCCGGTTTTGTCGGGAACCCGATTCCCAGCACTCGGCCGTTTTTGTCCCGCAACGTGTTCGAGTACACCGTGTCGAGGCGGAATCGTCGCCTCAACGGCGGCCCGGTGGGGTCGGCGGGGTTGCGGACGAAGCCATCGGTGAAGTGGTTCCACTGCGCCCCGGCTGGTCGTGAGCTTGGCGCGGTGGAGGGGCCGCCCAGTCCCGGGGTGGTCGGGTTGCGATCCGCCATGGGTGGGAAGTCGAAGCTCCGCGCGGCGCTGGGGCTGAGTGCGTGGGCGCCGTCGTCGAGTGAGCGCGAGGTGTTGCCGCCGGGCAGGCTTCGGGTGCCGGTGGGGCTGATGTCGGGTGCGCCTCGGGTGCCGGTCGCTCCGTCGGGGCTGCTGCCCGAGATGTCGATGTCGGGTCGTGGGCTGTCTGCGGGGTTGTTGTCGGCGGTGATGGGTGGTCCGGTGTCGGGGGTGGTGCTTCGGGCGGTGGACGGGGTGGTGGTGGGTGCGTCGAGTGCGCGGGGGGTGTGGTTGTCGCCGGGCTTGATGGCTTTGAGGCCTCGGGCGGCGGTGGCGAAGTCGTCGCCGAGTGTGCCGAGCAGCGGCTTGAGCCGGTTGAGGGAGGTGGTGAGCTTGGTGATGAGCTGCGCGATGGTCGCGGCGGTCTGAGCGACCTTGGCGACGACCTTGGGAACCACCCAGATCAGCCCGATGCCGAGAGTGAACAGGACCTGTAACGCCCACGAGACCATCGAGCCCACGACGTCGGCGATGATGTCACGGACCGCGTCACGCACGGCCGAGACGACCTCGCCCGCCCTCTGGATGCCCTCGGCGGCGCCGCCCGCTGCTGCTCCGGCGGCGAGGATCAGGTTGGCGGTGTCGGCGGCCCGAGTCCGGTAGGCGTCGGCGGCCGTACCGGTCCAGGTGGTGACGTCGGATTGGATGAGGTTGCCGAGTTCGGTGGCGACGGAGTTGACCTCGCCCGCGACGTTGGACCAGGTGTCGGCGTGGGAGCGGATCTCGTCGGGATTCCCCGCCAACGCGTCCAGGGCATCCGACAGCGGACCGACGTGTTCGATGAGCCACCCCACACCGTTGGAGATGATCGTCGCGAACGGGTCCAGCGCGGACAGCACCAGATCCGCCACCCCCAGACCGGCCTCCAGCCAGTCCCCGTTCTGAATAGCGGTGTTGGTCGAGTTCACCGACTCCACCAGCCACAGACCCGACGTCGACGACGTCGAATCCACCACATCAGCCACCAAAGGATTACTCATCGTCCGTCCTCATTTTCTGCTGGACCCCTTCTCCCACGCCAGGGACCGGGAAGGTGTCTTCGATATCGTCTGCGTGCTGTCGCTGCCCTACCACGGAGAACGAGTCGGAGCAGCGAGTCATCAGATGCCGATCACCCGGGGCGTTCTCGGGAAACGAGCGGGAAAGCGGTGACCCGCCGCAGAATGGGGAGGCCAGGTCGCCCTTGATCGGGTTGCGTCAGGCTGGCACCGCTTGAATTCGCCATGCGTCGTCGCGTTCTGTTCCATCCAGATGACGCTCAGATCTGGACCCTGGCCCGGAACCAGACGACGAGGCATGACCTCGAACTCGCCAGGTCGTCGGGGGCGTGGACGGACCGGTGGTCGCCGGTCGCGGGTAGCGGCGAGGTGTATTCGATCGGTCCCGACCGTTTCGGCGGGGATCAGGTGGACGATCACACTCCGCCTTCGCACGCGAACCGCCACCTCACCCGCACCTTCTGATTGACGACGACACCTGATCAACCGTGATCGGGGATGGTAGGACCGCAGTGCGCCAATCCGCTGTTCGCCTTCACGCCTTGCCTCTACGGGCAGTCATTGCTGCCTCTTCGGCCGGTGAAATCGCGCATGGGCGTGTCGGATGTGCCCGACGGGCCGCCCTCCGCCGGTCCCTGGGCGGCGACGATGGTCGCCGAAGGTCGGCGAGTCCGACCGCTAGGCTGGGTCTTGTGATATGGACCGTCGACGTACCGGTCGAGACCCTTCCGTCGCTGCCCCCGCTTCCCGCAGAGCTTCGGGACCGGCTGGACGTGGCGTTGTCGAAGCCTGCCGCCCAACAGCCCGAATGGCCCGACCCGGAGGCGGTCGGCAAGGTGCGCGCCGTGCTGGAGAGCGTGCCGCCCATCACCGTCCCCGCCGAGGTCGATCGGCTGCGCACCCAGCTCGGCGAGGTCGCCGAGGGCCGGGCCTTCCTCCTGCAGGGCGGTGACTGCGCCGAGACCTTCGCCAGCAACAACGAGCCGCATATCCGGGCGAACATCCGCACCCTGCTGCAGATGGCCGTGGTGCTGACCTACGGCGCGAGCATGCCGGTCGTGAAGCTCGGCCGGATCGCGGGTCAGTACGCCAAGCCGCGTTCCGCAGGCATCGACGCGCTGGGCCTGCCGTCCTACCGGGGCGACATCGTCAACTCGCTGGTCGCCTCGCCGGAGGCCAGGGTCGCCGATCCCTCTCGGATGATCCGCGCCTACGCGAACGCGGGCGCGGCGATGAACCTGGTCCGGGCCCTCACCGGCGGCGGCATGGCCGGGCTGACCAAGGTGCACGACTGGAACAAGGACTTCGTGCTCAACTCCCCGGCCGGTGAGCGGTACGAGGCGCTCGCCAACGAGATCGACCGGGGCCTGCGGTTCATGGCGGCCTGCGGCGTGCAGGACTCCAACCTCCAGACCGTGGAGCTGTTCGCCAGCCACGAGGCGCTGCTGCTGGACTACGAGCGCGCACTGCTGCGGCTCGACGACGGCAAGCTGTACGACCTGTCCTCGCACTTCCTCTGGATCGGCGACCGCACCCGGCAGCTCGACGGCGCGCACATCGCGCTGGCCGAGCTGCTGGCGAACCCGATCGGACTCAAGATCGGTCCGACGACCACGCCGGAACTGGCCGTCGAGTACGTCGAACGGCTCAACCCGGAAGGCATCCCCGGCAGGCTGACCCTGATCAGCCGGATGGGCAACGCCAAGGTGCGGGACATCCTCCCGCCGATCGTCGAGAAGGTCACCGCCTCCGGGCACAAGGTGATCTGGCAGTGCGACCCGATGCACGGCAACACCCACGAGTCGAGCACCGGCTACAAGACCCGCCACTTCGACCGGATCGTCGACGAGGTGCAGGGCTTCTTCGAGGTGCATCGCGGACTGGGCACCCACCCCGGCGGCATCCACATCGAACTCACCGGCGAGGACGTCACCGAATGCCTCGGCGGCGCCCAGGACATCACCGACTCCGACCTCGCGGGTCGTTACGAGACCGCCTGCGACCCCCGACTGAACACGCAGCAGTCCCTGGAACTGGCCTTCCTGGTCGCGGAGATGCTGCGGGCCTGACCGGATGCTCCGTTCGCGAGCCGTGATCACGGCACGACGGAGTACTTCAGGACGAGACGGCGACCCTGGCCGAGAGCGGGGTCACCGTCTCGTCCTGGCAAGGAGTGGTCGTGACGGTGCTGTACCACTCTGTGGTCATCGGCCGAAGTATCGGCGGACGAGCTGGTAGACGTCGGCCCGCGTACTGATGGTGATGATCAGGATCAGCAGCTTCCCATCGTCGATGGTGTAGCAGAGGCGATGGTCGCCGACTCGAATACGGAGAACGCCAGGTAACTGGACAGCGCGGTGCAGCCATGCGGGCGGGGATCTTCGGAGGGGTCCTCGATGGCGTCTTCGATGTTCTCGGCGTGCTTGCGTTGTTGCTTCTCAAGTCTCTTCAAATACTTGTCTGCCGCAGCAGTCAAGGTGATCTCCTGTGACACTCAGGAATCCCGGCGCTCCGTACGTCGCACGAAGGGAACGGTGCCTTCGGTGCCGTCGGCCAAGCGGCGTCGGATGGCTTCGACGGCCTCGCCGTCCAGCAGATCCTCGATGTCTTCGAGCAGTTCAGCTGCGGCGACCGGCACCAAAGCTGCCGCCCTGCGGCCATGCTTGGTCAAGTACACCGTTTCGCCGCCGTAGCTGACACGGTTCGTCACTGGTCCGAGTTCGTTACGTGCGTCAGTCACGGCCATCTCGACGCTGGTCATGTACGTAATGTGCATTTTCACTGGTTCGGTGCGCAAGTCAGGACACCGGTCCGGCTGCTTGTCCGGGTGGGCCTGGTTGGTCTCGGGGCGGCTCGGCTTGCGGCGAGGCCGCCCCGCCCCTCGAAGCGTCGCCGTCGTGACGAAGCGCCGTGTCCGAGGCCCCCGTCGAGCCGTCTGAGAGCGGCCCGTGGAGGGCCGCCCCGGACGTCCGGCAGTTCTGGTCGTGGACGTGGTCTCAGTCCGCGGCCCTGTCCAGCGCGGATCGACCGCCCGGCCGGGCGATGATCACAGTCGTCGCGGCCCCTTCGGGTCGGAAGGGGCCGCCGTTGCCTGCTGCCGGACCGGCCGGCGGAGCCCGGTCCCGCAGGCGGGGTCTCGACGATCTTCGCCCGATCAGGCCGCCGGAGACTCGGCTGCGGCCTCGGCCTTCTCATACTCGTCCAGCTTCGCCCGCAGCTCGGCCAGCGCCGCCGCGCTGGTCTCGACGAGCTGTTCCAAGCCCTCCTCCGTCGCGATCAGATCGATCCCGTCCGATCGCACCGCGCCGAATCGAATCTGTGCCTCGTCGCCGACGATGTCGACGGAGACACGACAGCCGCCTTCCAGCTTCACCCACGCATCGACACTGATTCCGGACATGCTTCCACCCCGTTCAGTCGAACCCTTCCGATTGAGTCAGACTTAGTCTGTCTGAGTCTGACTCAATCAGACAGTGCTCAATCGGGTGATCCGTCGTCGATGGCGGGCCGCCGCGACGGCGTGTCCGTCCATCGTGGCGGTGCGTCGTACCGCCGTCGCACTCCGTAGAGTTCACGCATGGCGCGAGCATTGTTGAACCCGATGGCCCAGGCTGCGGGCGCCGAGCTGGCCAGGCACCGCAGAGCAGTGCCGAAGATGAGTCAGCGACGGCTCGCCGAACTGCTCGACCTTCCGCAGACCGCGATCGCGCGATGGGAGAAGGGAACTCGGGTGCCGAGCGCGAAGGACGCGAACGCCTACCTGACGGTGCTGGGTGTTCCGGCCGAGGAGCGGGATCGGGTCCTTCGTGTCCTGGACGACGCCCAGTCGGCGAGCCAGCTCTCCACCGGCATCCCGGGGGTCGACAAGGAGATCCACTCGCTGCTGCACTACGAGCGGACCGCCGGCCGGATCGTCGACGTCTCGCCGTTGATGGTTCCGGGTCTGTTGCAGACCGGTGACTACGCCAGGGCGATCATGACGGCGGCGGAGGTCCCCACCTCGGAGATCGACTATCGAGTGAAACTACGGGTCGGGCGTGCCGAGGTGCTTCAGGGTGCCAGGCCGGTGCAGCTGACCGCGATCATCGGCGAGGGAGTCCTGCGGCAGCCGATCGGCGGCTATGAGGTGCTGCGTGGGCAGCTTCGCCACCTTGTCAACCTCGCGCGCTGGGACAACGTGTCGATCAGGATCATCCCTGCCGACTCCGGTTGGACACCGGCGAACGAAGCCAAGTTCCAGCTCTTCGAGTTCCCGGTGGCCGTTCCCCTCGTCGCGCTGGACAGCCTTCTGAGCGTGATGTTCGTCGTGGATGCCGCGCAGGTGGCGGGCTACGCGCGAGCTGCCGCTAGCCTGAGTGCCACCGTGCTCAGTGAGCGGGAATCGTTGCGCCTCATCAGGCAGCGTCTGTCCGAGATGGAGGGATGACGTGATCAGAGACGACATCGGCCGGTGGCGGAAGTCCAGCCGCAGCGCGGGAGCCAATTCCTGCGTCGAGGTCGGTCAGGCTCCGGGCGTCCTCGGTATCCGCGATACGAAGAATCGGGCGGGCGGCACGCTCGTCGTCTCTCGCGTCGCCTTCGGTGCGTTCCTTGGTGCCGTCAAGTCCGATCGGCTCGGCTGACGCTCGACGACGGCCGGGCCTTTCCTGTCGGGCGGCCTCGGCGCGCAGGCGTCTTCGGTAGCGTCTCTGCCCCTATTCCGCCCGAAGAGTCCGAATCTGTGATCTCGTGCGTCGGGATTCGGCGTTGCTCCGTTCGTGTCGCAGGCGACCGTCATCGGCGACGAATCGCCTGGTCGCGAGGTTTGTCCCCGGGCGGCCTTCTGTCCTCGGCGGCGTACTCGGCGTTGCAGGGCTACGCCGTTCGGCCCATTGACCGTGCTCGTGATCTCGTTGTTAACTTTCCCCACCTCGCTGAGAGAGCGCTCTCACAGAGCCGGCGCAGGTGGCGAGTCAGACCCGAGAACCCGTCGGACGATCACATGCGCAGGCGAATCTCCTTCGCCCGGCCGTGACGGTCGATCGTCCGCGAGGGATCGCGACGACCAGGAGGTCGGACCATGGCCAGGGCGACGTTGCCCAAATGGCTGGCAGCGGTGACCACATCCGCGTTAGCCGTCTCAATCCTCGTGCTCGTGCAGGGCACGGCATCAGCCGAGACCGTGTCGATCGGCGCAGGCAGCTACACCACGGACCTGCCTGCCGGGGCGCTCGGACCGTCGAACATCCAGGGGCAGCCGGTCTCCCCGAAGGTCACCGACGACTTCACCGGGCCCGCGCCGACCAACGACTGGTGGTCCTCGCTGATCTTCCAGCGATACGCGCCGGACAACCCGCACGGCGAGAACATGTTCCCGCACCCCTTGGCGTTCCACGCCTGGGGTGACGGCCTCGCCGTGGGCTACCCGAGCTCGTCGAGCATCGTGGGGACCGCCCCGAAATACGAGTACAGCTTTCAGGAGGACCTGAGACTCGGCCTCTCCGGCCTCGCCTCGCCGGACACCCGGGTGGACTCCTACAGCGACTGGACCGTGACCCCGTACTGGTCGGACGGCACCCGTGAGCTGCGGACCACCATCGGCCACGGCCTGCCCTTCGTGTACGCGGAGGGCAGCGGCGGACCGGCCGACGTCGAGTTCAGCGCGCCTCCCGAGGTCTGGCACCAGGAAGGCGGCGTCGTCGGGGCCACGGTCAACGGCAACCACTACGCGCTGTTCGCGCCGTCGAACTCCAGCTGGAGCGAGTCCGGCAACGCCTTCACCGCCGACCTGGGCGGCGACGGCTACTTCTCCGTCGCGGTGCTGCCCGATCCGGCCGACCTGCCCACCTTCCAGGACTATGCCTACTCGTTCGTCACCGGCACCACCGTGAACTGGGACTACGACGAGTCAGGCGCCTCGCTGACCACCGACTTCCAGGTGCAGACCGAGGCGAAGGAAGGATCGCAGACCGGCACCCTGGTCGCGCTGTACCCGCATCAGTGGAAGAACACGACGACCGACGTGACGGACCTGACCTACGCCTCGCCGCGCGGCGAGATGCGGGTGGTCGAGGGCACGGGCTTCAGCACCGCGCTGCCCGCCAACGGAATCCTGCCGAGCCTGCCGACGGTGGACTCCGCCGACCACGACCGCCTTCGTCAGCTCATCGACGAGGAGATCGACCACGAGGACCCGTGGCGCGGCTCGACCGACACCTACTGGGTCGGCAAGGCACTGGGCAGGTTGTCGCAGCTCGTGCCGATCGCCGACTCCATCGGCTACGCCGAGGGCCGAGACCAGCTGCTCGACCTGGTGCGCGGCAAGATGGAGGACTGGCTCACCTACTCCGGCCCCGGCGACTCGGCGCTCTTCCGCTATGACGAGGAGTGGGGCGCACTGACCGGCTACCCGGCCAGCTTCGGCGCCGATCAGGAGCTCAACGACCACGACTTCCACTTCGGCTACTTCGTCACCGCCGCAGCCACCCTCGCCCGGTACGACCCGGCCTGGGCCGAGGACGACCAGTGGGGCGGCATGGTCAAACTGGTCATCAAGGACGCCAATAACTGGGATCGGACCGATGACCGGTTCCCGCTGCTGCGCGCGTTCTCTCCCTATGCGGGACACGGCTGGGCGTCCGGTCACGCGGGCTTCGGCTCCGGAAACAACCAGGAGTCGTCCTCGGAGGGCATGCACTTCGCGGGTGCGGTCGCACTCTTCGGCTCGCTGACCGGCGACGACGAGATCCGCGACCTCGGCGTCTATCTGCACACCACGCAGGCCAGCACCGTCGCGCCGTACTGGCAGAACGCGGACTCGGACACCTTCCCCGAGGACTACGCGGCCGACGTGGTCGGCATGGTGTGGAGCGACGGCGGCGACTACGGGATCTGGTGGGACGGCTCCGACGAGGAGCACTACGGCATCAACTACCTGCCGATCACCGCCTCCTCGCTCTACCACGGCCACCGGCCCGAGCACGTGCAGGCGATGCACCAGTCGCTGGTCGACCGGATCGGCGGCCAACCCCAGGTATGGCGCGACATCCACTGGGCCTACCAGGCGATGGGGGACCCGGCCTCGGGACTGGCCGCGTTCGAGTCGCAGTGGCAGACCTATGAGCCCGAGGCAGGCTCGTCCAAGGCACACACCTACCAGTGGGTGTCGACGCTGGCCGAGGTCGGCAACGTCGACGCCTCGGTGACCTCGGACGCGGCGCACTACGCCGTCTTCGCTGAGGGCGGGCAGCGGACCTACACCGCCTTCAACCCCGACTCCTCGGCCAGGACGGTGACCTTCTCCGACGGCGCCACCCTGGACGTGCCCGCAGGCAGCCTCGCCTCCACCACCGGCAGCGGCGGGGGCGGCCCCGAGGAGCCAGAGGAACCGGAAGAGCCCGAAGAGCCCGAAGAGCCCGGTGAGCCCGGCGACCTCGTGGACGGCAGGCTCTACCTGGGCGGCAACGGGCTGAACCGGACGCCCGGCACCGGCGCCGCGACCGACGTCATCGCCTCGGCGGCGGGCGGCAATCACGATGGAACGCCGCATCAGCCGCTGGTGTACGAGGTCGACGGACTGACCGCCGCGTTCGACGGGGGCAGGACCGAGTTCTCCCTGTTCCTCGATGCGGGAGCGATCGTCGGCAACGGCACGCAGCTTCGCGTGAGCTACGACCTCGACGGAGACGGAACGCAGGACCGGGCCGAGACCTACGGGTACTTCGCCACCGATCCGGTGGCGGGCTGGGAGGAGTACGGCCCCGGCGCTGTTCTGGTGAGTCAGAGCGGCAGTCTTGGTGATCTGGACTCGGGAACGGTGCGGATCGAGGTCTGGAACGCCATCGGCCAGGGACCGACCGATCTGCGGGTGGCCGCGACGGCGACGGAGGGGCTCATCTCCGAATTGCGCATTCCGTTCGCGAACTAGCCTCTGAGGACGGAGGCGCCGCATCGTTCTGGCCTCGGCCCGCCTGATGAGTTCTGATGAGTACCACTAGGCGCTTGCATACTCGTTGAACATCCGAAACCCCCTGTCCGAGTGGATATCTGCCACTCGGACAGGGGGTTTTCGTCGAGATTGATTCACAAGGAATTGTCGTAGTTGATTCGATCTGTCGCCGCGGGTTTCCTGACCACGACATGCCTTCACCTCTCGACCTGAAGGAGAGCCGTGCCCACTCGCCGCGAGATGCTGACCGCCGCTCTGAGCGTCGGAGCCTGGATGGTCGTCGGGTCGCCGGGAGCCGCGTTCGCCGCCGCTCCGGTCACTGCCGCACCGATCGGTGGAGCCCCGGACGCTCAGACATCGGGGACCGGGCTCGAACCCGACTCCGACGCCGTCATCCGACCCGAGGCCTTCGACCACGTCGGCGTGTTGTTCCCCGCCGACGCCGGAACCAGGATCGACGAGTCGGGACGCACCACGATCGGCCGGGTCCGGTTCGAGACGAACGGAAGACTCGGGCCATGGCAGGCGCTGCGCCCCTCGGCCGAGGCCCCCGACCACGTGCCCGCCTCGGCGTCGGATCTGGTGCTCGCCCCCTCGGGTGCGACAGGGTTCCAGGTGGAGATCGACGACGGCGTCGGTCCGTTCGAGCCGGTGGCCGTGCTTGCGGGACCCGCCGCCGCCGACACCTCGGCCCCCCGGCTGCTGCCGATGCCGGGTGCGACGCTCCAGGCCATCAGCCGCGCGGGCTGGGGAGCCGACGAGTCCCTGCGCACCTGGCCCGCCACGTTCAATCCGGTGCAGTGTCTGACCGTGCACCACTCCGCCATCGAACTCGAAGCGGACCGGACTGCCTCGGTCCGGGCCATCTATCGGTTTCACGCGGTGGACCGGGCCTGGGGCGATCTCGGATACCACCTGCTGATCGACCCGGAAGGCCAGGTCTACGAGGGCCGGTTCTCCGGCTCGGACACGATGCCGGTCTTCGACGGCATTCCCTCGGTGGGCGCGGCGCGCTCCGTCCTCGCCGGGCACGTCGGGAGTCACAACGCGGGCAACATCGGTGTCTGCCTGCTCGGTGACTTCACCGTGGAGCCGCCCGCCGAGGCGGCGGTGGACGCCCTCGTGGAGACGCTCGCCGCGCTGTGCCTGCTGTGCGGGCTCGACCCGACCGGCACCACGCACTATGCGAGTCCGACCGGCGACGCGTCCAGGACGGTGCCGACCATCTCCGGGCATCGCGACTGGTCGGTCACGCAGTGCCCCGGTGACGTCTTCGCGCCCACGCTGGACGAGATCCGCACCAGGGTCGCCGCGCTCGTCGGCTGACCGGCGCGGCTCGATCAGCCCGACGCGCACCCCGGCTGGCCCCTGTGGACGCAGTCGTGCGGCCGCAGAGACTCACCGGTCTGTTTACTTGCCATCCCGGCTATCGAATCCTGCCGGGTGGGCCGCGCTCGCTCGCGCCGCAGTTGCGCCGAGGCCGCGCGCCGCACGGGGTCGCGGCGGGCGGGTTCGACATCCGGAGCACGGTGCCGGTCTCGGCGTCGGACGGCCGCAGGCATCGGCAGCCGATCCGGTGTCACGGCGTCCGATCAGCCGTGGCCCGGCGTCCGTTCGACCAACGCCGATCGTCCGGAACGCGAACTCTGCGAGACGTCTGATGTCGACCCGCGCCCGCCCGCCGCGACGAGCCCGCCAAGGCCGCTTCCTGCGGCGGAAGGCCTGCTGCCTGCGGATTCGTCGATCCAGCCTGCTCGGACCACGGACCGGGGAGGGACGGCCGATCAACGGCGGAGATCGACTTCGGGGTGTCGATCCGGTAACGCGTCTGTCAGGGTGACCTCCGGTGGCACCCCGCCGCGACGGCTCGTCGAAAGGAACCCCCATGCGTCTCTCCGCCCGGTCGGCACGACCGGCCCTGGTGATCTCTCTGCTCGTCGCGGGCCTGACCGCGCCGATCGCAACCGCTGCGGCCGGCGAGAAGGGCGACTCCGGACAGCCCGACGTGATCGCCCACCGAGGCTCCTCCGGCGTCGCCCCCGAGAACACCCTCGCGGCGATCACCACGGCGCGCGCGCAGGGCGCCGACTCCGTCGAGGTGGACGTGCAGCGCACGGCCGACGGCGAGCTGGTACTCCTGCACGACTGCACGCTGGAGCGGACGACCGACGTCGAGGAGGTGTTCCCCGATCGCGAGTCCTACGCGCTGAGCGACTTCACCACCGACGAGCTGGCTCGACTCGACGCGGGCTCCTGGCTGTCGCCGGAGTTCGAAGGCGAGCCGATTCCTACCCTGCGCGAGGGCATCCGGGCGCTGGGGCCGCGCACGGACCTGCTGCTCGAGGTGAAGGTGTGCGAGGGCGAGGAGGGGCTCGGCCAGGCGGTGGCCGACGGGCTTCGGGAGATCCCCGGCTACCTGCGGCGTGCGGTGGCCACCGACTCGCTGGTCGTGCAGTCCTTCGATCACGATGAGACCCGCGAGTTCCACACCGAGCTGCCGAGGGTTCCGGTCGGGCTGCTCTTCAGCGCCCGTCCCACGGACGCCGAGCTGGCCGAGGCGGCCACCTGGGCACAGCAGGCCAACCCCCGCTACACGCTGACCGATCAGGCGCTCGTCGATCAGGTGCATGCACTCGGGCTGGAGATCAACGTCTGGACCGTCAATGCGGAGTCCGACATGCGTGCGGCGGTCGAACTGGGCGTCGACGGCGTGATCACCGACTACCCGCAGGTCCTCCGCGAGATCCTGCGCACGAGCTGACCTCGACGAAAGCGTGCAAGAGCCGCCCGCCTGCGGTGCCGTCCCCCTCGGCGTCGCAGGCGGGCCTGTGGCGGGCCTGGCGGGCCGGGCCGATCAGCGGGTCGACCCGGTCGGTCACTCCGGCTCGGCGACGGGGTGGATCGACGACTCTTCCGCGGTCTCGGACGGCTCGCCCCGCCACGCCGGGAAGTCCTCGGCGGCCTCGCCGGTCGGCCCGGCATCGGAGGGTTCGAGCTCCATCCCCTCGTCCGGTTCGACCCCCTCCTCCAAATCGACGTCACCCTGACTGATCGTGCCCTGATCAAGCGGGTAGTCGACGGATTCGTCGTCGACCGAGGTGTCGAGATCCTCCATCGGGACGTCGGCGGGCGGCCAGTCCGGCGCATCGTCACGCGGCCGCTCCGGTTGTTCGGCCGCGAGGCGCTGATCGAGCGTCTCCCCCTCGACCATCTCGCGTGGCGTCACCCCGGTCGCGGTCGTTCTGGACCAGCGCTCCGGCGGCTCGACGCCCTTCTCCAGCGGGTCGACGTCGAGCTCGTCCTCGTCCAGCTCCTCCGACACCGACAGGAGCTCCTGGTCACTGGCGCCGGGCTGCGGCAGCTCGGGCTGGTGGCGTTCGCTCATCGCGCTCCTCCTGGATCGGCGGCTGCATCCGACGGGGGTACCCCCTGCGATGCCGGTCCATTCGTCGCGTACCGGCGCCCCGCAGGCCTCGCCTTCGCCGCCACGTGTGGTGGTCGCTCCATCGGGGTATGTGAGCAGGAACGTCCGAGCGAAGAGTCGATGACCGGATGGGGAGTGTGAAGAGATGGAGTTGGGCCTGCTGCGAGAACTCGCCACGAGGTCGGGTCCGTGCGCGGTGGCATATCTCGACGTCACCCGCGACACCGAGGAGGCCTATCGCGCGATCGCGCTGCGAAGGCGGGCGATCGAGGAGGAGCTGGCCGATCGGGGAGTGGACGCGGCCACGCTGTCCGCCGTGGACGAGGCGCTGGAGTCGGAGCCCTGGGCCGTCGGCCGCGCGGGCCGCGCCGTGGTGGCACAGAACGGCACGGTCCTGCTCGACCGGCTGATTGCCGAGCCGCCCGAGAACACGATCACCGCCTATTCCCGCGTCCCCGACGTCTTCCCGCTGGTGGCGGCCGTCGCGGCCGAGGAGCCGGTGGTGGTCGCCGTCGTCGACCGGATCGGCGCCGACATCGGGGTGCACGTCCGAGACGGCGGCTGGCGCACCGATCGAACCGTGGAGGGCGAGGATCGCCCGGTGCACAAGGTGCGCGGTCTGGGCTGGTCGCAGAATCGAGTGCAGCGCCGGGTCGAGAACACCGCCGCGCACAACGCCGCCGAGATCGCCAGGGAGGTGGACCGAGCCGCCGCCGAGATCGGCACCAGGCTGATCGTGATCGCGGGGGAGGTGCAGGCCCGCACCGAGGTGCTCGCCGCGCTGCCTGCACGGAGCAAATCGATCGCCGTGGAGGCCGAGCACGGCGGCCGCGCTGCCGGGTCCGACCGGACGGCCTTGGCCGAGGAGATCCAGCGCTTGGCTGCCGAGTTCCTGGCTGACGAGGCCGGCCAGGTGGTGGAACGGTTCCAGGCGGAGCTGGCCGCCGGGCAGGGCCTGGCCGTGAGCGGGCCGGAACGAGTCGTGGCCGCGCTCCAGGCAGGCGCGGTCGACACGATCCTGCTGCCCTCCGACGGCATGGACCGCGAGGTGACCGTGGGCGACGACGTCACCGACATCCGCTTCCGAGACGCGCACCGCACCGACGGCGGGGACGACGACCTCGGCGTGGGCCGGGTCGACTCCGCCGTGGCCCTGGCCGCCGCCGCGACCGACGCTCACCTGTTCGTCATCGACCCGGTGAGTGCCGTGCCAGACGGCGTCGGCGCGGTGCTCCGATTCCCGATGCCCCGGTGACCTTCGCTGCGCCCGATCGGGCCTGCGGGCCGAGAGCCGCACCCGGGCCTGACCCGGCGTAGGAGAGGTCCGGGGAACCGACAGCAGACGAGCTGAGGAGACCACCATGGTGCAACGGGGAAGCGACAAGCACGGTGCCCGGCTGGACGACGAGCTGAGCAGTGAGGTGGAGGGCCTGACGAGGGCGAACCGCAGCACGCGGGCGGAGGAGTCCCGCGATCCGGAGCCGCCCGCCGACGACGACCCGGCCGTCGCCTACCGGGCACGACCGGAGGACCCGGAGGAGCCGCCTCCGGAGGGGCACTGAGGCCGCGACGGGGCGTTCTCGCCCGCGAGGAGCGGTTGCAGGGCCGCGCGGCCCGACGTCCGCGGGATGTCGGGCCGAGGGGGTCGCCGGGGCTGCGAGGGTTGGTGCGTGCGGACCAGAACGCGTCGTCCCGCGCCGCATGAGCGGTGGTGACTTCGGGCTCCCGACGACCAGCCCCGGCCGCCGAGGAGGCCGCCGACGAGGGACCAACGCCGAGGCGGCGTTCACCGGACCGGTGAACGCCGCGTCGATGTCGTCCGGCCGGTCGGTGCCGGCCGCGCCTTTAGTTCTTGCTGGGCTGCTCGTCGCGCTCCACCGGGATCGTGTGCACGGTTCCGTTCTGGGTGGCCGTCTCCGTGGCGGTCTCGTTCTGCATCGACTGCATCAGCGTCTTGGCGAGGCCGAGACCGGTGCCGCCGAGGGACAGCGCCTTGCCGAACAGCTCCGACATCCCGTCGGCGCCGTTGAGCACCACCAGATTGTCGATGTTGCTGAAGGCCTTGGCGCCCGCGTCGACGATCTCGGGCCAGTTCTCGGCCAACTGCTGGGCGACCACGGCCTCCTGGTTCTCGGCCAGTGCTGCCGCCCTGGCCCGGATTCCCTCGGCCTCGGCGAGTCCCTTCGCCCTGGCCGCGTCGGCCTCCGCCATGCCCTTGGCCCGCGCGGCGGCCGCCTCGGCCTCACCCGTGGCCCGTGTCGCGTCGGCCTCTGCGGAACCACGTGCCTTGGTGGCCTCGGCCTCGGCCTGCGCCGCCGTCTTCACCCTGGTCGCGTCGGCCGCCGCCTTGAGCTCGGTCTCCTTCGCCTCGGCCTGGGCCCTGGCGATCCGGGCGTCGCGCTCGGCGTCGGCGACGGTCCGCGTCTCGTACGCCTTGGCGTCGGCGGGCTTGCTGATCTCGGAGAGCAGTCGCTGCTCGGAGAGGTTGGCCTCCAGTTCGGCGGCCCTGGTCTCCTGGACCACGACCTCCTGGCGGGCGCTGGCCTCGGCGAGCGGACCCGACTGGCTGCTCTTGGCCCGCGCCTGATCCATCTCGGCCTGGTAGCCGGCCTGCTGGATCTCGCTCTCGCGCACCGACGCGGCCTTCTTCGCCGCCGCCTGCTGCTCGGCCTCGGTGGCCTCCTGATCCCGCTCGGCCTCGGCGATCCGCGCGGAGGCGGCGACGGCGGCGGCGTGCGGCTTGCCCAGGTTGAGGATGTAGCCCGACTCGTCGTCGATCTCCTGGATCTGCAGCGAGTCGATCACCAGACCGAGCTTGCTCATCTCGTCGGCAGAGGACTGCCGAACGGCACCCGTGAGCGCGTCCCGATTGTGGATCAGGTCCTCGATGGTGAGTCCACCGCAGATCGACCGCAGATGTCCGGAGAACAGTTCGTGAATGGTGCTGTTCATGCCGTCCTGACGATCAAGGAATCGCCGCGCCGCATTGGCGATCGAGACGAAATCGTCACCGACCTTGTAGATCACCACGGCGCGGACCGTGACCGGCAGGCCCTGCTGCGTGACACAGGAGACCTGAAGATTCGCGCCATTGGTGTCCAACGACAGCCTGCGCGCCACCTGGAAACCGGGCAGCACCAGGGTGCCCTTACCAGTGATGATCTTGAACCCCATGCTGTCCGGCCTGCTCTTGGGCGTAGAGCCGGTGCCGAGGCCGGAGATGATCAGCGCCTCATTCGGCTCGGCGACCTTCCATAGCATTCGCAGCAGGATGACGAAGACGAGGATTCCCGCCACCACTGAGATGGCGACGAGAAGAAGTCCCTCTGGCATGTGGTGCTCCCCAGAATGGTAGACGTCACAGACGACGACGAATGGTTCGCCGCCGACCGAGACGATCAGCCGAGAGGGAGCCAGCGCTGCACATAGACGCTGCGCGGCGGCTGATGATCCACGACCAGGATCTGCTCACCCGGCTCGATGACCTCACCTGCCTCGGCAGGATAGGCGTAGAACGCCTCCACTCCGCCGCGAATACTGATCATCACCTCGCCGACCAGACCGGGCCCGATCTTTCCTGTGACGCGACCCCGGTTGCCGATCATGCGCTCCCTGCCTCGACTGTCGTCCAGTCAGCCTGAGCATAGATGCTGCGCAGGCTGTTTTTACCCGGATTGAACATGCTGGTGGTCATAGGGTGTTCACGGTGATCGTGTCGCCGGGGGCCAACCGGGCCCCGTGGTTCGGGAACTGACCGATCACCCTGGCGTTCTCCCCGCCGAAGAACTGATTGACCTCGATCTCCAGATTCAGCGCCGCGATGGCCTCGCGCGCCTCCCGCAGGGTGCTGCCGGTGACGTACGGCGCGCTGACCGCATTCGACAGGACCACCCCGACCTGCGTGCCCGGCTGATCGATCATGGTCTCGGCGGCGGGATCGGTGCGGATCACCTGGCCGCCGTCGAGGTCCTCGGAGAACTCCGCCTCCAGCTCGACCGGTTCGAAGCCCTGTTCGCGGAGGGTGTTGAAGGCGTCGTCTCGCGCCATGCCCGCGACGTCGGGCACCGGAACCGGCGGCGGGCCCTTGCTGAGGATCACCGTCACCTCGCTGTCGATGGGCAGGGCGGTGCCTGCCTCGGGATCGACCCGGATCACCGCTCCCTCCTCGACCTCGGCGTGGAACTCGGCAAGCTCCTCATCGACGACCGGTTCGAGTCCGGCCTCCTCGAGCTGCGCGAAGGCCTCGTCCTGGGTGCTGCCCGCCGCGATCTCGGGCACGATCGGCTGCCCGGTGGAGACGCGCAGCCGGACCTCGGCACCCCGCCGAAGTCGCCTGCCCTCACCCGGCACGGACTCGATGACCTCACCGGACTCGATCTCGTCGTGCGGCGTCGGATCGAGCCTGACCTCCAGATCGGCCTCCCGAAGCGCCGACTCGGCGCGCGCGGAGTCCAGGCCCGCCAGCGCGGGCACCGAGGTCCACTGGGCGCTGTTCCACCACCAGAGCAGCAGTCCGAGGACGAGCACGACGACCAGCGCGATCATCCGCTTCGAGGTCAGTCCGAACAGCCCGCTGCCCTTGGCGGACCCGTCCCTGCCCGGTCGTCCGCGTCGTCCCCGTCTACCCCGATCGCCGCGTTCGCCGCCGAGACCGCCCATGTTCGCGGCGTGCACGGCATCCGGGGTCTCTTGTGGTCCCGGTGGCAGGTCGGCTCGATTGAAGGCCCTGGTCGCCCGGGGATTCGGGCCTGCGCCCGCGCCCGGAGCGGCCGCCGGTCCGGCAGGCCCGCCTGCCGGTCCCCTCGGCGGCAGCACGGTGCGGATGGTCGGAGCGTCCAGGTCGGCGGGCGAATCCGCCGGACCGATTCCCCCGACACCGTGCGCGGCGGCCTCGTCCGACGGCGGAGTCTCGGCGGCGGGAGCCTGCCAGACGGCCGTGCCCGAAGTGCCGGTGCCGGTGCCGGTGCCTGCGGCCGGAGTCACGCCGGGCACCGCGACGGCCCCGAGTCCCAGCGCGGTCCGCGTCTCCCGCAGCTCGCGCAACAGCACGCCCGCGTCGGCGGGTCGTTCGTCCTGCTCCCGACGGGTCGCCCGCAGCACCAGCTCGTCCAGCGCGGCGGGCAGCCCGGCGGCCTGCTCGCTCGGTGCCGGAACGCGATCGTTGACGTGACGGTAGGCCGTCGAGAAGGGGGTGTCCCCGGCGAAGGGCGGCACGCCGGTGAGCAGCTCGTAGAGCACCACGCCCGCCGCGTAGACGTCGCCTCTGGCATCGGTCTCGCCGGTGGTGACCTGCTCCGGGGCGAGGTAGTCCACCGTGCCGAGGATGATGCTGTCGCTGGTGGTCTTGGCATCGGCCAGGGCGCGGACCAGCCCGAAGTCGGCGACCTTCACGACGCCGTCCCGGCTGATCAGGATGTTCTCCGGCTTGATGTCCCGGTGGACGATGCCGTTGCGGTGCGCCGACTCCAGTGCCGAGAGCACCGGCTCGAGCACGCTCAGTGCCACGTCCGGCGGCAGCGTCCCCCGCTCGCGCAGCAGGTCGCGGAGGGTGCCGCCGTCGACGAGTTCCATCACCAGGAAGACCTGAGCACCGGACGGGGAGCGGTCGACGCCCTGATCGTGCACCGTCACCACGGACGGGTGGTGTAGGCGGGCCGCCGACCGGGCCTCCAGCTCGAAACGCCGGACGAAGCTCACGTCCCCGGAGAAGCGATGATCCATGACCTTGACGGCGACCGGTCGATCCAGCCGAAGGTCCACACCCCGATACACGACCGACATCCCGCCAGTGGCCACCACCGAGTCGATCCGGTACCTGCCCTCAAGCGTCGTGCCGATGACGTGCGCCTCCCGTCGGTTCACACCTGCGATCGTACGGAGGACCACCACCTCCACCGGTGGAGGGCGGCGCAGCCGGTCTGTGGCAGGGTTGTCGGTGTGAGTGAGTTCCCCACCGCCCCGGACGTGCTCGGCCCCGAGGTGGAGGTCCTGCCGTTGCCGGACGTCGCCGATCGGCTCGGCGTTCCGTTCACCCGAGTCCACCAGATGCTGCGAGACGGGCTGTTGCTGGCGCTGCGGCGCAACGGCGTCGCCGTCGTCCCCGCCGAGTTCCTCACCGACGACACCATCGTCAAGGGCCTGCCGGGGACCGTCACCGTCCTCCAGGACGGTGGCTTCTCCCATGAGGAGATCATGCGGTGGATGTTCACCGAGGACGACTCCCTGCCGGGGACGCCGGTCACCGCTCTGCGGGAGAACCGAGGCCGCGAGGTGCGGCGTCGCGCTCAGGCCATGGCGTTCTGAGCTGGACTGACTCGTCTCCGCCGGTCGGGAGCAGGCCGCGTGCGGGCCGCCTGCCTCCGGCGTGGGTGCGTTCTTTGGTGTCTTCGGCGTGGTGTCGTCTTCGCGCCTTCGGCGTGGTGTCGCCTTTCGCGCCTCCGGCGCGGTATCGCCTTTCGCGCCTCCGGCGCGGTGCGCTCCCCGCACCCCACAGTCGAGCCCCGTGCCGTCGATTCCTGAGCCGAGGGCAGCAGGATGATCACCTTCGCCGCATGGCGTGACGGTCGATACGTTCCGCTCGCCGAACTGCTGGTGTGCCTCGGTGACCGGGGCCTGGCGCTGACCTGGCAGCTGTGGATCGAGGAGGCCACGGCACACCCTCGACTCGCCGACCTGTTCGCGGCCTCGGGCGGGCCCGCAATCGGCACGCTGGAGCTGCTCGCCCTGACCGCGCCGGATCTGCAGGTGATCGACGGCAGGTTCCTCGGCTGCCTCGACGGTGTGCCCACGATCGAGCTGACGGCGTTCGACAGCACCAGCTGGGACGTCGAGTGCACCGACGAGCGGCTGCTGTCCCGTCTCCGGCGCCGATATCCGGACGCGCACTCGCCGTCGGCCCTGCCACCGTGATGCCGGGCCCGGCAAGAGCCGGCCCCGAGGAGAATCCCCGGCGCGCTCGGAGTCCGGCGCGATGCCTCACCGACGATCGGCGCGGAACGGGGCCGGGCGCCGACCCCGACCCCGACCCCGTGCGATTCAGTCGGACGACGGCGGCAGGCCGACCGGGCGGTCCACCCGATCTCGGCTCGACAGCCGCAGCGGGTCGGGCCGAACCAGCGACACCGCCGCCAGCACCGACACGCCCAGCGCACCGAGCAGGTAGAACCACGAGTAGAGCGCGGTGTCCCCGCTCGGGAAGGTCACCAGCAGCAGCCACACCGAACCGCAGACCGCCGCCACGGTGGCCGAACCGGGCCACTTGAGCGCCGCCGCCAGCGCGAGCGGCCAGCTGAAGTACCAGGGCAGTGTCGCGGGGGAGAGCAGCGCGAGCGCGAAGAGGGTGATCGTCGCGTGATAGACGGCCTGGGGGCCGCCGTGCCGCGCCTTCCACCACTGCCAGACGGCGACGCCCGCGAACGCCACGAAGCCCAGCAGCCGAGTGACGGTGAGGAAACCGGGCAGACTGGCGGTGACGAACCAGCCGGCCACCAGGTGCGCGATCTGCGCCACCGCCGTGGGCACCGAGAGCCAGTTGACGATGAGCGAGGACGTCTGCAGTGCGCTGATCCAGCCGAGATCGACGCCCGCCACCAGCGTGCACGCGGTGAACACCGCCAACGACACCGCCGTGGTCGCCCCCGCCGCGCGCAGGAAGCGCGACCGGGCCGAGCCGTGCAGCCTCGCCGCCCAGATCCACACCATGAACGGCAGCGCGATCACCGCGGTCGCCTTCATCGCGGCGGCCAGCATGATCAGGACGATTCCCCAGACATGGCGGCGATTCAGGGTGACCAGCACCCCGGCCGCCAGCAGACCCACCATGAGCAGGTCGTTGTGCGGCCCGCCGACCAGGTGAACGAGCATCAGCGGGTTCGCCGCCGCCATCCACAGGGCCTGGTCGCCGCGTCCGCCGAGATGCCGGGCCAGGCCGGGCAGCGCCCAGCACATCAGCACCAGGCCGAGGACCATCACCAGACGCATGAGCAGCACGCCCAGGATCAGGTTCTGCCCGGTGATCATCACCACCGTCTTCGCGACCAGGATGAACAGCGGACCATACGGAGCGGGCGTGTTCTGCCAGACCCAGCTCACGTTGTCGGCGAGCGGGCCGGGCAGCGCGGCAGGCCCCATCTCGTAGGGATCGATGCCGTGCGCGGCGAGGTTGCCCTGCGCCAGATAGCTGTAGGCGTCGCGACTGAACAGCGGCGGCGTGAACATCAGCGGCAGCAGCCAGCCGCCGATCGCGGCCAGCACACCGTGGGTGCCGACTCGTTCGATCCGCACCTCGCGGCCCAGCCGAACCCAGGCCCAGACGAGCAGGCCGAGCCCGAGATAGAGCAGGCCGGTCGCCAGATCGCGCCCGTGTCCGAAGCGGACCCAGCTCAGTCCGGAGCCCGCCAGGAGCGGATCGTGGTTGAGCACGCCCGCCGCGCCGACCGCGCCGAGGGCGATCAGCACCGATCCGGTCGCGCCGATCAGCACGATGCGCAGCGGAACCAGCCTGCGGAAGACGGCCAGCCTGCGGAACAGGCGGAGTCGATCGGGCGAGTTGCTCACGGCGTGTTCTCTCGACGGGTGATTCGGGGGGCTGAGTGCGGTGTGGCCTGCTGCCGAAGTCGTCACGGCGGCGGTACGGGAGGTGTCAGGGCTGCGCATCGCGGCCCCATGGTCCCACAGGCCGCCGGTCGCACTCGGCCTGCCGCAGTCCTGATTCCATGATCGTGTGTCCATCAGTGTCGATATGATCACCGAGGGTGTCGACCCTACGGCTGAACGGGTGAGGGCGTTCGGTACTCCGGTCAGTGGTCACGTCGGGTGGCGCTGGCCGCCAGCCTGGTGAGTCCCTCCCGCGCGTCCGACACGATCGGCGTCGCCGCCAACTCGGTCAGCGCCTGCTCGGTCAACCGGTCGATCTCCTTCTCGACCTCCGCCACAGCACCGAGGTCGATCAACACGGCGCGAGCGGCGGACACGCCGTCCTCGTCCAGCTCGGCATTGCCCACGGCAGCCCGCAGGATCGCCGAGGCCGAATCGTTCACCCGTTCAGCGGCTCGGCGCATCCCGATCGACAGCAGCAGCGTCCGCTTGCCCTCGCGAAGGTCGTCACCCGCGGGCTTGCCGGTGACGGCGGGATCGCCGAAGACGCCGAGCTGGTCGTCACGAAGCTGGAAGGCCACCCCGATGGCCGTGCCGAAGCCGCGCAGCCCGGCGACGACCGCCGCAGGCGCGTCGGCGATCGCCGCGCCGAGGTGCAACGGCCGCTCCACGGTGTAGGCCGCGCTCTTGAGCCGGTTTACCCGCAGTGCGGTCTCCGGGTCCTCGTCCCCGCGTACCTGCGCGAGCATGTCGAGATACTGGCCCGCGAGCATCTCGGTGCGCATCGCCTGCCAGGGCTCGGCCGCCCTGGTCGCCGCCGCCGCCGAGAGCCCCGACTCCCGCAGCATGTCGTCGGCCCAGGCGAGCGAGAGGTCGCCGAGCAGCACCGCCGCAGCCATCCCGAACCGGTTCGATCCCGTGGCCCAGCCCGCCTGCCGATGCCGTTCGGCGAAGGTGACGTGGACCGTCGGCAGGCCTCGGCGCCGGGGCGAGTCGTCCATCAGGTCGTCATGGACCAGCGCGCAGCCCTGGATCAGCTCCAGGGCGCTCGCGGCGCGGATCACCGCGCCCGCCTGGGCGCCCGTCGGGTCGCCGCCCGCCGCCCGCCAGCCCCACCAGGCGAAGGTGGGTCGCAGGCGTTTCCCCCCGCTCAGCACGAGTTCGATCAGCGAGTCCGTCGCGTCGGCGAACTCGCCTGCCGTCGCCCGCTGCACGGCCTGCCTGGTTTCGAAGAACGACACGAGTTCGTGTCGTACCAGGTCGGGAAGGTCGTCGTCGGGGGTGCGCAACGATCGGGGGGAGGAATGCACGACGCCCATCCTCCGAAAGGTAATCGTGGTCACTCCACGCGGGGTCGTGATCGAGTCGAGAAGCGCGTGTGCATCGTCCGCGCCTCCAGTCGTTCACGATGTGGACGCCCTTAGTCTGGAAATCATGACGGCCGTCGTGGATCGATTGAGAGCGCAACGTCCGGTGTTCTCCGTGGAGTTCTTCCCGCCACGCGACGATGAGAGTGAGCGCAGGCTCTGGCGTGCGGTTCGAGAGCTGGAGCCGTTGGACCCCGCCTTCGTGTCCATCACCTATGGGGCGGGGGGATCCAGTCGGGATCGCACCATCCGAACCACTGGGCGCATCGCCCAGGAGACGACCCTGGTGCCGATGGCACATCTGACCGGCGTGAACCACTCGCTGGCGGAGCTGCGCAACGTCATCGGCTGGTACGCGGCCGTCGGCGTGCACAACGTGCTGGCGGTGCGCGGCGACCCGCCCGGCGACCCGCTGGGCGAATGGGTGCCGCATCCCGAGGGCATCACCTACGCGGAGGAGCTGGTGCGGCTGGTCCGCGAGCTGGGGCCGTTCTGCGTCGGGGTGGCGGCCTTTCCCTATGGTCATCCTCGATCGGCCGATCTGGAGGTCGACGCCGACCATCTCGTGCGCAAGATCCGCGCGGGCGCCGATTTCGCCATCGCCCAGCTCTTCTTCCAACCGGACGACTTTCTTCGACTGCGGGACCGACTCGCCGCCAGGGGATGTGACGTGCCGCTGCTGCCCGGTGTCATGCCCTTGACCACTCAGCGCATGCTGACCAAGACCGTCGAGCTGTCCGGCGCGGACGTGCCCGTCGCACTGGCACGCAGGCTGGAGCGACATGCCGACGACCCGGCGGCCTTCCGCGCGGAGGGCATCGAGATCGTGACGGAGCTGTGTTCGAACCTGCTCGCCGAGGGCGTCGACGCGCTGCACTTCTACACGCTCAATCGGGCGACGGCGACGCGGGAGGTGGTCGCCAGGCTCGGGCTGCTTCCGGTCCGGCCCTGAGCGGGCTGTCCGAGGCACGGCGACCCGTCGGCCTCGGGGGACCTGCGGAGTCCTTCGAGGCTGATCGGGTCGTCGCCGTTGCGTCGGCTTCGTGCTCCCGGCGTCGGCACGGCGCAGCGCGGAGGGTGGATCTGGATCGGCCGCCTCGGCACTGGCCGCGTCGCGCCTGGTCCGGGGCCTCCGCCGGGGGGTTCTCGGCTGCTCGGGTGCGCGCCTTCGCCGTCCCGGCAGGCCTGCCGTCGTGCGCTCGCCGGGGCCGTGATCAGCGGTGGATCAGGCGGCGGCTGTACCGATGGGCGTTCAGCGCGAGGATGCCGACCAGCACCGAGGCGCTGCCGGTCAGAGCGCCGACCGTCACGGCCCCCCAGATCCAGGTGTCGCCCGCCCCGCCGTGCTGGAGCGATGCCTGCAGAGTGTTCAGCCCGCCCGCGCGCGGCCGCCAGGTCACGGTCCGCCCCTCGGCGCGACCGTTGGTGTTGTCCACCTCGGCGGGGAAGGTGACGGCGACGCGGATGTCGGCGTTCTCCTTGGTCACCTGGCTCAGATCCATCGTGGTGTTGAACGACAGGTTCTCGCCGATCTGTCGCAGGCTGAAGCGGTAGCGGCTGGCTTGCGGTCCGTTGCCGACCAGCTCCTGGAGCTGTTCGAAGGTCAGGCTGTCGAAGGTCAGCAGGGTGCCGACGTACCCGTCGGAGTCATACGGCTCGACGGTGATGAGCTGGTCCATCCCCGGCGGCACCTGGATCACGGGGCCGACGTCGTCGGGCCGGGTGGGCAGCGCGGCGACGACGAATCGCCCCGAGACGCGGTCCTGGTCGTTGATGTCCATCACGATGTCGAGCCGCATGCAGCCGCAGGCGAACACGGCGACGAACGACAGAATCAGCGCAAGTGCCGACGCCCTTCGACGAGTGGGCGTCACGGGGATCAGCGGGGCCACCGGCTCATCTTCGCAGGAGATTCCGGCGTCTCGCCCGAGATGCGCGGGCGTCCACTCGAGAGTATGAGTATGTCTCGCTTTCTGTCGTCGAGGCCCGTCTGAGCTCGCGCGGGCCGCTCGCCGGGGCTGCCCGGCCTGCCTGCCATGGACGCGGCGGCGGCACCGCGAGGCCGGATCTCGGGTCACCTCCTGGACGGGGGGAGGGCCCTGGTCGCGGACCGGACTTCCGATGCGGACGGTTCGCGCCGAACCACCCGTCGGGGCGAGATCCGACGGTTCGAAGCGGCACGGACTCTTGCTTCGACGCCTGCGGGCGAGACTGACGGGACTGCGGACGGCGGTCGCCGCACCGACGGACGTCTTAACCGTGGCGGCACGGTGTCGGCCTGCGCGATGCGGTTCCTTCCCGGCCGGAAGACGCGGCGCATCACCCCTGCCGCCCGCTTCGTCGGCCGTCACGAAAACCTGCCGACCGCCGACGAGCAAGCAGGTAGCGTGCCCGCATGTCCTCCACTCCTCCTCCGGCCAAGGGCGTCCACGAGATCAGCGATCGATTCGTGGACGACTTCGTCTCCCTCGCTCCGAGCGACGCCACCTTCATCGGCATCTCGGGATACGACGACAAGTTGACCGACTACTCGCCGGAAGGCTTCGCGGCCAGGGGAGAGCTGGCCGCGACGGCGTTGCGGGCGATGGCGGCGGCCGAACCGGCCGATGCGGCGCAGCGGGTCGCCAAGGCCGTGTTCCAGGAGCGGATCGGTCTCGACAGCGAGCTGCATCAGGCAGGGCTGGACTCCGCGGCGTTGAACGTCATCGCCAGCCCGGTGCAGGAGATCCGAGAGGTCTTCGACCTGATGCCCACCGAGAGCACGGAGCACTGGGAGAACATCGCCGCCCGGCTGCGGTCCGTTCCCGACGCGCTCGCGGGACTGCGCGTGTCGCTGGGTGCGGGTGCCGCCGCGGGCCGCTGCGCAGCGTTGCGGCAGGTTGAGAAGGTCGCCGGACAGTGCGACACCTGGTCGGGTGGCGGCGACGTCGACTCCTTCTTCGGCTCGCTGATCGGCGGCGCCGACGGCCGGGCGGACGTGAACGCCACCCTGCGCACCGAGCTCCAGGCGGGCGCGGACGCCGCCGCCCAGGCCTACGCCGACTTCGCCCGATTCCTCCGTGCCGACCTCGCCCCGAAGGCACCGACCAAGGACGCCGTGGGCCCGGAGGCATACCAGCTGTGGTCGCGCTACTTCATCGGCGCGCGCCTGGACCTGGCCGAGGCCTACGCCTGGGGCTGGGAGGAGTTCTTCCGCATCGAGACGGAGATGAAGGAGGTCGCGGGCCGCGTCGTGCGCCCCGGCGCCACGCTCGCCGAGGCCGCCGCCGCCCTGGACGTCGATCCTCGCTACCAGGTGACCGGGCAGGACGCCTTCCAGCAGTGGATGCAGAACCTCTCCGACGCCGCCCTGCGGGAACTGCGCGGCGTGCACTTCGAGATCCCCGACGAGCTGATGAGCCTGGAGTGCCGGATCGCCCCGCCCGGCGGCGGCAACGGCGCCTACTACACCGGCCCCGCCGACGACATGTCCCGACCGGGCCGCATGTGGTGGTCGGTGAACACCGGCCAGGCCGACTTCGCCACCTGGCGTGAGGTCACCACCGTCTACCACGAGGGCGTGCCGGGCCATCACCTCCAGGTGGCCACGGCCGTGCATCTGCGGGAGCGCCTCAACAAGTTCCAGCGCCTGCTGTGCTGGGTGTCCGGACACGGCGAGGGCTGGGCGCTGTACTCCGAGCGGCTGATGCGCGAGTTGGGCTACCTCTCCGACGACGGCGACCTGATGGGCATGCTCAACGCCCAGCTGCTGCGGGCGGCCAGGGTGATCGTCGACATCGGCATGCACCTGGAGCTGGAGATCCCGAAGGGCACCGGCTTCCACGAGGGCGAGCGCTGGACGCCGGAGCTGGGCCTGGAGTTCATGCTCACCAGGACCATCGAGGCCCGAGACCACGTGTACGACGAGGTCGACCGCTACCTCGGCTGGCCGGGCCAGGCGCCCTCCTACAAGCTCGGCGAGCGGCTCTGGCTGGCGGCAAGGGACGACGCCAGGAAGCGAGGCGGCGCGGACTTCGACATCAAGGCCTTCCACCGGCAGGCCCTGGAGATGGGCGCGCTCGGCCTGGACGACCTTCGGGAGCAGCTGGCGCAGCTGTGAGGCGGGTCGCCTCGGCTGTGGAGTCGCCGGGGCGCCTTGGTCGGGCTGCTCGCGGGCGGTGACCAGCGCAGAACGTGGTCATCGCCCGCGAGGGCGCCGAGCGCAGAGCCGAACGCCGGGCGGAGCGAGTTCCGGGCAGAGCCGAACTCCGGTGCGACGGCCGCCACCGTCGGTTCGGCCCGGTCCCCGCGTCGCTCCTCGGCCTGGCTCGCTTCGGACGGGAAAAGATCGCGAGATCCCCTGCGGAGCCGTTCGATCCGTCGATCCCACCGGACTGAATCGGCTGCCCGCCGGCAGCGCCCGGGCGCGACGGTCCGGGTCCGGGTCCGGGGCGCTCGGCGATTGCGAGTGAGTGGCTAGGCTGGTCCTCGTGCCTGCCGATCGGTTTCCTCTCCTATCCGGAGTGAATGAGAATCCGGTTACCGTCCGGTAAGATCCCAGGTCAGCAAGTGTCCTCCCCGCGTACGCGGGGCTGTTCCCAGGCCGGACTGCTCGTTGAGGAGATGCGACTGGTCCTCCCCGCGCACGCGGGGCTGTTCCCAGCACCCCGGAGTCCTTTCCTCCGGAGAAGGACAGTCCTCCCCGCGCACGCGGGGCTGTTCCGTACGCGGTTGGGGGTGACGTCGTGGTCGGGGGGTCCTCCCCGCGCACGCGGGGTTGTTCCGCAAGCTGTGCTGACGGCGCGGAATCTCGAACTCGCGGAGTCGTCCCACACCAGCGAGACCGTTCTCGGTCTGGTCCTGATCGGCTCGTTGCCGTCCCTGCCTGCCCGGCACGCGCAGCGCCGTCCCACGGTGGCGGCGTGAGCTGCGGAGGCCGAGAATCGGCGATCGAGTCGATCACCGAGCGACCGGGCTGCGGAGCCCGTCAGTCCAGCGGCAGGGTGCGGCCCAGTACCGCGAAGGGGCGGGGGTCGCCCGCGAAGCGGTAGTTGCGCAGGACGTCCTCGAAGCCGACACGGCGGTACAGCCGCCAGGCCCGGCTGGGGCCCTCCGGCGTGGAGAGCAGCACGTTGGCCCCCTCGGCCTGGTCCAGCAGCATCCGCAGCAGCGTCTCGCCGACGCCGTGTCCCTGCGCCGTGGGCAGCACGTGCAGTTCGGTCAGCTCGAAGTAGTCGGGCAGCCAGTGCTGGGCGCCCGCGGCGTGGCCGGTGTCGAGCAGCCCGTGGTTCACCTGTTCGTACCACCACTGGCCGGGGGCGCCGCGATAGCCGTAGGCCACCCCGACCATCGCGCCCCGGTGATCGAGGGCCGCGACGCCGCGCCAGCCCTCGCGGACGGCGTGGGAGAGCCAGGTCGGGCCCCGATGGTGCATGGCGCTGGGGGGATAACGCATCGCGGTGACGTAGACCTGGAGTGCCTCGGTGAGCCTGAGCCGCATCTCCTCGGCGGACAGCTCGACGAAGCGTTCCCAGCCCGCTGCGGCGGCGGCGCTCACCTGCTGGTGCCCCCCGCTTCGGCGACGGCCAGCACCCGGCCGCCGGTCAGTGCGACCAGCTCGGCAAAGGTGATGGGGAACAGTGCTTTGGGATGTCCGCCTGCTGCCCAGATCACCGGGTGATCGGCCAGGCTCGCGTCGATCAGCGTGGTGATCGGCGCGGGATGCCCCACCGGGGAGACGCCGCCGATGGCCTGGCCGGTATGGGTGCGCACGAACTCGGGCGTCGCTCGGCCGACCTTCTCGACGCCGATCGCCGAGGCGAGCAGCGCGGTGTCGGCGCGGTGCGCGCCGGAGGTCAGGGCCAGCAGCGGTGCCGAGTCGGCGTCGAAGATCAGGCTGTTGGCGATGGCGCCGACGTCGACGCCCACCGCCTCGGCGGCCTGGGCGGCCGTGCGGACGTCGGCGTCCAGGACGCGAATGCCCTCCGCCGCATCGGGCAGGCCTGCCTCGGCCAGTGCCGCCGCGACCTTGCGTACACCGGGGTGCTCGATCGAGCTCACCCGTTCATCAGATCACGCCTGGCGCGTTGTCGGCATCTCGGGTTAGTGTGGGGATGTTCGAACATCAGTTCGAATGCAGTCCGACTCGTCCTCGCGAGCAAGCTCCCTTCGGAGGCCGCCGTGTCCGTTCAGTACGACTCCGCCGTGATTCACCCCGGGCCCGCCCATCAGGTCCTTCCCCTTCGGACAGTCCCGGCGATGCGGCCTGCTCCCGCGCCCTCCTCCTCGGCGCTCGCTCTTCTCGACCAGGCCCGCTTCGCGCTGGGCGAGTCCTGCCGCGCGGTGAGCCACCACGACCGCTTCCTGCACTCCTATCTGAGCGCCCTGCGGGCAGGCGCGGCGGTGCTGGCCACCAGGACCCGCCCGGCGCCCGGCCTCAGCAGGCCGCGCAGCGTGTGGTGGCTGCTCTCCCAGGCCGCGCCGGAGTTCGCCGAATGGGCGGGCTTCTTCGAGTCCTGCTCGGCCCGGCGGGCCGCCGTGCAGGCCGGTGTCCTGCGGGTCGTGTCGGTCCGCGACGCCGATGATCTCGAACGTCAGGTCCACCAGTTCCTGGCGCTGGCCGAATCGGCAGTGTGGGGAGGCAGGCGATGAAGCGGGTGACGGCGATCGACTACGAGCGTTTCCTCGACGTCCTGTCCATCGACGGCGAGCGGCTCGCGTCCTGCGTGGGCAGCGCGCCGGGGAACAGCCCGGTCCCCGGCTCCCCGGGGCTGACTCTCGCCGAGACGGTGCGGCGCCTCGGCGACGTCTACCGCTCCACAGCCGACTGGACCCGCTCGCCGGACGGGACGCCCGTCCCGCCTCGCGAGGTGCACATTCCCCGGCAGGGTGACGATCGGCGGCTGGCCGAGTACCTGCGGGCCGGGCTGGCCGAGGTGGCGGGCGAGCTGTCCGCCCATCGGCCGGAGGAGCGCTGCCCGACCTGGTGGCCCGCCGACGCCAGCTTCGGCTTCTGGGCGCGACGGCTGACCCACGAGACGATCGTGCACCGGGTCGACGTGCAGGCCGCCGCGGGCCTGCGGTGCGATCACGTCGACACCGACATCGCGGTGGACGGCGTCGACGAGGTCCTCACCCTGTGGTTCGATCACCGGCTCGGCGAGTTGGCCATCACGGCCTCTCGCCCGGCGACGGTGGCCGTGCGGACCGGGGGGCGGGTCTGGCTGACCCAGGCTGGGGCCGCCGGGACCACGGTGCGGGCGGTGCAGGCGGACGCGGTGCCCGACGTCGACGCGACGGTCTCCGGTGATCCCTTCGCCGTCTACCTCTGGCTCTGGGGCAGGCTGCCGGACTGGGCGGTCACCCTGGACGGCGACGCCGACGCGCTCGCCCAGCTCTGGGTGCTGTTGAACGTGGCCACCCGGTGAAGCCCTGGTCCGGAGCGGCGGTTCCAGCCCGCCGCTCCGGGCCGGGTGCCTGCCTGCGACGGGCAGCGACGGCGGAGGTGACGGCCCGACCCGACCGCCGCGTCAACGGCGGGCGATCCCGCCCGAGCCGGGCTCGGCGCGGCCCGTCGACAGCCCTGCCCTCGGGCTGCCGCGACGAACGGTGCTGCCGTCCGGCACCGATTCCACCGATGCCGACCGTGTCACATCTCCGTCCGTCTCGGGTGTCCACTGCCTCGGATCGGTGATGCTGAGGCCATGCACGCAGCGATTCGACGAACGACGGCAGCGGCCCTGGTGCTCGGCGCCTCGGTGCTGGCCGCAGGCTGCTCTGTCGAGTCGCGGGCGAACGCGGCGGCCGAGAACGCCGCCCTCGCCGTCGCCCAAGAGCTGGGCGTGGAGCTGCGGCACTCCTCGGCGACGCGGGCGGCGGAGTACGGGCGGCGGGCGGCGGAGTCCGTCGATCTGCTTTCCCTCGACGAGGCCCGCGACGGCGAGACCTCCTCGGTGCGGCTGGTGATCCGGACCGAGGGACGTGGTGAGGCTGCGCCTCGACCGCAGATCGTGCCGGGACAGACGACCCAGGTCGCCACCGTCGTCCGCTGCTACGAACTGGTGTTCGCAGGCGACGACGATGAGGACGGCCGGGCGCTTCCGGTCGACTGTCCTGCCGACGCGGAGCCGATCAGCTATCCGCCGCTGCCGCCGACGCCGGAGCTGCCCGAGGAGTTCGCCGATCTCCTGAGCGACGCCCTGGCCGAGGCGGCCGAGAGGGAGGCCGTGTCGGAGGAACAGGTCCGTGCCGTGGTCGACGGGCTGTCCACCGGGGAGGAGTCCACCCGCGACCTCGCCGCCTCGGACGGCGCCGTCGGGCTGGCGTTTCGGGCAGGCGACGACTGTGTGCTGGGGCGGGTCGCGCCCGGTGACTCGGCCGTCTGGACGCCGGCCCGCGTTCAACTCCAACCCGGCGAACTGAACTGCTCGGCGGGGGAGGCCCTGGGCATGCTGGGCAGCAGACCGCCGCACTGAGGCATCGGCTTCCGTGCCTCGGGACACGCCGCTACGCCTGCCCCGTCGTTCTAGCGAGACGATCTTCGGCCGAGCCGTTCTCGGATCAGGTGACGAGGCATCCGGGCGGATCGACTCGTTCTCCCCGCTGCCCGCTTCGGCCGAGGAGAACCGCGAAGGCACCCGGCGACGGCGAGGCCCCGCCGAGTCGACGCAGGTTCGCCGCCGTCGCCTGCCGCCCGCGTGCCGCCCGCCTGCCGCCTGCTCACCCACGCAGCCGCAGGCCCTTCGGCGTGGCGCGGAAACCCGCTTGCTGGAGCACGGCGGCCAGTCGGGAGCCCAATGCCTGCTCCCCGTCGGCCCGCGACAGCACCAGCGGCTCGGTCCGGCCGGAGCGCACGACGTCGACCAGCGCCGCCGTCGCCGTTCGCAGTGCGGTCTCGTCCTCGGTGAACGACAGCAGGGACTTCCCGCCGCGCTCCACGTAGAGCACCGGCTCGCCGTCGACCAGCGCGATCAGCGCCCCCGCCTTGCGCCCCGGCCGATGCCCGCCCGCGCCGATCGATGCGGGCCACGGCAGCGCCGCGCCGTAGGGCTGGGCCGGATCGGCTGCCGCCAGCACCGATGCGGCCGGTCGCCCGTCGAGCCGGCCCGCCTCCCGCGAGAAGGCCCGCAGGCCGTCCACGGCACCCGGCACCGCGAACTGCGCGCCGCCGGGACCTCGGACGAGCAGGCCTCGCCTGCACCGCCCGGACTCCTCCATGGCGCGCAGCACTCGATACACGCCCGCGAAGCCGCCCGGTACGCGCTCGCCCTCCACCGCGCCCCTGGTGAGCACGCCGTGCCGGGCGAGGAGGGCCTCGGCCTGCGCGTGGGCCCGCCGGGTCGGGTCGGTCTCCCGGACCGGCACCAGCGACCAGCGGCCCGCGACGGTCGGCGGCCCGCTCGCGCCCAGCATCGGCCTGCCGTGCCTGCTGACGCGCAGACCCGCGCGCCGTCCTCGGGGAGCCTGCCTGCGCGGGCGGTGCGTCGCCGCGCCGCCGCCGAGCAGGGCACGCAGCGGCGCGAGGGTGTCATTGGTGACCAGCCCCGCCCACACGAGCTGCCACAGCGCGGTGACCAGGTCGCCCTCGGCCTGCCGTGGCTCGCCGCGATCCGTGGACCACGCGGCGATCCGCTCGACGAGCCCTCGGAAGAACAGCCCACCCGAGGCCAGGGCGGTGAGCAGCGCCCGGTGCAGGTCCGTGTCCAGCACCGGATCCTCCGCCGCGGGCGGCGGGAGGATCAGTTCGGCGAGGTCGGCAGGCGCCAGCGCCAGCCAGCCGTCGCCCGCGCCCAGTGGGCCGCATCCGCACCACACGACCTCGCCTGCGGCCGTCAACTCGTCGAGTGCGGCGGGCCGATAATCCGGCAGCCGGGCGCCCAGGATCATCGACTCCACCGCGCTCGCGGGCAGCGGCGCCCCGGCGAGCTGCTCGATCACCGCCAGCACCTCGTCCGGACTCGCTGCATCGACCCTGGAACGGGCGGTGGACGCCGTTCCCCCGCCGTCCGCACCTCGGCCCCGGCGCGCGGCCCCGACCTCGGAATCGTCCGCGCCGACCGACGTGCCGTCGAGTCCCGGCGCCGTTCCCTCGGGCCCTGCCGGGAGCGGCGGCGCGGGCAGCACTCCATGCCAGTCGGGGAGGAACCGCCCGAGCGCGGCGGGTTCCACGGGTTCGACCTCCGCCCGGAGCCGTGCGAGCGAGCCGCGCCGGAGTCTGCGCAACACCTCGGCGTCGCAGTACTCGGTCGGCGTGCCGAGACCACCGGGGATCGCGGTCTCGGCCTCGACCGGCCGCAGCTCGCCCCGCACCAGCCTGCCGCTGACCCGCAGGCGGTCCAGCCGATCCGTCACCGGCCCGACGCCGAGTCCGAACCGAGCCGCCGCCTCCGCCGCGCGGAACGGCCCCCGGCCCCGGGCGAACCGGATCAGCAGATCCCCGAGCGCATCGGAGGTCGCGGTCAGCAGCGCGGCGGGCAGCCCGGCGGGCAGCGTCGTGCCGAGCGCGTCCCGATAGCGGGCGGCGTCCTCCACGGCGATCCAGCGACGCTCGCCCGCCACGATCACCTCGATCGCTCGCCCGGCCGTGACCAGCTCGGTCACCCAGTCGAGCAGGCCGCCCCTGGCGATGATCTCCTCGCTGCCCAGGTCGCCGAGGAAGCGCAGCAGGTCGGCGACGCCCTCCGCATCGGTGACGTGGTACTCCGGGTCGGTGCGCTGCAACGCGGCCTCGACCTCGGCCAGCACGGTCGGATCGAGCAGGTCCCGGACGGCCTCGGAGCCAAGCAGCTCGCCGAGCAGCGTCGCGTCCAGAGTGAGCCCGGCCGCCCTGCGCTCGGCCAGCGGGACGTCCTCGCCGTAGAGGAACATCGCCACGTACCCGACCAGCAGCGCGCGAGCGAAGGGCGACGGTGCCCGTGTCTCGACCTCGACGACCTCGACCCGCCGAGCCGAGGCGTCGCGGAACACGGTGACCAGACCCGGCAGGTCGTAGACGTCGCGCAGGCACTCGCGCATCGTCTCCAGCATCACCGGGAACTGGTCGTACCGGGCCGCCACCGTCAGCAGCTGCGCGGACCGCTGTCGCTGCCGCCACAGCGGGCTGCGCCGTCGCGGGTCCCAGCGCGGCAGCAGCAGCGACCGCGCCGCGCACTCTCGAAAGCGGGCCGCGAACAGCGCGGAGGAGCCGACCTCCTGACTGACCAGCCGCTCCACCTCGTCGGGCTCGAAGAGGACGTCCTCGGCGGCCACCGTGTGCTCGCCGTGCTCCTCGGCCAGCTCGGCGGGCAGCCGCAGGACGATGCCGTCGTCGGAGTGCACCAGCTGCGGGTCGACGCCGAGCCGGTCCCGCAGCCGGGCCGCGATCAACAGCGCCCACGGCGCGTTGACGCGGTCGCCGAAGGGGGAGTGCAGGACCCACTGCCAGTCGCCCAGCTCGTCGCGGAACCGTTCGAGGAGCACCGTGCGGTCGTCGGGCACCCGGCCGGTGGCCGCGCGCTGCTCGGCGAGGTAGGCGAGGAGGTTGTCGCAGGCCCAGACGTCCAGGCCCGCGGCCTCGGCCCGGCGACGTGCCGAGTCGGGGTCGGCGGCGACGATCTCGCGGACGAAACCGCCCAGCGCGATGCCCAGTTCCAGCGGCCTGCCCGGCGAGTCGCCCTTCCAGAACGGCATCCGTGCGGGCAGGCCCGGCGCCGGGGTCACGATGACCCGGTCGTGGGTGATCTCCTGAACCCGCCACGAGCTGGTGCCCAGCAGGAAGGTGTCGCCCACCCGCGACTCGTAGACCATCTCCTCGTCCAGTTCGCCCACCCGCGCGCCCGGCTCGCCTTCGCCGCCGGGGGTGGTCACGGTGAACAGTCCTCGATCGGGGATGGTGCCGCCGGAGGTCACCGCGAGTCGCTGCGCGCCGGGCCTGGCATGCAGCACGTCCGCCGTCCGATCCCAGACGATCCGCGCGCGCAGTTCGCCGAACTCCTCGCTGGGATATCGCCCGGCGAGCATGTCCAGGACCGCGTGCAGTGCCGAGTCGGGCAGCCCGGTGAAGGGCGCCGCCCGCCGCACCAGCGCGGCCAGCTCGGCCACCGACCACGGCTCCATCGCGACCATCGCCACGATGTGCTGAGCCAGGACGTCCAGCGGGTTGCGGGGAAAGCGGATCTCCTCGATGGCGCCGCTGCGCATCCGCTCGGCGACGATCGCGCAGGACACCAGGTCGCCTCGGAACTTCGGCAGCACCACCCCGGTGGACACCGCGTCGACGTGGTGCCCGGCCCGGCCGACCCGCTGGAGCCCGGCGGCCACGCTCGGCGGCGCCTCCACCTGGATCACCAGGTCCACCGCGCCCATGTCGATCCCCAGCTCCAACGAGGACGTCGCCACCACGCACGGCAGCATCCCCGCCTTCAGCTCCTCCTCCACCTCGGTGCGCTGCGCCCGCGCCATCGAGCCGTGGTGGGCCTTGGCGATCACCGAGGGGGCGCCCGTGGCGACGCCGGACTGCCCGACCGCCTCCGCCGGGAAGCGGACCGGCCCGGCGGGCCTGCCCGCGCCCGCCAGGGCGGCTCCGGCGCTCCCGGGGCGCGCGGCGACTGCCCGGCCGCCCGTCGCCGCTCCGGGTGTCCGCGCCGTCGTCGGCGGGCCGGTCTGCGGGCCCGAGGTCTGGTCGGTGGCTCCGCCGACGTCCGGCGTCTCCGCCGAGGGGCCTGCCGATCCGTCGCCTTCGGCCGCGTCGTCGGGTTCGGCAGGTCCGAGCGCGGCGTCTGGATCGGCTGCCGCACCGGCGCCCGCCCGCCCGTCGAGGTCCGACAGCCGGTCGAGGTCCACCCTGGCGAAGCCCTCGCCGTCCAGCTCCGGACCGGCGAGGCGCGCGCCGTCCTGCGCTGCGGTCTCCTCCGCCACCAGCTCGTTCAGCCGCGCGGTGAGCCGCTCGGCGAGCCGCCGAGAGTTGACGAAGACGATGGTGGATCGATGGGCGCGGACCAGGTCGAGCACCCGCCGCTCCACTGCGGGCCAGATCGAGGCGCTGGGCACCGAGTCGGCGGCAGGCACCGCGGCCGCCTCGCCGCCCGCCGGGGCCTTCGCGCTCGATGTCGCTCCGGACTCCTCGGCGTCCTCGACGGCGGCGCCCACAGCAGGCCGACTCGACCCCGGCCCGGCGCCGCGCCGCCGATTCGCCGGTGCGGCAGGCGGGACGGGCTCGGCCTGCTGCTCGTCGAGCCGCGACATGTCGGCGACCGGAACCTCCACCCGGACCGCCACCTCCTTGGGGTGGACAGGCCGAACGACCTCCACCGGCGCCCCGGCGGCCAGGAACGTCGTGATCTCCTCCACCGGCCGAACCGTTGCCGACAGACCGATCCGCTGTGCCGGGCGGACCAGGAGCGCGTCCAGCCGCTCCAACGACACGGCGAGATGAGCGCCTCGTTTCCCACCCGCCACCGCATGCACCTCGTCGACGATCACCGTCGCCACACCCCGCAGCGACTCGCGTGCCGCCGAGGTCACCAGCAGGAACAGCGACTCCGGCGTGGTCACCAGCACGTCGGGCGGGGTGCGGTTGAACCCTCGGCGCGTCGCCGAGTCGGTGTCGCCCGTCCGCATGCCGACCGTGATGTCGGGGGCGGGCAGGCCGAGTCGCGTCGCAGAGCGACCGATTCCGGCCAGCGGACCACGCAGGTTCCGCTCCACGTCGACCGCCAGGGCCTTCATCGGTGAGACGTAGAGCACCCGGCACCGAGCCCGAGGCTCGGCGGGCGGCCCGGTCACCGCGAGTCGGTCCAGCGCCCAGAGGAAGGCGGCGAGGGTCTTGCCCGCCCCGGTCGGCGCGATCACCAGGGCGTGTCCGCCCCGTGCCGCGGCCCGCCAGGCACCGGTCTGGGCCGAGGTCGGAGCGGGGAAGGTGGTGCCGAACCAGTCGCGAGTGGCGGGGGAGAACAGCTCGAGCCCCCGCTGCGCATCCGCGCCCGCGGGATCGCCGATGCCACTGCCTGGGCTCATCGGACCATCCTCACCCAGCACACCGACGACTTCGACTCGGTGCGAGGCTCGGACGTCGGGTGAGATCGCGGTTAGGGCAAAACCGCCGAATCCGCCGGGACGGCATGGCACCATCTCCACCGGGCCTCCCCGCATCGCCCGTGCTCGCCCGACCCGTGCTCGGCGCCGAGTGCGACATCCTTTCGGACCCGGCGGCCGTCTCGTAGCCTCCGACGACGGGCCGTCTCGTCGCCGAAGGCGACAGCGGGGGCACCGACACAGCGTCGAGGAGAGTGCAGTGCGCGTCCTGTCCGTGGACCTGGGTACGTCGAACACCGTCGCGGTGCTGTCCGCACACGGTCGAGAGCCTCGCGTCATCGAGGTCGACGGGTCCGCCACCATGCCCTCGGCCGTCTTCGCCGACGAGGACGGCACGCTGGTCGTCGGGCGGGATGCCGAGCGCCGCGCGCGGCTCGACCCGGCTCGATACGAGCCGAACCCCAAGCGCAGGGTCGACGAGGGCTCATTGCTGCTGGGGACCAGCGTCGTCTCGGTCACCGAGGCGATGTCCGCCGTCCTCATGCGAGTGGCGGCGGAGACCAGCAGACAGCTCGGCGGCGGGCGCCCCGACGAGGTCCGCCTGACCCACCCCGCCCAGTGGGGTGCGACGCGACGGAACGTGCTGCTGGCGGCCGCGCGGCTGGCGGGCCTCGGCGACGACCTGGTGCTCGTGCCGGAGCCGGTCGCGGCGGCGGCGCACTTCGCCTCCTTCCCCGACCGGTCGCTGCCGCCGGGCAAGGCACTGGCGGTGTACGACCTCGGCGCGGGCACCTTCGACTGTGCCGTGGTCGGAGCCACCCAGAACGGCTTCGTGGTCCTCGCGGAGAACGGGCTGCCCGACCTCGGCGGACTCGACGTCGACCAGGTGCTGTTGGAACACGTCGGCAGGCAGGTGTCCCAGCATGATCCGAGCGGCTGGCAGCGGCTGCTCCGCCCCGAGACGACCAACGATCGTCGGGCGCAGCGGGCGCTGCGCGAGGACGTCAAGGCGGCGAAGGAGACGTTGTCGCGCCATCCGCAGACCGACGTCCCGCTGCCGGACCCCTTCCAGGACGTGCTCGTCACCCGATCAGAGCTGGAGGCGCTGATCCGGCCGAGCATGCTGCGCAGCGTCGAACTGCTCAAGGCGACGATCCGGGCGGCGGGCATCGCCCCGGAGGCGCTGGCGGGCATCTACCTCGTGGGCGGGTCCAGCCGGATCCCGCTGGTGGCCACCCTGATCGCGGAGCAGACCAAGGTCGTCGCGACCAGCCTGGACCAGCCGGAGACCGCAGTGGCGCTCGGGGCGCACCACGTTCCGCGAGACGGCGCGACCATGCGCACCCAGGACTTCGAACCGGACCAGTTCACCGCGTCGCCCGCCACGCCTGCCGGCGGCCGACCTGCCGCAGGCGGTACGCCCCCGGAGGGCAGACCCGTCCCCGGCGGTGGATTCACCGTGCCGCAGCCTGCCTACTCCACGACTTCCCAACCGACGATGACCGGCTATCCGAGCACGGGCGGCCAACCGGCGCTCAGTCAGGCCGGGCCGAGCCATCCGGTGCCCGGCAGGCCCGGTCCGGGCCACAGCGGACCACACGGCGTGGGCACCAGCTACCCCCCGACCTACGCGCTGAGCGCCGCGCAGGGCGGTCCGGCGCCACGGCGTAGGACCGGTCTACTGGTCTCCGCGATCGTCGGCGTGGCGGTGCTCGTGGCGGGCGCCGTCGTCGGCGGAATCATGCTGTTCGGTTCCGATGCGCTGCCCACCGCAGCGGAGTGCTCCTCGGGCGCCGAGACGGACGAGGACGGCTTCACCGCCTGCCTGCGTCAGCTCGCGGGCACGGTCCCCGATCGGCACGACTGCGGACCTGGCGACGCCGAGTCGAGCGGTTCGGGCGAGAGCAGCATCGTCACCTGCCAGTTCAGCCATGCGACGGAGAGCTACGCCCTCGCCTACAACCATGCGGGCTCGGTGGAGGCGGCGGGCGCCACCGCCGAGTCCTGGCTGTCCCACAGCGAGGGCGACCTGGTCGAGGCGCGCTGGGCGGGCAACGGTCTCGACGGCCGCTACCAGTCCGCCGTCAGCGAGGGGCGGGGCATCCTGGTGTTCACCGTGACGGATCGGCCCCTCGTCGGCTTCGTGCTCGCCAACAGCTCCGAGGCCGAGGAGTTCACCGCCGACGCGCTGGCCGACTACTTCGAGGCGAGCATCCAGCCGGGAACCTGAGGGTTCTCGGGTACTTCTGCCAGCGCTGCGGTGCTTCGGCGTCGTTGCCTTCTCGACGCTGCCCGCGCCGTGCCGCCCGGCGTTGCCGACTGTTGCTGGTCTGATCACTTCCGTGCGGGAGCAGACCCAGCCGTCGATCCGGGGTCACGCAAGCAGGGGTCGGATGACGGATCACCACCCCGCGTGTGCTGGGCCGACGCGGCAGGCGGCGCGGCGACGACCGACACCGGCGGAACCATCCCGCGCGGGGGCCGACTCGTCTCCGGTGACGATGGCGTGGATTCGGGCGGAACCATCCCCGCGTGCGCGGCGCCGACACTTTCCGACCTAGGAGTTCTCTGTGCCTGACCCCGATTCCCTACCGCGTGATCCAGGTCGTATCCGGCGGTCAACGCGAGGATCAGTGCCGGAGGTTCGTACTGCGCAGGTGACTCAGGCTTCGGGGTGCATCGGGACAAGCTGAACCGCGCGATTCAGCGCCGTTCTGCCGGGATGTCGAAGGCGTCGCACACGGCACGCCAGGCCTGACGGGGCTCGACGCCCGCTTCCAAGGCCTGGTTGACGGTGCGTCCGCCGAGCTCGGAGAACACGTGGTCTCTGGCCAGCATCTCGGCCCGGACTCGGCCGAACTCCTGGGCCATCGCGGAGCGGAAGGCGGTGTGTCGCATCCCTACCACCGTAGCCCGCCCGCCGAGTCGCACCGCAGGGTGGCCGTGGGCAGTCGAACGCCGACGGCGCCACGCGCACATCGCTCGATGCCGTCCGTCGCCGGTCAGTCGTCGACGTTCTCGACCACTTGCGGCAGCCACGGCTCTCCGCCCGCCACGACATCGAGGCCCAGGGCAGGGAGCGAGGACGTTGCCTCAGCGGTTCCGGTTCCGCCACCACACCGACACGGTGACGAGGACCGCCGCCGCCAGGCCTGCGGCCATGATCAGGCGACCGGTCGTGGACGAGAGGCCGGTGGGGTCCGTCTGCATCAGCGCCAGCACGACCTCGACGCTACCTGTCGATCCTCAGATCCGTCGGCAGACAGCGCGGCGCCGCACGGGCACGCACCCGCCGGGAGCGGACGGCGAGGGCGCCGACGGTGCGGGGATCGGCGGTCCAGCCGTCACCCTGCGAGCTCGACCTGACCCGATGCCCGATCCCGCTGCATCCGAACCCGGCCGAGTGCTTCTCGCCGCCGGACGGGTGCCGCGGAGCCTTGCCTGCACGGCACTCCGCAGCGCCGGTTCGCGCTGCACGCTGTGTCGGTGTGCTGCGCGTCGGTGTGCTGCGGGCCGCACCGATCAGGCGCGGATCGTCGGCGGCCTGCGGTGTCGGCCGCGTGACCCGCGTCGAGACGACTGCCGTTTCCGCTCCTCCTGCGCAGGCACGGTGCCCGCCGCATGCTCGTCCTCGTATCGGCGGTAGGCCTCGCGGCGGGCGATCTCGGCACGCTCCTGCGCGTCGGCGGCCACCAGCCGCTGCTGTTCCGGGGTCGCGGTGCCCTGGGCCACGGCGTACTCGGCGTCGGCGATCGGCTGGATCTCCGCCAGCCGCCTGCGCTCCGCCGTCTCCTCCGCGCTGTGGTCGACGCTCGGGTCCTCGTGGTGCCGGGCTCGGACGAAGGGGTTGTCCTCCCGCAGTCCGCCGCTGAGCCGCCCGTAGAGGCCCAGGAAGAGCAGCAGCATCCCGACCACGAGGCTGAACACCACGTTCTGCATCTCGAAGGCGAGCAGATTGAGCGGGGTCTCCAGCAGAGCGAGGTTCACCAGGCCGGACAACAGGAACAACAGCCCGATGACGACGGCCGTGGTGGAGGCGACGACGCCGCCGATGACGGCCGAGCCGATCAGGATCACGCCCACGATCACCGAGATCAAGGAAAGCAGACCGTTGCTGGACAGGCCCAGGACGCGGTCGCCCTCGATGGAGAAGAAGGTCAGGCGGTTGATGAAGCCGAGCAGCCCGAAGACGATGAGCCCGGCGCCGATCAGTCCCGCGCCGACCCGGTAGATCTTGTTCAGCGGGTGCCCGACCGGCAGGTATTGATTCATTCTCATGTTCCGCTCCCTCGCATGGATGGAGGCGGGTCCGGAAGGTGTCCAGTGTGCTCCGGGTCTCGTCGGGTCGCACGTCCCTCGGCCCCCGAACTGCGACTACGGTGGCTGACGTGGTGAATGAGTTGCGTGTTCCGATCGTCGCGGCGCCGATGGCGGGCGGGGTGAGCACGCCGGAACTGGTCGTCGCCGTGGGCGAGGCGGGCGGACTCGGCTTCCTCGCTGCCGGCTATCTTTCGCCCGATCGGGTGAAAACCGAGATTCATCGGGTCCGCAGCCTCAGCCGATGCCGGTTCGGCGTGAACCTCTTCGTGCCCGGCGAGCCCTCCGGTGCGGACCTGTCGGCGTTTCGCGAGCTGGTGGCCGACCAGGGACGTCCCCTCGGCGTCGCGCCGGGCGAACCCCGCTGGGACGACGACGACTACCGCGCCAAGCTGGCGCTGCTGCTCGCCGAGCCGGTGCCCGTGGTCTCCTTCACCTTCGGCGTGCCCGCCGCCCAGGACGTGCGACGACTTCAGCGGGTCGGCAGTCAGGTGGTCGTCACCGTGACCAGCCCGGACGAGGCGCGACAGGCGGTCGCGGCGGGTACGGACGGCCTGTGCCTTCAGGGCATCGAGGCGGGCGGCCACCGAGCGGTCTTCGTGGACGACGGCCGCTCCGAGGCGGGCGGCCCGACCCACCCGCTGCTCGACCTGATCGGACTGGTCCGCGCTCAGACCACGCTGCCGTTGATCGCGGCAGGCGGCCTCACCGACGGCCGGGCGCTCCGTGAGGTGCTCGCGGCCGGGGCCGGCGCAGGACAGTTCGGCACGGCGTTCCTACGCAGCCCGGAGGCGGGCACGAAGACCGCGCACCGGTCGGCGCTCACCCAGCGCCGGGGGACGGCGCTGACGAGGGCGTTCACCGGCAGGCCCGCGCGCGGCCTGGTCAACGAGATGATGACCGAGCTGACCGCGCACGCCCCGGCGGCCTACCCGGAGATCCATCACCTGACCGCCCCGGTGCGCGCTGCGGCGGGCGCCGCCGAGGACCCGGAGCGGATGTCCGCCTGGGCGGGCCTTGGCGCGGACGAGACCCGTGAACTCCCCGCCGCCGAGCTGGTGGCGGCGTGGGGAGCGGAGATCGGCCGCTCGGCCTGAGCAGACACGGTGTAGCGCCCGCCCGCCTGGCCCGACCCGGTCGTTGGGCCGGTGGGAGACAGCCGCGCACGGCAGGGAACGTCGCTCGGCCCCGGTCGACGGCTGAGCGGCCGCTTCGGGGGTGTGACGACGGACGATCATCCGGAATCCCCTGTACAACGCGGCTGCCGACTCTTTAGCGTTGCCGTCATGGGGACCGTGCGCTCAGTCAACCTCGCCGTGGTCAGGACCGGCGACTGGACCGGGAAACTGGGTCGCACCGGCATCGACAAGCGTCCGGTGGACGGCCGAGTGCACGTCGCCCTCGGCGGCGTCACGGGTGACACCGTGGTGGACACGGCGAATCACGGCGCCTCCTATCAGGCCGTGTACGCCTTCGGCGTCGACGATCTCGCACACTGGTCGTCGGTGATCGGCCGCGAACTGGTGCCGGGCAACGCGGGCGAGAACCTGAGCGTCGCGGACGCCGACGTCAACGACCTGGTGATCGGCCAGCGGGTTCGAGTGGGCGAGACCGTCCTCCGCGTGACCGGCCCGCGCATCCCCTGCCGGGTCTTCGCGGGCTTCTGGTCCGCCCAGAGCCTGATCAAGCGCTTCACCGAACACGGTCGGCCGGGCGCCTACTTCGCGGTGGAGGAACCGGGCGCCGTGTGGGCCGGGGCGCCGATCGAGATCCTGAGCACCCCCGACCACGGCGTGACCGTCGCCGAGGTCTTCGGCGTGCTGCGCGGCCGTAAGCGCGAACTGGACGATCACGTGCGCCAGGCCCTTGGCGATCTCCCCGAGCCCTGGGCCGAGGACGTCAGAAGCCGCATGGCCCTCGCGGCGCGCTGACACGCCGCCGTTCGTCGCTGCGTCGCTCTGCGGTCGTCGTTGCCCGCCGACCGGCTGCCGCTCCGAGTCCGTCCGCGGTCAGCGCATCGGGAGCACGGTCCCCAGGACCAGCGCCCTGCGGCGGTTCACCGTGCGGAACGGGCCGGTGAGCACGCGAAATCCCCGTCGTCGATAGAACTCGCGGGCCCGTCGGTTGGTGACGTCGGCCTGCAGCACGAGCCGGTCCTGCTCGATCCGTTCGCCCAGCGACCTGAGCAGCATCGTGCCGACGCCCGTGCCGTGGAACTCCGGTTCGACGTGCAGCTCCGCGACCTCGAAGGAGCCGGTCAGCCAGGAGGTGTGCCCGGCGGCCGCCAGGGCAGGCTGCACCAGTGCCGCCCACAGGGGGCGGGCTCCGCACGGCCAGCCGACGAGGACGCCGACCAGCCGATCCTGCTGATGCGCCCCCATCGTGAGCAGGCCGGGCACGGGTTCGAGGCCGGCCAGATGACCGGCCGCCCGGTCGGCCCCCGGCTGTCCCACTGCGGCCTGCGCGCGTCTGGCCAGGTCGATCACCGCGTGAACGGTCTCGTCCAGTCGGATCACCTCGACGCGCGCCGGACTCATCTCGTGAACACGATCTTTCCTGCCGTCTCCCCGCCGAGCATGGCCGTGAAGCCTGCCGTGGCCTGTTCCAACGGCAGCGTCAGCCCGATCTGCGGGCGGACGTCGTGCAGGCGCAGGAACGACACGAGATCGACCAGCTCCTGTCTGGTGCCCATCGTCGAACCCAGGACGCGGAGCTGGAGGAAGAAGACCCGCTGGAGGTCGGCGCTCGGGTCCGGGCCGGACGTGGCGCCTGCGACCACCACGGTGCCGCCCGGCTTGAGCGACTTCAGCGAATGCGACCAGGTGGCCTTGCCGACGGTCTCGAAGACCGCGTCCACTCGTTCGGGGAGTCGGACGCCGGTCTCGAAGGTCGCGTGGGCACCGAGGCTCGACGCCAGCGCACGCTTCTCCTCGGTGCGGCCTGTCGCCCAGACGCGGGCGCCTGCCGCGCTCGCGAGCTGGATGAGCGCCGTCGACACGCCGCCGGAGGCGCCCTGCACCAGCACCGTCTGGCCCGGCCGCACGCCTGCCTGCACGAAGAGCATCCGGTACGCCGTGAGCCAGGCGGTGCCCAGCGTCGCGGCCTCGACGAACGACAACTCGGCGGGTTTGGGGACCACGTTGCCCGCAGGCACGACCACCGAGTCCGCGAAGGTGCCCTGATAACGCTCGGTGAGCAGTGTCCGCTTCGGATCCAGCGTCTCGTCGCCCCGCCAGCCCGGCGCGTTGATCACCGGGTGGATCAGCACCTCGGTACCGTCGGCCAGCACGCCCGCGCCGTCACAGCCCAGGATCATCGGAAAGGACTCGGCCGCGATGCCCACGCCGCGCAGGGTCCAGACGTCGTGCATGTTCAGGCTGGCCGCCCGCACGTCGACCCGCACCCACCCTTCCGGCACCGACGGCTCCGGCCGTTCCCCGATGGTCAGCCCCGTGAGCGGGTCGTCGACATCGGGCGCACTGGCGTATACGGCGAACATGCTTCGAACCTACCGCGTAGGCTCGCAGGCGTGGTGTCTTCGATGACCGGGTGGTGGGACGGGGTCGAACTGTGGCTCGTCCAGTCGCCGTTCGTCCTCCAGTTCGCGCTGGTCATGTTGATTCTGGCGCCGCTGTGCTGGCTGGCCGCGTTCCTGATCGATCGTGGCGTCGATCGAGTCTCCGCCTTCTTCGCCAGGCGCAGCGGCCGGACGCCGCAGCCCGACGACGTCCGCGAAGTGATCGACACGGGTGTCCGTCGAGCGTCGGGAGGCCCGGCGTGAACTCTCCCCGTCGCATCACGCTCGTCCTGATCGGACTGATCCTGTTGGTCCTCGTCGCCTGGCTCGTGCAGCGATGAGCTGGGACCTGGTCGTCGAGGCGATCGAGCAGGCGCAGGCCGACGGCGCCTGGCCGCACGTCCTGGACGGTCGAGAACTGGCGGACTCCGCCGAGGTCATCGACGCGATCGCGCGCCTGCTCGGTTTTCCCGAGACCTTCGGCCACAACCTCGACGCCCTCTACGACTGCCTGACCGACCTGTCCTGGCTCGAAGAGGGCGAGCACCGGCTCGTCTGGGTCGACCCGGCGGGCTACGCCGACCGTGATCCGGCGGGCTTCCCTCGGATTCGGCGTGCGGTGCTCGACGCCGTCGAGCAGGACGAGCCGGGCGACCGAAAGCTGTCCGTCGTCTTCGTCGAGGTCTGAGCCGAGTCGCCGCGGTGCTGTTGCCGTGAGCACGCTTCGTCGTTCCGGGGCTCACACTCGGCGCCGAGATCTGACGAGCGGCGGACCTGGTGTGATCCGTCCGGTGTCCTCGAGCAGCCCGGCATGTCGCTTCCGCCCCGCCCCAGCCCCGCCCCGCCCCGCCCATGCCGCAGGCCTCCCAGGCCCACGGTGATCAGCGCCGTCGGAGGCGCAGGACGTCCTGGGTACAGCTCATCCGGTAGCCGCCGTCGTCGAGCCGATGCCGGTCGAGCTGCCTGGTCAGCTCCGCGCGGGTCCGGGCCGGGCGTCGTTCGTCGGTGGGAACGCTGGTGATGCCGCTGAGGAAGAAGCGGAAGATCATCAATGCCGTGTCGAGATCCGGTGCGGCGAGGATCGACGGCACCGTGTCCAGGACCACGGACCAGCCCGAGTCGCGCGTGGCGGGGAGCAGTTCGGCGAGGTCGAAACGCCTGCCGGTGAACCGGTGGAGCAGCCGCATCAGGTCGCTGTCCGGATTCTGCAGCAGCACGACCAGTTCGCCCTCTTCGGACAGCCAGGATGCCATTCGGTTCAGGCAGGCCTGCCAGTCCTGCCGAGGCACGTAATAGAGGATGTGAGAGCAGAGCACCAGGTCGGCGGGCAGGCGGGGCTGTGCCGTGAGGATCGAGCCCCCCAACACCTCGGCATCGGGCGCGGCCAGCGTGATCCGGTGATGCAGCTCGAGATTCGGCTCGATCGCGACGACGTGCGCGAAGGAGTCGACGAACCAGCGCACCGTCCGGCCGAAGCCCGCACCGACGTCGATGAACTCCAGCCGCTCCGGCAGACTCGCGACGATGCGATCCAGCCGGGGCCTGGTCACCGCCGCCTCGTCGCTGTGTGCAAGGTAGGCGGCGAAGGCCTCCTGGTAGCCCTCGCCCGCCGGATCGAGCGCGGGCAGCGTGCTCATGATCTGCTCTGATGACACGGGGACCTCCTCGTCCCGAAGTCGTGGTCGGGCGCCGGGCGTCTGACGTCGGGCAGGCACGGTCGCGGGCGGTGGATCGCCGGTCGAACCAAGGCCGTCAGCCCGGCTGATCAGGCCCGAGCGCCGAGCTATTGTCGAGTCGCCGCACCCTGCTGGCGCTGCGCCGACGCCCAGGCGGGGGGCGGAGTCTGCCGAATCCGCCAGGGCCGCCGTCCCGTCGTGCGTGCCATGAACCGCCGGGTGGACCTCGGCGACCCGCAGCCTGCCCGATCAGGGGCGTCTGAGCCGCAGGAAGTCCTGGGTGCAGTCGATGGTGTAGGAGCCGTCGGCGGCGACGAAGTGTTCCTGCACGTACTCCGACACTGCGGCGCGTTCGGGATGTGCCTCCACGGGCGTGATGCCCAGGATGAACTCGGCGATCGTCGTGGCGGTCTCCAGATCCGGAGCGCGTACCCGCGCCGGGCTCGTCTCGACCCGGACGACCCACCGCCCGCCCGCATCGCCGGTGATGAACTCCTCGGCGGCGGAGGTGAGGTCGAAGCGATGGCCGGTCAGGTGGCGGACCATCCCCATGGCGCTGCTGTCCGGGTTCTGCAACACGACGATCAGCTCACCGCGTCGGGAGATCCACGACGCGAGCCTGGCCAGCACGGCTGGCCACTCCGGCCGGGGGATGTAGTAGAGGACGTGGGAGTTGAGCACCAGGTCGCCTCGCGCGTCCGGCGTGGTCTCCAGGATTCGGCTCGGCAGCACCGTCGCGGTCGGACAGACCATGTGCAGCCGCTTCCGGAGCACGGAGTTGGGCTCGACGGCGATGGTCCGCCGGAACGAGCCGCTCAGCCACGCCGTTGTGCCGCCCTCGCCTGCCCCTGCGTCGATCAGCACGTCGTGACGCGGCAGATCGGCGACGATCGACTCCAGATGCGCCCACATCTGACGCTTCTGATCGGTGTGTGCGAGGAAGGCGGCGAACGCCCGCTCGTAGGCCGGGTCGGACGGGTCGGCGGCGCCCGACGGCCCCGGTGTCTCGGACGGATCGACCGGGAGGACGACCCCGGCCTGCTCCGGCTGATCCCTCGACTGACGCATCGCCACCCCACCCTCCGTCATCGCTAGGACACCCAGTGTAGGAGACACGGCCGATACGACGGCGGTTCGACAGACCGAGCGGGCCTGCCGAGTCATGCGGGCGGGCGGTGGCGGCGAGCCGGGCGGGCGGGTATCGGCGTAGCCGACGGGATCGGTGTTCCTGGGTGCGACACGGTGCGTGCGCGCCGGTCAGGGGCTCGCGTTGGATCGGCCTGTCGGATCACCCGGCGTTCACGAGGAAGCCCCGAGTGTCCACAGCGGGAACAGGGATTGCAGGAACACCCTCGCGTACGCCGGGAAGATGTCGCCCGCCCGGACTTTCGGATGCGGCAGCGGGGGACACCCCCGCGTACGCGGGGAAGATCCGGTCGACGGTGCTCCGGAGGGCCTGCTGCCGGGAACACCCCCGCGTACGCGGGGAAGATATCGGCGATGGCGGGCAGCGCGGGCTCACCGTGGGAACACCCCCGCGTACGCGGGGAAGACCTGGGAGTGCATCGACCATCGCCGCCGCCCCCTTGGAACACCCCCGCGTACGCGGGGAAGACGTGGCCGACGCCCTGGACGACGGGCTCTGACGCGGAACACCCCCGCGTACGCGGGGAAGACCCTTGCTGACCTGCTGGTCTACCGGCGGGTAACCGGATTCTCGTTCACTTCGGATGAGTCTCGATGTCGATCACATTGCCGGGACGAACGCGACTGATAGACGACGTCTCGCTTGCCGCCTGCATCCCGGCGGTCTCGCGCCGATCGGGGAAGTCGACCGGCCGCCGTCCCGCCGGGGCGCTCAGCCTCGCCCGGCCGCCGAGCCCGGCGGCCCGTCGGCGGGCACCCAGGACGGCGGGCGCTTCTCGGCGAAGGCCCGCATGCCCTCCTGCCCCTCCGCTCCTGCGAAGTGGCGTGCCGAGAGCGCCAGCATGTCGGCGAACTCCTCCGTGAGCCGGCCCGATCGAGGGCTGCGCAGCATCGCCTTGGTCGCGGCCAGCGCCGCCGGTCCGCCCGCCGCCAGCATGCGCGTCATCCGGCTGACCTCGGCGTCGAGATCCTCGGCGGCCACGGCCGAGTTCAGCAGTCCGATGTCGACGGCCCGCGCGGCGTCGAAGGTCTCGCCGGTGAGGAACAGCTCGTGGGCGGCCCTGGCCGCGAGCCGAGGCAGGACGGTCACCGAGATGACGGCGGGCACCACTCCGAGTCGCACCTCGGAGAAGGCGAAGGTCGCCGTGTCGGCGGCCACCGCGATGTCGGCGGCGGCCACGAGGCCGACCCCGCCTGCCCGCGCCGGTCCGGCGAGTCGGGCGACGACCGGCGTGGGGCTGGTCCAGATCAGCTCCAGCAGCTCCGGGAACTCGTTCACGCCCTGATCCGCCGCGCCCGCACCCCTGGACTCCCGCAGGTCCATGCCGGAGCAGAACACCGGGCCGGTGTGGTCGAGCACGATGACGCGCACCGACTCGTCGGCGATGTCCGCGATCAGCAGGTCACGCAGTTCGCGACGCAGCCGGGCGGACAGCGCGTTGCGGTTGTGCGGGGAGTCCAGGGTGATCGTCGCCGTGCCGTCCGCGACGCGATGCCGCACGAGGTTCTCGGTCATCTGGCCGACCCTAGGCGACCGGGACGTGCTCTCGGCAGGAGTGCGTGGCGACTCGGGGACGCCGATTCGTCGATCTCCGCAGGCGTGGTGGGCGGCCTACCCCTGAACCTCGGACTGCTCGGCCGTGCCCGAGCCGTCGAGCCCCTCCAGCCTGCCGACAGCCGACAGCCGCCCCGAGCAGCCGCGACGGCGGGAATCCGAGCCGGTGACACCCGTCCGGCCTCAGCCTGACGAGCGAGCCGCCGCCGCGTAGCGGTCCAGGACCAGGTCGACCAGCTCCGGTGCCGCGCCCATCGGCTCGGCGAGCACGGCGGCAGGCTCATCGGCCCGGACCCCCTCGATCACCCGGTTCAGCAGCAGTCCTGGGGCGAGGAACCACGGGGCGACCGCGATCCGTTCGGCACCGGCCGCGCGCAGCTCGGCGACGGCCTCGGCGGCGGTGGGGCCGGTCGCCGAGGCGAATGCGGGCACCACTCCTGCCCAGCCGTGGTGCCGTGCCCAGTCTTCGGCCACCCGACGCACCAGGGAGTTCGACTGCTCCTGCGAGGAGCCCGCGCCCGCGAGCACCACGCCGACCTCCGGCGTGCCCGGCCGGATGCCCGCCTCGGCCAGCCTGCGCAGCGCCGCCGACTCCAGCCGCTCATCCGGCCCGAGGACGTCGGCGACCGCCACCCGCAGCGACGGTCGACGGCGGCGGGCCCGCTCGACGGCGGTCGGGATGTCCACCCCGGCGTGATAGGCGTGGCCCAGCAGCAGGGGCACTAGCACCGACTCCGTGTCGACCTCGTCGAGCACCTCGTCGAGCGGCGGCGCCGACAGTTCGAGGTAGGCGGGCAGCACCGGCATGGAAGGCCGTGCTCGGCGCAGACCCGCCACGAGGCTGTCGATCGTCGCGGGCGAACGAGGATCTCGGCTGCCGTGCGCCACGGCCACCAGCGTCGGACTCACAAGCCTCGGCCTTCTCTGCATCGGACTTCTCGGTGTCGGACTTCTCTGCGTCGGACCTGGCGGTGTCGACCCTGTCGAGCCGTCTCCGCCTCGAACACGTCAGCGCCGGGCAGCCCGCCGCGTCCGGTCCCCAGACGGCACGGCCTCGACTACACCACCCCCGACAGGCCCCTGGCGAGCAGTATCCGACGCTCCAGCGGCCGGAACACCAGCAGGTCCACGCTCACGCCCACGAGCAGGATCAACAGGATGGCGGCCAGGACGCCCGGCATGTCGTTGAACGAGCGGGCCTGCTCGAGGGTCTGGCCGAGGCCGATGCCGAGCTGCGGCGAGGCCGCGATCAGCTCGGCGGCCATCAGCGAGCGCCAGGAGAACGCCCAGCCCTGTTTGCAGCCCGCCAGGTAACCGGGCAGCGCCGCCGGGAGCAGGATGTGGCGGGCGCCGGAGATCCGGCCCGCTCCCATCGCCTGACCGGCCCTGGTCAGGATCGGCGGCACCTGATCGACGCCCGCGACCAGGCCGTTGATCACCGAGGGCACCGAGCCGAGCAGGACCACCGCGAAGATCGTCGTCGGCGTCAGCCCGAACCAGAGCACGGCGGCGGGCACCCAGGCCACCGAGGGCAGGCTCTGCAGGCCGGTGATCACCGGGCCGACGGCGGCGCGGACCACCCGCACCCTGGCCACCAGCAGCCCCAGCGGGGTCGCCACCGCGACGGCGATCAGGAAGCCGAGGATCGCCCGATGCAGCGAGGTCCACAGCACCGGGAAGATCTCCCCGGTCCGCACCATGCCCCAGATCTCGGTACCGACCGCAGCGGGAGCGGGCAGTCGGAACTCCGGCCACAGCGCCAACGCCCATAACCCCTGCCAGATCGCCAGCAGCAGGCCGATGGCCACGAGCGGCGGCAGCACCCCGGACAGGGCCCGTCGCCAGGCGGGCGGACGGCGCTCCGCCGGGGTGTCGAGGGCGTCGAGACCCGCGCCGACCCGGCCGAGGTCGATCGTCTCCACCGGCGAGCGATCCGACGGGCCCGGCCGTTGGTCGATGTCAGGCTCGGGCATGGCTGGAGATCACCTCCCGGAGCCGGTCGGTGATCTCCTCGACCAGGGTCTCGCTGCCGTCGGAGGACCACTCCTGCACGACCCGACCCGGCCGCGAGGACAGCAGCACGACCCGCTGGGCCAGCCGGACCGCCTCCCGCACGTCGTGCGTGACGAACAGCACCGAGGTGCCGGTGGCTCGCCACACGCGGAGCAGCTCCGCCTGAAGCACGTCGCGGGTGATGGCGTCCAGGGCGCCGAAGGGCTCGTCCATCAGAAGCAGCCGATGCGCCGCGACCTCGGCGGCGCCCGCGTCGTGGCCTGGGCGGGCCGGGCCGCTGCCCGATCCCGCCGGGGCCGCGCCTGCCCGGCGCCCGCGGACGCCGTCCCGGTGAACCGCCGTGCTCTGCGCTCGCCCCGGCGCCCCGGAGCCGTTCGGCGTGCCCGAGGTCGCGCCCCCGCCTGCTGAGCCGGTCGGGACGACCCCGTCGGTCGACCCGTCCGGGGCGTGGCCCGTGGAGGCCAGCGCCCTGGCCAGGGCAACTCGCTGCCGCATCCCGCCGGACAGCTCATGCGGGCGCTTGTCCCCCTGCCCGCCCAGCCGCACCAGTTCCAGCAGCTCCGAGGCACGGGCCCGCCTCGGCGCCGCCCGCATCCCCGCCAGCCGCAGCGGCAGCTCCACGTTGCGTCGCGCCGTCAGCCACGGCATCAGCGCGGGCTCCTGGAACATCACCGCAGGCCGCGAGGTGTTGATCGTGACCGTCCCCGAGGTGGGCTGGTCGAGCCGCGCGAGCAGGTTGAGCAGCGTCGTCTTGCCGCACCCCGAGGCGCCCAGCAGGCAGACGAACTCGCCCGGCGTCACCGTCAGGTCGACCCCGTCCAGGGCCACCACCGCGTCCTGGCCGTGCCCGAACTGCTTGACCACCTTCGACACCGAGACCGCCGGTCGACTGTGGGCGTCGAGGTCCGTCTCGTCCGTGAGCGTCACCGTCATGCCTGCTCCTCGATCCTTCTCCGATCAGGACTCGTCGTCCAGGCCCGCGTCGTCGACCGGTTCCTCACCCAGTTCGGCCAGGACTCGGTTGAGCGGCCGCAGGTCGCTGAAGGCGGTCAACTCGGGTGCCTCGTCCAGCAGGCCCGCGTCGACGGAGTTCTCCGCGAGCTGCGGGAAGCCTGCGGCGTCCGGGTCCCAGGTCGGCTCGATGTTCTCCCAGGCCCGGTCCACCACGGCCTCCTCCAGCGGGTTGCCGGTCAGCCGCGCCAGCTCCTCGTTCGCGGCGTTCTTGGCCTCCTCGGGGTTCTCCCGCGCCCACCGGACGGTCTCGACGTGGGCCCGCAGGATCGCCTCGACCGTCTCCGGGTGCGCCCGCAGGAACTCGGTCCGGGCGATGATCACCGTGGTGGGGAAGCGGCCGTCCGGCCACTCGTCCCGCTCGTCCACCAGCACCTCGGCGTCGGCCTCGATGACGAGGCGGGACGACCACGGCTCCGGCAGCCAGCCGCCGTCCAGCTGGCCGTCGCGGAACAGCGCCAGCGTCTCCGCGTTGTCCACATTGGAGACCTCGATCTGATCCGCGCCGGGTCCCTGCTCGATGTCGTTGTCGAACAGCCATTTCTTCGCCGCGACGTCCTGAGTGTTCGCGAGCTGCGGGGTGGCGATCGTGCCGCCGCGCAGGTCGTCGACCGACTCGATCTCCGGGGCGACGACGAGCTGGGCGCCGCCCGAGGTGACGCCCGCGATCAGCCGGGTGTGCGTGCCGTCGGACTGCTCGTAGGCGCTCAACGGCGGATTGGAGCCGATGAACTGGATGTCGAGGGAGTCGCCGAGCAGACCGTTGACGGCGTCCGGACCCGCGTTGAACGTGTGGGTCTCCAGCCGGGTGTCGCCCAGCGCCTCCTCGAAACGGCCCTCGCTGACGCCGATCAGCGCCGACCAGTGGGTGATGTTCGGGAAGTACCCGAGGTTGACCACGTCCGCCGGACCTTGATCGGCGGCTCCGGCGGTCTGCTCGGCGGGTTCCCGCTCGAGCCGCGAACACCCGGACAGGATCAGTGCGATCGGCACCACCAGCGCGGCGGAGACCGCGCGGCGCAGGCCTGGAGGAGACGGGTCCATCTGTCAGCCTTCCCTGATCCTGTTGAAGCCTTCGCCCTCGCGGCGAAGGGGCGTGGAATCGGCTCGCCGCCGACGGTTCGGCGGCGAGCACGTCTCCGATGTGGTGTCTGTCAGCGGCTCGCAGTCGCCCGATCGGCGTGTTCAGCACCCGTCACCGGCTCGTCGCGGAGCCCCGGCACGGCAGGCTCGGCGGCGTCCGCCGTCTCCTGCAGGGCTCGCAGCGGCACCCCGACGAGGCCCGCGGCCAGCGTGTTCCCCTCGGCGGGGTCGATGATCAGCAGCGCCCCGGTCCGCCTGCTGATCGCGTAGTCGTCCACCGGCAGCGGATCGGCCGTGCGCAGCGACACCCGGCCGATCTCGTTGAGCCGCAGCTCCTCGGGGGCGGCCACCGACACCAGCCGCTGTTCGTCGAAGCGGACGACCAGCTCCGAGACCACCGCCTGCGTCGTGCGGGCGCCGTGCTTGACGAGCACCCGCGCGCCGGGTCGCAACGGCTTCTCCGCCAGCCAGCACACCGTGGTGTCGATCTCCGTCACCGCCTGCGGCGCCTCGGCGACGTCGCTGATCAGGTCGCCCCGGCCGATGTCCAGCTCGTCGGCGAGCAGCAGCGTCACCGACCGGCCAGCCACCGCCTCGTCCAGCGGCCCGTCCGAGGTGTCGATGCGGGTCACGCGGCTGCGCAGCCCGGCAGGCTGCACACTCACCTCGTCACCCGGCCGGATGACGCCCGCCGCGACCTGGCCCGCATAACCGCGATAGTCGGGATGTTCCGCCGTGCGGGGGCGGATCACGTACTGCACGGCGAATCGGAACGGCACGTCGTGCGGGTCCGGCGCCACTGGCACCGTCTCCAGGTGATCGAGCAGCGTCGGGCCCGCGTACCAGGGTGTTCTGGTGGAGGCGGTCACCACGTTGTCCCCGACGAGCGCGGAGACCGGGATCGACACCACCGCGTCGGAGGCATAGCCCAGCGCGGCGGCGTGGGCGGCGAACTCGGCGCTGATGGTGCGGAAGGCGGCCTCGTCGTAGTCGATCAGGTCGATCTTGTTCACGGCCAGCACCAGTCTCGGGACGCCCAGCAGCGCCACCACGGCGGCGTGCCGACGGGTCTGCTCGACCACGCCCCGGCGGGCGTCCACCAGCAGGATCGCCAGCTGGGCGGTGGACGCCCCGGTGACGGTGTTCCGCGTGTACTGGACGTGGCCTGGGGTGTCGGCCAGCACGAACGACCGGCGGGGGGTGGCGAAGTACCGGTAGGCGACGTCGATGGTGATGCCCTGTTCCCGTTCGGCCCGCAGGCCGTCGACCAGCAGCGACAGATCCGGCTCGGCCAGACCGCGCGCCGTGCTCACCCGGTGGACCGCCTCGAGCTGATCCGCCAGCACCGACTTCGTGTCGTGCAGCAGCCTGCCGACCAGCGTGGACTTGCCGTCGTCGACGCTGCCCGCCGTGGCCAGCCGAAGAGAGTCGATCTGCTCGCCGGCGCTCATCAGAAGTAGCCCTCTCGTTTCCGGTCCTCCATCGCGGCCTCCGACATCCGGTCGTCGGCCCTGGTGGCCCCGCGCTCGGTGAGCCTGCTCGCAGCCACCTCGGCGATCACCTCGGCGACCGTGCTCGCCGAGGACTCCACCGCGCCCGTGCAGGAGCCGTCGCCCACCGTGCGATAGCGGATGAGGCGCTCGACGACCTCCTCGTCCGCCCGAGGGCCGCCCCACGGCCCGGCGGCCAGCAGCATCCCGTCGCGGAGGTGGACCTCGCGGCGGTGTGCGTAATAGATCGAGGGCAGCTCGATGCCCTCCCGCTCGATGTAGTTCCAGACGTCGAGCTCGGTCCAGTTCGACAGCGGGAACACCCGGACGTGCTCACCGGGCCGATGCCTGCCGTTGTAGAGGTTCCACAGCTCCGGGCGTTGTCGGCGCGGCTCCCACTGGCCGAAGGCGTTGCGCAGGCTGAAGATGCGCTCCTTGGCTCTGGCCCGCTCCTCGTCGCGCCGCCCGCCGCCGAAGACGGCGTCGAACCGCTGCTCGGCGATGCTGTCCAGCAGCGGCACCGTCTGGAGCGGGTTGCGGGTGCCGTCGGGCCGTTCGGTCAGCCTGCCGTCGTCGATCCAGTCCTGGACGTGGGCCACTTCCAGCCGCAGCCCGTGCTCGGCGACCAGCCGGTCCCGGAACTCGATGACCTCGGGGAAGTTGTGGCCGGTGTCCACATGCAGCAGGGCGAAGGGCACCGGCGCGGGCCAGAACGCCTTGCGGGCCAGGTGGACCAGCACCGTGGAGTCCTTGCCGCCGGAGAACAGCACCACCGGCCGGTCGAACTCGCCTGCCACCTCGCGGAAGACGTGAATCGCCTCGGACTCCAGCGTGTCCAGCCCGGAGAGCGTCCTGTTCGGCGTCGCCGCCCGAGCGTGCACCGTCTCGGGCTCGGCGGTCGTCCCGGTCGTCGGTGCGGTGTTCATCTGCCCCCTCATCCGTGTAATCCGCACTCGGTCTTGGTGCTGCCCGCCCACCGGCCGCTGCGCGGATCGGCACCGGGCGCGGGCCTGCTCGTGCACGGCTGACAGCCGATCGAGGGATAGCCCGCCGACACCAGTGGGTTCACCAGCACGCCGTTCTCCTCGATGTAGTGCGCCATGTCGTCGTCCGACCACGCCGCCAGCGGATTGACCTTCACCAGGCCGTGCCGCTCGTCGAACGTCACGAGCGGGGTGTTCGCCCTGGTCGGCGCCTCCACCCGACGAACGCCGGTGACCCAGGCCCGATACCCGGCCAGCGTTCGGCGCAGCGGCTCGACCTTGCGCAGCGCGCAGCAGCGATCCGGGTTCGACGCGAACAGTCGAGGGCCCTCGTCGGCGTCCTGCTCGGCGACCGTCCTGCTCGCCGTGGCCTCCACGATCCGCAGCGGATACACCGAGGCCACCGCGTCCCGGGTGCCCAGCGTCTCGGCGAAGTGGTAGCCGGTCTCCAGGAAGAGCACGTCGACGCCGGGGCGGGCCCTGGTCGCCAGGTCGATCAATACCGCGTCCTGCATGTTCGAGGCGACGATCCACTCCGCGCCGAACGTCCGCGCCGTCCAGGCCAGTGCCTCGGCGGCGGTCGCCTCGGCGCCTGCTCCGCCGCCCGATCCGGCAAGCAGTTCGGCCCCCTCAGCAGCCAGTCGCCTGCCCTGCTCGATTCGTCTCTCGGTCTCCACACTCATCCCGACGACCTCGCCTCTCTTCGAGCCTGTCCTCGGTCCGGTTCCGTGTCGTTCGTGCCTGCCTGCCCGGCGGAGTCGCCCGCCGCCGAGACCGTCGTGTCGGTCGGTTCCGGCGAGCGGCCGTCCCGGTCCTGTTCGGCGACCGAGGGACCCGCGCCGCCGCGCGGCCGCAGACCCACCATGCGGACGACGAACACCCGCCGACAGCCCGCGCAGAGCCAGGCGCCAGCGGGCTCCTCCTCGGGAATCAGGTCCTCCTCCGCGCAGTACGGGCAGTGGAACGGCACCGCCCGGCCCTGGCCGCCGACGGCCTCGAACGGCGTGTCGGCGCTCACCGGAGTTCGGCCTCCTCCGCGCGCAGCACCCACTGCGCGAAGCGCTCACCCTCCTGGCGCGCGGCCAGATACCGGCGCACCAGCCGTTCCACGTAGTCGGTCAGCTCCTCCGAGGTGACCTTGTGGCCGCGCAGCTTGCGGCCGAAGCCGGAGTCGAGCCCCAGCCCGCCGCCCAGATGCACCTGGAAGCCCTCGACCTGCGCGCCGTCGGCGTCGGTGACGATCTGTCCCTTGAGGCCGATGTCGGCGACCTGCGTGCGAGCACAGGCGTTCGGGCAGCCGTTGAGGTTCACCGTGACCGGATCGGTGATGCCCGCCTGCACGTCAGCCAGCCGTTGCTCCAGCTCCTCGACCAGCCGGATCGCGCGCGCCTTGGTCTCGACGATGGCGAGCTTGCAGAACTCCAGCCCGGTGCACGCCATCACGCCCCGCCGCCACGGCGAGGGATCGCTGTGCAGCCCCAGACTCGTCATCTCCTCCTGGAGCGAGGCCAGTTCGGCCTCCGGGACGTCCAGGACCAGCAGGTTCTGATGCACCGTGGTGCGCACCCGCCGTGATCCGACCCGCTCGGCCGCCTTCGCCACCCCGACGAGCGTGGAGCCGGAGACCCGGCCCGCGGCCGAGGCGAAGCCGACATAGTGCTGTCCGTCCCGCTGCCGGTGGATGCCGAGGTGATCGCGATGCGCGTCCGGCGTCGGCGGCTCCGGGCCGTCCAGCAGGCTGCGCCGCAGATACTGCTGCTCCAGGACCTCGCGGAACCGCTCGGCGCCCCAGTCGGCGACGAGGAACTTCAGTCGCGCCCGGTGCCGCAGCCTGCGATAGCCGTAGTCCCGAAAGATCTGGGCGATGCCGTGCCAGACGTCCGGCACCTCGTCCAGCGGTATCCAGGCGCCCAGCCGGACGGCCAGCTTCGGGTTGGTGGACAGCCCGCCGCCGACCCAGAGGTCGAAGCCCGGCCCGTGCTCCGGGTGCTCCACGCCGACGAAGGACACGCAGTTCGTCTCGTGCACCACGTCCTGGCGGGGCGAGCCGGAGATGGCCGACTTGAACTTGCGTGGCAGATTGGACAGCGTCGGATCGCCGATGTAGCGCCGGGTGATCTCCTCGATCGCCGGGGTGCCGTCGATGATCTCGTCGTCGGCGACGCCCGCCACCGGCGAGCCGAGGACCACGCGCGGGCAGTCGCCGCAGGCCTCGGTGGTGGACAGCCCCACCGCCTCCAGAGTGGACCAGATCGCGGGCATGTCCTCGATCCGGACCCAGTGCAGCTGGATGTTCTGCCGGTCGGTCAGATCGGCGCTGTCGCGCGCGTAGGTCTGCGAGATCTCGCCGATCGCGCGGAGCTGGGCGGTCGTGAGCAGACCGCCGTCGACGCGCACCCGCAGCATGAAGTACTCGTCGTCGAGCTCCTCGGGTTCGAGGATCGCGGTGCGGCCGCCGTCGATTCCGGGCCGCCGCTGGGTGTAGAGGCCCCACCAGCGGAAGCGGCCGCGCAGGTCGCCGGGGTCGATGGAGTCGAAGCCGTTCTTAGCGTAGATCGACTCGATCCGGGCCCGCACGTTGAGCGGGTTGTCGTCCTTCTTGGACCGTTCGTTGGGATTGAGGGGTTCGCGGTAACCGAGAGCCCACTGCCCTTCACCGCGCCTGCGGCGCACCGTGGGAGTCTGCGGCGTGGGAGTCATCGGCTGCGACCTCCGAGGTTCGAGGCGCCGCGCTGCGGTCGGGGACTACCCGTCTTCGATGCTGGGGTGGGTGACCCGTCGGCGCGCTCGGCGCCGAGTGTGGTGGGAACACGACGGCGGAGCTAGCGGTCGCCTCGGCACAGCGCGCTGGCGACGCGCTTGTAATCGACGTGACGCCGTGCCACGAGTCGAATGCGCCGCGCTGTCATGCCGTCGAGCCTGCCACGCCACGCCGAGATCGGTCCAGGTCTGACCGGATGCTGAGACGCGCGGCGGAAGATCGTCACAGTTCAGGCCGTTCCCGTCCGCCGACTGGTATTCGCATCGTAGACGCGATGCCGTCGTTGGCGCGATCTGGGACGACGGATCTGGGACGACGGATCTGGGACGACGCCCCGGTGCAGGCAGCGCAGGCGCGACAGCGGCGCGGGGTTCGGGCTGCGGTGCCCGGCGGGTGGGCGTCCGGCGGCGGAGCGTCCGCCCTGCGCGTGCTGCCGCCTGCCGGGTCGACGTCGCCGCGGGCGACAGCCGGGGCCGCGCCGCTCGGCCGCCCCGCGTCCTCCGCCGCCGGAGTCGCCACAGGCTGGCGCAGCCGCAGGCCGGGGCCGCGCAGCCTGCGGCTGCCGGTCCGGCCGGGACGGAGACCGCGGTGGAGGGTCGGCCGATCGCCCGGGCGAGGGTCGGCATCGCCGGGCCTCGATCGCCCTCGTCTCCGGCGACTGCGACCCGTTGCCCGGCCCGGCCTCGGGGGCGACAGGGACGGCAGGGCACCCTGGACGAATGCCCAGCTCACTTCCCGACGGGGAGCCGATGCCTGCGGACGGCGCGCTGCCCGCGTCCGCCCTCGACGGCCTCGGCCGCAGACCCTTCGGCGTCTACGTGCACGTCCCGTTCTGCGCGACCCGATGCGGCTACTGCGACTTCAACACCTACACCGCAGGCGAACTCGGCTCCGGCGCTGGTCAGGACTCCTGGGCCGAGGGTGTGCGCCGGGAGTTGGAGCTGGCCGCGAAGGTCCTCGGCGCGCCACCGAGGGTCGACACGGTCTTCGTCGGCGGCGGAACTCCCTCGCTGGTGGGAGCCGAGGTCCTCGGCGCCGTGCTGTCGGAGATCGACGGCGTGTTCGGCCTGGCCGACGACGCCGAGGTGACCACGGAGGCCAACCCGGAGTCGACCTCGCCGCAGTTCTTCGCCGACCTGCGTGCCGCAGGCTTCACCCGCGTGTCACTGGGGATGCAGTCCGCCTCTCGGCACGTCCTGGCGGTACTCGACCGAACGCACACGCCCGGCCGGGCGGTGGCGGCCGCCAGGGAGGCGACGGCGGCGGGCTTCGAGCACGTGAACCTCGACCTGATCTACGGGACGCCGGGGGAGAGCGACGACGATCTGCGTGCCTCGCTGGACGCGGTGGCGGCCGCCGGGGTCGATCATGTCTCGGCCTACTCGCTCATCGTCGAGGACGGCACCGCGCTGGCCAGACGGGTGCGGGCAGGCGAGTTGCCCGCGCCGGACGAGGACGTGCTGGCTCGACGGTACGAGCTGATCGACGACGTGCTCTCGGCGGCGGGACTCGGCTGGTACGAGGTGTCCAACTGGGCATCCCTGGCAGCAGGCGAGGCCGCCTGGTGCAGGCACAACATCGGCTACTGGTCCGGCGGCGACTGGTGGGGCCTAGGACCCGGTGCCCACAGCCACGTCGGGGGCGTCCGCTGGTGGAACGTGAAGCATCCGGCCCGCTACAACGCCGTGCTGGCGGCGGGTCGCAGCCCGGGCGCGGGACGCGAGGTCCTGGACGTCGACGCCCGCCGGGTGGAGCGTGTCCTGCTGGAACTGCGGCTGGTCGGCGGGCTGTCCACCGAGATCCTTGACGAGGCAGGCCGCCGCGCCGCCCTCCTCGCGGTGGACGACGGACTGCTGGCGGCCGACGCACTGGCCGCCGGGCGCTGCGTCCTCACCCGACGCGGCAGGCTGCTGGCCGACGGACTGGTCCACCGCCTGCTCGGCTGAGCCTGGACCGCCGCAGAGCCCTCGGGAGCCGTGAGAGGCGTCACACCGCGCGCCCGACGTCGCTGCCGCGCCGCTGTGTCGGATCTGACAGCCTGCGGCGGCCATCGGCGCCGGAGACCGGTTCGAGGGAACCTCGGGGCCCGCAGGCGGGCGCGCCGTGGACGGAGGATCGGGAGACGCCTCCAGCACCGCACTAGTCGGACGGGTAGGGAATGCGGCATCCGAACCGTAAACTCAAGACAGTGGCGGAGATCGAGACGATCCCCGCGCGGGCTTGAGTCGAGTGAGGAGCGGAGGTGTCAGACGGTGAGTGCCGACGATCGTCGGTTCGAGGTGTTGCGAGCGATCGTCGCCGACTACGTCTCCACTCACGAGCCGGTGGGGTCCAAGGCCCTCGTCGAGCGGCACAACCTCGGCGTCTCCAGCGCCACGGTGCGCAACGACATGGCGGCCCTTGAAGACGACGGGCTGATCACCCAGCCGCACACCAGCGCAGGCCGCGTGCCGACGGACAAGGGCTATCGGCTCTTCGTCGACCGGCTCAGCGAGGTCAAGCCGCTGTCCGGGGCCGAGCGCCGAGCGATTCACAGCTTCCTCGAGGGCGCATTGGACCTGGACGACGTGCTGCGCCGCAGCGTGCGGCTGTTGGCCCAGCTCACCAGGCAGGTCGCGGTGGTGCAGTATCCGACGCTCACCCGCGCCACGGTCCGACACCTGGAGATCGTCCGGATCACCCCGGCACGCCTCATGCTCGTGTTGATCACCGACACGGGTCGGGTGGATCAGCGGATCGTCGACCTCGGCGACGTGATCGGTGACGAGGACGTCGCACGGCTGCGCGGCCTGTTGAACTCGGCCATGATCGAGCAGCGGCTGCCCGAGGCCTCCGCCTCGGTCGCCGAGCTGCCGGAGAAGGCGGCTCCGGAACTTCGCGACGTCCTGACCAGGGTGTGCAGCGTGCTGATCGAGTCGCTCGTCGATCATCCGGAAGAGCGACTGCTGCTGGGCGGCACGGCCAACCTGACGCGGAACGTCGGGGACTTCCCCGGTTCGCTGCGGCAGGTGCTGGAGGCGTTGGAGGAACAGGTCGTGGTCCTGCGCCTGCTGGCGGCGGCGCGGGACCCGGGAACGGTACTGGTGCGCATCGGCGTCGAGAACGAGGCGATGGAGATGCGGGACACGTCGGTGGTCTCGGTGGGTTACGGCTCGCGGGGCACGGTCTTCGGCGGGATCGGCGTCGTGGGTCCGACGCGGATGGACTATCCGGGGACGATGGCCGCCGTGCGGGCGGTCGCGGCGTACGTGGGGGAGATCCTGGCCGGGCGCTAAAGGCCCGATCGGCGAAGAGAGCATGATGTAGGCAGGGCAGGGTCCGCTCGGACCCGACATCGACGATGAGAATGCGTGCCGACGGCGCGCGGGCGAATGAACGCCGCGGTTCGGCGGGCGGGCTGCGGCAGGAGGACCGGAGAAAGTGGCCAGGGACTACTACGGCTTGCTCGGCGTGAGCAAGGACGCCAGCGCGGATCAGCTCAAGCGGGCTTATCGGAAGCTGGCACGCGAGCTGCACCCCGACGTCAACCCCGATCCCGCTGCCCAGCAGCGGTTTCGCGAGGTGACCACGGCATACGAGGTGCTCACCGACCCCAAGAAGCGGCAGGTGGTCGACCTCGGCGGTGATCCGCTGGAGAACGGCGGCGGCCGATCGGGCGGTGCGGACCCGTTCTCGGGCTTCGGCGGGCTCGGCGACATCATGGACGCCTTCTTCGGCGGCACTGGCGCCTCGGCGGGTCGAGGACCGCGCAGCCGGATGCAGCAGGGCTCTGACGCGCTGATCAAGCTGCGCATGAGCCTGGAGGACTGCGCCACCGGCGTCAGCCGGGAGATCACCGTCGACACGGCCATCCTCTGCGACACCTGTGCCGGAACCGGCTGCCAGGAGGACACCACGCCGTCGGTCTGCGACACGTGCGCCGGTCGCGGCGAGGTCCAGTCGGTGCAGCGCTCGTTCCTCGGCCAGGTCGTCACGGCGCGTCCGTGCCCGACCTGTCGGGGTTACGGCGAGGTCATCACCGACCCCTGCGGTCAGTGCAGCGGCGAAGGCCGGGTGCGCTCGCGCCGCACGATCACTGTGAAGATCCCGGCGGGCGTCGCCGACGGCATGCGGGTGCGGCTCTCCGCTCAGGGCGAGGTGGGCGTCGGCGGCGGGCCCGCAGGCGATCTCTACGTCGAGGTCGACGAGGTCGAGCACGACACCTTCACGCGCGACGGCTCCGACCTGCACTGCACCCTGATGATCCCGATGACCTCCGCCGCGCTGGGCACCGTCCTGCCGCTGGAGACCCTGGACGGCACCGAGGAGATCCGGGTCGAGCCCGGGACTCAGCCGGGCACTCGTCTGCTGCTGACCGGGCAGGGCATGCCGAGGCTGCGATCCAACGGCCGGGTCAGCGGACGCGGCGATCTGCACGTCCACCTCGAGGTGGTGGTGCCGACGAGGCTCGACGGCAGGCAGACCGACCTGCTGCGGGAACTCGCCGCGCTGCGCGACGAGGAGTCCGAGCTGGCCGCGAACGGCAATGGACGGGTGAATGGCGGGCTGTTCTCGCGGCTGCGGGACTCCTTCGGCTCCCGCTGAGCCGCCGGGGGTTCGCGACCGGATGCGGCGGGCGCGGGCGGGCCGCCACGGGGCGGCGGCGCCGAGCCGGGGCCGCGTTCCGTTCGGTGTTCGTCGGCTCGCCGCATGGCCCGTCGCGGGCGGCCGGAGAGCGGCGGACGGTGCGCCCACGGCCCGTGGAGGCTGACCGGATCTCGGAGGTAGGCGTCTGACGTCCCCGCACGAACCCGCCTGCGATGGACTGGTCGGCACCCGCCCTCGCCCGCGCCTGCGGGTGGCTCGGCCGAGTCTTCGGGCGGAGGCGGGCCGGGTCCTGCCCGGTCGCCGACGACACGGTGCGCGCCGGGACGCCGTGCTCGGCGGGCAGTCGGCCTCGGTGATGTCTCGACGACCGCGGTGGCTCGGCCGTCGCGGAGCGGCGGCCTGACGGCGAGGGGCGAGAACCACGCCCATGACGTGCTGGAGGGGATGACGATGACGACCTCGCCGATGGCAAGGGGCGGCCTGCCGCTGTTCCTCACGGAGCTGCCCGCCGGGGCGGATCACGTGGTGCTGAGCGGACCGGAGGGGCGACACGCGGCCACCGTGACCCGACTGCGGGTCGGCGAGCGACTGCTGCTCGCCGACGGTCGCGGCGGCATCGCCAGGGCCGAGGTGACCTCGGTCACCAAGGACGAGCTGCGCGCGGACGTCCTCGAACGGGTTCAGGAGCCCGCGCCCGAGCTCCGCGTGACGATGGCTCAGGCGCTGCTCAAGGGCGATCGAGCCGAGCTGGCCGTCGATCAGGCCGTGGAGGTCGGCGTCGACGCGCTGGTGCCGTGGCGGGCCGCCCGCTGCGTGGCCCGCTGGGACGCGGGACCGCGCGGCGCCAAGGCGCTGGACCGGTGGCGTGCCACGGCCCGCACCGCCGCCAAGCAGGCGCGGCGATCCTGGCTGCCGCCCGTGCACGAGCCGACGAGCACCGCCGGGCTTGCCGAGCGGGTCGGGTCGGCCGCCCTCGCGCTCGTGCTGCATGAGTCCGCCTCGACTCGGCTGACCTCGGTGGACCTACCGACGACGGGGGAGCTGCTGCTGGTGGTGGGGCCGGAGGGCGGGATCGACGAGACCGAGCTGGCGACGCTGACCGAGGCGGGCGCCCGCCCGGTGCTGCTGGGCGACACGGTGCTGCGAGCCTCCACCGCGGGCGTCGCCGCGCTGGGTGCGCTCGCGGCTCGCACGGGCCGGTGGTGAGTCGGAGTCGGCCTTGCGCCGAGGGCCGTCCCCGAGTCCGGCTCGAGGCACCGTCGCCTGTCGACTCCGGGGCTGAACTCGGGTCGGCAGGTCGTGCGGTCTGATCGGCCTGCGCCTGATACCCGGCGCAGCAGCCTCGCGGGCTGCTGCGGGGCGCCCAGCCTGCCGGACACCTCGCCGGAAGGACGGGACCTGGTGCGGGCGGGGCGTGGTGAGACGTCCGGCACGGTGAGACCTCCGGCACGTCGTCTCGACGCGCTGAGGTGCCGTCCGACCAGGCCAGGACGGTGCGGGCCGCGCTGGTGGGGCACGCCTGCCAAGGCCGCCCACCGCAGTCCGGGGAGCCGATCCCGCCCTGGAACAGGTCGCCGTCGGCCTTGAGAACGGCGCGATCCTCGGCTTCCGAACGTCACCGCGAGGTTGCCCCGCGTCACCATCGCTGCGCCGGACGGGTTGTTGCCGGGCGCCGTCGAGGACCACCTCGCGCCCCGGTTCGTCATCGAGGTTTAGCCTGCACGTCATGAGTGATTCGGAGTCCGACTGTCTCTTCTGCAAGCTGCTGGCGGGCGAGCTGCCGTGCAGCGTGATCCGTGAGACGGACACCACTTTCGCGTTCCGCGACGCCAATCCGCAGGCGCCCACCCACGTGCTTCTCGTGCCGAGATCGCACTATCCCGACGCCGCCGCCCTCGCCGCCGAGGACCCGGCCCTGTTGGTCGACCTCTTCCATGTGGCGGCCGACGTCGCCGAGGAGGAGGGCGTGGCCGAGAGCGGGTACCGGCTGCTGTTCAACACCGGCGCCGATGCGGGCCAGACGGTCTTCCACGCGCACCTGCACCTGCTGGGCGGGCAGCCGCTGGGGCCGCTCGTCGGTTCGCCCGCGGGCGTCGCTCGCAACGGCTGAGAGCCTGCGGTCGGCGGTGCGGTCCGGGAGGCGACGTACGTCGTCGCCTGTGTGGCTCCTGCAGGGCAGGCGGATGATCTCGGCACAGGACGGACTGCGGGACGCGGCTCCCGCGCCGAGCACCCGGCGCCGCGCGGGCACGGCCGCCTCCGGGGGCAGGCCGCCTGCGCCGCCGACATGCCGCTCATATCAGGAGTGCGTTCCGTCGTGCGGTGCGGCTAGCATCGAGGTGTCGAAGAGACGGCCTGTCCAAGGCAGGCCGAAGCCGTCAGCGTGACAGCGCAGAAGGTGGGCCGGAACACACCGTGGCAGGAACCGCAGCGAGCTCCGCTCGCAGTGCCGATTCAGAACGACGAGCAGCGGGCAACGGCACCACACCGCCCGAGGGCGGCACTCCGGCCGCCACCTCGTCGGCCCAGGCCGCTGCGGCTGCTGCGGCAGCCGTGCAACAGGTCATGGCCAAGTCGAACATCACCGTTCCGGACACCCTCGTGCTCAACCTCCTCGGATCTCGCGACGAGAACCTGCGGGCGGTCGAGGAGCTGCTCAGCGCCGACGTGCACGTCCGAGGCAACGAGATCACCCTGACGGGCAAGCCCGCCGAGGTGGCCTTCGCCGAGCGACTGTTCAGTGAGCTGCTGATCCTGGTCGGGCGCGGCCAGCAGTTGAGCGCGGACGTGGTCCGACGCACCGTGGGGATGCTCTCGGCCGACGCGGGCGAGTCCCCTGCCGAGGTGCTCAGCCTGGACATCCTGTCTCGGCGCGGCCGGTCGATCCGACCCAAGACGGTGAACCAGAAGCGCTACGTCGACGCCATCGACAAGAACACCATCGTCTTCGGCATCGGCCCGGCGGGCACCGGCAAGACCTACCTGGCGATGGCCAAGGCCGTGCAGGCCCTCCAGGCCAAGCAGGTCAACCGGATCATCCTCACCCGGCCTGCCGTCGAGGCGGGCGAGCGGCTCGGCTACCTGCCCGGCACCCTCTACGACAAGATCGATCCGTACCTGCGGCCGCTCTACGACGCGCTGCACGACATGGTCGACCCGGAGTCGGTGCCCCGGCTCACCCAGGCGGGCACCATCGAGGTCGCGCCGCTGGCGTACATGCGGGGCCGCACCCTCAACGACGCGTTCATCATCCTGGACGAGGCGCAGAACACCACGCCCGAGCAGATGAAGATGTTCCTCACCCGGCTGGGCTTCGGCTCGAAGATCGTGGTGACCGGTGACATCACCCAGGTCGACCTGCCCGGCAGCACTCGCAGCGGCCTTCGCGTCGTCCGGGAGATCCTGGGCGACGTGGACGACGTGCACTTCTCTATGCTCACCAGCCACGACGTGGTCCGGCATCGACTGGTCAGCGACATCGTGGACGCCTACGAGCGGTGGCAGGTGGTGCAGGAGCACTCGGACGCCGCCGCTGAGGAGAGCTCCGGTGCGCGATCCGGTCGTGGCCGCCGACAGGGACGGTGAACACGGTGAGTATCGAGATCGCCAACGAGTCAGGCGTGGCGGTTGAGGAGACCTCCATCGTCGCCGCAGCTCGCTATGCACTGGATCGGATGGGCGTCAGCGCGCTCGCCGAGCTCTCGGTGCTGTTGGTCGAGCTGGAGGCGATGGCCGATCTGCACGAGCGGTGGATGGACCTGCCGGGTCCCACCGACGTGATGGCCTTTCCGATGGACGAGTTGGACTCGGCCCGCAGGCCCGACACGGCGGCTTCGGGGCCTGCTCTGCTCGGTGACATCGTGCTGTGCCCCGAGTTCGCCAGGGAGCAGGCGAAGAAGGCCGGTCACAGCCTCATCGACGAGCTGCATCTGCTGACGGTGCACGGCGTGCTGCACCTGCTCGGCTACGACCACGCGGAGCCCGCCGAGGAGCGGGAGATGTTCGGCCTGCAGAACCGGCTGCTGGCCGACTTCAAGACCACGGTTCGCGAGGAGCGTGAGACGGCGGCACGCGAGGACGCCGACGCGCGAGTGCTCGGCGTGGTCGGCCTGGAACGCACCGGCACCGAGAAGCAGGGCGGCTCTGCTGCCGCACCTCCGCCGGAACCGGGTCGGTGATCCGGACCCGGTGACTCGGACTCGTCGATGGGGAGCCCGTTCATGATGCTGTCCTTGGCCGCGCTGCTGGTCGTCTTCGCGGGGGCCTTCGCCGCCGCGGATGCCTCCTTGAGCACGGTGTCGCGCGCCCGAGTGGACGAGCTGGTCCGCACCGGCCGCTCGGGTGCCAAGACCCTGGCGGAGGTCGTCGCGGATCGACCCCGACACATCAACCTCCTGCTGCTGCTTCGCCTCGCCTGCGAACTCACGGCCACGGTGCTGGTCACCGTCGTCGTGGTCGCCACCTTCGACTCGGACGGACTGGCGGTGCTCATCGCCGTCCTGATCATGCTCCTGGTGTCCTACGTGCTGGTGGGTGTCGGACCGAGGACGATCGGCAGGCAGCACCCCTACGGAGTGGGCTGCCTGGTGGCGGGCCCGGTGAAGATGCTCGGCCGGGTGCTCAGCCCGCTCGCGCGGCTGCTGATCCTGCTGGGCAATGCGATCACACCGGGACGCGGCTTCCGGGAGGGCCCGTTCTCGTCCGAGGTCGAGCTGCGGGAGCTGGTCGACATCGCCGAGCAGCGCGGGGTCGTCGAGGCAGGCGAACGGCAGATGATCCACTCGATCTTCGAGCTGGGCGACGCGGTCGTCCGCGAGGTGATGGTGCCGCGTACCGAGGTGATCTGGATCGAGCAGGACAAGTCGGTCCGGCAGGCACTGGCGCTCTGTCTGCGGACCGGGTTCTCCCGAATTCCCGTCATCGGCGAGACCGTGGACGACGTGGTCGGTGTGGTGACCATCAAGGACCTCGTCCGGTCCTGGACCGACGGGGCGCCGGGCGGGCCAGGCGAGCGGGTGGACGTCCAGGTCGACACGCTGATGCGCCCTGCCGTGCTGGTTCCCGACTCCAAGCGCCTCGTCGAGCTGCTGCGGGAGATGCAGGTCTCCCGGAACCATCTCGCAATCGCGGTCGACGAGTACGGCGGCACAGCGGGCCTGCTGACCATCGAGGACATCCTGGAGGAGATCGTCGGCGAGATCACCGACGAGTCGGACATCGGCGAGCGTCCCCCGGTGGAGCGGATCGACGAGGCCTCCGCGCGGGTCAGCGCCCGCCTTCCGGTGGCGGATCTGGGCGAGTTGTTCGGCGTGGAGATCGACGATCACGACGTGGACACCGCAGGCGGTCTGCTGGCTCGCAAGCTCGGTCGGGTGCCGCTGCCCGGTGCCGAGGCCGAGATCAGTGGTCTGCGGCTGCGGGCGGAGGGCGGCAAGGACGGTCGTGGGCGGATGCGGATCAGCACGCTGCTGGTCAGCAGGGTGGCCCCGTCGACAGCCGAGGATCAGGACGCGGAATCCGAGTCGGTCGGCCGCGCGCAGGAGAGGAGCACGGCCGGTGGCTGAGTCAGCGAAGGGCGCCGTGGAGCCTGCGGCCTCGTCGGCCGAGGCCGTCGTGCTGGACGGCGAGGACCAGAAGATCATCACGCTCGCCCGCGCGAGCCGGGCACGGATCGGGGCCGCCGAGGGGGCGGCTGTGCGGGACACCGACGGCCGAACCTACTCCGCCTGCACCGTGGCCCTGCCATCGCTGAGTCTGACCGCGTTGCAGGCCGCGGTGGCCGCAGCGGTGGCCAGCGGGGCGACCGGGCTGGAGGCGGCCGCCGTGGTCACCGAGTCGCCTGCGGTGGACGAGGCGTCCGCCGCCGCAGTGCGTGACCTGTCGCCCAACGCGCCGGTGTTCCGCGCCGACGCCTCGGGTCGCCTGCTCGACACGCTGCGCTGAGCAGGCCTGCCGCCGCCGTGCGCATGGGGGCGGCCCGGCCTGCGGGCGCCGGTCTGCGGGCGCAGGCCGGGCCGCGCTCCCGATGAAGTTCCCCGATCCCAGGATGGAGCAGCACCCGCCGGTGACTCGGGCATCTCGAATCCGAGTCGGCGGCGGCATTCTGCTCGGCCCGCGCGAAGACCATGTCGCGCCGCCGCGAGCCGCACCGGGTCTGTGGGCGCAAGCCGGTACCGGGCACTGACGCAAAGCCGCGATGCCGACGTCGGCCCGCTCCGATGTGGTGCCCCTCCGATGTGGTGCCGCCGGGCCGATTCCCCATGGGGAATCCTCCACCGACAGCGCCGACTGTTCGGTGCCCGACGACTCGACCGTCTTGCCGACTTCTGTCGCTGAAACCATCGATATGGTGGGATAAATCGTTTACACGGACTTCGGTGCGGCGGTATCTTCCCGGGTTCTTCTCGGACGCACTCCGGAGCCGGAATTCTCGCCGAGGGTTAGGCGTGTTCTCTTCGCTCCGTCGGGCCCTCGGCGGCGCGGTTGCCACCGGGTGCCTGCGGTGTGGTCGGCGGTGAGACCGTCCTGGCGGGACCGTATACTGTCGCGTCGCGATCGGCGGAGTCCGCGCCGTTCTAGGCGGTTGACCTGGTTGGATTCGTCCGCTGTTCGTCATGGCATTCTCTGTTCGATTTATTCTCGATTCTTCGCGGAATCCCGATGGAGTCCCCCTTGGCGTGTTCGCCGATTTCTCTCCAGGGTGATGAACGCCTTAGCATGTGGATCATGGTCAACCGCGATGTCGATGCGGCTTCTGTCGCTAGGCCGATTTCTCTCCGTAACGGACTTTCGTTCCTCCTGGCCCTGCTCGGCCTGGTCGGCTTCGCGCTGCTCGCCTATCAGCTGGCGGGTGTCTTCACCTGTTCTTCTGCGGAATGGGAGACGTGCATCGGTGACACTCCGTTGTCGGACCGGGCCCCGATCACCGTCGGGCTCTTCGGTCTGCTGCTCGTCGGCGGCCTGCTGGGCGCCGGTCGGCTCCGCTCGTCGATCCTCCCGCTGGGCCTGGCCGTCGGCGGCGCCGCCCTCCTGTCGGTCTGGTGGCGGCTGCCGATGGGCGATGATCGTCCGTGGCTGGCAGGTCTGGCCGGCGCGCTGTTGTTCCTCGGCGTCGTCCTCGGCTGTGTGCAGTGGGGCGTCGCGCTGCGCTCTCGCCGTCAGACCGCCGACAGCGTCTCGTTGATGCGACTCGGCACGCCGGTGGCGGGGCGGATCGCCTCCGTGCAGATCACCGACGACGAGATCAAGGGCGCACCGCTGGTGGTGATCACCGCCGAGTACTCGGGTGAGGACGGGGCGGTGCGCAGGCAGACCAAGAAGCGAGCCGTCCCCGTCGCCCATCTGCCCAGGACCGGGGATCAGACCGTGGTCTGGTACGACCCGGAGCACCCGGACCAGGTGGAGTTCGCGCACTCCTCCGAACAGGGCCCGCTGGACGACCTGGTCGACCGGGTGCTCGGGCGCAGGCCGGGTCTCGCCTCGGGAAGTCCGTACCTGGAGCGGGAGGAGACTGAACGCGATCTCCGGCCCCGAGGCTGAGGCGCGCCTGCGGGGGAGACCTCGGGCGGGCCGGACGACGGCTGGACTGAGCCGTACACGTCGTGCTTGCGACAATGCGGGGATGAGCAGCAGCCCCGCCGATCATCGATCCGGTTTCGCCTGTTTCGTCGGTCGGCCGAACGCAGGAAAGTCCACGCTGACCAATGCGCTGATCGGGACGAAGGTCGCGATCACCTCCAGCAGGCCGCAGACGACCCGACATGCCATCCGAGGCATCGTGCACCGGCCGGAGGCCCAGCTGATCGTGGTGGACACGCCCGGCCTCCACCGGCCGCGCACCCTGCTGGGACAGCGGCTCAACGACGTCGTGCGCGAGACCTGGGCCGAGGTCGACGTGGTCGGTTTCTGCGTGCCCGCCGATCAGAAGATCGGCCCTGGCGACCGGTTCATCGCCGCCGAGCTGGCCAAGGTGGCCCGGCGGACTCCGGTGTTCGGGGTGGTCACCAAGACCGACCTGGTGCCTGCCGAGCGAGTGGCACAGCAGCTCATGGCCCTTCAGGAGGTGATGGACTTCGCCGAGCTGATCCCCGTCTCGGCGGTGGACGGCTACCAGGTGACGACGCTTACGGACCTGCTGATCGGCAGGCTGCCGGTCGGTCCTGCCCTGTACCCGGGCGGAGAGCTGACCGACGAGCCGGAGACGACGCTGGTCGCCGAGCTGATCCGGGAGGCGGCGCTGGAAGGAGTGCGCGACGAGCTGCCGCACTCCATCGCGGTCACCGTCGAGGAGATGGTGCCGCGCGAGGGCCGGGACGACATGCTGGACGTGCACGCGGTGATGTACGTGGAGCGCCCCAGTCAGAAGTCGATCGTCATCGGCCGCGCGGGCGAACGTCTCAAGCACGTCGGTTCCGAGGCGCGTCGCCAGATCGAGGCGCTGCTGGGCAGCAAGATCTTCCTCGACCTGCGGGTCAAGGTCGCCAAGGACTGGCAGCGCGACCCGAAACAGCTTCGCAGGCTCGGCTTCTGAGCCGCCCGTCCGCACCGGGGTCCGGCGGGGACAGGACTCGGCGCGGCCCAGGATCGCCCGCACTCCTCGGGAACGGTGGGCGGACTGATCACGGACCCGCCCACCCGCCTCGGCTCCGCTCGGTGTCCTGAGCCGTCGCCGTACCGGACGGTCGCCGGTGAGACTCGACGACCCCGGCATCCCGAGGGGCGGCCCCGCGCCCGGCGAGTCGCGGACGTCGATCGGGCGAACGGCGTCGGCGGCGAGCCGATCGACGACCGTGCGGACCCGACGTGGCCTCGGCGCCAGGGCCGTCGCCGCCTCGTGCGACGGGGGGCAGCACAGGTCCGGCGGGCAGCGGATGACCGTGTCGGGCGCGGGTGGCACGATGACGCGATGGCCCTGTACCGCGATACCGGTGTGGTGCTGCGGGTGCAGAAGCTCGGCGAGGCCGACCGGATCATCACCCTGCTCACCCGCAGGCACGGCAAGGTGCGTGCCGTCGGCAAGGGCGTCCGGCGGATGTCCTCCCGCTTCGGCGCCCGGTTGGAGCCCTTCGGACACGTCGACGTGCAGTTCTACACCGGGCGAACCCTGGACGTGATCACCCAGGTGCAGACCATGGACGCCTTCGGCGCGGGTCTGGTGCCCGACTACCAGCGGTACACGGCGGGCTGTGCCGTACTGGAGGCGGCCGACCGGCTCAGTGCCGAGGAGGGCGAGCCGGTGCTCCGGCTGTATCTGCTCGTCGTGGGGGCCCTGCGTGCGTTGGCCGACGGAGTGCGGGACCCGATGCTGGTCATGGACGCCTTCCTGCTCCGGGCGATGACGCAGGCGGGCTGGGCGCCCGCGTTGGCCGAGTGCGCGCGATGCGGACGGCCTGGACCGCACCGGGCCTTCAACGTTCCGGCGGGCGGCACCGTGTGCGAGACCTGTCGGCCCCCTGGCTCGGTGTCGCCCGCCCCGGAGACCCTGACGCTGCTGGCCGCCCTGCTGCACGGCGACTGGCCCGCCGCCGAGGCCGCCGACCAGCGATCCCGGCGAGAGGGCAGCGGGCTGGTGGCTGCCCACCTGCAATGGCACCTGGAGCGCAGCCTGCGCTCGCTGCCCCTGGTGGACCGGCGTGGCGGCGAGCCCGACGGCGTGACGTCGGCGTCGGCGCCGGCCTGATCGACGCGGCGCGGTGCCGGACCGGACAGGTCCCGGACTGTCGGGCGCTGAGAGGCCGGACACCGAGAGGCCGGACACTGAGAGGCCGGACACCGAGAGGTCTGCTGCCTGCGTGCCGGGCGCGCGAAGGCCTCCCAGGCGGCCGCGCGGAGCCTGCACCTGTGCGGTCGCGGTGCCCCGGCCTGCGAAGCGGCCACCGAGCCGGGAGTTCGTCGTCGAGATCATGCCGTTGATCGTGGCCGGTCGAGTTCGCCGCAGGTAGTAGCAACTGTCATGAGTTCTCATGACAACAGTCAGTGATCCGACGTGACAGTCGTCATTGTCGAGTGCCCGGCCCCGCGACGAGTCCGGAACGCCGGTCGTCCGGTCTCGTCGCGGAGTCGTGATCGAGGCCTGCCGGTTCGTGGGCCCGCAACTCGACGAGGTTCGTGATCCGCCTCGGTCCGGTTCGTCGGTCTGGCAGTTGGCGGCCGGGACCGACGAACCTCCCCGGCGGGCCTGTGCCGCGAGCCATCCCGACAACGGAGAATTTTCAGGCCGCTGACCAGCGGTGATGCCTGCTGGGGTCGGCCGGTGTCGCGGCGGCGTGCTCGCCGCGAGGTTCGCTGGTGCTATGGTTCATTACATGAGTAATGAACCAGCGAACTAGGGGGCCGAGGTGTTCGACGACCGAAGCCCGATCTATCAACAGATCGCCGAGCGGATCAAGAACGACATCCTCGGCGGCGAACTGGCTGAGGACGCACAGGTCATGTCGACGAACCAGTACGCCGCCTTCTACCGGATCAACCCCGCCACCGCAGCCAAGGGTTTCCACCAGTTGATCGAAGAGGGCGTGCTCTACAAGAAGAGGGGTATCGGGATGTTCGTCAGTCAGGGGGCGCAGGAGACCCTGCGGGCTCAGCGGCGGCAGCGCTTCTTCGAGGAGGTCGTCGACGCGATGGTGACCGAGGCGCGGATCGTCGGCATCTCCCTCGACGAGGTCGTCCAGCGAATCCAGGAACAGCAGCAGAGGAGTGACCGATGACGTTGGACATCGCAGTCGAAGGGCTTCGCGTCGACTACGGCAGGTTCACGGCCGTTCGGGATCTCAGCTTCACCCTCGCCGGGGGCAAGATCCATGGGCTGCTCGGTCGCAACGGATCGGGCAAGAGCACCCTGTTGTCGGTGATCGCGGCCTTCCGCAAGGCCTCCGGCGGTGTCGTGCGGGTCGGCGGGCAGGAGCCCTTCGAGAACGCCGAGATCGTCCGGCAGATCTGCTTCATCCGGGAGAGCGGTGACACGGCGGGCAGCAGTGTCAAGGCGACGCTCGACTTCGCCGCCGCCTTCCGGCCGAACTGGGACGCCGACTACGCCGAGCGGCTGCTGGAGCGGTTCGAGATTCAGAAGAAGAAGTCGGTCGACGCGCTGTCCAGGGGAAAGAAGTCGGCACTCGGCGTGACGCTGGGGATGGCCTCGCGGGCGCCGCTGACCATCTTCGACGAGTCCTACCTCGGCATGGACGCCCCGTCCCGGTACGCCTTCTACGACGAGCTGCTCGACGACTACCTGGAGAACCCCAGGACGGTCATCCTCTCCACGCACCTCATCGAGGAGGTCGGCTCGCTGTTCGAGGAGGTCGTGATCATCGATCGCGGCGGCCTGGTGCTGCACGAGGAGACCGAGACACTGCGGGAGCGCGGTGCGGCGGTGACCGGCCCCGCCGAGACGGTGGATCGCTTCACCGCGTCGTTGACCGTGCTCAGTGAACAGCAGCTCGGCGGCACGAAGTCGGCGACGGTGTACGGCGCACTCACGGCAGACCAGCGCGATCGGGCCCGCGCCGAGGGGCTCGAACTGGGGCCGGTCGGGATTCAGGACCTGTTCGTGCACCTGACCGGGTCCAGAGAGGCGGAGCGATGAAGACCCGTGCGGCCCCGGCGACCGGGAGCATCCTCACGGCCCTGATCGGCGGCCTCCGCGCCGTGCTGATCGGCTACTGGGCCGTCCTGATCATCGTCGTGATCGTGATCTGGGTCGTGGCGAACGTCCTCGGCGCAGGTGATCCGACGACCACCGCAGGCTGGTCGTTCTCGAATCCGCCGAGGTACTTCCTCTTCGCGATCGGGATCATGCTGCCGACGCTGTTCCTGCCGATGTTCGTGACGCACGGTGTGACGCGCCGGAGGTTCGTGGCGGATGCCGGGATCTTCGCCGTGCTCATCTCGGCGGCCTTCGCACTGATGCAATGGGGCGGGCTGGTGTTCGAGGGCTTCCTCCTCGGCACCATGTCCGTTGATCAAGAGGTGAACGGGGCACACCTGTTCACGTCGCGGGAGCAGGTCCTGCTGGCGATCACGGAGTTCGGCGTGCTCGGGCTGGTGCACCTGCTGGCAGGCGCGGTGATCGGTGCGGGCTTCTATCGGTTCGGCTGGCTGCGCGGCCTGTTCCTGATCCCCGTCGCGCTGGTGCCCGCTGTGGTCACGGAGTTCGCCATGGCCACCGGCTGGGTCAGCAGGGCCGTGGCGGCGCTCGACCTGTCCCGGCTGTCGGTCGCCGTCGGCACCCCGATCGTGGTCCTGTCGGTCCTGGCTGCGGCGGCGGGCTGTCACCTGCTACTCCGCGACATCCCGATCCGAACACCCTGACCTGCGCGTTCGCCGAACCGTGCCCGGCCGACCCCGACCCGCAACATCCCCCGACCGCAGCGCCCGACCGCACATCCCCGACTCGCCCGTTCTCTGCCCGCGGTTGCGTGCGGGCGAGGGGGCTCGGTCAGGCCACGCGCATCGCCGAGCGCGGCCGAGGACGGAACCGCCGCGGCTGGTCCGGCTGCGGCGCACCCCAGGGTGAATCCGGCGAGACACCCCGCGTCGTCCCGTCGAACCCGGAGAGAGATCAATCATGGTGACCACGAGAAAATCGATTCTGCCCACCCTCAGCACCCGACTGCTGCGAACTCAGAGCTCGTGGCTGGCGATCTTCTGGGCCATTGTGCTCGTCGCGGTCGCCATCGTCAGTGTTCTCATCGCGATCTTCGGGCAGCTTGAGTTCAGCGTCGCGGACTGGATCGTCCCGTATTCGATCAAATACGCGCTGGCAGGCATCGGAATGGGAATGCTGACCGTTTCGCTGCTGCAGTCCGTGGCGACGGGAATCACGCGCGGTGAGTTCCTGGCCGCCTGGCGAGTCGTCGCCGTGGCCATGGCGCTCCTGCTCGGAATCGGCACTACGGTCGTTCTCTGGGGCGAGCGCCTCATCCACGACGCCGTCGGGCTCCCGGCTCAGCTCAGCGGCGCCCACCTGTACGGATCGATCGAGCAGGTGCATCTCATCCTGGCGGAGAACCTCGTCATCGGCCTGGTTCACCTGGTCGCGGGCTGTCTGATCGGCGTGATCTTCCATCGCGGGAGCGGCCTCGGACGGTGGCCGCTGCTCGCGCTGCCGGTCATTCCGGTGGTCATCGTCGAATGGGCTCTCATTCGATTCGGCGGCAGCGCTGCCAGCGGCTTCCCGGGGTCCGACGCGACCTCCGTCGCGTGGTTCCTGGGAATCGGCGCGGTGTGTGTCGCGATACCTGCGGTGGCCACTCATCTCCTGGCGCGGGAGATTCCGTTCACCGCCGCCGCCGAATAAGTCTGCCGTTCTCGTCCCAAGAATTCAGATCATCCACGAGGAGTACCCGTGTCTGTCATCGAAGTGCGAAACCTGCGCAAGAGCTATCCGAATCACGTCGCGGTGCACGACGTCTCCTTCACCGTGGAGGAGGGCGAGATCTTCGGAATCATCGGTCCCAACGGTGCCGGGAAGACCACCACGGTGGAGTGCATCGAGGGCCTGCGGGCCCCGGACGGCGGCAGCATCGAGGTGCTCGGTCGGCATCCGAGGCGGGACCGATCGGAGCTGCGCCAGCTGATCGGGGTGCAGCTCCAGGAGAGCGCGCTGCCGGAGAAGGCGACGGTGCGCGAGTCGTTGGAGCTGTACAGCTCCTTCTACCGCACGCCGGTCGACTGGCGGCCCCTCGCCGAGGCCCTCGGCCTCACGGACAAGCTGAGCAGCCGTTACGGCAAGCTCTCCGGCGGCCAGAAGCAACGGCTGTCCATCGCGTTGTCACTGGTGGGCGGGCCGAAGATCGCCTTCCTCGACGAGCTGACCACCGGGCTGGACCCGCAGGCCCGGCGGGACACCTGGGAGGTCATCGAGGGCGTCCGGCGGCGGGGCGTCACGATCGTGCTGGTCACCCACTTCATGGAGGAGGCCGAGCGCCTCTGCGACCGCATCGCCTTGATCAACGGGGGCCGAGTGGCCGCAGTGGACAGTCCCGGCGGGCTGATCGCGAATGTCCAGGCCGAGCAGCGCATCCGCTTCCGCCCGTCGGCCCCGATCGACGACCGCGTCCTCGCCGCACTGCCCGAGGTCACGTCCGTGGAACGACAGGGCGACCGGCTGCTGGTCAGCGGCTCGGGAGACCTGTTGCTGGCAGTGACCACCGGCCTGGCCGCCGTCGGTGTCAGCCCCGTCGACCTGCGGATGGATCAGGCCAGCCTCGAAGACGCCTTCGTCGCCCTGACCGGGCGGCGCATCGAAGAGAACCCCGTCGCAGCAGGGAGCAAGTGACATGTCTCAACTGACCAGGCTCTTCGTCCACGAGTGGAAGCTCTTCTTCCGCGACCCGACCGCAGCGATCCTCGGCTTCGCCTTCCCGCCCGCACTCTTGGTGATCTTCGGCATGATCCCGATGTTCCGGGACGTGATACCCGAGGCCGGGGGTGTGCGGCTGCTTGATCTGTACGTGCCGATCATGATCGCCATTGCGCTCGCCACCGTCGCCATCAACACGCTGCCCGCCGTGATGGCCACCTACCGGGAGAAGGGCATCCTGCGCAGGCTGTCCACGACACCGGTGTCCCCGCTGTCGATGCTGCTCGCCCAGCTGCTGGTGAACATGGCCGTCGCGCTCGCCTCGATCGCCGTGGTGATCGTGGTGGCACGGTTCGCCTTCGACTCGCCGCTGCCGGCGAACCCCCTCGGTCTAGTGCTGGTCGTCGTGCTGTTGGCGGTCTCGTTGTTCGGTATCGGGCTGCTCGTCTGTGCGCTGGCACCGAACTCCCGGATGGCCTCGGGAGTGGCGACGTTCATCTACTTCCCGGTCATGTTCTTCGCCGGAGTGTGGGCGCCCCGCGACACGATGTCCGACCTGTTGCGCACGATCAGCGACCTCACGCCCATCGGTGCCGGGGTGCAACTCCTGCAGGACACCTACCAGGGCGGCTGGCCCGTGCTCGGTGCCGTCGCCGTGGTCGTCGCCTACGGCGTCGTGCTCATCGGGATCGCGGCCAAGACCTTCCGGTGGGACTGACCCGGATGTGATCGGGAGCGTCGGTGCGTTCCGGTCGCTGACGGTCTGATCGACATCGTCCGTGAGCCGCGTGACGGCCGGACGTCGGCACCGATCACGCAGCCCGATGACGATCGCAGCAGAGCCGAGCCGCCCCTTGCGGGCGAGCCGGTGAAAGAGGGAGCTGCTGCGGCGTCGGCTCAGAGCTGCCGACCACACTTCGGCCAGAGCCGCCGACCCGCCTGCCGGGTCGGCGGCTCCGGTGTCTCCTACGTCCTGCCGAAGCAGGCCGAGCGATCTCCGACCGGCCGCCGGCCGGTCCCGACACGCCGTCGGGCAGGATGACCGTGTTTGTCCAGCGTCGCAGGGGGAGACCATGAGGAGGTCAGTCGTCTGATGCTGCGTCGGTTCCGGAGCGGGCGAGACCAGTACACGCCCCGCCCGCCTGACCCGCACCCGTCCGGGGCACGTCCCCCCGCCATTCCGCCAGCGTTGGTGCCCAACCACGTTGCGCTGGTGATGGACGGCAACGGGCGATGGGCGAAAGCCAGAGGGCTGCCCCGCACCGACGGTCACAGACGGGGCGAGGAGGTGCTCAGCGACGTCGTCAGCGGAGCCATCGAACTCGGCGTCAAGTGGTTGTCGGTCTACGTCTTCTCCACGGAGAACTGGAAGCGAAGCCCGGATGAGGTGCGCTTCCTGATGGGCTACAACCGCGACGTGCTGCGCAAGCGCACCGACTTCATGGTCGAGCACGGGGTGCGGGTGCGCTGGGCGGGCCGCCGTCCCAAGCTGTGGCGCAGCGTCATCGACCAGCTGGAGGACGCCGAGGAGCGCACCAAGGACAACGATGTCCTCACCCTCACGCTGTGCGTCAACTATGGCGGCCGGGCCGAGATCGCCGACGCCGCCAAGGAGATCGCGCAGCGGGTGGCCGCAGGCGAGATCAACCCGGACAAGGTCGACGAGAAGCTCATCGCGAAGTACCTGTACAACCCGGAGATGCCGGACGTCGATCTCTTCCTCCGGCCCTCCGGCGAGCTGCGTACCTCGAACTTCCTGGTCTGGCAGTCGGCCTACGCCGAGCTGGTCTTCATGGAGACGCTGTTCCCCGACTTCGACCGGATGGCGTTGTGGCGGGCCTGCGAGGCCTACGCCCAGCGGGACCGGCGCTTCGGCGGCGTGAAGAACCAGCAGGCCGGACCCACCCCGCCCGCCGAGGGCGACGACGTCGTCATCGAAGAACCGAACGGAGGCGCCAGCTAAGTGACGGACTCGGAGATTCCCTCGGACCAGAGAGCGGGCGAGGCGGCCAAGACCGCGGAACTCCTCGCCGCCGCCCGTGAAGCGCTGGAGCGCTATCACGAGGTGCACACCGACGACGACGGCGCGTTGACCTTCCGCCACGGTGAGGTGCCGTGTGCCGTGCAGGCCATGCAGCTGGCCGAGGGGCTCACCGTGCTCAGCCTCACCTGCGTCGTCGCCTGGGACCTGCCGGACGACGGCACGCTGGCGAGATCGGCCGCCGAACGGGCCGGGCAGGGCCTGTTCGGCACCCTCGGCGTCGTGCGCACGGAGCGGGGCATGGACGTCACCCTTCGGTATGCCTTCCCGGCCGAAGGCATGGGCGCCACCCCGCTGAGCACCATGCTGATGCTGGTGGTGTCCACCGCGTCGCAGCTGCGGACCGAGCTGTTGGACACGGTGGGCGGTCAGGACAGGCCGTGATCCGTGGTGCGCCGTCGGAGTCCGCGGCGGTTCGCGGGCGAGCGGCCTCGGGCGCGGATGGGAGACCGGTACGACGATGAGCGGTGGTCAGGAGGCGACGCGCTCGCCGGAGCCTGCATCGAACGGGCCAGACGTCCGGGAATCGCCGACCTCGGCAACCGGGCTCGAGCCGCCCGTCGCGGGCGAGCCGAGAACTCGGCGGGTCACCTCGCTCGAACTGCTCTGCGTCCTGCTGCTCGCCGCGATGCTCTTCCAGGACCGGCTGGTCGGCCTGCTCGACGCGCCTGCCCTGCGCACCGGGGCGACCGTCTTCGTCGCCATCTGCGTGCAGGCGTTGCCGTTCCTGGTCCTCGGCGTTCTCATCAGCGGGCTGATCGCGGCGTTCCTGCCGCCGAAGGTGCTCCGGCGGCTGCTGCCGGGCAACGAGGCGGCGGGCGTCCCGGTCGCCGGGCTGGCCGGGCTGGCCCTGCCGGGCTGTGAATGTGCGTCCGTGCCGGTGGCACGGCGCATGATGCAGCAGGGCATCGCCCCGTCCGCCGCCCTGGTGTTCCTGCTCGCCGCGCCTGCGATCAACCCGATCGTGCTGGTCTCCACGGCCGTCGCGTTCCCCGGTGAGCCGCTGATGGTGCTCGCGAGGTTCCTCGCCTCCCTGCTCACCGCGATGGTGATGGGGTGGCTCTGGATCAAGTGGGGGCGGACGGAGTGGATCGCCGAGCGGGCCCTGCGCAGGCTGCCCGACCAGCAGGCGGGTTCCCGCTGGGTGAGCTTCGTCGAGACGGTGCGCCACGACCTGGTCGAGGCGGGCGGCTACCTGGTGCTGGGCGGGCTGGCCGCCGCCGTGCTCAATGTCGCGGTCCCGGCCTCCTGGCTGGACAGCCTCGGCGGACAGGTCCTGCTCGCGGTGATCGTGATGGCGCTCGCCGCCGTCCTGCTGGCCCTGTGCAGCGAGGCCGATGCCTTCGTGGTGGCCTCCCTGCCGGGGCTGCCGCTGCCTGCGCGGCTGGCCTTCCTGGTGGTCGGCCCCGCCGTGGACATCAAGCTGATCGCCATGCAGGCAGGCACCTTCGGCCGGTCCTTCGCCGCTCGGTTCGCTCCCGCGACCTTCCTGGTCGCGGTGCTCAGCGCGGTGCTGGTCAGCGCGCTGCTGCTCGAGTGGTGAAATCCGGGCGCGACCCGGTCGGCTCGGCCTGCCGGGGCGCGATCGGGGACACTCGACGTCTATCGAGGTGCCCGCCGCCGGTCCGGCGTCGTCGTGGGCGTGGCAGCTGCGGTGGGCTGCGTCGGGTGGCGGCCGCCGTCGAACGACGGGGTCGACTCCGGTGCGGTGTCGTCGAGTAGGCCGGGCTCGTCGAGACCGCCGGGCCTGACACACGAGAGAGGGCGGTGACATGCGACGCGAGACGCAGAACGTGCTGCTGGTGCTGTTGGGCGGCGCGTTGGTGAAGATCTCGTTGGACGGCACCTATCTGCGTTATGTCCGTCCTTCGCTGCTTCCGCTGCTGCTCGGTGCGGGTGTGGTCATCGTCGCCGTCGGCGTGGCGGCCATCGTCTTCGACATCTGGGGACATCGGGGCGCTGCCGCGCAGGCGGCTGGAGCAGGCGGCGAGGGTCGCGACCGGGAGCCGGGCCACTCGCCCGGCCGAGCCGATCCGACCCCGGACGGGCTGCCCGGAATCGGGTCCGTCACCACGGTCGACGCCGCGTCCACGTCCCGGTCACGGGCGGTCGACCTCGTGGGTGCGGCCGGGCGGGCGACGGCCGCTGCCGACGAGGCTCCCGGCCCTGCCTCGGGCCCGGCCGGTGCGGCGCAGGCCTCGGGGGAGGCCCGCCGGGCTGCTCCGGAGAGAGCCGATGCCGCCCTGGTCCACAGCGGGGCGGACGGCCATGGCCACGGTCACGGCCGGTCCTCGTGGATGCTCATCCTGCCGGTCCTCGCCATCCTCATGGTCGCGCCGCCCGCGTTGGGCTCCGACTCGGTGCAGCGGGCCGGAGATCGCTCGGTGATCACCGAGCGACCGCCGTCGGGCGGCGGTCTGTTCGGCCCGCTTCCCGAGGGCGACGTGCCCGAGATGCCGATCACCGACGTGGTGATGCGATCGGTCTGGGACGCGAGCGGCGCGCTGACGGGCAGGCAGATCTCGGTCACCGGGTTCCTGGTTCGCGACGAGGTCGACACCCAGGACGCCACAGCCTCCGCGGGCACACAGGCGGAACCCGGTGCGGTCCACGTCGCGCGCATCCGCATCATGTGCTGCGCCGCCGATGCCCTGCCCGTCAAGCTTCGGCTGGACGCCGACGGCGCCGAGGCAGCCACACTCGCCGCCCTGCCGGTGGACGGCTGGCTGGAGGTCACCGGCGAGGTGCGCACCGGCTCGGCGACCGAGGCCAACGGGAATGTCCCGGAGTTCGTCGTCTCGGGCGTCACGCCCGTCGAGGCACCGGCCGATCCGTACGAGTACTAGACCCGTCGACGCCGCGCCTCGGGTGCCGCCCTCCGGAGCGTGATCGCAGTCCGGACCGGTCGGGAGCGGGCCGGGCACCCTGCGGATGGCGAGCCCTGCGGCGGGCCGCTGTCCGGTGTCGACGCTCTCGAATCACGGGAGCCGTGCTTCGGCCTGGTGAGCGGGCCGCTGCCCGAGCCGGACGTCGTCGAAGGGCCGCTTCCGCCGTCGTCGGCGGTCAGACGCAGTCGGCGCAGTCGCCGAAGATCTCCAGGGTGTGACTGACGCGGTGGAAGCCGTGCTCCTCGGCGATGCGGGTCGTCCAGCGCTCCACCGCGGGCCCCTCCACCTCCACGGTCCGACCGCAATGCCTGCACACGAGGTGGTGATGGTGGTGGCTCGAACACCGCCGGTAGACGGCCTCGCCGGTGTCGGTGCGCAGCATGTCCACCTCGCCTGCCTCAGCGAGGGTCTGGAGGGTGCGATAGACCGTGGTCAGGCCGATGCCCTCCCCGTTCCTGCGCAGCTCCTCATGGATCTCCTGAGCGGAGCGGAACTCGGGCTGATTGTCCAGCAGTCGAGACACCGCCGTGCGCTGTCTGGTCGTGCGTACTCCGGGAACCGTCGTCGACGGTCTCTCACTGGTGGTCACGCGTCCTCCGCTCCGCTGCTCGGCTGGGGTTCCTCGACGTGCGTCACCGCGTCGACCACGATGTGGGCCAGATGCTCGTCCACCAGCCGGTACACCACTTCGCGGCCCTGCCTGGTGCCCTGCACCACGCCTGCGGACTTCAGCACCCGCAGATGCTGGCTGATCAGGGGCTGTGTGACGCCGAGCGACTCGACCAGCTCGTGCACGCAGCGTTCCGCCTGCCGGAGCTGGAGGACGATGGAGATGCGGACGGGAGCCGCGAGGGCCCGGAGCAGGTCGCCCGCCGCGATCAGCGTCTTGGGATCGGGCGTGGGCAGGTCTCCGGCGGCCGCCCGCTCGTCGCAGGGGGAGCCGGGCGCCTCGTCATGGGGGGCCAACGCCACGCCTCGGGCGGTGTGCTCGAGGCCGGGCACGTGCCTCATGGCGTCTGCGGTGGGCATCTCGGTCTCCAGGACTCGGGTGTCGTGACGCGGGGTCGGGCGTCGCCCGCCTGCTGCCGTCCATACTAGTTGCGGGCCGTCGCCTGCCTGGGGCGTCCGATCGGCCGCCCGCCCCTCGGCGCCGTCTCTCGGCTCAGCTCGCCAGACTGTTGTAGCCGACAGTAGCGGTAATCACAATCAGCATCAGCAGGGTGATCACCCGGAGGGCGCGCTCCCCCGGCGTGAGCGTCCGCCAGGTGACGAGCAGCAGGCCCAGGACGAGCAGGATGAGGGCGCTCAACAGCGTGACGCCGATCCAGCCGCCCAGCCACGCTCCGAGCAGGAACAACGCGATGACGACCAGGAAGGCCAGCGGGGGAGGCACCCGCGACAGCGGCCCCTCGCCCGGTGTCAGCCGTGTGCGCCGATCTCCTCTGCCTGGCACCGACAGGTCTCCTTCCGCGTGCTCCCCGTCCGATCCGAGAGCGGTTATCCTCGCACCCCGCGTCCTGGAGAGCCCGTCCTTGATCCCTGCCTTCTGAAGTCGCGCGGGGGCGGCGCGGCGATCTGCGGCGTCGTCGTCGGTCACCATGACTCCGCCATGGCTCCCTCCTGTCGCCTGGCAGCTCAGCCACGCACGGCGGAGAGGGACCGAAGACAGACTCTAAGGAGCCTGCCCGATGCTGCTCATCTGTCGCTATGCCGTGCCTGAGACGGGCATCGAGGACTTCCTGGCCCAGGCCAGGACGGCGATGCGGCTGCTCGGCGCGCAGCCCGGCTGTCGGGGCGTACAGCTCGCGCGGACCGTCGAGCACGATGCCGAGGGCGTCGACTGGACGCTGATCGCCCGCTTCGACTCGGTGGTGGCCTACCGCCGGGCGCTGTCGCCCTTCGACGTGCGAGAACACGTCGTCCCGTTCCTCTCCAGAGCCGAGGTCGGCGGCTCGGCCGTGCACGAGGTCCTGGTGGAGTCGGTTTCCGGGGAGGAGTCGCTCCGAGAGCAGGACAGCCTGTTGGCCGAGGACCGCGACAGCGTCCGACTCGGCGAGGTCGCGGGCCCGGACGTTCCCCGGCGCTGACGTCCGTCGCCGGATCGTCCCGCCGTGTCGGCACGCTCCGCCGGTCGAGTGCCTGCCGGTCGCCACGGTGCTCGCAGGCCGGGTGCCTGGCCCGGCGGGCCCACACCGGGCGGCGGCAGGCCGTGACGACGAATCTGCCGCCTGCCTCGTGGCTTTGGGCGAGCCGGGGCCGATCGGCGGCGGCTGGGCTGATCGAGTGAGCTTCGATGTCATCTTCGTCGACTTCCTGCCTGCCTGCTCCGTCGCTCTGCCATCATCCGGAACCGGCATGGTCGGCAGCGTGACTACACGGAGTGAGAGGCTGATGACCGGTGGGACGACCCCTTTCGGAGGATGGACCGCACGGTTCGGCTGCGGCTGAGCAGACTCGTCAGCGGTTCTGGACTCGGGGGCGGACGACGTCGCTGATCGCCGTCCTCGCCGCCGTGACGATCGGCATCACCGTCGGTGGACTGGTGGGCAACCCGAGCGTCGTGCCCGGCTCCGCGAGTGCGGCGGGTGACACACCCTCCGTCGAGGCCGAGCCGACGGCGGAGGAGACGCCCGAGGCTCAGCCTGCCCCGCCGCCTGCCGAGCACGCCAGGCAGCCGGGGACGATCTACCTGGCCGACGGCGGCTCCGCGCGCCTGGTACGCGAAGAGGTCGACGCCACCGGCACGCTGCCGGTGCCGGACAGCCTCGGCGAGGCCACCTGGTGGGGAGCCGGGCTTGGCGCCGCAGCCGGCGCGTCGGTGATGGCGGGCCATGTGAACTGGCAGGGTGCCCTCGGCCCCTTCGATCAGCTCCACCGCGCCGAGGTCGGCGAGCGCATCGAGATCGTCGACGTCGACGGCGGCGAGTGGACCTATCAGACCAGCGAGGTGCTGACCCTGCACAAGGACGAACTGCCCGGCCGGGCCGCCGACCTGTTCGGTCAGGACGGCGATCACCGACTGGTCCTGGTGACCTGTGGCGGGCGTTATGTCGGCGGCCCGTCGGGCTACGAGGACAACCGCATCGTGGTCGCCACCCTGGTGGGCACACCCGACGTCGCCTGAGCAGCGCAGACGATCTTCGATCGCGGTCGGTCACCTGCCCCGACCTGCACTTCACGCTCATGGTCGTCATCGCCGCCCCGGCCGCTACGCTCGACTCCGACCGCCTGCCACGCAGTTCACCAGGCCTTGGGGAGCGTCCGTGCCTGCCGATGCCGATCGGATCGACACCATCGTCAGACTCTGCCGGGCCCGAGGCCTGGTCTACCCGAGCGGGGAGATCTACGGCGGGGTCCGGGCGGCCTGGGACTACGGGCCGCTGGGCGTCGAGCTGAAGGAGAACGTCAAGCGGCAGTGGTGGAAGGCCGTCGTCCACGGCAGGGACGACGTCGTCGGCCTGGACACCTCGGTGATCCTGCCGCGCGAGGTGTGGGCCGCCTCCGGTCACGTCGAGGAGTTCGTGGCCCTTCTCGTCCAGTGCACCGCATGCCATCACCGGTTCCCGGCGGCGGAGCTCGTCGAGGAGTACCGGGCCCGCACGGGCGAGGAACTGGACGAACGCGCGCTGCTGGCGCTCACCTGCCCGGACTGCGGAAGTCGCGGACGGTTCACCCAGCCGAGCCTGTCCAGCGGGATGCTGGCCACCCGGCTGGGGCCGGACGAGGCGGATGACAGCCCGTATCACCTTCGGCCGGAGACGGCCCAGGGTGCCTTCGTGAACTTCCACTCCGTGCAGGCCACCGGGCGTCGCCGTCCGCCCTTCGGCGTCGGCCAGATCGGCAAGGTCTTCCGCAACGAGGTCACCCCCGGCGACTTCCTGTTCCGCTCCCGCGAGTTCGAGCTGATGGAGCTGGCCTACTTCGTGCCGCCGGATCAGGACGAGCACTGGCACCGGTACTGGATCGACGCGCGCACCGACTGGTACACCGGCCTGGGCGTCGACCGGCAGAACCTCCGGCACTACCCGCATCCGGCGGACCACCTGGCGCACTACTCGCGTCGCACGGTCGACGTCGAGTACCGGTTCGGGTTCCCCGGCCGGGAGTGGGACGAGCTGGAGGGGATCGCCAATCGGGGCGACTTCGACCTCGACGCCCACGCGGAGCGCACCGGCGTCGATCTGTCCTACTACGACCGCGCGGCGGGCAGCCGGTATCGGCCCTTCGTCATCGGGCCCTCGGTCGGGGTCGGTCGGGCGGTGCTGGCCTTTCTGTTGGACGCCTACACCGAGGAGGAGACGCCCAACCCGATCGGCGGCGTCGACCGGCGGGTGGTGCTGCGGCTGGACCGCAGGCTCGCCCCGGTGAAGGTCGGAGTGCTGCCGGTGTCGCGCAGCCCCGACCTCGCGCCGCAGGCGGCGGCCGTGACGGCGGAGCTGCGACGCAGCTGGAACGTCGAGTTCGACGACTCCGGGGCCATCGGGCGGCGCTACCGGCGGCAGGACGAGATCGGCACCCCGTTCTGCGTCACGGTGGACTTCGACGGCCTTCTCGACCACGCGGTCACCGTCCGGGACCGGGACAGCCTCGTCCAGGAGCGGGTGTCGCTGGACAAGCTCAACGACTACCTGGCCTTCCGGCTGCGCGGCTGCTGAGCGGGCTCCCGGCCTCGGACGTCGCAGGGGCGGCGGAGGGTGCGGGCGGAGGCCGCCTGCCCGGCAGGGCTCGGCTGCGGTCGTTCGACGCGGCGCCGCGCGGGCCGCTGCGCCGGGCGATTCAGGGCAGGCGACGGACGTCCAGCCGCTGTTCGGCCGCGCCCGTCTCGGCAGAGGCGTCCCGCTCCACCAGATAGGCACCCGCCTGCCCGTTCTCCGCCACGGCCTCGACCAGCGTCGTGCCGTGGTAGAGCAGGCCCGCGCCGTCGTCCGTGCAGTGGGCGGGCGGCAGCGCCCCCGAGGCGACGGCGGCATGGACGGCGGGCCTGCGGGCGGCCTCCGAGTCGTAGTGCACGCCGTTGCCATAGGGCAGCAGCGCCAGCCCGTCGGTGACCAGCCGCAGGTCCGGGCCGAAGGAGTCGGTCGGGCCGCCGACGAACCAGCACAGCGAGCCTGCGGACACGCCGCCGAGCACCACACCGGCCTCCCAGGCCTGCCGCAGCACCTCGGGCAGGCCGTGCACCCGCCACACGGCGAGCAGGTTCGCCACCGAACCGCCGTTGACCCACACGACGTCGTGCGCCAGCACCAGTCCCGCGAGATCCGTGGTGGGCGGCATCGGGAACAGGTTCAGTGCGGTGACCTCGATGTCTGCCTGGTGACCCGCCTCGGTGACCGCGGCGCTCTGCCAGCGTTGATCGCCGCTTGCCGTGCCCACGTGACAGAGTCGTGGCCTGCGTCCCGTCACGCCGGAGAGCTCGACGGCGAAGTGGATCAGCGGCGCGAACTCGATCTCGGTGCTGGCGCCCCGGCGCATTCCACCGGACGTGGCGAGGATCGTGGGCTGGTCGGCTGGCATCGGCCCATCCTGGCGGTCGGTCGTCGATCCGCTGAGCCGGGGCCTGCACGGCGCCGCCAGCGCGGGTCCGGGCGCCCCGCGACCTCGGGCCGTCGCGCGGTTCGGGGGCGACCGACGCCCGAGCCGGCCGCACCGACGGCGGCGGGCCCGGTCCGGCGGTCGTCGACCCGCACCGTCCCGGCCGGGCCCGACGACGCGCGGGAGACGGTCGAAAAATCCAGACCACCGTCGCCAGGACACCCGCCGCTCTGCGACGATCTCCGACATGACCGCCCCTGAGGACCGGCTGCGGGGTCTCCACCTCGGCAGGCTGCTGACTCGCACCGTCGTCGGCACCATGTTGATCATGGCGCTCGTGGTCGGCGGCACGCTGTTCCGGGTGTGGTTCGTGGCCCGTCAGGACGACCGCAGTCGCGCCGACGTCGTTGTGGTGCTCGGTGCGGCCCAGTACGACGGGAGACCGTCCGCCGTGCTGGAGGCGCGACTGGAGCACGCCGTGACGCTCTACGAGTCGGGCGTCGCCGACCACATCCTGACGGTGGGCGGCAGACAGGCAGGGGACAACTACACCGAGGCGGAGGCAGGCGAGTTCTGGCTGGTCGAACACGGCATCCCGCAGGACCGGGTGGTCGCCGTCGGCGAAGGCGTCGACACCCTGGGCAGCTTCCGGGTCGCCGCGCGCGCCATCTCCGAACGAGGGTGGGACTCGGCCGTGATCGTCAGCGACCCGTGGCACTCGCTGCGGGCCAGGACCATGGCTCGTGACGCAGGCATCGACGCCTGGGTGTCACCGACCCGACGTGGTCCGATCGTGCAGACCAGGGAGACCCAGGCCCGCTACATCCTGCGAGAGACGGCCGCCCTGCTCCATTACCGCTTCACCCACGCTCCCGCCGAGGGCGAGGACAACGGGCTCAAGTGATCCGGGACGATCACCGGTCCCGGCTGTGCTGCCGCAGGATCGCGATCACGTGGTTCTTCAGGAGTCGGGTGGTTCCGCCCGCTCGAACGGCGGCATCCCGGCAGGCACCCTGTCGAGACCCGCACCCTGCCCTTAGGCTGCCCCGGTGTCGTCCGACTACCGCGACCATGACGCGGCTCGTCTGCTGAGCGAACCGCCCAAGCACGCCGTCCTCGACGCAGGCCGGGCCGAACAGCGCAGTGCCTTCGCGCGCGACCGGGCCAGGGTGCTGCACTCCGCGGCCCTGCGCAGGCTTGCGGGCAAGACCCAGGTGGTCGGGCCCGACGAGGGCGATGTGCCGCGCACTCGGCTCACTCACTCGCTGGAGGTGGCCCAGATCGGCCGAGGCATCGGCGCCGAGCTGGGCTGTGATCCCGACATCGTCGACACCGCCGGGCTGGCACACGACATCGGCCATCCGCCGTTCGGCCACAACGGGGAGCGGGCGCTGGACGCCGCCGCCGGTCCGTGCGGCGGCTTCGAGGCCAACGCCCAGACGCTGCGCATCCTCACCCGCCTCGAACCCAAGGCGTTGGCCGAGGACGGCAGTCCGCACGGGCTCAACCTGACCAGGGCCTCGCTGGACGCGTCGACGAAGTATCCGTGGCCGCGCGTCGCAGGCACGCGGAAGTTCGGTGTCTACGAGGACGACCTCCCGGTCTTCGGCTGGATGCGTGCGGGCGCCCCCGACCGGCGTCGTTGCCTGGAGGCGCAGGTCATGGACTGGGCGGACGACGTCGCCTACTCCGTCCACGACGTGGAGGACGGGGTGTTGTCCGGCCGGATCTCCCTGCGACTGCTGGCCGATCCGGCGGAACGGGCCGCCGTGGCGCGGCTGGCGGCCGAGAGCTTCTCCGACGACTCCTCGGCCGCGCTGGAGGCCGCCGCCGAGGGGCTGCTGCGGCTGCCCGTGGTCGTCGACGTCCTGGATCACGCGGGCAGCCTGTCCGACCAGGTGGCATTGAAGCGTCTCACCAGCGAACTGGTCGGCCGGTTCGCCGCCGCCGCGGTGTCCGGGACCAGGGCGAAGTTCGGCGACGGTCCACTGTGTCGCTACCGGGCCGATCTGGTGGTCCCCGCCGAGGTCGCCGCCGAGGTCGCCCTGCTCAAGGCGGTCGCCCTGCGGTATGTGATGAGCGATCCGAAGCGGCTTCAGGTGCAGACCATCCAGCGCGAGCTGCTGGCCGAACTGGTCGAGGCACTGGCCGACCGAGCACCCGACGAGCTGGACCCGGCGTTGCGGCCCGCCTGGGAGGTCGCGGGCGACGACGCGGCGCGGCTGCGGGTGGTCCTGGACCAGGTGGCCGCGCTGACCGACGGCCAGGCGGTGCGGTGGCACGCCAGACTGACCGGCCGGGACGGCCCCGGCATCGAGTGAGCGATCTCCCCGGCCGACCCGCTTCGGCCGGCAGACTGGGCCCATGGCGCGCGGATCGCTCTCGCACCTGACGACCTCGTCAGGGGGCGCGGCGCCGGGCCGAGGCTTCGACGTTCGCTCGGCGGGCAGCGGGGCTGCCTGTTGATCACGAGCGGCGGCGCTGCCGAGCCGGGGTCGCCGGGGCCGAGTTGCGCTGATCGGAGGTCGCGGCCGGGAGGTCGCGGTGGGAAGGTCCCGCCAGGAGATTCGGTGGGATGTCCCGCCGAGAGAGCCGGCGGGAAGGTCCCGCAGGGGATCGCGACGGCGGAGGAAGGCCGTCGGACGGCGACTCCGACCAGCCGTCGGAACCCGATGGACGTCACCGCCGATGTCTGCCGCAGCGTGTTGGGCCTGCCGCTCGGTCACGCGTCCGTGCGCCTTTCGCCGATCGAGCCGACGACAGACAGGGGTTGTTGATCACCGTGGACGACCGTGCACACCTCTCCTTCGCACTGAACCTGCACCGGGCGCTCGCTCCGAGCGACGGCGGTGACTTCTGCTGGTCACCGCTGTCCGTCGCCAGCGCGCTCGGCCTGGCCGCGGCGGGCGCGCGGGGCAGCACCCGAGACGAACTGAGCCGCGTGCTCACCGACGGCTCGCCGGACGACCTGCATCGGGTCGCGGGGCCGCTGATCGCGTCGGCGGAGCTGAGCACCTCGGGCGGTGGCGAGGACCCGCCGATCCTCTCGGTGGCGAACACGTTGTGGACCAGGGACGATCTCGTCGTCCACCCCTCGTTCCGGCGCAACCTCGAACAGTGGCCGGGCGGCGCGGTCAAGGGTGCGCCGTTCGAGGCGGACCCGGAGGGCGCGCGCACGTTGATCAACGAGGACGTCGCCGACCTCACCAGGGGGCTCATTCCGGAGCTGCTGCCCGCAGGAACCGTCGAGAAGCGAACGATGGCGGCGCTGGTCAACGCCCTGTACCTCAAGACGGCGTGGGTCAATCGGTTCACCGAGGGCGCCACCAGCCCGCTGCCGTTCCACGCGAGGGCGGGCGTCCGCGAGGTGCCGACGATGACGCTGACGGAGCGGATGCCCTACGCCGTCCGCTCGGGCTGGCAGGTCGTCGGGCTGCCTGCGAAGGGCGGAGTCGAGGCGGTGATCCTGCTGCCAGACGGCGAACTGGCCGAGGCCGAGGCGGGCCTGGACGGCGCGACGCTGGGCGCCCTGCTCGACGCGATTCGGGCCACCCGGGTCGAGTTGTTCCTGCCTCGGCTGCGCGTCACGGGCCGTGCCGACCTGAAGGCCTCGCTCAGCGGGCTCGGGGTGCGCTCGATGTTCCGCGACGATGCGGACTTCAGCGGGCTGAGCGAGTCGCATCCGGTGCAGATCTCCTCGGTGCTGCACGAGTCGGTGCTGCAGATCGACGAGGAGGGGCTGGAGGGCGCCGCCGCGACGGCTGCGATGTTCGTGCTGGCGGGCGCGATGGTCCCGCAGCGGCCGATCACGGTGCGGGTCGACCGTCCGTTCCTGCTGTTGATCCGCCATCGTCGGAGCGGCTCGGTCTACTTCCTGGCCCGCGTCACCGACCCGAGCTGAGTCGCCGCGCGCGGCGTCGTCCGCGCGTGCCGGGCCCACTCGACCTCGGCGGCGCCGACCCGGACCCGTGCCGGGCGGGCGCCGCCGCGTGGTCTCGGGGTCGTGGTCCGAGGAAGCCGCCTGCTCCTCGGCTCGGGCACGGGCGACCGTCGCGGTGATCCTGGTCGAGGGGCTCGCATGCGACCCCCTCGTGAGCGCCGCCGGTCGGCTCATCGCCTGCGTCACGTCCGTCGCTGCGTCGTCGGGTCGGACGTGACGAACCGAGGCCGGTGCGACGGCGTCGGATCGAGTCCGCCGGGCGGCCGTGGATCAGGAGGGCGACACGAGCACCATTGCCGCCACAATTACTTCAGTATTAAACGAACTTGATGCCGTCGAGGCGATGAGGACGGTGGCCTGCGATGCCACGGCGGCACTCATCGCCGACCGACGTCGCGTAGGCCGCCGACATCGGCGGGCGGATTCCTCGGCGCCCTGGAGCGGGCGGGGTGCGACTGAGCGAGGCGTTCTGCATGGCCGTCGCCTCGCGGCCGCGCCCCGCGTCGCCGCAGGCCCAGCACGCGGGATGCCGCCGCTGCCGTCGGCGTTGCCGCTCTCGCGGGTCAGACGTCCACGCGAGTCAGCTTGTCCGGATTGACCAGATCGAAGACGGCCTCGATGCGGCCGTCCCGGATCGCGATCCAGGCGACGCGGCGTTCGATGGGCACACCGTCGGCCTCGACCGCGACATCCACTGCCGACCCGCCCGTACTCGACCCGGCTGCGCTCGGCCCTTCTGCGCTCGGCCTGTCGCCGCCGATCAACACCCCGAGATCCCCGTTCACCAGCACCGGTACGCCGCCTAGCGCGAGCCGAGTGCCGTACCGGTTGACCAGACCGAGCAGGAAGCGGATGACCTTCTCCGCGCCGATAACCGGCCGGACGGCGGTCTTGGCCCGGCCGCCGCCGTCGCCGTGGACGACCACGTCGGGATGCAGTACGCGCGTCAGCGCCTCGGTGTCCCTGGCGGCCAGCGCGGTCAGGAACTCCTCGAGCAGCCGTCGTTGCTCGGCGGGATCGGCGCGCGGCGGCGGATCGGCGGCGGCCACCAGCCGCCGGGCCCGCGAGGCGTGCTGGCGGGCAGCGACGACCGAACAGCCGAGGATGTCGGCGATCTCGGCGAAGGGCACCGCGAAGCCGTCATGCAGGACGAAGGCCAGTCGCTGGTCCGGGGTGAGCCGCTCCAACACCAGCAGCGCGACGATCCGCATCCCGTCGGCCTGCACGATCTGCTCCAGCGGATCGGGCGTCGACGCCCGACCGTCGTCCGGGCGAGCGACGAACGGCTCCGGCAGCCAGGGCCCGACGTACCGTTCGCGTCGCGCACTCGCCGAGCGCAGCCGGTCGACGCAGATCCGGCCGACCACGGTCGTCAGCCAGGCACGGAGGTCCCGGATGCCTGCTCGATCCGGCGCCCCCAGCGCGGCCAGCCGCAGCCACGCCTCCTGCACGGCGTCCTCGGCGTCGGCACGCGTGCCGTGCAGCCGGTAGGCGACTCCCGTCAGGTGCGGACGGTGCTCCTCGAAGCGTTCGGCCAGTTCCACGAGATCCGCGGTCCCCGCAGCTTCCGCGGTCTCCTTCTCGACACGGCTCACCCCGGCATTCTCCGCCCGCTCGCCGACTCGGCGACGCCAGGTCGGCCCCCTCCCATAGACTCGCCGACCGTGGCAGGACGCATCCGGGAAAGCGACATCGCCGAGGTACGCGACCGGAACCGGATCGACGAGGTGATCGGCGAGTACCTCGAACTGCGTCGTGCGGGCGCGGGCGCGTTGAAGGGGCTGTGTCCCTTCCACGATGAGAAGAGTCCGTCGTTCAACGTCCGGCCCACGCACGGCACCTTCCACTGCTTCGGCTGCGGCGAGGGCGGCGACGTCATCGCCTTCCTGATGAAGCGCGAGCACCTCAGCTTCGTCGAGTCCGTGGAGCGCCTCGCGGATCGGGTCGGCATCCGGCTCAACTACGTCGGCGGCAGCGCCGTCGTGCAGCGCGACCGGGGCACCCGGCTGCGGCTGGTCGAGGCGCACAAGGCCGCCGCCGAGTTCTATGCGGAGGCGCTGCGCAGCGCGGAGGCGGCCGAGGCCAGGGAGTTCCTCAAGACCCGAGGTTTCGACGAGGCCGCCGCGACTCGCTTCGGCTGCGGATTCGCGCCCTCGGGATGGGACCGGCTGACCAAGCACCTGCTGGGCCGAGGTTTCGAGGCGGCGGAGCTGTACAAGGCGGGCCTGGCCAAGGAGGGCAGGCTGGGGCCGATCGACCGGTTCCACCGCAGGCTGCTGTGGCCGATCAAGGACCTGAGCGGCGACGTCGTCGGCTTCGGCGCGCGGCGCATCTTCGACGAGGACCCGATCCAGGCCAAGTACGTCAACACCGCCGAGAGCCCGATCTACCGCAAGTCCCAGGTGCTGTTCGGTCTCGACATGGCCAAGCGGGAGATCGCCAGGCGGCATCAGGTCGTCGTCGTCGAGGGCTACACCGACGTGATGGCCATGCACCTGGCCGGGGTGCCGACAGCGGTCGCCTCCTGCGGAACGGCCTTCGGTGACGAGCACATCAAGGTGCTGTCGCGACTGCTCATGGACGCCTCCTTCAACCAGGCCTCCCTCGGCTCCGAGGTGATCTTCACCTTCGACGGCGACGCGGCGGGCCAGTCGGCGGCCCGAAAGGCCTTCGACAGCGACCAGAACTGGTCGGGGAACACCTTCATCGCCGTGGCGCCGGACGGCATGGACCCCTGCGAGCTGCGGCAGGAGAAGGGCGACCCCGCCGTGCGCGACCTGGTCGCCCGCCGCCGCCCGCTGTACGAGTTCGCCATCCGGGGCGTGGTCAAGAGCCATGATCTTGACACGGCAGAGGGCCAGCTCGCCGCGCTGCGCTCGTCGACGCCGCTGGTGGCGCAGATCCGCGACGTCGCCCTGCGCGACGAGTACGCCCGTCGACTGTCGGGCTGGGTGGGCTGGGACGACACGCCCTCGGTGGTGCGCGAGGTCCGTGAACTGGCAGGCGGCGGCCGTCGTGAACCGGCGCGGCCGACGCGGCAGGCCCGGCAGCCCGCGCCGGGGCGGGGAGCCGGGGACGACAGCGGCCCGCCGAGGCCCGCGCCGGACGACCCGCAGCTCTGGCTGCAACGGGAGGCGCTGAAGGTCGCGCTCCAGTGGCCCGCGCTGGCGGGGCCCGTCTACGACTCGATCTCCGAGCAGGCCTACACGCATCCCGCCTACCTGGCGGTGCATCGGGCGCTGATCGCGGCGGGCGGAGCCTCGGGCGGGCTCTCGGGCTCCGGACTGGTCGCGGCCATGGCGGAGCACTGCCCGCACGCCTCGGTCCGGTCGCTGCTCACCGAGCTGTCGGTGGAGTCGCTGCGGTCCCGATCGGAGGAGGACGCGCTGTACGTGGCGAGCCTGCTGGCCAGGCTCAAGGAGTCCGTGGTGGCCAGGGAGATCGCCGAGCTGAAGTCTCGGTTGCAGCGGATGTCGGCCACGGAGGAGCCTGAGGAGTATCACGCCCTGTTCGGAGACCTGGTCGGGCTGGAGCAGTATCGGAAGGCGCTTCAGGACCAGGCGGTGGGAGGACTGTCGTGAGGGATCTCATCCGTCGACTGCGGCTGTGGGTGGTCGGTTCGCCGAAGCTGCCCGCGAGCTTCACCGGAACCCTGGAGACCGATGAGCGGGTGCTCGCGGTGGCCACCACGAAGGGCGGCGGCGCGGTCGTCGCGACCCGGCTCGGGCTGTGGCTGCCCGAGGTGTCGGGCTCTCGGCGAGTGGGCTGGCACCTGATCTCCAAGGCGACCTGGAAGGACGGCAGCCTGACGGTGGTCGAGGCGGAGTCGGCGGGTGCTGCGGGCGAGGCCGAGCTGCTCACGGACCTGCCGCCTCGTCGGTATGCCATCGCCGAGGCGGGTCGCGTCCCCGAGGCCGTCCTGAAACGGGTGAACGCCTCGATCACCTCTCGGCATCATCGTGAGCTGCCCGGCGGCGGGGCGTGGTTCGTGCAGCGGCGGGTGCCCGGCCGCGACGGCGTGCTGCTTCAGGTACGGATCGACCCCGGCACGGACCGGGCCGTGGTGGCCGACATCGCGTCCGAGGTGGCCGCGAAGCTCGCCCAGGCCAGACCGCCCGTCGAGTAGCGACTCGGTTCTCCCGATTCATTCGTTCCGCCGTGCTCCTTCTGCCGCCTCGCGGGTCCGCAGGGTCCGGTCGAGGCGGCGTCACGGCGCGGTCGACAGGCGGTGACGATGTGGGACTTCTCCCGTCGATCCCGGCTGTTCCGGCCCCATCGACACCACGAAGGGAATAAAGTACGTACGTACGTTTTTCAAGAGGAGGCGCGATGGCCACGACGAAGTGGAATCCGGAGACCTACCTGACCTTCGCCGACCAGCGGGGCAGGCCCTTTCACGAGCTGGTCGCTCGAATCGGTGCCGAAGATCCCCGGCGGGTGGTCGACCTCGGCTGTGGGCCGGGCAACCTCACCGCCACGCTGTCCCAACGCTGGCCGGACGCCGACATCGAGGCGGTCGACTCCTCGCAGGAGATGGTGGACGCGGCGAAGGCGGCAGGTGTGCATGCGCGCCTGTGCGACGTCACGGCCTGGCAGCCCGACGAGGACGTCGACGTCGTGCTCAGCAACGCGGTGCTCCAGTGGGTTCCCGGCCATCGCGAGCTGCTGCGGAGCTGGCTGACCCGGCTGCGGCCCGGCGCGTGGCTGGCCTTTCAGGTGCCCGGCAACTTCGATGCGCCCTCGCATCACGAGATCCGCACGTTGGCGGGGTCGCCCGCCTGGCGAGACCGCCTCGACGGGCTGGCCATGCGCGCACCGGGTGCCGTCCTCGACGCGGTGGGCTACGCGACTCCGCTGGCGGCGCTGGGTGCCGAGGTCGACGCCTGGGAGACCACCTACCTCCAGCGGCTGACCGGGGAGGACCCGGTCCTCGACTGGGTGAGCGGAACGGCGTTGCGCCCGATCAGGAGCGTGTTGACCCAGGCGGGCTGGGCCGAGTTCCGGGCCGAACTCGGGCCGAGGCTTCGGTCGGCGTATCCGAGACAGGCCGACGGCGTGACCTGGTTCCCGTTCCGGCGGATCTTCGTCGTCGCCCGGCGGCTCGGCTGAGGTCGGCGGTGCTCGGGCCGTCCTGACCGGTCCCGTCGCGCAACCCGTCCTGCGCTGTCGAGGCGGGGGCGGGCTCGGTCCGGCCGCGGAACTGGTGAACCGGGACGACGGCCTGGCCGCGGACGCTGCCGGCGCGGCCCGGCGGCCGCGGGTCCAGGGGTCCGGGGGTGGCACTCGACGAAGCGGACGGCCGAGGTTCGACCCCCGGCCGTCCGTGTTCTCTCGTGCGAACCGGTGTCAGACCAGCAGGTCGTCCGGCTGCGGGTGCTTCGGGCGGGTCTGCTGCTCCACTCTGCCCCGCACCTTCGCGGTGACGTCTCGCACGATCGGGTGATCAAGGGCTCGGCGATAGGCCTGCACGATCTGCTCGTACCGAGCCCGGCCAGCCTTGGCCCCCAATACGTAACCAATGGCCGCGCCCAGCAACAGCTTGGTCATGGTGCCCTCCTCGGTCGATGCTCGTGTGGACCATGTTCCCGCATCGCGAGGTGTTCAACCGAGGGGTGGTGAAAACCGGTTCCGATGGTGCGCTAGAGTATGTCTCGTCGGACTTGAAGTCCGGCGAGAGAACTGAATAACCTTCCTCCGTAGCTCAATTGGCAGAGCATTCGGCTGTTAACCGAAGGGTTGTTGGTTCGAGTCCAACCGGAGGAGCCTCACTCACCCCAGGCCGCCGGCCTGGGGTTTTTCGTCGTTGCGGCCGGGGCCGAGACGATCACGGCGCGTCGACGGCCCGGAGACAGCGCAGACCCTGTGCCCGCAGCGCGTCGGGCAGCTCGGCGGGGCCGGTGACGAGGGTGAAGTCGACCCGTACCGAGGTGATCATCCACACGAGGTCCGCCACCGTCTCGCCGCCGACGTGGAAGAGGCAGCTGCGTTCGTCGACCGCCTCCACGACGCCCATTCCCGGCCAGATCCGGTCCGCGACGGCCTCGGCCGCGTGGTGCAGCGTGAACGTCGCCTGACAGGGCCAGGTCCGCGCGGACAGCCGGTGCGTCAGATATGTCGCGGCGTCGCCGTGCGGCGGGGTCCGGCGGGGGAACGAGGGCCCGGTCGGCGTGCGCGGCGTCAGCCGGTCGACGCGGAAGGCACGCCAGTCGTCCCGATCGACGTCGAAGGCCACCAGGTACCAGCGCCGGCTGAAGCTGACGAGGTTGTGCGGCTCGACCGTCCGGATCGTCACCCCGCCACGCGGGCCTGCGTAATCGAAGCGCAGCCGCTCGCGTCGGTGGCAGGCGTCGGCCACGGCCATCAGAGTCTGCGAGGAGACCTGCGGGCCGGAAGTATCGCCCACCCGCATGGTCGTCGAGTGCAGCACCGCGACGCGGTGGCGCAGCCGGGACGGCAGGACCTGTTCCAGTTTCGCCAGTGCCCCCAGGGCACTCTCCTCGATGCCGGCCACCGAGTTCTCCGCCGAGGTGCGCAGTCCGACGGTCACCGCGACCGCCTCGTCGTCGTCCAGCAGCAGCGGCGGCAGCGCGGCGCCTGCACCCAGCCGATAGCCCGAGATGCCCTGGCTGGCGTGCACGGGATAGCCGAGGTCCCGCAGCCGCTCGACGTCGCGGCGAACCGTGCGGCGGCTGACCCCCAGCCGCTCGGCCAGCTCGGCACCGGAGAAGTCGCGGCGTGCCTGCAGCAGGGACAGCAGCTTGAGCAGGCGGGCGGAGGTCTCCAACATGCCGTCGATCCTCGCAGGAACATAGGAGCGATCCGGTCCTCAGAGCCTGTCTTTGATCCCCACTTTCCTGTTGCGCGGGGCCAGCGCGGCGATCTGCGGCGTTGTCGTCAGTCAACATAACTCCGTTATGTCTCCTTCCTCCGCCTTGCAGCTCATCCACGCTGATCCCCGCTCACGACGGAGGGGGATCAAAGACAGGCTCTAACGCCGTTCTACCGTCGCCGCCATGACGACTCCTACCCCCGAGATCCGCCCGTTTCGCATCGACGTTCCGCAGGATCGACTCGACGACCTGTCCGCCCGCCTGGCCGCCACCCGCTGGCCGGACGAACTGCCGGGCATGGGGTGGGACCACGGGATGCCGGTCTCCTATCTGCGAGGGCTCGTGGAGTACTGGCGGACGGGGTACGACTGGCGGGCGCAGGAGACGGCGCTGAACGAGATCCCGCAGTACATCACCGAGATCGACGGGCAGCAGGTCCACTTCCTGCACATTCGTTCTCCCGAGCCTGCCGCGCTGCCGTTGGTGATGATGCACGGCTGGCCGGCGTCCTTCGTCGAGTTCCTCGACGTGATCGGCCCGCTGACCGACCCCCGGTCGCACGGCGGCGATCCCGCCGACGCCTTCCATCTGGTCATCCCCTCGCCGCCGGGCTTCGCCTTCTCGGGGCCCACCCGTGAGGCGGGGCAGAGCGGCAGTGAACGCCACGCGGAGGTCGTCGCCGCGCTGATGGCTCGGCTGGGCTACACCTCCTACGGCACGCAGGGCGGCGACTTCGGTTCGCTCGTCGGCCCGCAGATCGGCCGAATCGCCACCGAGCACGTCGTCGGCGTCCACGTCAACGGCCTGCTCACCATCGGCGGCTGGGACCAGGACACCAGCGGATGGGACGAGGCCGATCAGCGAAGGCTGGCGGAGCAGGGCGGCTTCGAGGAGGTCGGGGGCTACGCGGCGATCCAGTCCACGCGTCCGCAGACGCTGGCCTTCGGCCTGCACGACTCGCCGGTCGGGCTGCTGGGCTGGATCGTCGACCTGTTCAAGACCTTCTCGAACCCGGCGAAGGAACTGCCGGAGGACGCGGTGGACCGGGACGCGCTGCTCACCAACGTGATGATCTACTGGTTCACCGAGACCTTCGCGTCCTCGACTCGGATCTACAAGGAGTCCACGCACTGGGGTGCCGAGCTGGCCGACTCCGGCGTCCCGACCGCCTGTGCGCTCTTCCCCGGCGACGTCACCATCCGGGCCGTCGCCGAGCAGCAGCACACCGTCGTGCGCTGGACCGAGTACGACCGGGGCGGCCACTTCGCGGCGATGGAGGCTCCTGATCTGCTCGTCGAGGACGTCCGGGCGTTCTTCCGCACCCTGCGTGCTGCCTGAGGCGGGGCCGACCGGCAGACCCCGGCATCGCGATGCCTGCGCCTGCCGGACCCTCGAATCCCGCAGGCCTTCGACGCCGGTGCCTGCGGTCGCGCGTCGGACTCGATTCCCCACCTGATGCTGTTGAGCTTCGTCCCGATCCGGGCCGGTCCGCGCGCGACGTGGGCGGCCTCGATCGGTGTCCGAAGGTCACGGCGAGCGGTGCGGCAAGCGGACTGCCATGGCAGCCGGCCGGTCGCGAACGGGTGCGGCCGTCGGCGTCTCGACGGCCGCGTGCGCACCGAGGCGCGCACCCGTCAGCGTGGTCGCAGGTCAGCGCGGTCCCATGCCGTCGTGACCGCTGCCGGGCCGTGCGTGCCGCCGCAACGCGTCGATGGTGTTCTCCGGCGAGGTGTTGAAGCAGAACACGATGCCGGGAACGAGTTCGTTGAGCAGATTCACGACCCGTTCGAACAGCAGCGTGTGCTCCGGTGCAACGCGCAGGCCCGCACCGATCATCACGACGTGGACTGCTCGTCGGGCGACGCACTGCCGGATCGTGCGCTCGGCCTCGGCCTCGTCGGCCGCTACCAGGCACTGCACGAGGTCGAACCCCGCTGCTCGGATCGCCGCCTCGCCTGCGGCGAGCCGGGCCGTCAGCGTCTCCTCGGTGATCTCCGGGTGGAGACTGAAATCGACCGCACTCGGATGCAGCCCGAGCGACAGGACGACATCACCGGTGTGCTCTTCCTGCGTCGTCACCACGGAACGACTCCCTCGCGGTTGAAGAAGCCGCCGGTCGGCTCATTCGAGCCGAGGCCGGCCAGCCGGACGATCGCGTCGGTCCCCTCGGACACGGTCTGGGTGCCCGTGTGGCCGTTGAGGTCGGTCGCGGTGTAGCCGGGGTCCACGGCGTTGATCCGGACTCCGTCCAGCGCACGGGCATACTGGCTGGTGATCATGTTCAACGCCGCTTTCGACGCCGGATAGCCGAGTGTCGGCGGCACCAGCCCGAACCAACGCGGGTCGTTCGAGACCGCGAAGGACCCCATCCCGCTGGACACCATGACGATCCGGGGTTTCTCGGCGGCCCGCAGCAGCGGCAGGAAGGCGTTCGTGACTCGGACCGGGCCGAACACGTTGACCTCGAACAGCTGCCGCAGATCGTCGGCTCGCACCTCGGCGGGCGGGTTCGGCGGCCCGCCGACGCCCGCGTTGTTCACCAGCACGTCCAGCCGCCCGGCATGGGCCTGCACCGTGTCCACGGCCGCGGCGACGGACTCGTCGGAGGTCACGTCGAGCGGGACGAACCGCACCGTCACGCCGTCGTCGGCCAGTTCCGCCGCCGCCTTCCTGCCGCGTGCCTCGTCACGCGCACCGAGGAACACGTCCCAGCCCGCGGCCGCGAGTCTGCGCACGGTCTCGCGTCCCAGTCCCTTGTTCGCCCCGGTCACCAGGGCGGTCGTCATCTTGTTCGTCGACACGCTGCCAGCGTCGCCGATGATGAGGCGCCGACGCCAGGACCGAGGTGGCCTGGGACCGCCGGTACCACCCCGAACGGGCCGCTCCGCCGGCACGATGGGTGCGTGGACAGAGCCGAACTGGCCGCGGTGCTGCGCACTGCGCGATCACGAGTCAGACCCGCCGACGTCGGCCTGCCCACCGGCCTGCGCAGGCAGGTCCCCGGGCTCCGTCGGGAGGAGGTCGCCCAGCTGGCGGGTCTGGGCGTCGACTATGTGATCCGGCTCGAGCAGGGCCGGGGGCCGAGACCGTCGACGCAGGTACTCGGCGCGCTGGCGAGGGCGCTGCGGCTCGGCGACGATGACCGCGACATGATGTTCCGGCTCGCGGGCGCGGAACCGCCGCAGGCAGGCCGGATTCCGATGCTGGTCCGGCCGAGCGTGCTGCGCCTGCTCGACCGGATGTCCGACCTGCCCGCCCTCGTGCTGTCGGCCAAGTCCGATGTGCTCGCCTGGAACCCGCTCGGCGCCGCCCTGCTCGGCGACTTCTCCGAGTTGCCCACCGCGCGACGCAATCTCATCTGGCAGCGGTTTCTCGGCCCGAATCCCGATACGGAGACCTCGGCGGCCGCCGACTGCGTCGGCTGCCTGCGGACGGCGCAGGCCCGCTACCCCGATGATCCCGACCTCGCGAGACTCGTGGCCGACCTGCGTGGCGGGAGCGCCCGCTTCGACAGTCTGTGGCGAGCGGGCCGCTCCGGGCGGCTGCGCGCCGCCTGCGTGACCCGCGTGCATCCAGAAGTCGGCATGCTGACCCTGGACGTCGACGTGCTCCGGGAGCCCGAGGGTGATCAGACCGTCCTCATCTACTCGGCTGCACCCGGCACGGCGACGGCATCGGCGCTGGAACTTCTCCGCGTCACCGGGCTTCAACGATTCGCCTTGTGATTCGTGATTTGTGGTTCGCGGGCGGACTCGCCGCCGAGCCTGCACCTGACGGCGGTGCTGACCTCTCCGCGTCGATGCCGGTGATCCCGGCGGGGTGCGGTTCGTGAACTCGGTGCCGACCCGCGACGACCAGCCTGCGGTGCGGGGCGGACTCGGAAGCAGGTCCGGCACCGAACCGCGCCACGACCGGCGAGGCATCCGACGGCGACGCCTGCGCAGTATCGCGGGGCAGCCGAGCGGCTCGGGCAGTTCGGGCTGTCGGGCGGTTCGGGCAGGCTGCTGACGTCCGGTCCGGTGAGACCTGACGCGCCCGGTGACGTCCGGCGGCGCGGAAGAAGCGCCCGCCGGCAGGCGGCTGACGCGGCGTGATCCCCGAGGTGATCGGCGCCGAGCCTGCCGCGCGGCTGACGAGCCGGCTGCGCTCGGCGAGCATCGCCGCGGGGCGGATCTCGCGGGTGGCGACCTAGCTGCGAAAGGTGCGGCGGTAGGCGTCCGGCGGCACGCCCACCGTGCGGTGGAAATGCCTGCGCAAGGTGGCCGCCGTGCCCATGCCCACCGCCGCTGCGACGGCGTCGATGCCGTCGTCGGTGGTTTCCAGCAGTTCCTGGGCGCGGCGGATTCGTTGCGTCGACAGCCAGTGCAGCGGGGTGGTGCCGGTCGCGGATCGGAAATGGCGACCGAGGTTGCGTGAGCTCATGTTCGCCTGGCGGGCGAGATCCGCGACGGTCAGCGGATGCTCCAGCCGTTGTGCCGCCCAGGGGAGGAGCCGGGCGAGCGGGTGCGTGTCTCGGGCCGGCACCGGGGCGGTGACGAACTGGGCCTGGCCGCCGGTCCGGTGCGGCGGCACGACCAGGCTGCGGGCGATCGTGTTGGCGACCGCCGAGCCGTGGTCGGAGCGGACCAGATGCAGGCACAGGTCCACCGCTGCGGCCTTGCCCGCCGAGGTGAGGACGCTGCCGTCGTCGACGTAGAGCACGTCCGGGTCGACTGTCACGCGGGGATGGCGGGCGGCGAGCGCCCCGGCGTGGGCCCAGTGCGTGGTGGCGCGCCTGCCGTCCAGCAGGCCTGCGGCGGCCAGCACGAACGCCCCCGTGCACAGCGAGACCGTTCGCGCGCCCGCCTCGTGGGCCGTGCGCACCGCGTCGACGAGGTCGGCGGGCGGCGGCTCGTCGGCGTCGGCCAGTGCGGGAACGATCACCGTGTCCGCGCAGGCCAACCGGTCGAGCCCGCCGTCCGGCTCCAGCCGGAACCGGCCGAGCCGCACTGGGCCCGAGCCGCAGATCACGAGGTCGTACCAGGCGTCGGCCTGCCCTGTCCGGTCGGCGCCGAAGATCTCGTACGCCACCGACAGCTCGAAGTGCCGCATCCCGTCGGCAACGGCCACCGCGATCGTGCTCATGTCCGAAACTGTACGCATGACGGCGTTCAAGACACTCGTGGCGCCTGCTCCCCTCGGCCACGATTCTCACCGTGGATCACATGAGCATGACCGCGGAACAGCGGGAATCGGGTCACACGGTCGCGGTGTTCGGCGCCTACGGGCACACCGGACGGTTCGTGGTGGCCGAGCTGCGCGAGCGAGGGTTCGTCCCGCTCCTGGCGGGACGTGACGCGGAGCGGCTGCATGCGCTGGCAGCGGAACACCCCGGACTCGACGCTCGGCAGGCGTCCGTCGACGACTCGGCCGCGCTCGATCGCGCGCTCGCCGGAGCGGCAGCGGTGATCAACGCTGCCGGGCCCTTCGCCGCCACCGCTGCCCAGGTGATCGAGGCCGCCCTGCGCGCGGGCATCCCGTATGTGGACGTGTCGGCCGAGATCGAGGCCAACATCGACGCGTTCGCGCACTTCGGAGACCGGGCCCGCGAGGCGGGCACCGTCGTGCTCCCCGCGATGGCCTTCTACGGCGGTCTCGGCGATCTGTTGGCCACCACGGCGATGGGCGACTGGACGGCCGCCGACGAGGTGCACGTCGCCTACGGCCTGAGCAGCTGGCATCCCACTGCCGGGACCCTCGCGGCAGGCAGGGTCTCGCGGGAGCGGCGCAACGGCAGGGGCGTCCGCTACACCGCAGGCGAACTGGCCTACCACGACGACGCGTCGCCGGTCCTGGACTGGGACTTCCCCGCTCCGCTCGGGGTGCGGCCCGTTCTCGGCGGGTTCACGATGACCGACGTCGTCACCATCCCCAGCCATCTGTCGGTCCCCAAGGTGCGCACGTACATGGCCGTCGACGCGGCGAAGGACCTGTCGGTGCCAGACCCGGCCGGCCCGGTCCCCGTCGACGAGCGGGGTCGATCCGCCCAGACCTTCCTCGTCGACGTGATCGTCCGCTCCGGCGACACCCGGCGACGGGCGGCCGCGCGGGGGCAGGACATCTACGCCGTCACTGCCCCGCTGGCGGTGGAGGCGGTCGACCGCATCCTCTCCGGGCGGACTCGCACGACGGGCGTCGCCTCGGCGGGCAGGCTCTTCGACGCACCCGACTTCCTGCGCGCGCTGGCCGCGCACGTCACGGTCGACCTGCCCCGAGGCTGAGCACGGCGAGTGGCGCGGCATGGCGCGCGGTGCGTGCAGGCGGCGCTCGCCTGCACGCGCATCGACATCGGTCGGGGCAGGCCGCGACGTCTCGAGCAGGCAGACGGCCCCGGCGCGACCTCGACCCCTGCCCGCCTTGCCGACCCCGGCACCAACCGATCGGTGGATGGCGGCATCCACCGAACCCGGCATCGGCCTGACCGCGCAGTCGATGTGACGCATCGCGGGCAGGCGGCACGCTTCGACGTATGGCAATCATCGAGGTGACCGACCTCGTCAAGCGCTACGGCGATCACACCACGGTCAAGGGCGTCAGCTTCACCGTCGAGCAGAGCGAGATATTCGGGATTCTGGGGCCCAACGGGGCGGGCAAGACCACCACGGTCGAGTGCATCGAGGGCCTGCGCACCCCCGACGGCGGGGGCGTCCGGGTCTGCGGCATCGACCCGAGACGGGACACCGGTGAGCTGCGGCAGCTGCTCGGCGTGCAGCTCCAGGAGAGCGAGCTGCCCGCCAAGCTCAAGGTGGGCGAGGCGATGGAGCTGTACAGCTCCTTCTACCGCGCCCCCGTCGACTGGCGCGAACTGATCGAGGCGCTGCGGCTCACCGACCGACTGGACACGCAGTTCCGTCGGCTCTCCGGCGGGCAGAAGCAGCGGCTGTCGATCGCGCTCGCGATGATCGGCGGTCCGAAGGTGACGGTGCTCGACGAGCTCACCACCGGTCTCGACCCGCAGGCCCGCCGCGACACGTGGGACCTCATCGAGGGCATCCGCGACCGGGGCGTGACGGTCCTGCTGGTCACACACTTCATGGAGGAGGCGGAGCGGCTCTGCGACCGGCTGGCCGTGATCGACGCGGGCCGTCTCGTCGCGCTCGACACCCCGGCCGGACTGGTCTCCAGGGTCAACGACCGGCAGCGGATTCGCTTCCGACCGTCCGTGCCGCTGGATCACGCCGTGCTGACCGCGTTGCCGGAGGTCGCGTCGGTCGAGCGGGCGGGCGGGCAGCTCGTCGTGACCGGCAGCGGGAACCTGCTGCACGCCGTGACCACCGTGCTCGCCCGGCACCAGGTCATCGCCGCCGACCTCCGCGTCGAGCAGGCCTCGCTGGACGACGCGTTCGTCGCGCTCACCGGCCACCCCGTCGATGTCTGAGGAGACCGCAATGCCGCCCCTGCTCCGACTCACCGCCACCGAGACCAGACTGTTCTTCCGGGAGCCGATCAGCATGATCTTCGTGCTCGGCTTCCCCCCGATCCTGCTCGTCATCCTCGGCTCGATCCCGTCGCTTCGCGAGGCCTCCGCCGATCTCGGCGGGGCGCGGCCGATCGACGTGTACACGCCCATCCTCGTCGCGTTGGCGATCGCCACCCTGGCACTCGTCAGCCTGCCCCAGCAGCTCGCCGCGTACCGGGAGAAGGGCGTCCTGCGGCGCATGCGGACCACCCCGGTCAAGCCCGCGCTGATGCTCGGCGCGCACCTGCTGATGTGCACGATCATGTCCGTGGTGACGATGCTGGTCGTGGTCGCCGTCGGCAGGGTGGCTTTCGAGGTGAACCTGCCGAGGCAACTGCTCGCCTACCCGGTGGTCTATCTGCTGGCGGCGCTGGCGATGCTCGCGGTGGGGCTGCTCGTGGCCGCGCTGGCGCCGAGCAGCACGAGCGCCAGCGCGATCGGGCTGGTGCTGTTCTTCCCGATCGCCTTCTTCGCAGGCCTGTGGGTGCCACGCGACTCGATGAACGACCTCCTGCGGACGATCAGCGACTTCAGCCCGTTGGGGGCGGGCGTGCAGTCATTGCAGGACGCCGCGGCAGGGCACTGGCCGCAACTGTTGCACGTGGTCGTCATGCTGGGGTGGACGATCGTGGCAGGCGGACTGGCCGCGCGGTATTTCCGTTGGGAGTAGGTCGTTGAGCATCGAGGCCGAGCTGCGTGCGGAGTTCGACCGGGAGGAACGCCGGGAGATCGTGGTCATCAGCGTCCTTCCGTACCTCCTCTTGGCGGCCAGCACCGTCGTCACGTTGCTGCAACCGGTCTGGGGTGAGCCGGTACCCGGGCCGCTCGTGCTCGGCCTCGCGCTGCTCACCGCGCTCTGGCTGGTCTGGTTCGACGTGGTGCAGGCGAGGGGGCGGCGGAACGGCCCGTCGACGGTCCTGTACTACGCCGGGTTGACGGTCCTCGCGGGCAGCCTGACGGCGATCGCGCCGTGGTACGGCATCTTCGCCTTCGTCGGCTACGTTCATGCGTTCCTCTTCCTGCACGGCCGCTGGCGGTACCTCGGCGTCACCGTCACGGCGATGATCGCGGCCGTGTCGTACGTGGGCGGCATCGCCGAGATCGACGGCAACGGCTGGTGGGAGTGGGCGGCGCTCTTCGGCATCACGCTGGTGCTGGCCTCGTCGTTCTTCCACTTCGCCGAGCTGGGGTATCGCCGTAACGACCAGCAGCAGCGCGCGCTCGCCGAGCTGCACGAGGCCAACGTCAAGCTGGCGGCGGCGCTGGAGGAGAACGCGGGCCTGCAGGCTCAGCTGCTGGTCCAGGCCCGGGAGGCAGGCGTGCTCGACGAACGGCAGCGGATGGCACGGGAGATCCACGACACGCTGGCGCAGAGTCTCGCGGGCATCCTCACTCAGCTCCAGGCCGCCGAGCAGACGACGGACGAGCCGTCGACGCTGAACCGTCACATGACGAACGCGATGAATCTCGCTCGCGAGAGTCTCACCGAGGCCCGCCGGACCGTCCACGCGGTGGGGCCGGAGCTGCTCGCCGACGCCCGGCTCGCGGACGCGATCAGCGACGTGACCCGCCGCTGGTCGGAGGCCAACGACATCGACGCGATGCTGACCACCACCGGCGACCCTCGGCCGATGCATGCCGACGTCGAGGTGACGCTGCTGCGTGCCGCGCAGGAGGCGCTCGCCAACGTGGCCAAGCATGCGAACGCGGGCCGCGTCGGCCTGACCCTGTCTTACATGGAGGACCTGGTGACCCTGGACGTGCGCGACGACGGGAGGGGATTCGATCCCGACGCCAGGCCTGCGGGCGGTTCGGCGAGCGGTGGGTTCGGGCTCGCGGGCATGCGGCAGCGGGTGCAACGCCTCGCGGGCAGGCTCGACATCGAGTCGGAACCCGGCGGCGGCACCGCGATCTCGGCGTCGGTGCCTGCGATCCCGGCCGGGTGCGGCTCGTGATCTCTTTGTTGATCGTCGACGACCACCCGGTGGTGCGGGACGGCCTGCGCGGCATGTTCGGCGCCGATCCGCGTTTCGGCGTCCTCGGCGAGGCCTGCGACGGCGCGGAGGCCGTCACCGCAGGCGAACGACTCCAGCCCGACGTGATCCTGATGGACCTGCGGATGCCGAGGGTCGACGGCGTCGCCGCCATCAAGGAGCTGGCCCGGCGCGGTGTGCCCGCCCGCGTGCTCGTGCTCACCACCTACGACACCGACAGCGACGTCCTGCCCGCCATCGAGGCGGGCGCCACCGGCTACCTGCTGAAGGACGCGCCGAGGGAGGAGCTGTTCCGTGCGGTGGAGGCGGCCGCGCGGGGACAGGCGGCGCTGGCCCCCGCAGTCGCGACCCGGCTGATGGGTCAGATGCGCAGGCCCGCCACCGAGCTGCTGTCGCAGCGCGAACTGGAGGTGTTGGAGCTGATTGCCAAGGGCTCGACGAACCGCGAGGCGGCACGGCAGCTCTTCATCAGCGAGGCGACCGTGAAGACACACCTGCTGCACGTGTACGCGAAACTCGGTGTCAAGGACCGGGCTGCTGCGGTGGCGACCGCGTTCTCCCGCGGCTACCTGACCGTGCGGGGCGACGGGTGATCGGGACGCCCGATCACCCGAGCCGTGCGCCGTGAACGCCCGGTCCGCCGCAGCTCACCGGCGAGGCATTGCTGCGCAGCCAGCGGCTACTCGTCCGAGACGGCTGCGGCGACGACCGGCTGGCGGAGGATGGTGCGCAGCTTCTCGGGTGCGACCCTGCGGGCGTCGCTGAGGTAGATCTCGTGATGCTTGGCGACCATGCGCAGCCCGTTGGCCGGGATGAACTCGTCATGCATCCTGGTGAGCAGCTCGGTCTCGTCGTCGAACGAACCCACGTGCAGCGTCTGCACGCACCGGCCCTCGGACAGGGTCTCCAGTCGGATCTCGCCGAGCCGGGCCGGTCGTTTCTTCTTGTCGACCTGCGCCACGGCGGCGGCGAACATGTCCTGGTCGATCCAGTCCGGCGTCATGATCATCAAGGTCCAGTCCCAGCGGGACTTGTCCCGCGTCGTCGTGAACGAGTCCATGTCCGTCGCCCACCACAGGCCTTCCAGCGGGGTGACGACGTAGTCCCGTCCATGGTCGCGCTTACTGGCGAACTTCAGCTTGTAGGCCACCGGGTAGAGCGCCTCGACCGCTTCGGCGAACGCCGGTGCGGTGTTCGGGTCGCCGTGCCCGTCGATCATGAGGTACTGCAGGTCTGGTACCGCCACGATCCGGAACTCGCCGCGTTTCGCCTGGTAGGAGTCGAGACTCTTCGTGAAGTCAGTCTTGTTCGTCATCGGGTTCCTCCGACTCGGCTGGCGAGCCACGACCTCTCTGCCTCGAGAAGGCTCAGTGCGTAGGAGAAGACCTCGCGTGCCGGGGACGCGAGGGGGACCGGCGCCTGCTCGGCCTGCCGAACGGCGGTGATGCGGGCGTCGACCTGGGCGAGACGCGCCCGCAACGCCTGGGCGTACTCCGGCGCGGAGAGCAGCGGCAGGTTGGCGACGCCGACCAGGAACGGGCTCGGGACGGGATGCAGCTCGGTGACGAGGGCGAGCGCGGTGCGTGCCGCCGCCTCTCGACCTGCGCCGGTGGCGTGGAAGACGCGGCGAGACCTCGCCGCGACGGGAGCCGCCGGTACGTGGACCAGCCCTCGGCCCTCCAGCTTGGTGAGCAGGTAGTAGATCGACGAGAACCCGATGTCCGTCCACTGCCGGACACCGCGCCGCTCGATGACCCGTTCCAGGTCGTAGCCGTGCTGCGGGCGTTCGATGATCAGGCCGAGCACGGTCAGCTCGGACGGGGTCAGCTCCACACCCGTTATTCTAGCGCTAGAATAGATGTCGGCGGGTCGGGGTGCCCTCGTGATCGTTCCCGGGGTGTTCTGGCAGCTCAGGACGCCGGCGGCCTCCGGAGGCGGCCGTGGGTGCGACTGGAGACGCGAGACGAGGGCTCGACCCGAGCGGGGCCACCGGGTCCGCGCCGTGGCGGCGAGAGCCGCAGGTCGGATATGCCGAATCCTGCCCACGACGACGGTCGGTGCCGTGCGCCGGGCCGCAGAGATCACTTCCGTCGACCACGACGACCGCAGATCAGTACTCTTGACCGTCGACGGGCTTCTCGTCGGACGAGCGGGCCTGCCTGCTGTGCGCTGTGCTGTGGAGATCGACGATCAGGTGAAGGCGGTCACGAATTCTCGCCTGCGGCCGATGGCGGATGGTCGCGGGGGACGGGCCGCCGAAGCGGACGAGCGTCAGCGCCAGCCCGACCTCGCCACGTGGGTTCCGGCAGATCAGCGAGTGCGGCAAGCCCGATCCCGGTCGCGGAGTTCACCGCCGATGCGCTCGTCCCTCGACTCGCCCGCGATCCCCGAACGCCGCGCACCGGCCTCCCGTCGGCGACGGCCGATCAGCCGGGCCGCCCGCGACGAACTCGCCCGGCCGGGATACCCCCGGACCCCATACGCCGCAGGTAGAACAGCTTCGTTCAGACGAGAAGGACCACGATGACGACGACGCACGACCATCCGACTCCGCCACTGAGCCGGGCCATCGCACCGGACCTCGCCCGCGGACTCATGCTCCTGTTCATCGCGCTGGCCAATGTTCCCTGGTTCCTCTACGGGGAGCCCACCGCGCTCGGCAGCGTCCACCGGCCTGATGCGACCGGCCTCGACGTGGTGTGGCAGACCATCGCGATCGTCGCGATCGACGGGCGAAGCTATCCGCTCTTCGCCTTTCTCTTCGGATACGGCATCTGGCAGCTCTACCTGAGGCAGGCGGCGGCAGGCGTCGAGGAGAAGTCCGCGCGGCGGCTGCTCCAGCTCCGTCACTTCTGGATGATCGTCTTCGGCGCGGTGCACGCGGCGCTGCTCTGGCAGGGCGACGTCGTCGGCGCCTACGGTCTCATCGGCCTCATCGTGGTCTGGCTGTTCCTGCGGCGCACCGACCGGACTCTGCGCAGGTGGATCATCGCGCTCGGCAGCCTCCTCGCGATCGTCACGGCACTGGTGTCGCTGGCCGGGATGACCGCCCCGGAATCTCTCGACATGGCCGAGGCCGCGCTGCCGCAGTTAGCCGCGATGACCTCCTACGTCGACTCGATCACGTCTCGATTCCTGTTCTGGCTCACCCTGGCGGTCGCGCAGGGCGTGCTGAGCCTCGTCGTGCCGATCGCCGTGCTCCTGGCGATCGTCTGCGCGCGTCGTCGGGTGCTCGAATCACCGGAGACCCACCGACCGCTGCTCCGACGCACCGCGATCGTCGGCATCTCCGTCGGCTGGCTCGGCGCGGTGCCCTCCGTGCTCGTGCACCACGGAGTCTGGGACCTGCCAGAGTGGTCCCCAATCCTGCTCCATGCGCTGACCGGGCTGTTCGCCGCACTCGGCTATGCGGCGCTGTTCGCTCTCCTCGCCGCACGCTTCGCGACGACACGCACGCCCGGCCGGCTGGTCCGTGGCCTGACGGCCGTCGGCAAGCGGTCCCTCTCCTGCTACCTCCTACAGTCGGTGATCTTCGCGCCGCTGTTGTCCGCCTGGGGCCTCGGGCTGGGCGGCGTCCTCGACGAGTGGCAGGCCGCGCTGGTGGCGGTGGCGGCGTGGCTCGTCTCGATGGCCTTCGCCGTCCTGCTCGAACGCGCAGGCAGGCGCGGACCCGCCGAGTGGCTGCTGCGCGCCCTCGCCTATCGCGGACGTCGGTCCATCGCGACGCCCGTCTCGTCCTGACCAGGCCGGACACCTGGCATGCACCGTCGCCGTCGGGCTCCGACGGCGGCGCCGCATCGATGACCTTCCGGCGTGATCTGTGAACCGAATCACCACGGCGACGTTTGACTGTGCCGTTACGGCCGGGTGTCTGCTGACCTCCGAAGCGGTTTCCGCCGACCATCACGCCGCTATGGAGGAACTTGTGAACAGATCCCGACATCCGGTGGCTGTCTCTGCCGCGGCCGCTGTCGTACTCGCCGCGACCGGTGCGATGGCAGGCTCCGCCGTCGCCGAGCCTGCGACCGGTGCGGTCGCCACGGCCGACAAGTCGGTCACCCACGAGGAGAACGACCGCATCCCCGAGGGTGCGGCCTGGACGCAGCACTACTTTCCGTCCTCGGACGGCTCGGAGGTGGAACTGCACGCCGACGTCCTGCTGCCCGCAGACCTGGCCGAGGGCGAGCAGGTGCCGGTCATCCTGTCGGCAGGCGCGTACTTCGGACACTCCGGGCAGACCGACGTCGAAGACTGGACGCACACCGGCCCCTCGGACCGCTTCGACGACTTCATCGAAGGCACCGACCTGTTCGACCGGGGCTACGCCTTCGTCATGGTGGACACGCGCGGCTTCGGCGGCTCCACCGGCTGCCTCGACTTCGCGGGCCCCGGCGACGAGGCCGACGTCAAGGCGGCGATCGACTGGGCCGCGGACCAGTCCTGGTCCACCGGCGCCGTGGGAATGTACGGCAAGTCCTGGGACGCCATCACCGGCCTGATGGGCAACAACCTGAATCAGGACGCCCTCAAGGCCGTCGTCGCCCAGGAACCCATCTGGGACCTGCAACGCAACATCCGCTCGAACGGGGTGCCCCGCACCACCATCGTCAACACGGCCAACGCGTACAACAAGATCGCCGAGCTGCCCCAGATGCCGGACGACGATCCCCGCTATCTGGCGAACGCCGCGTACGAGGACGACAACCCGATGTGCATCGTGGAGAACCTGCTCGGATACCAGAACGCCGACCCGGAGTCGGAGTACTGGCGGGCCCGCGACTTCGCGGAACACGCCAAGGGCACCGACACACCGCTGTTCGTGACCCAGGGCTTCCTCGAGTGGAACACCGAGCCGGAGGCGATGCAGGAGTTCCTGGAGAATCATGAGGGACCCCAGCGCGGCTGGCTCGGCCAGTGGGACCACGTGCGCGGCAACGACCGTGTCGAGGACGGCAGACTGGCCATGGGTCGCGAGGGCTGGTTCGAGGAGACGATCTCCTTCTACGACCAGTACCTCAAGGACGTCGAACCGTCCGTCGAGTACCCGAACTTCGCCGTTCAGGACAGCAACGGCACCTGGCGCGCCCAGGACTCCTGGCCCGTCACGGACAGCGCCGCCACCCTCCCGATCGGCGGCGGCTCCTACCTGGACGACGGCGCCGAGGCCGGCCCCACGGACGAGAACACGTTCGTCCAGTGGTCCGAGCCGCTTGAGCAGGACACCCGGATCACCGGCACGCCGCGCATCTCCCTGGCCGCCGGGGGATACGGCGACCTCATGGTCAAGCTGTACGACGTCGCCCCGGACGGCAACGCGGTCATGTTCGACGAGCAGGTCTCCCGGGTGAAGCCGGGCGCGATGGGCTTCGATCTCAAGTCGACCGACTGGACCATGGCCGCAGGCCACTCCCTGGCCGTCGAGATCGGCACCATCCAGCCCGGCGGCGACTGGCTCAAGACCCCGGCCCACGAGACGATCCAGGTCGACGACATCGAACTCGAGCTAGCCCTGGACGACCCGGCCGACGACAACGGCGTCCCCGGCGAGCGGGCCCCGTACCTGGACACCTATCTGGCGGCGTGGAGCAAGGAGCTGCCCATCGGCACCCCGTCCTTCACGGTGCCGCCCGCCAGGGGCTGATCCGACCCTCCGCACGGGGGTGCGCAAGCCAGGCCCCGCCGCTTCGACCCCAGCGGCGGGGCCTGCATCCGTGGCGTGGACGCACTCCGAGGGCGGCCGGTCATGCCCGCCAGATGCCCAGCGCCCGCGCCATGAGGCTGAAGGGGACGGCCTGCCCCTTGACCTGGTTGACGGTGCCGGTCAGATGCAGCTGGAGTTCCGGGCAGTGAAAGAGCCACGTTCCGGTGGCTCCCGAGTGGCCGATGAGGGTGACAGGGCGGCGCCCCCCGGACACGAGACGACCGACCTTGTAGAACATGGTGCCCAGTCCGTACGCAGGATGGGAATGTTGCGCAGGCGGTTGCGTCGCTCGGTGAGCAGCCCTCGGGAGTGCGGGTCGCGGAAGAGGTCGCCGCGAAGCAGTGCCCGTTGGAAGGCGAGCAGGTCGCCGGTGGTGCTGAACAGGTCGTTGCTGGACTCCAGCAACGAGGTCAGTTCCACGGGGGTTCGGCCCGAATAGAGCGGGAGCAGTGCAGTGGTCGTCGCGCCTGCCGGGCGGTGACCGGGTAACCAGGTGCTGGTCAGGCCGAGCGGCTCGGTGATCCGTTCGGCGAGCAGATCGGCGAACGGCCGACCGGTCACCGTCTCCAGGATTCGAATGAGCAGCTGGAAGCCGGTGTCGGAGTAGCGCGCCTTCTGTCGCGGGGCAGCGAGATCCTGCGGTGCGAAGTGCGGACGTTGCCGGTCGCGGGTGGTCCTGATCACGTCCTCGAAGGTCCAGGCCGTATCCCGACCGGCGAGCAGGTGCTCGTTCAGACTGGGGCCGTCGCGACGCCTCTCGAAATGGTCCGGCAGCCCGGAGGTGTGGCTCGCGAGGTGCCGCACGGTGATCGAGGACGTGCGGTCGACTCCGCCGAAGACGTGCAGACCCGTGATCGTGTTCGCGGGCAGATAGTCGGTGATCGGCGCAGCGAGGTCGATCTCCCCGCGCTCCTGAGCCTGGAGCACCAGCGTGATGACGAACCGCTTGGTGATGCTCGCGATGAAGAACGGAGTATCGGGACGCAGCGGATGCGCGATGGTGTCGGCCGGACCGGCGGCGGCCGACCAGCGCTGCGTGCCGTCGTCGCTTGCGACGGCGACGGCAGCCTGGCGAATCCCGCCGCGAGAAGCGAGCTCCGCGAGCAGGTCGGTCAGTCGCGTGTCCACGTCGGCGGGCACGTGGTTGTCGGGTGCCTGCGTCATGGCGAGCGGCGCTGTCACGGGGTGGTCCTCCTCGGCGGATAGACATCTCTCATAGACATGTCTATGAGAGACTATAGGCTAGATTCGACGCATGGCACACGTGATCCTCGGCCTGCTCCTGATCGCGCCGCAGAGCCTCTACGACCTCATCAAGGCATTCGAGGCAGGCGTCGCGCTCCTCTACAGCGCCAGCTCGGGCAGCATCAAGCGCGCCCTGGACTCCCTGCTCGAGCGTGGTCTCATCGAGGTCGCCAGCGTCGAACCCGTCGGCCGAGGCAGGAAGGTGTACCGCGTGACCGAGGCCGGTCGGCGGGAGTTCCACACGTGGATGACGAGCGAGCTGTCCGGATCGGATCTGGAGGGCGCAGCGCTCTCCCGGCTCTACTTCCTCGGCCTGCTGGACCAGCCAGAACGCGCGCCGGTACTGCACCGCATCGAGACGCGCATCGTGGCCGACCTGGCGAAGCTCTCGGAGCTCGACGAACGCGTCAACGCCGCCGACGTCCCCGAGGAGCTTCGCGAGGTCGCCACCTACCAGCGTGCGACCCTCGACTACGGCCTCGCCTCGCTGCGGTTCATGCTCGGCCGGTTCCGCGACCACATCGATCGCGACGAAGCGCAGCGTCGTTCGTGACGGTGATCACGACAGCCGGGCAGGGTCGATCGCCGTCCGCCGTAGTGGCCGGGAGGTCGGTGTGGCCGGGAGGTCGGTGCGGCGGGGACCGAACAGGGGACAGGCGTCGGGGATCGGCGGCGAACCGCGGTCGGATACCGTGGTTCCAGCGTCGCGTGTCGGTGGCAGGCAGTGCCAGGCATGGAGGCGTCGAAGCACGAAGGAGCGCGACGATGACCACGTCGTTCCCTTCGCCCTCGTATGGCTGAGGGCGAGAAGGCCAGGCTGACCGCCTGGAGTCATGAACTGCGCGCCGTTCATCAGCGACTGCGCGAAACTCTGCGAATCACCCGGGACGCGGTGCGCGACGGCGAGACCGCCGGGTCCGCCACCCGCGATCTGCTGCTGTTCTGCCACGGCTTCTGCGCTGCGCTGACCGATCACCACGAAGGCGAAGATCGCAGCCTGTTCCCCGCCATCGAGGCGGCGCATCCAGAGCTGCGCGAGACCCTGCGACTGCTGGAGCAGGATCACTCGATGATGGCCTACCTCCTCGCCAAGCTGCAGACGGCCGTCGAGCGAGCCGCCTCCCCTGCCGAACTCGACCAACACCTCGAGGGGATCGCCGCGATCATGGAGAACCACTTCCGCTACGAGGAACGCAGCCTCCTGTCCGTGCTCGACACACTCGGACTCGACGCGAATCCCCGGGACGTGCTGGGGCCGCTGTGAGCCGTTGGTGACTGGCTGGCCGTCGCCGTGACCGTCTTCGGCTGCGGGCGCGGCGGCGGTCGCAGGATCGAGGCTGCCGAAGCCCGATGTTCGGCGAGGTCTTTGCTCACTGGTGATGACCAGTGACGCCCGCCATGCCTGATTGGCTGGGGTGTTGGGCGAAACGCAAGCCGAGCGGCCCATGCAAGCGGCCGTGGGCCGCTCTGCTCCGCGTGGCGTGATCTTGTGGGGCGGGTGGGGCTCGAACCCACGGCCAAGGGATTATGAGTGTCCCAGATCACATCGTCCAGCTCATCTACCTTGGCTTTTGTGCGCGGGAGTTGGGTGCGAAGTCGGCGCGAGGGGCGCTGTTCGTCGCCAGTTCGCACCCAGGTTCGCACCCATGATGTGATAGTCCTCCTGTCAGCACGGCCAGGGGAAGGCGAATCCAGACGAGTTGCCAAGGCGAGCCTGAGTCTCGGCAGGTCGGCGAGCGGCGGGTTGCTGTCACAGTCTCGCGAAGTCTTGAGCGACGGTCCATTTTTCGGTTACCACGCTCAGGATGTAGTCGATTACTCTTTCGATGTCTCCGTTCGCGATCAGGTAAATGGCAGCTCCTAGGATTATTGTCAACTTCAGTGGTCCGGAGGATCGCTGCGACAGGTCGCTAATTCGATTGCTAAACCTTTCGCGTCGGCTATGAATTTTTGAGTGTTTTTCTAGTTCGTGGTCGGTCGCGCCGAGGTTGATTTTTGCTAGTTCGGCAGCGTGCATAATGTCACGGTTCGTGATCAAGTCAAATGCCGAGTGTGCAAGTAACCTAAATTCTGGACTTTCCTCTTCCTTCCCGGCGTTCCGTGCTCCGGCCTCGGCGAGGCGAGTTGCAAGTAAGTCGTAAGTCGAGGCGATTTTTTGGAAGTCTCCGGGCGTGAGCCTGCTGCGCGTTCCTGCTGCGTAGTAACGCAGTTCGCGTGCCATTGCATGTGAGTATTGATGACACCCTGTTCTCCATCGTGAGGCCTTGTAATTTGATTCGCTAAGTGGGCTCGTTGACGATAGAGGCATTGTTCGCCGTAGACGCATGTAGTAGTCGATTATGGACGCGTGCGGCGTCATTGCCGCTACGGCCTTACGTGTGACGAGGGATGCTGCAATCCAGGCCGCTATTGCGCAGGATGTCGCGCCAATGGTAAAAATTTGATTCTCGCCGTTGGAGTGGCCCGATCCATTTGGCAAACTGTCTAGATACGTGCCCAGGGGTATGCCGATGGCAAGCAGTGAGAACAGGTGGAGCAATTCCCAGGAGTGGTGGCGCATTAGTAAAAAATTCCAGCGAACGCTGTACGATGCGCCAAAATGTGCATTCAAATCGCAGTTTTCTTCGAGTCGATCCTTCTTGAAGGAACGCACGGAAATCAGGAATGGAACTCCAAGGAGAAGTGGGGGTGCGATGAGTAATGCCAAAGGAAGGTCGACATTCGACCCGGTTAAGAAGAAAATCAACCAGGTTATCACCGCTGTGGCAGGGAATAGTAGGTGGCACGAAATCGCCACCCGCAAAGGAATGCGTTTTTTTGGCTCACGTCGGCCATCTGACATCTCGGGGTATTTGGCTCTTATGTATAATTCAACAGATTTGTTGACGTAAATCAAGTAGAAGGCCATGGCTATCGCCAGGGCGGGAAACGGTGAGGCTATCTTGATGAATTCCTCTGCGAAGTGCCGGCTGAATTCTTCCATTTGGATTGACCCAGTCTCGGAGTTGATTAATTAGGTGAATCCGGGTGGGTTGTGCTTCCGGTTGCTGTCGTAGAATCCGAGGCGTGGTAGGTGACGATGTGGGAACTTGGAAGGTGGGGCGTCGGCGTGCGATTTATCGCAGTCGATGGGTTGACCTGAGCCTCGTACAGGTCGAGGCGCCTAACGCTGAGCGTTGGGACCATCACGTTGTGCATCTTAGCCGAGTCGCGGTGGCGCTGATCACCAACGACCGTGACGAGGTGTTGATGCTGTGGCGGTACCGGTTCGCCACGGATGCGTGGGGCTATGAGCTGCCGGGCGGGATCATCGACGGGGATGAGGAGTCTGCCGCGACGGCGGCTCGTGAGGCGGGGGAAGAGTGCGGGTGGCTGCCGACGGGCGAGCCTGAGCACCTGATCAGCTTCGAGCCCATCCCCGGCATGGTGACGTCGGAGATGGACGTCTATCACTGGCGTAGTGCGGAGCGGATCGGGGAGCCGACCGACACGGAGGAAGCGGGGACCGTCGAGTGGGTGTCGCTGAAGCGGGCGACCAAGCTCGCCAAGGAACGCAAGCTGCTCGGTTCGGGGACGTTGGTGGCGTTGTTGTACTTCCTGGCCTCACGCGCCGAGGGATGACGTTCCGGGGAGGATCAGACGGGTGAGACGTCGCTTCTGCCGCTCGGAGGAGAGTTGCGCGGCGAGGCGGCGAGCCTGTCCAGCGTAGGTGCGTGCTGCGTCGCGGTCGCCGGTCGCGGCGTGTGCGTGAGCGAGATCGACGAGCAGGCTTGCGCGGGCGCGGCTGAAGGTCGTCGGGTGGCCGTCAAGAGCGTTGGTCAACTGAGTGATGGCATCGGGTTCGCCGAGCCGGGCGATGGCGTTGCCGCGCCAACGGACAAGGTGTGTTCCGCCGAGGAAGACGAAGGGCAACGCGGGGTCGCGTGGGTCGGCGGGCAGGAGCGCGTCTGCTTCGTCGAATGCGCGTAGCGCGTCGTCTCGGCGGCCGTCGGCGGCAAGGACTTCGCCGAGTGTCGCGGCGAGCCATGCCCGCAGAAGTGGAGCCACCCCGTTCCGTCCGAGCGTGACCGCTTCTGAGACCAGCTCTACGGCGGCCCCGGTCTCGCCGATCTCCAGAAGCACCATGGCTTGTTCGGCCTGCGCGTGTGCCAGCAGCGAGGGTGACTCGGCTTCCCGTGCGGCTGCCTTGGCGCGTTCGTAGTGCTGCCATGCCTGCGTGGTCGATCCCCGGTCTAGCGACGTCCACCCGGCGAGGGTGCTCGCTTCCGTGAGTGTCCCCGCTAGCGGGGCGCGTTGGGAGCTGAGCAGGGCATGACTTAAGAGGTCTTCCATCTGGCCGATCTGGCTGCGGAGTTGATCAAGCAGCGCCACCGAGCCGAACCGTTGATCCATGTGGCGTGCGTGATCGACCTGTCTTCGAAACAGCTCGACTGTCTCGGTGTCGAGCCGCTGCGCGATGATCAGCCGGTCGGCGAGTTCGGTGGCCGCGTCGTCGATCTCGTCATCCTCGGTGGGGAAGCCGAGTTCGGCGTTGGTTCGGCCGTAGACGTCGCGGAACAGCGCTTGGTAGTACGGCGCTGGTGTCTCGTGTCCGTTCTCCCAGCGGGAGAGTTTGGTCTTGAGGCTGCGGCCGGTGGCGATGGCGGCATTCGTCACCTCGGCACGTGCCAATAGCAGCCGGATCACTGCGTCTTGGCTGTGTCCCAACTCTTGACGCACGCGCGCCAACAAGGTTTTCGCCATCGCCGACCACCATAGCGATAACCCTGCGACCTGCGCACTTAACGGGGGTTATCGGTGCCCCCGTTAACCGGTGACAACTGTTGAGCAGCGGATTCTTGCCGTTTCTTGGTGACATGAGCGCAGCACTGAACAGCAGCCACCGGCTAGCGGGAGTCGTCTCGTCCGCCGGGCTGGTCGAACGCTCGGGCAAGGCGATCGTCCAGGGTGTCCAGTCGCTCGGCGATGGCGGTCAGACCGTCTTCGATGGCGGCAAGGCGTTCGTCCACCGTGAGCGGTCTACCTGCGTCGTTGACGTCTGGCGGGCGCGTGTCTGCGAGGACGGCGGCGAGGTGGTGCGGGTGCCACTCCAGGGCGACCGACAGTGCTTCGAGGGTGCGGGCGCTGCGCTTGCGGCGGGTGGTGTCGTACTGGAGTTCGCGGACGATCGCCTGCGAGACCTGCGAACGCTCCGCCACCTCCCGTTGTTTGATGCCCAGCTCGTGAATGCGGTCGTCGATCGCTTGCGCGACTGCCGCCCAGTCTTCCGCCACGTACTCCTCCGCGCTCCGCCTTGAGCGCCGACATTAGCGCGGACCCGGAAATGCGCAGGATCACTCACAGCGTGCACGCCTATATCGGCTCACTATGCCGTTGATTGCGCCAATACTGGCGCACAATTGGTGAGATATCGGCCGGTGGTGTGTGCGCGGAAGGGCACAACTCATGCGAGCACAGCGAAGTACGGAACTGGCCCCGTTGTTCTTCACGGTGCGGGAGACCGCCGAGATCCTCCGAGTCGACACGGCGACGATCTATCGGGCGATCCGGGAGGACGCCTTCCCCTCGGTGAAGGTGCGGACCCGGTACGTGGTGCCGGTCGCGGCACTCGAGGAGCTGATCGACGAGGCCGCCGAGCACGGTGGCTGTGTCGACGTCGCGGCCATGGCCACGCGACGGCGGCAGGAACGCGACGTGGCGCGGGCGCTCGGCGGTGGTCTCCGATGAGCGTCGATCGCGAGCACCTCGCCGGGGTTGCCGCCGGGCTGGACCGGTGGCGAGACACCCCGGATGACGTCTTGGCCGATGCGGTGATGCGCGACGGCCGGTGTGTGTGGGTCTTCACCGAGGGCGACGCACCCGCACCGAGCGGAGACGGGGACGCGGATCGGGAGCTTGCTCAGCGGCTCTGCGCGGGCTGTCCGGTGGCCGGTCCCTGCCTCGAACTGGAGCTGCGCACCGCCGGTGAGCGGACGGCCGGTGTGTGGGGCGGGCTCGCCGAGGACGACCGGCGGGCGCTGTTGCCGCTGTGGGTCGCTCGGCGGTCCGCCGTGGGCGGAGAGGAGTCGGACCTGTGAACGTCACCTTGTCGTTGACCGTGATCTTCGTGGTGTGGGGCGGGTGGCTGCTCGTCCGTCGGGAGATGCCGTTGGTCTACGGGCTGCCGATCCTGCTTGCCGGGCTGTTCCTCGGCGGCACGTCGTGGGGCGTCGCGTTGATCGACATCACCACCGACGTCGTCCACGGTCTGATCAACGCCGTCTCCCAGGTGGTGAGCTGAGCATGGCCACCACAGTGAAAAGCGAGGTAGCTCCCCGGCAGGACGGTGCGACTACGGCCGGACTGCTCGCGGTGGGCGGGGCGGTCGCGGTGCTGTCCTTTGATGGGCTGACCGGCTTCGCCGAGTTGGCCGGATTTCGGCAGTCGTTGCCGTTGCCGTTCCTCGCCGAGGGGTTGCCGTTGGCGTGGCTGCTGCCGGTGGCCTTGGACGCCTACGCCGTGGTGGCCACGCGGGTGTGGCTGCGCTCGTCCAACGCGAGTGCGGCCACCCGCGACACCGCCCGCAGGCAGGCGTACGGGGCGGTGGGGTTGTCGGTGGTGTTCAACGGCGTCTATCACGCCGTCGATGCCCACCGTGACGGGAATTGGTTGGCGGTGGGTGCGGCTATCGCGTTGTCGGTGGTGCTGCCCGTGCTGTTGGCCTCTGTCGCGCATCTCGCGGCACGGGTCGCCGCCGACCGCACGACCGTCGCCACGCCCGACGCGACGCCGATCGCGATGCCCGAACCGAGTGAGTCCGTGGCGCCGGTCGGCGAGCCCGCCGACGCGGAGTCGCCGAGCGATCTCAAGGAACGCATGGCCGCGCACTGGCTCGCCGAGCGAGAACGGGGCCGAGTGCTCTCCGGTGCCGAGCTTGATCGGCACTTCGGCACCCGTGAGTACGGCAGGCGCGTGGTCCGCGTGCTCAAGCGAGAGGAGACGAACCGATGAGCACGCCGAGACGACGACGCAGCCTTGCCACCACGCGAACCGCCCTGCGCCGGGGCGGCCGGTGGCTGCGGCAGACCACCCGCCGACAGACCGGAGTACGGCAGGTGCGGTGTTCCTGCGGGAGCAGCTATCCGGCGGGACAGGCCGCCCGGCACTTCGCCACCCACCGCACCGAACACCGGAAGCGGGCCGCGCGGGTGCCGGTGCGCCGTACCCGCACAGCCCGTCCTGCTCGGCGGAAGCCGACGGCGGGCACCCGGCCGAACCGGTCGGGAACCGGCGTCAGCCAGATTGATGCCTGGGTGTCGGCGACCGAAGCACTTGCCGGACTCGAACCCGCGAATGTCACCGAGTTCGAACGCATCCTGACCGCCTTTCAACGGGCGGTGGTGCTCGCCGGGAATCACCTCGCCGATCTCGGCGAGCGATGGACGGCCGATCACCACATCGATCAACGCATCACCGCGCAGTTCGCCGAGGCTGGCGACCGATTCGCGGAGAGCAGCGAGTGTTTCCGTGACGCACAGGAAGCCCTCAAGGTCGTGTACCGCGCCTACCTCGAACTGATCGAGTCCGGAACGCCGATTCCGCGACCGGAGTTCTTCACCGAAAGCTGATCCTCCGAAACCTTCTCACTCACGTCTGCCGGGCGTGTGGCGATGCCGCACGCCCGGATTCGGAAGGGGCATCGCCATGGCCGCAATCAGGCAACGTCAACGATCAGAACACCGAGAATCCCTCTTCGTGATCCTTTGGCGACACCGGCACCGACTCGCCCCGCTCTACGTCGCATTCGCCACGTGGGCGGCCGGAATGATCGCCTTCCACTGGCTCAGCCCGATCACCACGGCACTGATTTGTCTGTTCCTGACAGCGGTGTTCGCGATCTGGTCGGGACAGGTTCTCGATCGGAAGATCGAGCGCGCCTATGCCCGTACGGTGGCCGGTTTCGCCGCAGCCTGGGCCGTGGCGGCATCGATGCTCGGCGCGGATCACCCCGTGCTGTTGCGGGTGCTCGCCGTCGGCGGGCTGCTGTGCGCGATCCCGTGGTGGCTGCATCGCCGAGTTCGTGCACAGGTCCGTGTCGAACGCACCATTGCGGCGTGGCCGCGTGTCGCCGAGACGGCCGGACTCGCCCGGTCCCGGCTGACCGGGGTTCTCGTCACCACGTGGGGATGGACCGGGCGGCTACGGCTCGCCGCCGGGCAGACCGCGCGCGACGTCACCGGGAGACTCCGCACCGTCGAGAGCGCGCTGCAACTCCCGGTCGGTTCGGTCCGTGCCGAACCGTGGCCGGACCGGGCGGACGTCGCGGTCATGCGGGTGATCGAGTCCGACCCGCATTCCGATCCGGTGTACTGGGCGGGCAGTCCGGCGGCCTCGATCGCCGATCCGATGCCGGTCGGTCCCTACGACGACGGCGACGTCTGCCGCGTCCCGCTGTACGACCGGCAGAGCGGGACGCACCACGCGCTCATCGCCGGCACGAACGGGTCCGGCAAGTCCGGCCTGCTCAACCTCATGGCCTGTCACGCCGTCACCGCGCCCGATGCGGTGCTGTGGGCGATCGATCTCAAGGGCGGGATCGAGCTGCGTCCGTGGTGGCCGGTGACCGACTGGCTGTCCACCACGGCGGAGTCCGCGCGCACGATGCTGGGTGCGTTGCGGGAGGTCATCGACGTGCGCGGCAGGCACGCGACGAACCGGGTGTGGCAGGCGAGCCCAGAACAGCCGGTGATCGTGGTGCTGATCGACGAGGCCGCCGAACTGCCCGTGGAGTGCGTGCCCGATCTGGAGTCCGTCGCCCGACGTGGTCGGGCGCTCGGCGTCGCCCTGGTGCTCGCCACGCAGTACCCGACGGTGAACGCGGTCGGTTCGGCACAGGTGCGTGCCCAGCTCCGCACGCGGGTGGCGTTCCGGTTCCTCAAGACCGGCGAGGCTTCCACCGTGCTGCGGGACACCGCCGGGACCGATCCGGCGGTGATCCGCAAGGACCGGCCCGGCTGCGGCTACGTGGAAGCCGCCGGGGCCGAGCGTCCCGCGTTGGTCCGCTGCTACTGGGTCACCGACGATCTCGTGTCCGAGGTCGTCGAGACGTGGCGTGGCAGGCAACCGGCGCTCGATCCCGCGACCGCCGACGTCGTCTCAACGTTCCCGGCAGACGCGGACGACGAACGGGACGCACCACCGAACATCCCGGCAGCACGGCAGACCGACTCGGCCGCCGAGGAACCTGCCGCGCCGTTGGCCGCACTCGCCGAGCGCGGACCGGCCACCCGCTCACCGGCCAAGAAACGACTCGACAACGAGCAGGCCCGCACGGCCCTCCGCGCGGCACTGTCGGGTGCGGGGGAGGAGGGCACGACGGTGGAGGCACTCGGCGCGGAGTGTGACCGACGCAAGACGTGGATCTACCGCGAGCTGGATGCACTGGAGACCGCCCGGCTGGCCGAGCGCACCGGCAGACACGGCTACTACCGAGGGACTCCGCGTCTGCGGAACGAGCCCGCCGAGTAGGCGTGGAGACGTCGCGTTCCGGGGAAGTTCCGCGAGCTGCGCGGAACTTCCCTTACGCGCGTACGCGCGCGCCTGCGCGTCAGGCCGCCGATCGGCGACGCGCGGAACAGCTCAGACACACCACAGCGCGGCCGGTCCGTAGGTGACAGCCCAGGACCGGCCGCGCCGAGATGATGAACGATGAGATCGACTGACGAATCAGACGCGGAAGAGGCATCCGTCAGCCTCGCGTCATGGCCTCACCTCCCCTCACTCGAAGTCCCTCAGGCGGGCCGGATCAACCGCAGCGAACGCGGCAGCCACAGACCGCTCGGCGTCCGGCCCGTGAGATCCGGTGCCCCCCGCTCACCCGGCGCGGGCAGATGCAACAACTCCGCCGCTGCGGCCAGGAACGTGCCCTCATAGCTCCAGACCACCCGCTGATCCGAGAACAACCCGTGTCCGTCGTCGCGGTCCCGCACGCGACTCGCGGTCGCGTCGTCCTCCGCGCGGATATGGAGGGAGTCGACGTGTCCCGGCCACCCGTAGGTGGCGAGCACCGTGTAACGCACCTCGTGATCACCGGGCGCGAGACTGAACGTGAACCCTCGGCGCAGCAGGTCCGAGTACACGCGATCGACGGATTTCATAGCTCACCCGCTAATGTCGTCGTCGAAAAACACTTCTCCTGATTCGCCACCACCGACGCCAACGCCATTCGGCGAACAACAGCCAGAACAGATCCAGTATCGGAAGGAAGCGCAGCGCGATGACCGCTTCGGCGATCACCGCACCGAGTAACAGCGACCACGCGACGTCATAGACGTCCACCGCATTCGACACCACAGACATCACCGTCATCGCGACATCTGCGAGTAGCGAACGGCGGAGATCGCCTGACACAGCGCCTCTTGCACTACTCGCGAACTCCCCAGGCCGATCGGGCACGCATCCGGCGGAAACCACCACCGCACCGGGCCGGTACCGGTCGTAGTCGGCGGAGCGGGAAACACCGCACCCGGTTCTAGGAGAAACACGCTGCGGAAACTCCGCAGCTCCAGACGTAGGACGGTGATCGGTTCTATCAGGAACAGAATTCGTCCCTCGGGATGAACCAGCGTCGGAGTGGGCGCGTCACGGAATACCGAGAACCGCGCTGCCGCCACACCCAGTTCGGCGGGCACCGAGATCGCCGCAAATCCACCTCCGGCGGCCAACAGAACGGAGAACGGCGCAGCCGTCCACCACCGCTCGATCTGACCGTGCCGGGCGGTCGCCTCGATCCGAGGAACGACCGGGAGGAGTCCGGGCACCCGCAGGCCGCTGTCCGGCCGGTAGTACATTCTCCCGTTCCACCGGGCACCCGGCAGCACGCGCCACCCGTACCCGGCATACGCCACCGCAGCACGTTTCAACGCAATGGCAACCGGCGGCTTCCGACGTCTACCTCGGCGTGGCACCTCAGGCTCCCTCCGTGACGAACACCCGCGTGTCGTTCCGGGTGTGGGAGACAGCAGAAGAGGTGAGAGCACAGGTGAAAAAGGAGGTGAAATCTTGCCGACAACGCGGATCGGTACGCTGATATAGGCCCTGCCGTCCGTATCGGGCCACGGTGAACCGGGGAGACGCAGGCAATGGCACGCGAGACCGACGCCATCCGAGAACTCAAACGAACCCTCGGCCGCACCCTCGCCGATCACCGCCGAGCCGCCGGACTCTCCCAACGAGAGATCGCCCACCGCGTCCACTACACCCGCACCGCCGTGAGCCACGCCGAAGCAGGCCGACACCTCCCCACCCGCCAGTTCTGGTCGGACGCCGACGACGCTGTGGGCGCCGAGGGCGCGTTGCTCGATCACTTCGACCGACTCCGCACCGCTATCGGCGAATCCGACCGCGCGGAGCGAGAACACGAACAGGCCGCCTTCCGCAGCCGCGCACAACGCGGTCACGCCGCACTCGCCGAGGACACCGGCGGGACCGTCACAGACCTGAACGCCTCGCCGGACGATCAGGCACAGGAACTCGCCGCCGCGCTCCACTCCGCCCGGCGAGTCGGCCCCGACGTCGTCGCCTTGTTCGCCGCTCAACTGGCACAGATTCGGACCCTCGACCGCCGATTGGGCGCCGGACTGCTACGCGATGAGGTCCGCGCCAAGATCGCCCAGATCGAACCGTTGATGCGCCACAGCGTCGATCCGGCGATACGACGCAGCCTCGCCACCGTCCTCACCGAGTACTGCACCCTTGCCGGCTGGCAATGCCTGGACGGCGGTCTGCTCGGCGAGGCATGGCAGCACTATGAGAACGCCAAGGCCGCAGCCCGCGAATCCGGCAATGCGGCCCTGTTCGCTCATGTGATCGCCGAACAGGCCTTCGTGCTCATCGACATCGGCCGCACCGCCGACGCCGGCGAGGTCACCGGCCACGCACTGGCCGCAGCCCGCCAGTCCGCACCGACGATCCTGCTTGCCTGGCTTGCCGCAGCCCACGGCGAGGCACTCGCCGCCGACGACCAATCCGCCCAGAGTCTCCGCGCCTTCGACCGGGCGGCACGTGCACTACCCGCCGACACCGTCCACGCCGAGACGCCCTACGTCGCGATGAACGACGTCCATCTGACCCGGTGGCGCGGCCACGCACTGGCCCGTTGCGGCGAACGCTCCGCCGTCACCGTCCTCAGCGATGCGCTACAGGCCCTCGATCCCTCATTCACCCGCGCCGAGACGGCCCTGCGGGTCGACCTCACCCACGCACTGCTGCACGCCGGAGAACGAGACTCAGCCGTCGAGCAGGCCACCCAGGCGCGGACGCTCGCTCGGCAGGTCGGCTCGACTCGGCAGCAACGGCGGCTAGCTCGCCTTGCGCTTTCCGGCTGACTTTTTCTGACCGGCCGGCTTGCGGACCCGCTTCGGCATCCGGCTGCCCAACAACTCCGCCGCCTTCCGGTCCGCAGCAGCGACCCAGGCCGCGTAGACCCGCAGGGTCGTTGCTCCGCCGCCGCCATGTCCGAGTCGGCCTGCGACGGTCCGCAGGTCGATCCCCGCTGTCAGAAGCTCTGTCGCGGAGTAGTGCCGCAGCGCGTGAATATGGGTGTCGATGCCCAGACCGGCAGCCATTTTCTTGTAGCGATGCGAGATCGCGTCGGGTGAGTAGGGCCGTCGCGGGTCAGGGTTGCGGGCGCTGCTGAAGACGAAGTGTTCGGGGTCGAACTTGACGCCCAACTCTGCGCACCGTGCTTCGCAGGCCGCGAGGTGCTCGCGCAACACCGCCACGGTCTCGCTGTCCAAAGCCAGACGGCGAATCTGGTGTGTCTTGGTGTCTTTCTCCCGCCCTTCGCCCCTGCTCATGACGTAGCTTCGCCGAATCTCGATCATTTCTCCGTCGAAGTCGATGCGGGACCACCGGAGCGCGGCCACTTCTGCTCGCCGCATACCGGTTGTCATGACGAGCCAGACGAGCACGCCCCAGGCCGAGTCCAGCTCGAACGCCCGATCGATCAGCTTCGCTGCCTCTGCCGGCGACGGCGGCTTGGGTTCGGGTGCCGTCTGGCGTGGTTTGGCAGCGACGGCGGCGGGGTTCGTGGCGATCCAGTCCCATCGGACGGCGGTGTTCAGTGCGCGAGCGATGATGGAGTGCACCTGCCGGATGGTCGATGCCGCCATCGGAGTGCATTCATGTTGCCTGCACTTTGCCTTCTGGCAGTCGTGTTCGGCCTTCCGGCGGTGGTCGATCGACGGCGAGCCGTCACATCGCTTCCGGCAGCGCCGCAGTTCCGAGTAGAGCGTCTCCAGGTTCCGCGCGTTCAGCTTGTTGACCGCGACGTCCCCGAGCGCGGGTTTGATGGTGCGGTCGATATAGCCCTGGTAGCCGTCTCTGGTGCTCTGCTCTAAGTCCGCCGTGCGCATCCATTCGTCGAGCGTGTGGGCGAAGCTCACTGCCGTGGTGGGCGTTCGAGCGCGGTCGACTTCGGCGGCGAGTTGGGTCAACGCCTTCTGTGCGCGGCGGTGCGCGGCCTTGTCGGTGCCGTCGATCTTCTCGCGGAGGTAGGTGCGTCGGCCCGTGACAGGGTCCAGCCCGGCGTAGACGACCACGCGAAGCGTGTCGCCCCTGGTCTCGATCCGGCCGCGAGCCCGGCCGTCGGTCCGTGCGGTAGCCATGTCAGCGACGCTACTCGCACCCGCAACGGCACCCATAGATCAACATCTGGAACGTGGTCGGGCTGTTTTGGCTGGTCAGGCTGTGTGGGGCGGGTGGGGCTCGAACCCACGGCCAAGGGATTATGAGTCCCCTGCTCTAACCGACTGAGCTACCGCCCCCGGCGCCGTCGACCTGCGCGTTCGGAGGGGGAACCTCGTCGCGCGGATCGGGCGATCGTGATCCTAGCGAGTCTCGGGAGGCGCGGGTTCGGTGACCGGTCGGAGTCGGTCAACGGCTCGGCGGGCCGGGTTGCGGTGGTTGAATTCTGAACGATTCCGCAGCTGTGGTTGATCGGATGCGGGCGACCGCGCCGACCCGGCCGACCGCACCACACATCGACAGGAGAAGAACCGACACCTGCGAAGCAACCCAGAATCCACCCTCGTGGGGCGACCGACCGTCGCATGGCGAGGACGGCTGCCGCGGTCGGAAGCCGGCGAGGCCGCCGGTAGTGCCGCGTGTTCCTCGACCGGCCCCCGCTGATGTGCCTGGTAACCGGGGTCTCTGACGGGCTCTCTCACGCAGTCCCGGAGAATCCGCGACCTCGCCCGACCGAAAATCACCGACAGCGGGCCTGAGCCGAAGTATTGCGGCCGCGCACGGAATGTCGCGAGACTTGCACGATGCGTCTTCGCCGCGCTCATCGGGTCCTGGCCGTCGCCGCCGCTACGGTACTGCTCGGTCCCGCTATCCCGCTGACTCTGCCGCACGCGGTCGGAGATACGCCGCCGACCGCGAAACAGCCGGTGGCCGTTGGCGACTTCGGTGCGGTGTCCAGCGTGGACGCGGACGCCACGGCGATCGGGATCGACGTGCTGCGGCGCGGGGGCAACGCGGTGGACGCCGCCGTGGCCACCGCCGCCGCGCTGGGCGTCACCGATCCGTTCTCCGCGGGCATCGGGGGCGGCGGCTTCATCATGTATTTCGACGCAGCCTCCGGGCGGGTGCACACCCTGGACGGCCGGGAGACGGCGCCCGCCGCCGTCGACGAGAACCTGTTCCTTGAGGACGGTGCTCCGTTGCCGTTCTCCGAGGCTGTCACCAGCGGGTTGTCGGTCGGGGTCCCGGGCACTCCTGCGACCTGGCGGGACGCCGTCGAGCGGTGGGGCACGCGTTCGCTCGCCGCCCTGCTGCGGCCCGCGACGCGGCTCGCCGAGCACGGGTTCGTCGTGGACTCGACGTTCCACGGGCAGATCGCCAACAACGCGGACCGGTTCTCCGTCTTCCCGGCCACTCGCGACCTGTTCCTGCCCGACGGCCACGCTCCCGCAGTCGGCTCGGTCTTCCGCAACCCCGATCTCGCCGACACCTATCGGCTGCTCGCCCGCTCCGGAGTGGACGCGTTGTATCGCGGGGAGATCGGCGCGGACGTCGCCGCGACGGTGCAAGAACCGCGGGTCGACCCGGCTTCGGACCGCAACGTCCGCCCTGGCGCGATGACGGTGGACGACCTTGCCGGGTATCGCGTCGTGCCGCGTGATCCCACGCATGTCGACTACCGGGGGCTGGACGTCTACGGCATGCCTGCCCCCTCCTCCGGCGGGCTCACCGTGGGGCTGGCGCTGAACATGCTGGAGCGCTTCGACCTTGCGAACGCCTCGGAGACCGACTACCTGCACGGCTATCTGGAGGCCAGTCGGATCTCCTTCGCCGATCGGAACCGGTGGATCGGCGACCCGGACTTCGCCGACGTGCCCGCCGTCGAGTTCGCCGGACAGGAGTTCGCCGACAGCCGGAGCTGCCTGATCGACCTCGAGGCCGGGCAGGCGTTGACCAGTCCCGTCGCCCCCGGCGATCCGCGCAGTCCGGAGGCCTGTGGCAGCCACGGCCCGCCTGCGCCGACGCCTTACGAGGGGGAGAGCACCACCCACCTGACCGTGGCCGATCGCTGGGGCAACGTGGTGGCCTACACACTGACTATCGAGCAGGAGGGCGGCAGCGGCATGGTGGTGCCCGGTCGCGGCTTCCTGTTGAACAACGAGCTGACCGATTTCTCGTTCACGCCGGTCACGCCCGGCGTTCCGGACCCGAACCTTCCCGATGCGGGCAAGCGGCCGCGCTCCTCGATGACACCGACCATCGTGCTCCGCGACGGCGAGCCGCTGCTGGCCGTCGGGTCTCCGGGTGGCACCACGATCATCACCACGATCCTCGGGGTGCTGCTCCAGCGGTTGGACCGAGGCCTCTCGCTGCCTGCGGCCGTCGCCGCGCCACGCGTCTCGCAGCGCAATGCCGCCACGGCCGGGGTCGAGCAGGCGTTCCTCGACCTGCCCGCCGTCGCCGAGCTGCGGGACCGAGGCCAGGGGTTCGCCACGCAACCCTCGTCGATCGGTGCGGTCACCGGGGTGGAGCGGCTGCCGGACGGACGGTGGCTGGCCGCCGCCGAACCGGTGCGCCGGGGCGGTGGCGCGGCTGCGGTCGTGCGGCCAACGCCTGCGGATCAGACCGGTTGAGGACCGGTGCGGACGGGCTGTGCCTGCGGGCAGGCGGAGCCGGCGGGTAGGCGACGGCGGCGGGCAGGCGACGGCCGGGATGCCGTCGGAAGCAGGGCACTGCGGACCGATGTGCTTCGGCACCGCCGGGCAGACCGGCCTGCGGCGGCCCTGCGGTGGTAACGGTGTCCCGATCGGGACATGCCACGCAGGCTCGACGAGGCCGGCTGTCTTCGCGGTTCAGGCGCAGGAGACCCGTCGGCCTCGGCCGCCGGCTGCGCAGATGGCCGGATCCGGCCTGACTGCGGGGGCCGGACGGCCTGCGGAGGTCACCGATCGCCTGGGCGGGCACCCCGGTGCGCCTCGGGTGCCTGGGTGGTCAGGCCGCCGCGCTGCACGGGGTCGAACGGCCTCTGCTGCCGCGATCGGGGACGGCGGGCATCCGGGCACTGGCGCCTGTCCAGGCAGCGCACGCGCTCGGCGTCAGGCGTGCGGTTCGACTCAGAGCCCCCTTCATCGATTGAGGCCGCCGCGCGCTCTCTTGACGACCTTCACCCAGCGGTGACAGCATTTCGCGCACCTCGATGGTTACGTAAACATCGGCCCCCGAAGGCGATGGAGCCTCCGGTGGTGGGAGCTAGGGAGCCACATGACAGCGCTGTCATCGCCGCCGGTAGGGCGGTCGAGACGCTCGGCCTCCGGAGCCGGTCAGGCCGATCGTCGATCCTGGGTCGGCTGGGGCTTCATGGGACCGTTCATGGTCGTCTTCGCCCTGGTGTTCCTCGCGCCGATCGCGTATTCGATCTATCTGAGCTTCTTCCGGGACAAGCTGGTCGGCGGCAACTCCTTCGTCGGCCTGGAGAACTACCAGCGGGCCATGGCCGACCCGCAGTTCTGGCAGGCTTTAGGCCGGGTGGGACTGTTCCTGGCCGTGCAGGTGCCGATCATGCTGGGCATCGCGCTGCTGGTCGCGCTGGCGATCGACAGCGGCAGGCTCTACGGCCGGAGTTTCTTCCGGATCTCGATCTTCCTGCCCTACGCGGTGCCCGCCGTGGTCGCCACGCTGATGTGGGGCTTCATGTACGGCACGCGCTTCGGGCTCGTCGGCAACATCAACGACGCCTTCGGCATCACCCTGCCCAACCCGCTGTCGCCGGATCTCGTACTCGCCTCGATCGGCAACATCGTGACCTGGGAGTTCATCGGGTACAACATGCTGATCTTCTACTCGGCGCTGCGCGTCATCCCGCACTCGCTCTACGAGGCGGCGGAGATCGACGGAGCCGGGCAACTGCGGGTCATCACCTCGGTGAAGCTGCCCGCGATCCGAGGCGCGATGGTGATCGCCACGATCTTCTCGATCATCGGGAGCTTCCAGCTCTTCAACGAGCCCAGCATCCTGCAGAATCTCGCGCCGAACGCGATCAGCACCTACTTCACGCCGAACCTGTACACCTTCTCGCTCTCGTTCGCCGCGCAGCAGCACAACTACGCGGCGACGGTCGCGATCCTCATGGGGCTCGTCACGATGGTCATCGCCTACGCGGTGCAGCTTCGCGGCATGCGAAAGGACGTGTGAGTCGATGAGCACCCCGGTCACCACCGCCCCTCGGAGCAAGGGGCCCGGATACGCCCGGCTGCGGACGCCGCGACGGCCGAGCACGGTCACCCGCCCGCGTCGCAGCGTGCTGCTCACCGTGCTCACCGGCCTCATCCTCGTCTACAGCCTCCTGCCGCTCGGCTGGCTGCTCATCAACGCGACCAAGACGCCGGGCGGGCTGTTCGACTCCTTCGGCCTGTGGTTCGCCGAGGACTTCGCGCTCTGGGACAACATCGTCGCCACCTTCACCTACGACGGCGGCGTCTTCGCCCGCTGGCTGGCCAACACGCTGCTCTACGTCGTCGTGGGCGCGGGCGGCGCGACCTTCCTCGCGGTGCTCGGCGGCTACGCGCTCGCGATCTTCGACTTCCCCGGCAAGCGCGCCGTCTTCGCCGTCGTCATCGGCGCGGTCGCCGTGCCGGGCACCGCGCTGGCCGTCCCGACGTTCCTGATGTTCAGCCGGATGGGGCTGACGAACACGCCGTGGGCGGTGATCATCCCCTCGCTGATCACCCCGTTCGGCCTCTACCTGATGTGGGTCTTCGCGGCGCAGGCGATCCCTCGGGAGCTGCTGGAGTCGGCGCGGATCGACGGTGCGGGGGAGATCAGGAGCTTCTTCCGCATCAGCCTCCCGCTGCTGGTGCCCGGCACGGTCACCGTCCTGCTGTTCAGCATGGTCGCCACCTGGAACAACTACTTCCTGCCGCTGATCATGATCAGGGATCCCGACTGGTTCCCGCTGACCCTGGGGCTCAACGCCTGGAACGCCCAGGCGGCGACGGCGGGCGGCGAGGTGGTGTTCCACCTGGTGATCACCGGTTCGCTGATCACCATCCTGCCGTTGATCGCCGCATTCCTGCTGCTTCAGCGCTACTGGCAGTCGGGTCTGGCCGCCGGGAGCGTCAAGGAGTGAGCGCCGACGCCCCTCGGCAGCCGCCGGTCCTCGCCGCCCAGGCGGGCCTGCTGCCCATCGTCCACGTTCGACACCGACAGCGAAGCGAGCTGAGTCGATCATGAACACGAGTCCCCGCCGCCTCGCGCGTGGCATCGGAACCGCTCTCGTCGTCGTCCTCGGCCTGACCGCCTGCGGCTCCGGTGGCGACGACGGTCCCACCTCGGCCTCGGCGGCCGAGATCCAGGCCGCGCTCGACGAGGGCGGCTCGATCACCGTGTGGGCCTGGGAGCCGACGCTGGCCCAGACCGCCGTCGACTTCCAGGAGCTGCATCCGGGCGTGGAGGTCGAGATCGTCAACGTCGGCACCGGCGACGACCAGTACGCCGCCCTGCAGAACGCCCATTCCGCGGGCAACGGCGGTCCCGACGTGGCACAGATCGAGTACTTCGCGCTGGGACAGTTCTCCGTCTCCGGAGCGGTGTCGGACCTGGCGGGCTTCGGGGCGGGCGATCTCGAAGACCTCTTCTCGCCGGGGCCGTGGAACTCGGTGACCGGCGGCGGGGGAGTGCACGCCCTGCCGATGGACTCCGGGCCGATGGCACTGTTCTACAACCAGGACCTCTTCGAGGAACACGGCGTCGAGGTGCCGACCACCTGGGAGGAGTATCTCGACGCGGCGCGTGCGCTGCAGGCTGCGGACCCGGACGTCTACATCACCAGCGACAACGGCGAGGCGGGCCTGACCACCAGCCTCATCTGGCAGGCGGGCGGGCGCCCCTTCACCGTGGACGGCACCAGCGTGGAGATCGACTTCTCCGATGAGGGCACCGCCCGCTACACCGAGATCTGGCAGCAGCTCATCGACGAGGACCTGGTCTCGCCGATCAACTCCTGGACCGACGAGTGGTACCAGGGGATGGCGGACGGCAGCATCGCCAGTCTCGCGACCGGGGCCTGGATGCCCGCCAACCTCTCCTCCGGTGTCCCCTCCGGCGCGGGATCGTGGCGGGTGGCGCCGCTGCCGCAGTGGGCGGCGGGCGAGTCCGCCGAGGCGGAGAACGGCGGCAGCGGGCTGGCCGTGCCGACGGCGAGCGGGAACAAGCTGCTCGCCTACGCCTTCATCGACTACGTGACGACCGGAGAGGGCGTGGTCACCCGCCTGGACGCCGGGGCCTTCCCGGCGACCGTCGCCGAGCTGGAGTCCGAGGAGTTCCTCTCGGCCGAGCTGCCGTACTTCGGCGGCCAGCAGGCGAACCAGATCTTCGCCGACGCGGCGGCCGGTGTCGCCGACGACTGGTCCTACCTGCCCTATCAGGCGTATGCGAACTCGATCTTCAACGACACCGTCGGTCAGGCCTACGTCTCGGACTTACCGCTGGCCGACGCGTTGGGCCGTTGGGAGGACAGCGTGTCGGCCTACGGCGTCGACCAGGGCTTCGACGTCGGCTGAGCACGGCGGGCGGTCCGGCACGGCCGAGTCCGTCCGCAGGTCGCGCGTCCGAGCTCGCCGCGCGGACGCCGTGACCACCCCGACGACGGGAGGGCCTGCCACGTCGCGAACTCGACAGACCCGACGAAGCCCGTCGGCGAACCACCGCAGCGCTCGGCTGTCCGAGACCGCCGCACACGAACGACACGACCCCCGCCCACGCATCGAGAGGATCGACATGTCTTCCCCCACCTCCCCGCGCTGGCTGCGAATGCCGACCGGCTCCCCGAGGGGGCTGGCCTTCGGGGCCGACTACAACCCGGAACAGTGGCCGCGATCGGTGTGGGACGACGACGTCGCCCTGATGCGCCAGGCGGGCGTCACGATCGTGTCGCTCGGCATCTTCTCCTGGGCCCGCATCCAGCCTCGGCGCGAGGAGTGGGACTTCGCCTGGCTCGACGAGGCGATGGACCTGCTGCACGCCAACGGGATCGCCGTCGACCTGGCCACGGCCACCGCGTCGCCGCCGCCGTGGCTGGCTGCCGAACACCCCGAGATCCTGCCCGTCACGCGAACCGGCGAGGTCCTCTCGCCGGGCGCCCGCCAGCACTGGCGACCGACCTCGCCGGTGTTCCGGGAACACGCCCTGCGACTGGTCACCGCGCTGGCCGAGCGGTATCGGGACCATCCGGCGCTGGTCGCCTGGCACGTGTCCAACGAGCTGGGCTGCCACAACGTCTACGACTACTCCGACGACGCCGCGCGCGCCTTCCGCCAGTGGCTGCGGGCCCGCTACACCACGCTCGACGGCCTCAACCACGCCTGGGGAACGGCCTTCTGGGCCCAGCGTTACTCCGAGTGGGACCAGATCCTGCCGCCCCGACTCGCGGCCTCGCATCCCAATCCGACCCAGCAGCTCGACTTCGCCCGCTTCTCCTCCGACGCGCTCAAGGACTACCTGGTGGCCGAGCGCGAGATCCTGCGCCGGATCACGCCGGAGGTGCCGGTCACCACGAACTTCATGGTCATGGGCGGCACGAAGCGGATGGACTACGCGGACTGGGCGAGCGAGGTCGACTTCGTCTCCAACGACCACTACGTCATTCCCGGTCCACAGGCCCGCGACGAGCTGTCCTTCTCGGCGAACCTCACCAGCGGCATCGCGGGAGGCAGCCCGTGGTTCCTCATGGAGCACTCGACGAGTGCGGTGAACTGGCAGCCGGTGAACCTGGCCAAGCGGGCAGGCGAACTCGCGCGGGACTCGCTGGTGCACGTCGCCCACGGGGCCGACGCGGTCTGCTACTTCCAGTGGCGGCAGTCCGCAGCCGGGGCCGAGAAGTACCACTCGGCGATGGTGCCGCACGCCGGGGCCGACAGCGAGGTGTTCCGCTCGGTCACTCGGCTCGGCGGACTGCTGCGCGACCTCGCGCCGATCGCCGGTTCCGCCCGCGAGCCCGCCCGGGCCGCCATCGTCTTCGACTGGCAGTCGTGGTGGGCCAGCGAGCAGGACTCGCACCCGACCTCGCTGCTGCGGTACCACCGTGAGGCGCTGGACTGGTACTCGGCCTTCCTCGCCGAGGGCGTCCGGGTCGACGTCGTCCCGGTGGCGGCTGAGCTGGCAGGCTACGACGTCGTCATCGCGCCCGTGCTGCACGTGGTCACCGCAGAGCTGCGCGACCGGCTCGCCGACTACGTCCAGGGCGGCGGACACCTGGTCACCACCTACTTCTCCGGGATCGTCGACGAGAACGACCACGCCTGGCTCGGCGGATATCCGGGGGCGCTGCGTGAGCTGCTCGGCATCCGGATCGAGGAGTTCGAGCCGCTGCTGGACGGTCGGCAGGCCGTGCTCGACGACGGCGGGATCGGGACGCTGTGGACCGACCGGATCAGCCGCGTCGAGTCCGACGTGGAGGTGCTGACCCGCTACGCCGACGGCGACCTGGCCGGTCTGCCCGCCGTGACGCGGCGCGTGGTCGGCGCGGGCTCGGCCTCCTACGTGTCGACCCGGCTGGGGCCCGACGGTCTGCGCGGCGTGCTGGCCCGACTCCTCGGCGCGGCGGGCGTGGCCAGCGAGCTGCCCGAGTCCGCGCGCGGCAGCGTCGAGCTGACGGTGCGCCGCTCGGCGGACGCCGTCTACTGGTTCCTGGTCAATCGCACGGACGAACCCGTCGAACTGCCCGGCGTGCTCGGCGAGGTCCTCGCCGGGACCGGGACGCAGCGCGGGGCCGAGGACTCGGGGCCGTCGCCGCTGGTGCTGGGGCCGAGGGACGTCCTGGTGCTGAGCCGCTCCCCGGAGGAGACCGCCTGATCGAGACCCGCTGATCCGGATCGACCGCCGAGGCCCGGCGCTCACCGCCGAAGTCGTCTCGGCCACGAGTTCATCTCCGCACCGCTCGTCAAGGACTCGAGAGGACACCGGAATGAGACGACCACGTACGCAGCGCCTGGTTGCAGGCCTGGGCGTCATCGCGATGGCGACCGGCTCCGCCGCAGCGGGGGCCGGGCCCGCCGTCGCGGTGAAGCCCGCCTCGGCGGTCACCATCACCCCCGACCCCTCCTACCAGGGGCCGGATTTCGAGGGCTGGGGCACCAGCCTGGTCTGGTTCGCCAGCGCCACCGGGGGCTATCCCGACGAGATCCGCGAGGAACTCGCCGAGCTGGTCTTCGCCCGCCGAGGGGCTGGCCCTGAACCTCGCCCGCTACAACATCGGCGGCGGGAACGCCCCCGACGTGCCGGACTACCTGCGCGCCGGGGCTGCGGTGCCGGGCTGGTGGCAGGCGCCCGAGGGCACGACTCGCGAGGACGTCGACTGGTGGTCGGCAGACGATCCGGCGCACGGGAACCCGGACGCGGATCAGACTAAAGCGATGGTGGGTCGACCGGATCAAGGGACAGATCGATCACTGGGAGGCCTTCAGCAACTCGCCGCCGTGGTTCATGACTGAGAGTCTGTCTTTGATTCCTCTCCGTCGTGAGCGGGGATCGGCGTGGATGAGCTGCCAGGCGACAGGAGGGAGCCATGGCGGAGTCATGGTGACCGACGACAACGCCGCAGATCGCCGCGCCGGCCCCGCGCAACTCCGAAGGCAGGGATCAACGACAGGCTCTGAGCGGGTATGTCTCCGGCGGGTTCGACGCGCAGCAGGATCAGCTCAAGGTGGACGACGTCGAGGACTTCGCCGCGGACCTGGTGGGCGCGGTGGAACGTCTGGAGGCGGCGCACGGCATCCGGTTCGCCGACGTCGCCGCCGATGCCACGGTGACCCCGGTGGCGACCAGCGCAGACGGCGGGCTCGTCCCGCAGGAGCCCGTGGACGCCGCCACGGGCACGGCCACGGTGGAGGTCCCCGCCCGGTCGGTCGCCACGCTGGCGGTGAGCGGCGTGTCCGGGGTGGCCGAGGACGCCGCGACGATTCGGGACGGCCGGGACTACCGGCTTACCGGGGTCGGCAGCGGCCGATCCCTGACGGTCGCCGCCGACGGCACGGGCACGGAGATCCGCACCCCGGTCGACGGGAACGCCGCGCAGGCGTGGCGGCTGACCAGGGTCGCCGATTCGGCCGAGGACCTCAGCAACCGGGCCCGTTACGTCGTCACCACCGCCGACACCGATCGGCGGCCTGCGCTGCGGGACGGCGAGGTCGGCCTCGAGGACGCGCAGGGACAGGCGGACGCCGCCGCGCAGTGGATCGGCTCGACCACCGGCGACGGGACCTGGACGCTGATCAACGCCGAGGCAGGTCTGCTCCTGGAGGTGAGCGGGGAGGCGACGCACGACGGCGCCGAGGTCTCGGTCTGGACGCCGAACTCCGGCGCGCACCAGCGCTGGCAGGTGATCGACGAGACCGATCCCGCCGGGTCGTGATCGGGTAGGCGGATCGCAGGCAGGCACCGAGACAGGCGGGCCCCGAGCCCCGTGGGGGAGCGGTGCCCGCCTGTTCGTCGCCGAATCCTCGGCGAGCCGTCGGCTGTCCGCCTACCGGCGTCGGGCGGCTCCGTCTGAGCGGGCCTGGCCGGTGCGCCTGCCTACTCGGCGGCATCGCGGGGGCCCCGTCCGTGGCGTAGGGCTGCCCCGACCCGTGCCCTGGACGGCCCCGTTCGGCGTCGCCGCCCTACTTCGTCGCCGCCGGACGGGGACGGGTCAGCCGCCTGCCTGCGGGGTCAGCTCGACTTCGGTCTCCACCTCGTCGGGCCAGCGGACGACGACCGTCGTGCCTGCGACCGTCACGGTCGGGTCGGGGCCGAGTTCCTCGGTGCCGTCGTCCAGGCGCACCACCACGGCCACCACGACGGCGTGATCGGGATCGGCCGTGGGGCCTGGCTCGGCGCGTCCGTCGGCGGCGGACGAGACGTCGAAGGCGAGCCACGGAATCGCCGTCCAGACTCCCAGCGGGCTCACGTCTCGGTCCAGTGCGACGTCCTCGGCCGTGACGGGGAGGGACCGTCCGCGCGCGACACCGGGCGCCGTCGTCATCACCTCCACCCGCGCCGCCCGCAGCGACGAGCGCAGTCCCGCGATGGACGCGTGGGCGCCGGGCCCGACGCGCGGCTCCGCCGCCGCCGACACCGGCCAGCCGCCCAGTCGCAGGGTGTGGGCCCGCGCCGTGTCGAGGTGCGGGCCGACCCGCGCGATGCGCACCTCGACGCCGTCGCGGACCACCGAGGCCACGGTGATCACCGGCCCCTCGGTGACCGTCCCGGTGCGCCCGGAGCCATGGTCGGCCGAGGCGTCCGAACCCGCGTCGACCCAGTTCACCCGGCCCGTCGAGGCTCCGACGAGCACCCCGTCCGGCTCGCGGCGGGTGACGAGGGTGGTGAAGCCGCTGCGGTGCGTCGCCCGCCCCTCGTGGTCGAGGAGCACCACGGCGTTGTCCAGCGGATCGGTCACGCTCGGCCCGACCAGCGGCGGCACGGTGGCGGTGGAGTAACCGAGACGGGCGTACAACGGCGAGTCGGTGATCTGCGCACCGGGCCGGGCGTGATCCGTGCCGTGATTGAGCACCACGGCGATGCCGTCGCGGCGGCGAGCGGAGACCAGCCAGCCGGGCGCGGCGATCACCCGAGACACGTCCTCGGTCTCCACCGGCAGGCCGACCTCACGATTCGTCCACACCGGATGGTCGGCGGGCAGGGCCAGGCCGAGCATTCCCTTGGCCGCCCAGTACGGCGAGGCGGGGCCGGAGTAGTCCTGCCGCATCGCGGGCCACGGCCCGTGCCAGCCGAGCGTCAGCAGACCGTCGTCGTCGCGGGCGCCTCGGTCGAGGAAGTGGGCGATGATGCCGCTCGCCGCCCGCCTCACCTGTCCGGGCGGTAGCCCGCCCACGCCGGTGATCGCGCCGGTCCACAGCGGCGCGGCGGCGGCGAAGCGATAGATCAGGCTGCGGCCCTGCATCAGCGGCGATCCGTCCGACCCGGTGAGCACCAGGGCGTCGGCCAGATAGCGGGACAGGTCCTCGGCCCACTGAGCGCGCAGCTCCGGCGGGCACAACGAGCCCGTCACGTCGAACCACTCGGTCCACAGCAGCGGGTAGACGTGCAGCGCCCAGCCCGTGTAGTGGTCGTAGGCCCGCTCGTCCGCGCCGTCGGACAACCAGCCGCCGGGTCTGCGCAGGGCGGCGTGCACCGCGAGGTCCCCTTCGACATCCTCGGCCGACCACGCGCCGCCCGCCTCGCGCAGGAACGACTCGACGATGATCCGGAACCACACCCAGTTGATCGGGGGATACGGCTGTCCGACCACCCCGGCCAGCCAGTCCAGCGTCCGCTCTCGCACGCCGTCGTCCAGTCGGTCCCACAACCAGGGCCGGGTGAGTTGAAGGATCAGCGCGAGGGAGGCGGCCTCGACCTTGGCCTGCCCGAGTTCGTCCGGGCGCGGCCAGTACTCCGGAGAGGCGGGATCAGTGCCCGCCCGCAGCCCCTCGGCATAGCGGTCCAGCAGGCCCGTCGGGTCGGCGCCGCGCTCGCCCGCGATGCGGAAGCCCGCCAGCAGGAAGGTCCTGGCGAAGCCTTCCAAGCCGTCGGAGACCCGGCCGTTGCGGCTGGCGGGACCCGGCAGGTCGTAGCGGGCGCCCAGGGGCGAGCGGTGCCGCTGCACCGCCGCCAGCATCGAGTCGGCGAGGTCGGCCCAGTGCGTCCTGGTCCAGCCGGTGTACGGGGAGAGCCGATGATCCGTCGGTGGTGTCATGCCTGCGCCGCCCTGGTCTCTCGGGTGACCTCGTCCAGGGCGGGCAGACCGGCGCCGAGGCGTTCCAGCTCGGTCAGGGCCGCCGCCGTGAGTCTGCGGGTCTCGGAGTCGAGCGAGCCCGCGATGTGCGGGGTGATCACCACGTTCGGCAGGTCGTACAGCGGGGAGTCGGCGGGCAGCGGCTCCGGCTCGGTGACGTCCAGGATCGCGTGCAGCCCGTCCCGCTGACAGGCCGAGGTGAGCGCGGCGGTGTCGACCAGCGCGCCCCGAGCCGTGTTGATCAGCACCGATCCCGGGGGCAGGGCGGCCAGCTCGGCGGCGCCGATGAGATGTCGGGTCTCGGGGAGTGACGGGGCGTGCAGGCTCAGCACGTCCGCCTGCGGCAGTGCCTCGGCCAGGCTCACGGGCTCGGCTCCGGCGGCGGTGATCACGGCGGGATCGACGACCGGGTCCACCACCAGGACCCGTGCCACCGCCAGCGACACGAGCAGGTCGACGACGCGGCGTCCCACGCGTGAGTAGCCGAGGACGACCACCGTGCGGTCGCGGCCGGAGAGCGGCCCGCGCCCGTCTCGGTAGCTCCAGTCGGCTCGGTGCACGCGGGCGTCGGCCGCCAGGAACGGCACCTTCTTGAACGCCCACAGCACCGAGGCCAGGGTGAACTGGGCGACCGGCTCGGCGTTGGCCGCCGCGGCCGTGGTCACCAGGATGTCCCGATCGAAGACCTCATCGCCGACGTGACCTCGGACGCTGCCCGCCGCGTGCAGGACGGCCCGCAGACCGGGCGCTGCCCGCAGCACCTCCGCGTCCAGCGGCGGGGCTCCCCAGGAGGTGATCAGCACCTCGACCTCGGCGAGCCTGCGCCGCGCCGCCGGGGAGGTCAGCTCCTCGGTGTGCACCGGATCGCCGAGGCTCGCCAGCGTCCGCAGGCGGTCGTGCTCGGCGGGGCCGAACTGGGCTGCGAACGCCTCGGCGCCCATCACCAGCATCGTCTCCGGCCGGTGCGGCGTCACTTCACGCTCCCGGCGGCCAGGCCGGACCGCCACTGTCGTTGCAGGACGACGAACGCGAGCACCAGCGGCACCACGGCCAGCAGGGACCCGGTGATGACCAGCGGGTTGTAGTACGGGAACTGCGACACGCGGGAACTCCATTGGAAGAGGCCGAGGGTGACGGGGAACAGCTTCGGATCGGTGAGCATGACCAGGGGCAGGAAGAAGTTGTTCCAGATGCCGACGAACTGGAACAGCAGGATGGTGACCACGCCGGGCCGCAGCAGCGGCAGCGCGACGGTGACGAAGGTCCGCAGTTCGCCCGCGCCGTCGATGCGTGCGGCCTCCAGCAGCTCGTTCGGCACGGCTGCCTCGGCATAGGCGCGCGCGAGATAGACGCCGAAGGGGTTGGTCAGCAGCGGGATGAACACCGCCCAGAACGTGTCGACGATGCGCAGTTCCGTGGCCAGCAGATAGAGCGGGAGGGCCAGTGCGGTGGTGGGGACCAGGACGCCCGCCAGCGTGACGGCGAACAGCAGCCTGCGGCCGGGGAAGTCCAGCCGGGCGATGGCGTATCCGCAGGCCGTGCAGATCAGCGCGCCCAGCAGCGCGCCTGCTCCCGCGTACAGCAGGGAGTTGCGAGCCCAGTCGAGGAAGATGCCGTTCTCCTCGGCGAACAGGTCGCGCATGTTGCCCATGAGATTCCACTCGCCCAGCTCGAACGCGCCGGTCGTGGAGAAGTCGCCGACGTTCTTCGTGGCCGAGGTCAGCAGCCAGATCAGCGGCAGCACGCTGTAGAGGGCGGCCAGCAGCAGCAGCGCGTGGACGGCGCCCCGCGAGGTCCAGCGGGAGGTCGGTCTGGTCGTGGTCATCGAGCCCTCCGGGTGGACAGTCGCATGACCAGCGCCGACAACACTGCCGAGGCGATGGCCAGCACGAGGGAGGCTGCGGCGGCCCGGCCGTAGTCGTTGGTGATGAACGCCGCCTCGTACACGTAGAGGCTCGGGGTCCAGGTGCTGGTCACGGAGTTGGTAAACGAGCTGAGGATGAGCGGCTCGGTGAACAGCTGGAGGGAGCCGATGACGGTGAAGACCAGCGCCACGAAGATCGTCGGCCGGATCATCGGCACTTTGATCGACAGTGCGGTGCGGATCGGCCCGGCGCCGTCGACCTTGGCCGCCTCCAGCACGTCGCGCGGCACGGTCCGCAACGCCGTGTAGAAGATGATCATGTTGTAGCCCATCCACTGCCAGGTGGCCATCACGACGATCGAGGGCAGCACGCCGTCGGCTCCGAGGGGATTCCACGGCAGCACGTCGTTGAGCGGTCCGATGCCGGGGCTGAACAGGTAGGACCAGATCAGGCCCGCGATCACGCCGGGCACGGCGTACGGCAGGAACACCATCAGCGACCACATCTGGCGAAGGCGCTTCACCGCGCCGTCCAGCAGCAGGGCCAGCACCAGTGCGCAGCCCAGCATCAGCGGGACGTGGACCAGGGCGTAGACCGCCACGTTGACCAGACTCGTCAGGAAGGCGGGATCGCCGAGCACCTCGGCGTAGTTGGCCAGCCAGACGAAGACCTCCTGCGGCCCGGCGAAGCCGAGGCCGGTGAGTCGTTCGGTGAACAGGCTCAGGTAGAGGGCATAGCCGATCGGGACGAGGACCGTGCCCGTCAGCAGCAGCGCGAACGGCGCCGCCAGCACCAGCGGTGCCAGGCGCAGCCTGCCTCGGCGTCGCGGTTGCGGTCCCGTCGACCTCTTCGACGCGGTGGGCTCGCCGGACGGCGCGACGACGGTCATGACTGCCTCCGCTCGCGCACCGACAGGCCCCGGTCGCGCATTCCCGCCACGGCGGCGGCCTGTACGCCCGCCAGCGCCTCCGGAATGGTGGTGCGCCCGCCGGTGACGCCGCCGAAGGCGTCGGCGACCGTCGAGAAGAGACCGAGGGCATTGGGGCCCCATGTCCAGTCCGGCACTCGGGAGTCGGCCTCGTCCAGCACGTCGTAGACCGGATCGCCGACGAAGTAGTCGCTCGGGGCCAGCCCGCGCGCCACCTCCCGGTTGGGCAGGTAGGCGGGGAACGGCGAGGTGAACTCGGAGCCGATGCGCGGCACCTCGGGATCGGTGCTCAGCCACCGCAGGAATGTCAGCGCCGCCTCCGGCACCTCGCTCTCCCGTGAGACGCCGAACGCCGTGCCGCCCTGAATCCCGTTGGCGGGCTCGCCGCCCCAGGTGGGCATGGTGGTCACGGCCCAGCGGCCTCGGTCGTCGGGAATCGACTTCTGCAGCGTCCCGACGCTCCACGATGCGCCCAGCAGCCCCCACAGCCGCCCGTCGTGCATGGCGGCGATCCAGTCCTGGGTGCCGGTCGATCCGCTGCCCACCAGGTCGGCGCTGATCAGGTCCTGCCAGTACTCGCCGGTGCGCAGCGTGCCCTCGCCCGCGACGTCGACCACCCAGGTGTCTCCGTCGATCTCCCACCACGGGTCGCCCGCCTGCCAGGACATCCCCGCGAAGAAGGAGCCGTCGTTCAGCGGGAACGTCGTGATGCGCGCGTCGGAGTCCAGCGTGCGGATCGTCTCGGCGGCTCCGCGGAACTCCTCCCAGGTGCGCGGCACGGGAAGCCCGGCCTCGTCGAAGAGGTCTTTGCGGTAGTAGAAGGCCATCGGCGCCATGTCCATCGGCACCGCCCAGGTACGACCGTCCGGCCGCACGGCCTGCCAGGCGGCAGGCGAGTAGCCGTCGGCCAGATCGGCGGTCTCCTCGGTGATGTCGCGCAGGCCGCCCGTGGCGAGGATCTGGATCAGACCCTGGTACTCGACGTGCATGATGTCGGGCGCGTTGTGTGCGCGGATCGCGTTCGTCTGCTGCGCATAGCCGCCGGAGAGCCCGGCGGCCAGCACACTCAGCTCCACGTGGACCTCGCGCTGGGACGCGTTGAACGCCGCGACATAGCGATCCATCCCGGTCAACCAGGACCACAGCCGGACCGTGGTGGCTCCGGGCGGCGCGCTCGTCGAGGTGGCGCAGCCCGCGAGCAGTGACCCGCCCGAGACGGCGACGGCGGTGCAGGCCGAGGCGCGGAGGAAGGCGCGGCGCGACCAGCCGGTATCAAGCCCCATTGCTGATTCCCTTCTGGCAGTTACCTGCGTCACTCCATCGTGTGAAATCGTTCGTGGTCAATCATTGTGGCCAGAACCGATCACAATCGATCAGGAGCGAAAGTGGCAGACGGTCTTCTCGCAGGCCTGCTCGCCGGAGAGCAGGCGATTCTCGGTGACGGAGGCATGCGGGAGCCCGGTGACCCCGATCCTGTCGTGCTCGCTCTGCGTGATGCCAGGACTCGGCTGCCCGTTCCTCCGGTGACCGATCGCAGCGTCTGGGACGCGGTCGATCCGCGGACTCGGGACGGGCTGCTTCGGCTCGCGGCGGAGCAGCGAGCCCGCTCCGCGCCGCCGCTGCATGCCTCGGACTGGGCCCGTGCCTTCCGCGACGGCAACCGCACCGCGCACGAGGACGCCGCGCGTCTGCTCCGGACGCGCACCGCCGGGTTCGTCCTCGCCGCAGTGCTGTCCGGCGAACACGCCGAGGCCGATGCGCCGCCCGGCGTCGTGCCCGATCTCGACGCCGCAGCGGACGGAATCGTGGCCCTGTGCGAGATGAGCACGTGGTGCTGGGCGCCCCATGACTCGCACACCGCAGCGCGTCGCGAGGTGCTGCCCGATCCGGACGACCCCTATCTCGACCTCGGTGCCGCCGAGGTCGGCGGCCTGCTGGCCTGGGCGGATCACGTTCTCGGTCCGCACCTGGACCGCCGCGTGCCCGGCCTGCGCCGCCGGATTCGACGCGAGGTGCGGGCTCGGCTCCTCACGCCGTTCACCACCCGGCGGGACTGGCCCTGGCTGGGGCTGGACCGGCCCGCCGACAACTGGAACCCGTGGATTCACAGTGCCGTGCTGATCGCCGCACTGGCGCTGCTCGACGATCCCGCCGAGCAGGCCGCCGTGATCCGGCTGGTGCCTGCCGGACTCGATCGGTTCCTCGCCGCGCTGCCGGACGACGGCGGGATCGACGAGGGCGTGGCGTACTGGTGGCACGGCGCGGGGCGGCTGTGGGAGTCGCTCGACCTGCTCGCCACGGTGGGCGGTCCGGCGCTGGACGCCAGGGGACTGCCGATCTTCGCGAGCCTGGCCCGCTTTCCGCACCGCATGCATCTCGGCGGGCTCTGGTACGTCAACGCGGGCGACGGCCCGGCCCGGCTGTCCGGCGCCCAGCCCTGGCACGTCGCTCATCGCTGGGGACGGGCACTGTCCGAGCAGGCCGTCTGCGAGCATGCGGCCGCCCGAGGCGGGCGGGACCCGTTCGCGGTCCGGCCGGAGTCCGGGCTCGGCAGCGCGCTGACCGGGCTCGTCGATGCGGACTGGCGTGCTGCCCACACGGCCGCCCGTGCCGCCGCAGGACGGGCCGGGTCGGTTCGGTCCGGCGTGGACCGTGCCGACGTCGAGTCGGCCGGCCCCGACGTCGAGCGGTCCGCTGCCTGCCGCGCCGCGCCCGGCGGCCCGTCCGTCGGCGCCGAGCGGCCCACCGCTCCGGCCGCCGCCGCCGACGAGGAGCAGGGCTCCTGGCTGAGCCGCGATGGCTGGCTGCCCCGCGTGCAGGTGCTCGTCGCCCGCGAGACGGCGGGCACCACACACGGCCTCACCCTGGCCGCGAAGGCGGGCCACAACGGCGAACGACACAACCACCTCGACGTCGGCTCCTACTGGGTCGCGCTCGACGGAACACCGCTGGTCGTGGATGTCGGCCAGCCCACCTACACCTCGGGCAGCTTCGGTGCGGACCGCTACGCGGCCTGGCCGCTGCGCAGTGAATGGCACAACGTCCCCGAGCCCGGTGCGGGCCAGCTGCCCGGGGCCGCCCACGCCGCGCGCGAGGTCTCCGTCGAGCAGGCCGACCAGACCACCGCGCTGCACGCCGAGCTGACCGACGCCTATCCCGCAGGCCTGCTCACCCGGTGGTCGCGGACCGTGCGGCTGGTCCGGGCCGCCGAATGGGAACCGGCCCACGTCCTCATCGACGACTCCTGGGCTCTCGGCGATTCCCGGGCTCGCGGCGACGCGACGCCGGTGCTCGTGCGACATGTCCTCACCGGCACCGTCGAACTGGCCTCCGGGCGGGCACTCGTGACCCCGGCCTCGGGGCGGTCGCTGCTGGTGAGCTGGGACCCGACCTCGCTCGTCGCCGAACTCGAACACCGTCCACTGACCGATCCGCTGCTGCGCGGCTCCTGGGGTGCGCAGCTCACCAGGCTCACCCTCGCCGCCGTCTCCCCGACGGTGACCGCCGCCCGCGTTCGACTGGAGGCCGCGCCGTGACCCTGGCAGCTCAGCGACAGGACGCCATCCTCGCGTTCGTCCGCCGCTGCGGCGGCGCCCGGCTCTCCGAGCTGGTGACGCTGCTGCGCGTCTCCGCCGTCACCGTGCGGCGCGACGTCACGGCCCTGGCCGATCGCGGGCTGGTGGTCCGAGTGCACGGCGGGATCACCCTGCCTCGGCGCGGCGCCCAGGACGCCGGGCCGCGCGGCTCCGTCTTCGGCGCGACGGTGCTGCGCACCGCCGTCGGCATGGTCGTTCCCTCGGTGGAGTACTACTGGCCGCACGTCATCCAAGGTGCGCAGGCCGCCGTTGCCGCCGCCGACGGTCGCCTCGTGATGCGCGTGACCCACTACCAGCCCGGCGAGGACCGCCGACAGATCAACGATCTCCTCGATCGGGGAGTGAAGACCCTGCTGGTCGCCCCGGTCGTCTCCGGCGACGCGGGGCGCGAACTGCTGCGCTGGCTGGGCGGACTGGCCGCATCGGTCGTGCTCGTCGAGCGTCGTCCCCCGCCGGAACTGCCGATGCTGGCGCTCGACGCCGCCACCACCGCGCACGCCATGGGCGCCGGGCTCGCCGTCCGGCATCTCGTCACGCTGGGGCACCGATCCGTGGCGCTGGTGACCTCGCGATCCAGCCCCACCAGCCGAGCCCTGCGCACCGGCTGGCGGGACACCACGGCCGAACTCGGGCTGCCGAGGTCCGACCGGATCGACGTCGAGGTCCCCGCCTACGGCACGGCAGGCTGGCCAGCCACCTACGACGACGTGCTGCTCAGTTGTCGACGGGACGGCGTCCGCGCCATGCTGGTGCACTCCGATCGGGAGGCCGTCGGGATGCTGGAACGCGCCCGTGACCTGGGGATCGACGTGCCGGGCGACCTCGCGGTGGTGTCCTATGACGACGAGGTCGCCGCCGCGTCCGATCCACCGCTGACGGCCGTCCGGCCGCAGAAGCATCGGCTCGGTCGCCTCGCTGCCGAGCTGGCGCTGGCCCGCGCGGCTGAGGGCGGGATGCGCCCGGTCCATCGGGTCGAGCTGTGGCCGACGCTGGAGGTCCGGGAATCCTGCGGGGGACTGGCCTTCTGACGACGTGCGCTCGTCGCGGGCTCGTCGTCTCCGCCGGTGTCGCTTATGTCGATCGCGGCAGCGCCGACGTCGACGCGGATTTCGCCGGGGCCTGCCACCGGGTCGGCGACGTCGTCGCGGTAGACGAATCGATCCGGCCCGCCGAAGCCGGCGAGCTGCACGGCCCGCATGACATTCTCCTAGGTATACCGATCGGTATGTTTACTGACGGCGGTATGCGGTGTCGGGGCGCGCGAAATGTCGCGATGCGAGGGAGGTCCCGATGCGAGGGTGCTCGGCTGTCGGTGACCGGCCCATTCCGATGCGGCGGTCCAGCCCTCGAGCGTGTCGTGCTGCGGATTGGCCGCGATCAGCGCCGATCATGGGGCGGCGCGGTGCTCTCGCGTAGTACGAGACGGGTGGGTACCAGCGTCCGGCCTCGTTCGACGGCCTCGCCGCGCATCTGATGCAGCACTCCGGCGACGAGTCGACGACCGACCTCGGTGAAGTCCTGGTGGATCGTGGTCAGCGGCGGCAGGAACGAGCCTGCGTCCGGAATGTCGTCGAAGCCGACGACGCTGACGTCCGCAGGCACCGCGCGGCCCGCCTCGTGCAGGGCGCGGAGCAGGCCGAGGGCCATTTGGTCGTTGGCCGCGAAGATCGCCGTGCAGTCGGGTTCCGCCGCGAGCAGCAGGCCCGCGCGGTGGCCGGAGTCGGCCGACCAGTCGCCTCGGACCGGCGGCGGGACCTCGCGCCCCTGCTCGCGCAGCACCTGCTCCCAGGCGGCGGCCCTGCGCCGGGCCGCGAAGGACTCGTCCGGCCCCGCGAGATGCCAGACGGTGCGATGTCCCAGGTCGAGCAGGTGCCGCACCGCGTCCCGGGTGCCGCCGACCTGATCGGTGTCGACGATGCTGTAGAGGTCGTCCTCACCGGACTGGGCGACCACGATCGGCACGTTGCGCGGCAGGTCCACCGTCGTCGCATCCAGCAGATGCACCTCCATGATGACGATGATCGCGTCCACCGCCAGCTCGCCGAGCCGGGTGAAGGCACCGTGCATCCCCGCCTGCGTCGGCACGCTCACCGGCAACAGGGTCACGGCATAGCCCTCGTTGGCGGCCGATACGGAGATCGCCTCCAGCGTGCGGACGTTGCCGGTGCTGGACAGGGTGAACAGGATGACGCCGATCGTGCGGAACTCGCCGCGCTTGAGGGCACGGGCCGCGCTGTTGGGCCGGTAGCCCAGCTCCTGCATCGCCAGCACCACCTGGCGCCGGGTCGACTCCATGACGCTGGGATGTCCGTTGGACACCCTGGACACCGTCTGCGAGGACACGCCCGCCAGCCGCGCGACGTCGGCCATCGACACCCGTCGTACGCCCTCGACCAACCGCCTGCCCCCTCGCCATCCGGCTGCCGCCGAAGAACCTGTCCGGCCATCGCCGACGAACACTGTAAGCGGCGGGCCTCGACGGCGAGAACCTGTCGGAGCTCGAGTCGGAAGCCGCCTGCCCAGGGTGGCCGCCTGCCCAGGGTGCGGGCGGAGGCGGCGGAGGGCGGCTGCGATCAGCCAGGACGGGCCGGGTATCTCGCAGGGCGCCCCGGGGCGGCTCAGCCGTTCGTCAGGTCCTTCTCCGCGATGATCTTGGTGGGCGTGAGACGCACCGTCATCATGCCCTCGCCCGCATTGAGCCGCCCGTACTCCTCGGCCAGCTCCTCGCCCATGTAGCGGGCGGCGTTGCGCGTCGACCAGTGCAGGACGTCGGCGGGCTCGTCCTCGGTCGCGACGGTGCCCTCCACGACGGCGAAGGAGAACGGCGGGTCGTCGTCCTCGACACACACGGCCGCCTGTGCGGTGCGGATCAGGTCATGGCCCTTGGCGGAGTGCGCACTCGTGGTGAACACGAGGTCCGAGCCGTCTAGGACGAACCACACCGGCGTGACGTGCGGGCGTCCGTCGGCACGCACCGTGGCGACCTTCGCCGTGCGGGTGCCGTCCTGGATGAAGCTCTCGTACTCGGCAGTGGTCATCGTGGTCATCGCCGCCTCCTCGTCGCTGGCCGGGTGTGTCCGGCGTCGGATGTCGTTGCGTGCGCGGGGTGCGGTCGCGGTGGTCGTCGGCCCGTCGACGGGGGCTGCCACCGATGCGCTGTCACCCGCACACCGGAGGGGTGCCCGAGGCCGCAACGGCGAAAACCGAGTCTCTGAACAGGGGAGATGTGGAGGATCGCCTCGTAGTGACCCAATCTGATAATCTGGTCACTACGAAGGGGGGCGCCCATGCCGAGACCGCTGATCCCGAATCGCTCCGCCGTCATCCTCGACACCGCGGAGGACCTGATCCGGACGCGTGGCTACGACCGCACGACGGTCGCCGACATCGCCGAGCGCGCCGGGATCGCGAAGGGAGCGGTGTACCGGGAGTACCCGAGCAAGGAGGCGGTGCTCGACGCCCTGCTCGTCCGCAGCGTCGGCAGGCTCGTCGCCGACGTGCGCGCTCGAGTGGAGGAGGACGCCGAGCCGATGGGACTGGCGGCCGTGTACCGGTTCGGCATCCAGGCGCTGCGGGGCGAGCCGCTCGTGTACGCCTTCCTCTACGGCACCTCCGACGTACTCGGTTCCTACGCCCGCGATCGAACCGACGACCGCTACGCCCTGCGTCTCGCCTGGCTCACCGAGTACCTCGCCGAACTCCAGCGGGCGGGCGCGATTCGCGCCGACATCGACTCCGACGCCGTCGCCCTCGCCCTGAGCGCCGTGACCGTCGGCTTCCTGTCCGTCGGCCCGCTGATGGGCGGGTTGAGCGAGAAGCAGCTCGACGGCGCGCTGGACGTGATCACCGAACTGGTCGAGCGGGGGCTGGACCGGTCCGAGGCGGACGCGGACCGGCAGGAGACGCAGGCGGCGCAGCTCCGGCTGCTCGATCGGGTGGCGACCCAGTTGCAGGCACCAGAGAGAGGATCGGCATGACCGACCAGCAGGATCTGTACGAGAGCACCTACGTCGAGTTCCCGGAGGGCCGCCTCCGCGTCATCACGGCGGGCGACCACGGGCCGCCGGTGCTGTTGTTGAGCGGCGCGGGCCTGGACAACGCGATGCTCAGCTGGCGACACCTCATCCCCGCGCTCGCCGCCGAGCACCGGGTGTTCGCGCTGGACTGGCCGAAGCAGGGCGGCAGTCGGGACTGGGCGGGAATCGCCGATCACTCGACGATGCTGCGCTGCATCACCGGCGTCCTCGATCACTTCGGCCTGGAGACGGTGAACCTCGTCGGCATGTCCCAGGGCGGCGGGATGACCCTGGCCTACGCCATCGAGCACCCGGAGCGGGTGCGCAACATCGTTCCCATCGCGCCGGGGGGCATCATCTCCTTCCCGCCCGGCGTGCACCAGCTGTTGTGGCTGATCGCCAAGCTGCCGCTGCTGAGCCACGGCCTGTCGACGATGATGTTCCGCAAACGCAAGGCGGTCGCCTCCCTGGTCAGGAACACCCTGATCCCCGGCCCGGTCGACGACTTCGAGGAGATCGTCGACGAGGTCCACCAGCTGGTCCTCGACGGCGGCGCCGGGTCGTCGGACTGGCAGAACGGCTCGATCGGCTTCCTGAAGATGAAGCTCGATCTGCGGCCGAGACTGGCGGAGATCTCCTGCCCGACGCTCTTCATCCAGGGTGACAAGGACGTGGGCATCCGGCCGAAGCACACGGTGGCGGCGGCGGCCAAGGTGCCGGGCGCGCGACTGGAGATGCTGGCGGGCAATGGTCACTGGTCCAATCGCCAGTCGCCGGAGCGGGTCAACGGCCTGATCATCGACTTCCTCGCCGCCGACCGAGCGAAGTACGGCAAGGCGGCGGGCTGACGGCCTCCCCACCGCAACCGGTCGAAGACCGAGACCGGTTACGGTCGGGTTCGAGGCCGCCGCGCACGATCGAGGAGATCGGTCTCGCACCCGAGCGCTTACTCCGCCGCCGCGATCGAGCAGGACCTCCGACCGGCTCGCTGCCCGACGACGTGACGACGGCGGGTGGACCGTCGACCGGGCCTCGTGCTCGGCGGCAGGCGCACCGGAATGAGCACTGCTGGATCACGCTGAGCGCGCTGCGAGTCCTCCGGGCCGCCAACTCCCCGCAACGTCGACGGCCGCTCCAACGCCCACGTACGAACCGGACCGGTCGACGAGGACCGCGACCGGGGAACCGGCCGGGGAATGAGGCGCACGGCCGGGGCTGACCAGTCGGCCCGCCCGCGCGAATCGACCGGATGATCCTGCCTGCGTCGTCGGGCACGAGGGCAGGCGCGGCCCGTCGGCCGGATCAGGCCGCCGCATCGAGGAGCGAAAGCGGCGTGCGGTCGTCCCGCGACGGCTTGCGCGGTGTTGCGGCATCGGGCAGGGCAGGCCGGAAAGGCACTCCTTTCGGGGCGGGCGCGTCGCGACCGATCGGCGTGGGGAGGTGCCAGGGTGGCTTCGAGGCTCGCCTCGGTCCCGGTCGATGCCCTGATCCCGTCCGGCCTCGTCCGCCCGATTCCGCTACCCGAGAGAGATGAGTGGTCGATGAACCCGATGATCTTCGTGAACCTGCCCGTCAAGGATCTCGGGCGGGCGACCACGTTCTATCAGGAGCTGGGCTTCACCCGGAATCCGCAGTTCTCCGACGAGAACGCCTCCTGCATGGTGATCAGCGACGCCATCTACGTGATGCTGCTCGTCGAGCCCTTCTTCTCGACCTTCACCACCAAGCCCGTCGCGGACGCCACCCGAAGCACCGAGACGATCCTGGCGTTGAGCGCCGAGGACCGAGCCGCGGTGGACCGGTTGGCCGACGCGGCCCTGGCCGCAGGCGGGGTGTCCGACACCGAGACGATGGATGAGGGCTCGATGTATCTGCGCGGCTTCCAGGACCTCGACGGTCACCAGTGGGAGGTCACCTGGATGGACATGAGCGCGGCGCAGTAGCGACGCGAACGGCTCCTCGGCTGCGATTTCGCCCTCCGCGCGGTCCCCGACATCGGTCGAGCAGGCGGAGATCTCCGGAACTCGCGCCGAAAAGGGGAGAACCGGACCGCCGCCGGGTACGAACCTCATAGGGCCTTCGGTCGGGACGCGGCCGACGGCCGGGAATGCCTGCAAGGGACCGAGGACGTGCGTCGAGGGGAGCTGTCGAGATGACCGTGGCGGAACGGAGCGGCCTGCTGCTGGACACACTGCTGGATCGGACCGTGCTCGGCGGCTATCCCCGGTGGGGCCTCGCACTGCGCCGTCGCCTGCCCGGTTGGCAGCCCGACCCGGCCCCGGACGCCTTGGCGGGCCGCTCCGCGATCGTCACCGGGGCGAACTCTGGGCTCGGCAAGGCCACCGCCGCCGGGCTGACCCGGCTCGGCGCGCGAGTCCATCTGCTGGTCCGCGACCCGGCCAAGGGAGAGCGGACCCGTGCCGACCTGGCCGCCGCCGACCCGACCGCCCGGCTGCGGGTCTGGCGGTGCGACGTGGCCGACCTCGACGACGTCCGACGCTTCGTCGAAGAGTTCCGCCGGACCGAGTCGACGCTCGACATACTGGTGCACAACGCGGGCGTACTGCCGGAGCATCGGCGGACCACCGAGCGTGGTGACGAGCTGACACTGGCCACGCACGTCCTCGGACCGCTGCTGATGACCGAGTCGCTGCGTCCGGAACTGCGTGCGGCGGGGGCCGCCCGGGTGATCTGGGTGTCCTCCGGCGGGATGTACGCGCAGCCGTCGCCGGTGGTCGATCCGGAGTACAACCGGGGCCGTTATCGGGGAGCTGCCGCCTACGCGCGCAGCAAGCGCATCCAGGTGACCCTGCTGCCCGTGCTGGCTCGGCGATGGTCGGCGGACGGCATCGCGGTCTATGCGATGCATCCGGGCTGGGTGGACACCCCCGGCATCGCCTCGGCGCTGCCGGGCTTCCACCGACGCACCCTGCGAGTGCTGCGCACCGCCGAGCAGGGCGCCGACACGACGGTCTGGCTGGCTGCGGTGGAGCCACGGCCGGTCCTGGGCCGGTTCTGGCATGACCGGCGGGCCCGTCCGGTGTCGCTGCTGCCGTGGACGAGGGAGACGGCGGCGCAACGGCAGTCGCTGTGGGAGTTCTGCGCTCGGGCGGTGGATCTCGAACCCTGATCACCAGCGGACGGACCGCCGAGCACGCGGTCGGGACGGACCGCCGATCGACAGGAGCGGATGATGAGTGAGACGAGCACCACGGACGTCACTGACGGCGCCGCGCCACGACCGGCCGACTCGGTGCGCTCGGTCGCACTGCTGATCGCGATGGTCGCGCAGGTCGCGGCGGGGGCTGTCGGCGGGATCGGGGTGTGGGGCGAGCAGATCGGCACGGTCGCGAACTCGTATCCCACGCCGCTGCTGCCGGGCGGCGGCGCCTTCGCGATCTGGTCGCTGATCTACGTCTCGACCCTGGCGCTGGCCGTGCGGGCCGCGCTGCCTGCCCAGCGCGGCCGTCGGGTGTATCGCAGGGCGGGCTGGTGGCTCGTGGCAGCGGGCGTGCTCAACGCGGGCTGGGTGCTCGTGTTCGGTCAACGCTGGATCGCGTTCGCCGAGGTCGTGATCGTGGCGCTGCTGATCTGCCTGATCATGGCGTGGGTCCGGCTCACGGAGACTCCGGCACGCGACTGGGGCGACCGACTGCTGCTGTACACCCCGGTGACGTTCTACGCGGGCTGGGTGACGATGGCGACGGTGGTGGGGGCCGCCACCACGGTCACGGCGCTGGGCCTTCGGCTGTCCGCCGGGCTCACGGCGTCGGTGGCCGTGGCCGCTGTCCTGGCGACGACCGCCGTCGTCACGCTCGTGGTGATCAACGCCTTCGCGGTGTTCGGCTTCGTCGCCTCGGTGACCTGGGCGCTGGCCTGGATCGTGCTCACCACGTCGACGGGGCTGGTCGCGGTCGCGGCGCTGGTCGGCATCGTCGTGACGCTCTCGGCGGTCGCTGTGCGGTACAAGGGCAGCGCGGCCGCCGGGCGGCGCCTGCGGATCGGCTGGGGCTGAGGACGATTCGCAGGTCGGGTGCTGCGCCCGGCCAGGCCCTCGCCCGTCTGGAGCCGGTGCGGGCGGCGAGACCGACCTCGAAGGACCGGGCCTCGGCGCCGGGCACGTCACCTGGTCGAGCCCCGGGCCCGCCCGGCCCGGACCGTCAGCGCAGCCCGTCAGTCCACGATCGCCCCGCAGGACATGTTGACGGCGGCGGAGGTGATCGTCCTGGCCCGGTCCGAGGCCACGAAGACGGCGACCTCGCCGACGTCGGACAGCGTCGCGGCCCGGTCGAGCAGGCCGGACTGGACGATGCCCTCGGTGATCTCCGCCCGCACCGCGAAGTCGACTGGGATCGACTCCGGCACTCCGCCGGTGGTGAGGGTGACGACGCGGATGCCGTGTCTGCCCAGTTCGCAGGCCCACTGCCTGCGGAGACCCTCCAGCGCGTCCAGCGCGATCTTGAAGCCGCCCAGGCCCGGCAGGGTCTGGGGGCCGGAGCCGCCGAAGGCCAGGACCACGCCGGATCCCTGCGGGATCATGTGGCGGGCGGCGGCCCTGGTCGTGAGGAAGTGGGACCGCATCGCCGTGCTGATCGGCGTGAGGAAGTCGTCCACCGAGATCTCGGTGAGGGGCTGCTGGACGTCGCCGAGACCGATGAGATTGAACGAGACGTCGACCCGGCCCGTCCGCGCGACCACGCTGTCCACGAAGGAGTCGACGGCGGTCTCGTCGAGCGCGTCCATCTCGACCGACTCCGCCGTGCCGCCTGCCGTCCGGATGTCGGCGACGACCTTCGCCATCGGGTCGGCGGTCCGTCCGGCCAGGAAGACCTGGGCGCCGTTCCGAGCGAATGCGCGTGCCACCGCGCCGCCGATCGCTCCGCCGCCGCCGTAGACCACGGCGACCTTGTTCTCCAACAACGACATCTGCTGCCCCTATCCGACATCCGAGAACCGGCCCCGGCACCGCTCGCCGCTGATCGGAGCACACGCGAAGCCCGGGTTGTCGGCAAGTCCGCCGATCACTGGCGAACCTAGCGTCGATGACCGTCAGTTCTCGGGTCGACGTACTCCGTGGCGAGATGAATCGCCTGCCGGAGTCACGGCGGAACGGCGGGGCACCGCCGTGGGTGCGGCCTGCGACTCCGGCCTCCGAGGCGGATTTCGCGCTCTCGCGGTCGGTATGGCCCGAGCGTGCCTGCTCAGGTCCCGGCGGCCGGGCGCGTGGTGGACGCGCGGGGGATCAGCGTCGGCGTGCAGACGTGGACGGCCTGCTCCCCGGCGCGCGGGGGCGCGAGCAGCAGGTTCAACGCCTCGGCCGCGATGAGGTGGAACGGGACCTTGACGCTGGTCAACGGCACGGGAAGCCTGCTGACCAGCGGGATGTCGTTGTATCCGACGACGGAGAGGTCCTCGGGAACGCGCAGGTTCAGCCGGTGGGCGGCGGCCATCACGCCGATGGCGGTGTTGTCGTTGACGGCAAAGATCGCGGTGGGACGCGGTGCGTGGGTGAGCAGGGCGTGACCGGTGTCCTCGCCCGCGTCGATGCTGAAACCCGACTCGCGGACCAGTTCGGGACCGGCGTCCACGCCCTGCTCGGCCATGGCGCGGTGGTACCCGGCCCGCCGATTGCGGGCGCTGGAGGCGTAATCGGGACCCGCGACCAGGGCGACACGTCGATGTCCGAGGTCCAGCAGATGCCGGGTGGCGAGATAGCCGCCGAGTTCGTCGTCCCCGACCGAGGAGGCGCTGACGCCGTCGGTGCGCAGCGCCAGCACGTGGGGCACGCCCCTGGCCCGCAGCTCGGCGGGGAAGTCGTCGTCGGAACGGGCGGTGGTCATCACCAGGCCGTCGACCCGTCTGCGCAGCAGGCTCTCGGCGGCGGCGCGTTCCGCCGCGCGGTCCTCCTGGGTGGTGGCCACGACCGCGAATCGGGAGCGCTGTTCGCACGCCGTCGCTAGCTCCTCGTACAGGATCGCCATGACGGTGTCGCTGAGCCGGGGGACGAGGACGCCGATGGTGTTGGTCCCCTGTCGCCGCAGACTGGCGGCGTAGACGTCGCGGGTGTAGCCGAGGGTGGTGGCGGCCTCGCGGACTCGCTGCGCGGCGGCGCTGCGGGAGGGGGGCAGGCGTTCGTCGAGTACGCGGGAGACCGTCGAGGTGCTCACGCCTGCGGCTCGTGCCACGTCGTGGATCGTGACGGGTCGCGCGGGCCGCCCCGAGGAGCCGCCCGCTGCCCCGGCGGTGCCGTCCATCGTGTGATCCCTTCCCCGACTGCTCCGTAGCCTAGGCCTCTCGCGACGCTCGGCGTCGTCACGCGGTGCGGCCCTGTCCCCGCGCGTCGCAGGGGCCGTCCGGGCCCGCCGCGTTCGCGCCGAGCCGCCCGGCTGCGCCGCACGTCGCCTGCTGCCGCCGATCCGCCTGCGCCGTTCGCGCACGCGTCCGGTGAGCGGTCGGGCCGACGCACCGCTTGAAGGCCGGCAACGCCGCTGCCTGCCCTCGCCCAGCCGGACCTCCTTGACGTGAGCCACGACACGCCGCACACTACGGGAACGTTCCCGCAATCGTTATTGGAAGGATCACGGATGTCTTCGATCGACCTTCGCGGCCTGGTGCCCGCTCCCGTCACGCCCTTCACACCCGACGGCGCCGTCGACCACGCCGCCCTCGCCGACCTGGGCCGATGGCTCGCGGGCGTTGCGGGAGTCAAGGGACTGGTCTGCCTCGGACACGCGGGCGAGGGCACGTACCTGACCTCGGCGGAGCAGCAGGCCGTCATTCGCACGCTGGTGACGGCGGTGGACGGGGCGATCCCGATCATCGCGGGCATCACCGGCGAGGGCACGCACGTCTCGGTCGAGGAGTCCAGGCGTGCGGTCGCGGCGGGTGCGTCGGCAGGGTTGGTCTATCCCTCACACGGCTGGCTGCGGTTCGGCTTCCAGGCAGGCGCTCCCCAGGAGCGCTATCGCGTGCTGCACGAGGAGTCGGGTCTGCCGCTGATCCTCTTCCAGTACCCGGACGTCACCAAGGCCTCCTACGACCTCGAGACCCAGCTGGAGATCGCCGCGCAGCCCGGCGTGTTCGCCACCAAGAACGGGGTGCGCAACATGCGGCGCTGGGACACCGAGATCCCGGTGCTCCGGCGGGAGAATCCCGAGCTGCAGATCCTCACCTGCCACGACGAGTATCTGCTGCACACGATGTTCGACGTCGACGGCGCCCTCGTCGGGTACGGCAGTCTCGCCCCCGAGCCGCTCGTCCGGCTCATCGCGGCAGGTATGGCAGGCGACTACCCCGCCGCGCGGCGCATCCACGACCAACTGCTGCCGCTGACCAAGGCCGTCTACCACCGCGGCTCGCACATGGAGGGCACCGTGGCACTCAAGCTGGGCCTGGTCGCACGAGGTGTGCTGCCGAGTGCCACCGTCCGGTCGCCCCTGCTTCCCCTGGTCGCCTCCGCGGCGGACGAGATCACCATCGCGCTGAAGCACGCCGACCTGATCTGACTCTCGCAGGCCCCGTCGACCTTCCGAGCGCAGAGTGGCCTCGGGAGATGAAGGAGGTGTCGCGATGCACGACGACGCCCGCACCACGGCCGACGCGGCGGCCGAGCCGGGAGGCGGCAACCGCCGGTCCCGGCTGCTGCGCCGACTGGCACTGATCGGCCCGGCCTTCGTGGTCGGCGCCTGGCAGTTCGGTCCAGGCAATCTCACCTCGGCCGTCCAGGCGGGCGGCCTCTTCGGCTATCGACTGATCTGGGTCATCGTCGTGTCCACGGCACTCATGATCATGTTCACCGACATGAGCGTGCGGATCGCGCTGTCCTCCGGCGAGTCCATGGTCGAGACGGTCAAACGAGTGCTCGGCAAGGTGACCGGTGTCCTGGCCGGGATCGGCGTCTTCGGGATCAGCCTGATGTTCTCCGTGGGCAACGCGGTGGGGTCGGGGCTCGGTCTGTCGCTGGTCTTCGGCGGTTCGCCGGTGATCTGGACCCTGGTCTGCACCGTGGTGGTGGCGGTCGTCGTGCTCGCGCGCGACTTCTACACGGTGGTGGAACGGCTGCTGCTCGCCATCGTGGCGCTGATGGCCGTCGGCTTCATCGCCAGCGCGGTCCTCACCCGGCCCGACTGGGGCGACGTGGCGGCAGGCTTCATTCCCAACCTCCCGCCGGGCGTAGGCCTGCTCCTCATCGCGCTGGTCGGGACCAACTTCTCGATCAACGCCGCCTTCTACACCGGTTATGCCACGCGGGAACGCGGACTGACCCGCTCGCAGTACCGCGACGTGACGATCTCGGACACCATCCCCGGCATCGTCGCGCCCGGCATCATGACGATCCTGGTGATCGTCGCGGGTGCCGCGGCACTGGGCGGGAGCAGCGGCGGGACCCTGCAACAACTCGCGGAGGTGCTCGAACCGGTCGCGGGTCCGGCAGGCCGGATCATCTTCGCCCTCGGCTTCTTCGGCGCGGCCTTCTCCTCGATGGTGGCCAACGCAACGGCGGGCGGCACCCTGCTCTCCGACGGCCTGGGCTGGGGCAACCGACTCTCGTCCCGGCGAGTGCGGGCCATGATCCTGGTGGTGCTCGCCTTCGGCGCCCTGGTCGCGGTGCTCGCGCAGGGCTCCCCGGTCGAGTTGATCATCCTGGCCCAGGCGCTGACGGTCCTGGTCGCGCCGTTCCTCGGCGTGCTGCTCTTCCTGCTGGCCAACACCAGACGACTGATGGGCGACCTGCGCAATCGGTGGTGGCAGAACATCGTCGCGACGATCGGTCTCCTCTCGATCGCGGCGACCTGCCTGCGGCTGATCACCACGTTCAGCTGAGCCGAGGGGCCGCCGATCCACGGGGCGGCGCACTCAGAGCCTGTCCTTGATCCCACTGGGCCCCGCGCAACAGGAAAGTGGGGATCACAGACAGGCTTTCAGGCCCGCGCAGCCCCGTCGATGCCGCACTCCTCGACGAGCAGGGTGCACACCGCCTGGACGGCGGGGGAGGCCCAGCGGCTCGCCTGGCGCGCCAGCCAGAGCTGCTGGGCCGCCATCGGCGGCGGTTCGAGTTCGACGAGCCGCGCCTGCGCCGACTCCGTCTCGACGGTGAGCGCGGGCAGCAGGGCCACCCCGAGGCCTGCTTCCACGCAGCGCTTCACCGTCTCGACGCTGCCGTAGCGGGGCGGACTGGTGGTCGGGTCGACGGCGGCGAGGAGCGCGGCCAGCTCGTCGCTGTATCCGCAGCCCTCTTCCAGCAGCAGAACGCCCTCAGCGGCGAGTTCGGCGATCGTCGGAGCGCGATCGCGCGGCAGCGCGGTGTCCGGCGGAGCGATGACGGAGAGCCGCTGCGGTGCGAGTCCGACGACGTCGATGCCCGCTGCGGCCACCGCCGGTTCCATGACCAGGGCGAGATCGGCCCGGCGGTCCAGGACCGCCGTCAGCGCCGCCTTGGTCGTCGCAGGCACGAGCGAGAGCCGGACGTCCGGGTACCGCCTGCCGAGCAGCCGCAGGACGGGCGGCAGGCAGTAGGCGCAGATCGACTCGGGCGCGCAGAGCCGCACGATGCCGGCGGGTCGGAGCCCCGCCGGGCCGAACTCGGCGAGCATTCGATCCTCTCGGTCGAGGATGTCGGCGGCGTGCCCGGCGAGTCGGCGGCCCGCATCCGTGGGCAGCGTTCCGCCGGGCAGTCGTTCGAACAGCGGCACCCCGAGCAGTCGTTCCAGCGACTGAACGTGGGCGGTGACGGTGGACTGCACGAAGGACAGTTCGGCCGCCGCCGCCGTGATGCCCCCGGTGCGGACGACCGCGAGGAAGCTCCGCAACAGTCGCGTCTCCATCGACATCCTCGATCCACTCGATCGGAATCCATCGTTGGACATGATGTCACGAGGCCCGCAGCATGGGCGGCGAAGGGAGTGCGAAGCCGAGAGCCAGGGCCTGCGCCGCCGACCGGCGAGCGTTGCCGATCGGGTCTCGATCGCCGTCAGCGGATCATCGAAGGGACCGGTCATGACCCGGGCACCGGACGGCGCCTCGGCCGTCGAATCACGCGGCGTCGAATCACGCGGCGTCGAACCACATGGCGTCGAACCACATGGCGTCGAACCGCCGCGCCTCGACGCGGCCTCCGCAGGCTTCTCGCCGTCCCGGCTCGCGCGAATCGAGAGCTTCCTGGCGGCCGAGGTGGCGGCGGGCCGGATTCCCGGTGCGGTCGTCGGCATCGTCCGCAGCGAGGGACTGGTCTGGTCGGCTGCGGTCGGCCACCGCGACCCGGTTCGCCGCATCCCGATGACGACCGACGCGCTGTTCTGGATCGCCTCGATGACCAAGCCGCTCACCACGGCGGCGGCACTGACCCTCGTCGAGCAGGGTCGGCTCGATCTGGACGCGGAGGTCGGGACGTACCTGCCGCAGTTCCGCGATCGGCGAGTCGCGGACCTTCCCGACTCGGCTGCCACGCCCGGCGGCCGGGCCGAGGGCATGCCGATCCCGACCCGGCGGGCCGAACGCCAACCGACCGTGCGTGACCTGCTGCGACACACGGCGGGGATTCCGGAGGGACTGCTCGACGACACTCCGGTGCACGCCCTCTACGCCGAAGCGGTCGGCGGCGGGATGACCGACCTCACCGGAGAAGAGTTCGCCGATCGCCTGGCGGCGTTGCCGCTGCTGCACGAGCCGGGACGTCGCTGGCACTACGGGTGGGGGCTGGACCTCACCGGCTTCGTCATCGAGTCCGTCACCGGGATGTCGCTCGGCGACTTCCTCCACGAGAGCATCCTGGACCCGCTGGCCATGCGGTCGACGACCTTCGGCGTGCCTGCCGGGCAGCGCGAGCGCTACGCGGCGGCCGCGCCGCTGGACCCGCTGACGGGAAGGCCGCAGGAACTGCCCGATCTGTCGATTGCCCGGTTCGACTCCGGCGGCGCGGGCCTGGTCGGTTCCGCCGGGGACTATCTGCGGTTCATCCGGCTGCTGTTGGGCGGTGGGCAGGTCGATGGGCGACGCCTGCTGGGTCGCAAGACCGTCGAGCACATGCTGTCCGATCAGCTCGACGAGACGACCGACGTGCGGCAGCTCCAACAGCCGGGATGGAGTCCAGGACACCGCTTCGGCCTCGGCTTGGCGGTGCGGACCGCCTCGGGCGGGGCGGCGGGACTCGGCTCGGTCGGCGAGGTCAGCTGGCCGGGAGCGGCGGGCACCACCTGGTGGGCGGACCCGCGCGAGGATCTGGGCGTGGTCTTCTTCACCCACACGCTGTCGGAGCCGCTCCAGACGCGGTGTCACCGGGCGATCCGGAGTCTCGTCCTCGCCGCGCTGGACTGAGCACGGCCGGTCGGCTCCGTCCGCCTCGGCTGGTCGCCGCGAGGTATGCGGCAGCCGGCGCCCGGCCGGACTTGCCCTCGACGGGCACGCGGCAGCATCGTGATGCCGGTGACGAGCACCACGAGGAACCGACCACGAAGACAGCGTGCCGCGGACGCGGCGATCGAGGTGATCGCCGCGGACGGGCTGCGCGGGCTGACCCATCGGGCCGTCGATGCGAAGGCGGGGCTGCCCGTCGGCAGCACCAGCAGTTGTTTTCGCACTCGGCTGGCCCTGCTGTCGGGGGTGCTGGACCGGTTGGTCGAGCTGGACGAGGCCTGGGCGGAGCAGATCCCGACCACCGGGTGGAGCGTCGCCACGGCCGAGGACCAGGCCCGCATCGTCGACGTCTACACCGACCTGCTCGCGCACTGGCTGGGTCCGGCGCGATCCCGCACGCTCGCCAGGATGGAGCTGTATCTGGACGCGATGCGACGAAGCGAGCTGTCCACCGAGTTGGAGGCGGCCAGCCGTCGATTCGTGGTCCGCGCCGCCGCCGGGATGCGGGAGGTGGGGGTCACCGAGCCGGAGGAGGCGGCGCGGGTGCTGCTCGCGGGCCTCGACGGAATCCTCTACTCCGCACTGGCCCGGCCGTTCCTCGGCGGCGCCGAACGAGCCGGCCTGCGCCGTTCGGTGGAGGTGATGCTGCGAGGATTCGTGCCCTGATGGCGAGGGCGACCCGACCAGGCCGGTCTCGGGCGTCCCCGGCTCATTCGGCGGGAGTTCGCCACGCAGGCGCCCTGCTCCGTGCGTCGCCGATCGGGTCTCCCGCGCTGCCGCAGGCAGGGGCACGGCCTGCCGGCGTCGGGCAGGCGCTGATCGACTCGGCGCCGGGAGGCGCTCGCTCCTGACCCCGACTGCCCGGCCGATCGACGCACAGCTCCGAAGAGGACAGCCCGCTCAGGGCTGAGCGCAACCGAGACCGCAGTGCGTTCCGGACCGGGCCGGGCCAACGCGTCGGCCCGGCCGCCAGCACTCCCCGGCGATCGGCCGCACGGCGGAGTCCACCGGTGAAACTCGGGTTCCCGTCCTCGGCGCGGGCGCCCTCCCGTATCGTGATTGCTACATCTGTAGCGGAACGGGCTGGGGGAATGCGTGATGTCGGAGATCACGGGGGCGTCGGGGCCGACGATCGGCTACCGGCCGGGAGACACACTGGCGGCCATGCATCGGCGCTTCGGACCGCTGATGCGGGCGGGCGTCGGTCGGCGGGGATTCGTGTATCTGATGGGACCGGAGGCGAACTCCTTCATCTTCGCCAACGCCGGGCTCTTCCGGACGCGGGAGGCGTTCGAGGTGCTCGTGCCGGTCAACGGCGAGAGTTCGCTGCTGCTCAGTGACGGTGACGTCCACCGCCGTCGTCGCCGACTGATGGCGCCCGCGCTGCACCACCGGCAGATCGACGGCTACCTGTCGATCATGGCGGCCCATGCGGACGCGACGCTGGACGCCTGGAATCCCGGCCAGACCGTGGACGCCTACCAGGAGTTCCGCGCGGCGATCCGGCGCACCACGATCGAGTCGCTCTTCGGCCGCAGGCTCGCCGCCGACGCCGACTTCTTCGGTCGGCATCTCCAGTCGCTGCTGTCGCTGATGAACGACCTGCCGACCGTGCTGGCCCTGCGGCGCCGGTTTCGGACGGCGGCGTGGCGCCGGGCGGTCGTCGACCGTGCGGTGGTCGACGAGCGCATCTACGCCGAGATCGCCCGGACCCGGCGCGGCGAGGTCGACGGTGACGACAACGTGCTGGCCACCCTCGTCAACGGCCGAGGCGAGGACGGCGACGCGCTGAGCGACGTCGAGATCCGCGATCAGACGGCCTCGCTGATCGCGGCGGGCTACGAGACCACCAGCGGCGTGTTCGGCTGGGCGGTGCACGCCATGCTGACCGTGCCCGGCGTCTGGGAACGGGCCGCCGAGGAGGTGCGCTCGGTGCTCGGCGACCGCGTCCCCACCCGTGACGACCTGCGCAGGCTGACCTACCTCGGTGGTGTCGTCCAGGAGACGCTGCGGTTGTGGCCGCCCGCCGTCATCTCGGCGCGCAAGATCGTTCAAGACTTCGAGTTCGCCGGACGCACGGTGCACGCGGGCCCGCTGATGATCTTCAGCCCGTACGTGACGCACCGGCTGCCCGAGGTGTGGGCGGAGCCGCTGAGTTTTCGTCCGCAGCGGTGGGACCCCGCGGAACCGGGACACCGCAAGCCGGGACCGCACGAGTTCCTGCCCTTCGGCGGCGGTGCACACCGCTGCCTCGGCTCCACGATGGCCACCACCGAGCTGACGGTCATGCTCGCTCGGCTGCTGGCCAGGACGACCCTGCGTCCCGTCGCAGGCCGCGTGCGCCCCGTCAGCTTCGCGGCACTGCGCCCCAGGGACGGCATCCCGGTCGAGGTGCTCACCAGGAGTTGACGGCATCGGGCGACGCGACCCGCAGGGGACGGACACCCCGGAAGGGCGCCGACGGGGTGGGATCGCGTCGCCGGCTGAGAGCCTGTTCTTCATCCTCCGCCGTGAGCGGGGATCGGCGTGGACGAGCTGCCAGGCGACAGGCGCGAGCCATGACTCCAGTCATGGTGAGGCGACGACGACGCCGCAGATCGCCACGCAGGCCCCGCGCAACTCCGAAAGCGGGGATGAGAAACAGGCTCCAAGGGGGAGTGGCGGCCCGAGGCGGGTCGACGCGGCTGGTCGGCCGGGCCGGGCCCGACGGCCTGGACTCCGCCGCGTCGCCACGGCAGGAGGAGGGCCTGCCGCCTCGGGCCGCCCGGGACGCCGCTCCTCGGTGCCCGGTATCGACCGTCTCGCGTTGTCCTGCGGCGGCAGACGAGTCTTCGTCGCGATCTCCGCGTGTCGGGCTCGACGGTCGATGAGGCCGCGTCGCGGTGCCGCTCGACGGTCGGCGGCAGGCCGATCGCCGCGGCCCGGTCGATGGGGGCTCTCTCGGCCTGCTATGGCCGATCACTGCGGGTTCGATCACTGCGGGTTCGATCACCGTGGCGACCGATCACTGCGGCGAATGTATGCGATCGCGATTGTGTTCATCTCTCGGCGGACGAGTGCGGCGGGCGGAAGTCGGTCGTACTCGGTCTTCGCCCGAACCCGTCGACCGGCGTGATCACGTGCCGTTATTCGCTGGTGGAGGGCCTTGGTGACCAGTGCGGGACCGCCTGCGGCCGGTCGTAGGTGATCTCATCGGCGGGCCAGGTGTCCGGTGCTCCACAATCGATCGAACGCAGGTCTGTCGATTGCAATGGAAACGCGGGCCCCCGATTCTCCCGATGTCCGCGTTCCAGTCGGACCGAGAATCTGCTGGTGAACCACGAATTCGGTGCATTTCACTTCGCAGGTGTAGACCATCGGCCGGTTGATAGGGCATACTCGGGGTGCTCGATTCCGGTCAGACTTCTCCGTGCTCTCTGGTGTGCCCTTCCTCGCGTGAACCCCGTGGCGATGAAGAGCGATCCCGCCGAGAGCGGTCTCTCGCCGGGTGATCGTCGTAGGCCCTCCTCAGCTTTGTGACACCGCCGCATTGTCGGCATCTCGAGGGCCGGACGTCCCGGTGCCCGGCCGCCCTCGTCCAGGGTCGCTGCTTGCTGCCCCTTCCCGCGTACGGTGTGGGTGCTCCAGAACTGAGTGCCGCCGTTTATCGGTAAAGTCTTCGCCGGTCGTCGAGTAGCGCTCCCGGCAGTCTCGCACGAGTCGACCTTACTTTCATCAGCGAGCCGGTCACGTCTGTGACCAGCGACGATGTTCTGATGAAACGACTGATCGACCGTTGTCGAGGCCGCTTCGGAGTACCTGTCGCGATTCATCGTGCCCGTGTGCCGAGCACTCGGTCGATGAACGTGGCTGCTTATCCGACCCCGCGTCACGATATTCAGGAGTTCGCATGGCTCCGGTAGATGATCTTCTCGATCAACTGATGAAACGCGGTTTCCAGTTCTCGCGTGCACCGGGGGACGCCGCCGTTCCCTTCACATTGGTCGCCACCTTCGGCTGGCCCGGTCATATCGACGCACTACATGTCCGATCAGAGGACGACGCCACGGCCTGGCGATCCGAGGACGCCGCCCAGGGCGGAATCGGACGGGTGATCTGGAGTTTCGACGGCACTTTCCAGGACGCGGTGCTGGAACTGCTCTCGCTGCCCGATCCGAGGACCAGGGGCGCGCCCCGCCAACCGACCCGTGCGCATGACGGCGTGTACCTGCCAGGCCAGTATCGGCCGCCACGGACGCGAGGCGGGCGATGGTGAGCCCCGTTGTGGTGCGCTCGGCCGCCCCGCCGAGGAGCAGGGACGGACCCGCGTCCGGCCGCCGCGCCGGATGGTGGCCCCGGCGCGGCCGATCGACGTCAGAGCAGCCGCCGGATCTCGCCCCTCGCGCGGTAGAAGCCGCCTCGATCCGAGGGCAGCACCTCGGTGACCAGGTAACGAGCGCCGGGAACCCGGATGTTCTTGGGGAACTGGACGCGCCAGGTGGGGTCGAATCCCGGGGAGGTCACCCGGATTCGCGTGCGGCTGCCGTCCTGCACGCACTCGACCTCGACACCGCCCGCGCCGCGGGCCTGCGCCACGGTCACCGTCTCGACCTGCGCTGCCGGGGTGACCCGTTCCCAGCCGGTCGCCTTGATGTCGGCGGCCATCGGCAGGTGGCCGTCCTCTGCGTCGCTGATGGCACTTTCGGCGGCGTCGATACAGGCCAGCGTGCCGTGGGTGGTGACGACGTAGAGACGTTCCTGGTGGTACTGCATGGAGAACGCCGAACCGCAGCCGGTGCCCAGCTTCCACAGGCGGGTGCCGTCGGCGGCGAAACAGTAGATGGAGGAGTGATTGTCGCCTGCGAAGACGAAGCGACCGTCTGGTGAGGTCGCGCAGGAGTAGACGGCGGCGTCGCAGCGGTATCGGGTGCGCTCGGCGCCGTCATGCTTGGCGATGGCGTGCACCCAGCCGCGTGAGGTGCCCGCGAACACCTCGGTCTCCTCCTGCCAGCCGAACAGCACCTGTCCGACGGTCGAGGTGTGCCAGATCTGCTCGCCGTCGCGCGATCCGTAGCGCGTGACGCCCTTCTCATGGCCGTGGTAGACGCCGTCGTCGTCGCAGCGCACCATCCAGCCGCCGCTGCCGAGGCTCCGGCGACGCCACTGGAACTCGTCCTCGTGGTCGACGGTGGTGATACCGCCGAGCCGGTCGGACACGCCGAGCACCCCGTCGTTGATGTCGAGCCAGTAGATGTCGACGTCGTCGGCGATCTCGTAGGCGACGTGCGGCACCTTGCCGCCGAGGTCGTAGACCCGACCGTCGTCACAGCCCGCGTAGATCCAGAAGTCGTCGGAGACGATGCACTTCACACCGTCGGGCAGGCCGAACCGGCCGGTCACGGTCCCGTCGTGGGCGAGGGTGTAGACGTCGCCGGACTGGTTGCCGACCCAGGCGTGATCGTCGTCGACGTAGATGCCGAAGGCGGCCGCTCCGGAGTCGAACCGCCACAGGACCGGCGCCTGGTTGGCCGATGACCTGGTGCTGACGATCTCGCGTCGGGTGACCGCGCGGCGCTGCCGGACACCGCGCACCGCAGGCCCGTAGCCCTTCCGCTTCTTCTCGGCGAGTTTGCGGGCCGCTGCGGCCAGGGCCTTCTCGTGGGAGGGGAAGGAGCTGGACCGGATCTGACCCGTGTCCCCGATCCGCCCGTAGGTGATCGTCACCTCGGTACCCGCGACGCGCACCTCGTAGAACTTGTGTGCGCCGCCGCCGTCCTCGGACAGTTCCAGGTAGGTGACCTGGTCGGCGTGCGCGGCACTGCTGGGCATGATGGATGCTCCCTCGCTGCTGTCGTTCCGGCGAGGTCGGCTGACTTCCCACCCCCTCGCGGTCGATGTGGCAAGAGAGTAGGTCTGGTGACCGACAGCGGTGATCAGTTCGAGTGAACCCGAACGGATGCCCACGTGCCGACACCCTCGCGCGTGGTGATCACACGAGGGTGTCGGGTGCGGCGGTGTCCTACGTGTCGTCGAGGCGGTCCGAGCAGGCCCGTCCTTTCCGTACGGGACTCTTCTCGTCCGGACGGGACCGACGGCCGGTCGTCGCGGTCACGCGCCTCGGCCGTCCTCGGTCGGCCGCCGGAGGGCTACGGGGCAGACTCCGCAGCGGCCTCGGCTGCGGGATCGACGATGGTGACCAGGGCGTGCAGGCCCAGCGCCGAGGAGATCCGGCCGGTCGCGAGGTCCGCTACCCAGCTGATGATCGCGTAGTCGCCCGGCGGCAGCTCCGCTTCGAAGGTCATCAGTCGGTCGGGGGAAAGCGGCGACGATCCGGTCCCGTCACCGATGAAGGGCGGCTGTGTCTGCGCAGGCCGGCTGTCGTCGAGGCTCCCGAAGAACTCGTCGAGGTCCTCCGGCGTGGTGCCGGGGCGCACTGGAGCCAGAATCGCCTCGTAAGGCTGATCACCCCGGTTCAGCATGATGATCGGCCGGTTCGCGACCAGCCGTTCCGGCACCCGGAATCGTGGGCCGTCCTCGGTGTCGACCATGGTGAGCAGCGCGGGGGCCTGCTGGGGCTGGGAAACGTCCTCCGCCCGCACCGGCACGACGCGCACCGGGCGCACTCGCTCGGCGAGGTCGGGTTCGGTGGCGTCCTGGATGTCCACCAGGTAGTGGACGCCCGGGGTCACGATCGTGGTCACCGACGCCGGGATGTCGGACAGGATCGCCCCGCCCAGCATCTGCACCCCCGCCGCGATCGATCGCCTGGCGACCAGGGCGGCCTCCTCGTCGTCTCCGTAGGCCGTCCGCAGGTTGTCGAGGTAGGTCTCCAACGGCATGTCCGGATTGAGCCGGACGAGGACCAGCCAGGCGCCGTCGGGATCGTTCGTGCTGACGTCGAGGGTGACGCTGCCGGTGGGCAGCGTGTCGGGCGCGGTGATGCCGGTGGGGCTCACCGTGATGTCTGCCGTGTGGCCGGAAGCGGTCTGCGCGGCGACAGGCGGAACCTCGATGCCTGTGACCGCGAGCATGAGCAGCGCTCCGACGAGCAGGAACCGTCGTCTCATCTGTTCAGCCTCGTGTCGGGCCGTCGTCGTCGCCGGTCGAGTCGGTCCGGCCGCCGCGTCGCCGGCTTGCGCGAGCTTCGGTGCGCGCGGCCGCCCGGTTCGACGGGACGTCCCGACCCGCTGACGCCGCGCGTATCCGAGATGTCCGCTGGTGGGCCGGGGTCTGCGGCCCGGTCGCACGGAGGGCCGCCCCGCCTGCCGACCGGCACGCGACTCAGGCCCGTGGCGACCGCCGCCGGGAGAACGACCCGCCGAACGCAGCGGCTGCCCCCGACGAACCGGTGAACTTCATCCCTGACCGGATGACCTCCCGTCGGGAACGGACGGCGCGCCGACCAGGAGTGAGGGGGTGGGCCGAGGACTCGCCGACACCGAGGCGGCACGGTCACGAGGTCTCCTCGACGGGCAGATCCCGCACACCACGACGGCGATCAAGGGTCGACGCCTCACTCTCGGCACGTCACGACTCGGACTCCGCGCCCGTGGCACCGCCGCCGACCGCCTACTCTCCTTGGCGGTCAGCGTCCGTGCTGGTCACGATGCCCGGGGGTGTTTCGCCATGCGGCGCGGCTTACGGCGATCCGGCGGTTCGCTGCTCGTCGCCTGCCTGTTGCTCATCGGCGCGGGGCAGGTCTGGTGGTGGTGATCTACGGCCGTTGGCTGGAGGCAGCGGGTCCCGAACAGGCGGAGGTCGACGCCGCCCGGTACTACGCCCTCGGTCAGTGGGAGAGCGGCTTCGCGCTCTGGGCGCCCCCATGGACGGGCTGCTCCATCAGTTCCTGCTGCGGCTCGGCGAACTCCGGGTCGGCGAGCCCTTCGGCAGGCCGCAGGTGCAGCCGGCCCTGACCAGGGAGGTGTTCGAGCGGCTCGCGCCGGGGGTCTTCGGACTCAGTGCCCTCGCGTTGGGCGGCGGCTCGCTGCTGTGGTGGGCACGGGCCGCGATGCGCCGTCGCCGATCCGAGGCGAGCGCCTTGCGGGCGCTGCGGGCCGAGGCACTGGCGGAGATCACCCGCCTCAGTGCCCTGCTGGTCACCGTCGAGATCGCCGCGCGGGACGCCGCCGGGACTCGGCTGCTCGCCGACGCAGCCGTCGCGGCGGGCGGCACTGATGGACCTGCTGGTGTGGGTGTCGGGTGGTGTCCTGCTGCTGCTCGGCGCGGTCGCGCCCGTGGCGGGCCGCTGGTGGGCAGGCCGGAGCACGGCGGGCGCCGAGGCCCGTGCTCGATCGCGCTATGAGCGGCTCGGCCACCAGGTCGACCTGCTGGCCGCCGCTGAGACGAGCGGTGCGGACCGCGCCTCGGCGGGTGCCGTGCAGGCCCGCCGAGCACGGGAACGCTGGAACAGCACCGGCGCGATCCTGGCCACGGCGTCGAGCACCGAGGAGTTCCGGCTCGCGGAGCGCACCGCGGAGGAGGGCCTGTCGTTGGTGGTCCAGGCACGGAACGCGGCTCGCTCGCGGCGGTGACGGCGTTTCGCCGGGCTCGACCTCGTGAACCTGTCGAGACCCGGCGCGGCGCCACCTGCCTGCGGTCAGTGGTCGTGGGCGGGCGGGGTGCCCGCCGAGCCGCCCTCCTCCACCACCACGAACTGGCCCATCATGCCCCGGTCCTCGTGCTGGAGCAGGTGACAGTGGAACATGTAGGGATAGTCCGGATCGGTGTAGTCCTCGAAGCGCATCACGATCCGGGCCGTGGTGTTCGGCCTGATGTAGAGGGTGTCCTTCCAGCCGCTCAGTTCGGGTGGGGGCGGTGTCCCTTCGAGGTCGAGCACTCGGAACTGCACGTCGTGCACGTGGAAGTTGTGCGGGGTCCCACCGTTGGAGTTGCTGACCTCCCAGATCTCGGTGTCGCCGACCGTGACGACCTCGTCGATCCGGTCCATGTCCATCCGCCGCCCGTTGATGTTGTTCCCACTGAGCCGGAACCGCCTGGTCTCGCTCGCGTCCTCCGCACGGAGATCGGGTGCGGGCGCCAGCTCGGCGGCGATCTCCGCCGAGGGTGCCAGCGACTCGGCCGCCCGAAGCTGCACGAGGTCGAACGTGTCCTCGGCCCCGGTGAATCGGCTGTCCCAGGCGCCCAGACCCAGGTCGGTCGGGTGGCTGCGCAGCACCTTCTCCTCGCCGGGCGCCATCTCGACGACGATCTCGGCGCGTTCACCGGGGGAGAGCAGCACCCGATCGATCTCCAGTGGAGCGGGCAGCAGCCCGCCGTCGGAGGCGACCATGGTCACCGTGCCGCCGTCGGCGAGGCCGAAGTCGTAGAACCGGCCGCCGGAGCCGTTGAGCAGCCGCAGCCGCACCTTCTCCGTGGTCACGTCGAGATAGCCGCCGACGGTGCCGTTCACCGCGACGGTGTCGCCGAGGAGCCCGCTGGGCGCGACCATGCCCTCGTCGGTGTCCAGCGTGCCGTCGGCCGCGAACTTCTTGTCCTGGACGACGAGCGGGAAGTCGTCGACGCCGTACTCGTCGGGCAGGCCGACCTGACCCGACCGCTCGTCGTCGAGCAGGAACATCCCCGCGACGCCCCGGTACACGTGCTCCTGGGTGGAGCCGTGCAGGTGCGGGTGGTACCAGAGCGAGGCGGCGGGCTGTTCGATCCGCCAGGTCGGCGACCACGTCTCACCAGGGTCGATCATCTGGTGCGGCCCGCCGTCCATCCGCGCGGGCAGGTGCATCCCGTGCCAGTGCAGGGTCGTGGGCTCGCCGACGTCGTTGGTGACGTTGACGAGCACCTCCTCGCCCCGGCTCGCCCGCAGCGTGGGGCCGAGGTAATCGCCGTTCACTCCCCAGGTGGGTGTCGATCGGCCTGCGGTGAACTCGTGGCTGCCCTCGCGAACCTCCAGGTCGAATACCCGGCGCCCCTCGCCGTCCACCGTGGACTCCGCCAGCGGCGGCACCGACAACGGCGTGTCGAACTCCATCTCGTCTGCGGTGTCGACCACGGCGGTGGACCACAGGACAAGGGCCCCCGCGCCCACCACGAGGCCCGTTACCAGGCTCAATCCGATGAGGATCTTGAGAATGCGAAACCGGCGCCGTCTCACGCGTGCGTTCATCGATCGACCTTCATCTCGTCGAGTCACTCCTGGATCACGGTAGAACGGATTAATCGGTATGGACTATCTTCCCGAACGATCCGCTCGGCGACCACGGGGAGTGTCCCCCAGACGACCCTGAGACGGCAGGCTGATCAGCTCAGGGCCTCCCCGGACCCGCGTACTCGGCCGAGCAGTGCCTCGGTGTGGGCCGCGAGCCTGCGGGCTCGTTCCGGATCGAGCGTCGGCAGGCTCGACGGCACCGTCTTGTGCCGGTCGCGCGCGGTGAGCGGCGCCTGCGGCGGCTCGTCCAGGAAGCCCAGCACCGGGGCGATCGCCTTGTCGACGGAGCGGGCCCCGACCATGGCGAGCACTCGAATCGCCGTCCTGGTCACCGGTCCGAGCACCGAGACATCGCCGCTTCGGGTGAAGCCCGGGTGATACATGACGAAACGTGCGCGGCTCTCCGCCTGCTCTGCGAAGGCGACGCCCAACAGGTCGTTCGCCCGACCTGCCTGCAGCTGAGCCTTGATCGCGTTGTACTTGCTGGTCTGCTGCAGGTCAGAGAAGTCGATCGAGCCTGCGGTGAGCCCAACCCCGGCGATGCTGACGATCACCGGGGCCTCCGCCTGCTCGAACTGGGGGCGCAGGCCGTAGGAGAGCAGATAGCGGCTCAGGTAGTAGAGCGCGAAGACGAACTCCAGGCCCTCGGCGGTCTCCTGCCGTCGTGGGCTCTGCCGGTTCGCGCACAGGACCAGCGCGTCGACTCGCCGATGATGGTCGGCGATGTTCGCGATCACCCGTTCGTTCTCGGCGATCAGGCTCAGATCGGCCCGAAGGAAGCGCAGCCTGCTCGCGTCGGCGCCTGCGGTCTCCTGGAGAGTCCGGCCCTTCGCCTCGTTGCTTCCCAACACCACCACGGTGTCACTGCGGCGGAGCCGGTCCAGCGCCACGGCACGCCCCATTCCGTCGGTGCCTCCGCTGACGACGACGGTCTTGCCGGTCGGTGCGACCACGAGATCCTCCTGAGGAATTCTGATGTGATCGCATCATCGGCAATCGTCGACGACCAGGGAAGAAGGCATTCTGATGTCAGTAACGCACACCGATGTGCCTGCTCACGAGCGATATGTGCCTGCCGAGGACGCGATGTCGGCGGCTGACGCGACGGGCGCCGCGCCGCTCCCGTGGGTCGGCGGGTTGACGGTCCCGATGGGCCCGGTGGAGCCCGCGGTGTGTCCGGTGGGCGACGTGCTGCGGCGGATCGGCGAGAAGTGGAGCGTCCTCGTCATCGTCCTGCTCGGCGATCGGCCTCGGCGGTTCAACGAGCTGCACCGTGCCGTCGACGGCATCAGCCAGCGGATGCTGACCCGTACCCTGCGCACCCTCGTCCAAGACGGGCTGGTGCACCGCGAGGTGACCCCCACGGTGCCGCCGAGCGTCGAGTACAGCCTCACCCCGCTGGGTCGCACCCTGCTCGTCCCGCTGTCGGCGCTGGCGGACTGGGCCTTCGAGCACGGCCCGGAGATCGCGGCGGCGCGCAGCCGAGGCGTCGACGACGAGGGCTGACCGGCCGCGCCCTCGGCCTGACGTCCGGTCGCCCCGCAGGCCGGGCCCCTCGTCCGCGCCCTTCGCGGGGGCGACGGGCCGACGGTGACAACCGCACCGGAGGGGTGTCCGCTCAGGTCTCGACGACCCTGACGACCCGGCTCTCGACGACCTGCCCCTCCACGATTCGGGGCGGCTCGTCGATCTCCGTCTCCCAGGCGCCGACGTCCTCGGGCTCGTCCCGCTCCCTGGCCCGTCGCCAGGTGGTGCCGCCGGGCCCGGACCGCGCCCTCGGCCCCACGTTCGGCGCGGTCTTCTGGGCGCCGCCCGGTTCCTGCGCGGCCCGGGCGGCGGCGTCCTGGTGAGCGGCCGAATCCAGCTCGGGGTCTGCTTCGGCGCTTGCGCTCCGGTCGGACTCCGTGCCTGCGGCGGGGGCGGGTTCGCCGCTCGCGCCGTCCGACGGGACCGGCCCGAACGGGGTGATCCCGAGCCGCTCCAGCTTCGCCCACAGCGGTTGCAGGGCGACCACCGGATCGAGATGGTAAGTGGACTCCCTGACCCGCCAGAACCGCCAGCCGCAGCGCTTCAACTCCTGTTCCCGATGCAGGTCGGACCGGCGCTGCTCCGGTGTCGAGTGGAAGGCGTCGCCGTCGCACTCCACCGCGAGCCTGCCTGCGGGACCGGTCACGACCAGATCGATCCGCTTCCCGTTGGTCTCCACCTGTGGGGTGACGTGGAAGCCCCTGGCCGCGAGGTCGAGATACACGCGCTGCTCGAAAAGCGAGTCGAAGGCGCGATGTCGATCGGTCCGGTCGACGTCGGCGAGCATCTCCTGCAGCGGCACCGATCCCGTCGACTCCACGTAGGTCAACAGGGAGCGTCGCAGGTCGACGCTCCGCAGCCGCTCCGAGGTGACGGAGTGGAACAGCCAGAGCTGGTCCTGCGCCCTCGTCGCGGCCACGTTGAACCGCTGCTGGAACTCCCGACGGGTCAGTGCCTTGAACCGCTGCTCCGGCGCGACCACCATCGACAGCCAGACGACATGACGTTCGTCGCCCTGGAAGTCCGGCGGAGTGCCCACTCGGAGCTGTCGCTCCTCGAAGTCCTCGGCGTCGACCCGGTCCAGCAGCATCGTGTTGATCAGCTCGGCCTGCGCGTGACCCTGCAACGCGATGACGCCGAAGGTCCGCCCCGCGTAGGCGGGGTCCTGCAGACACGCCACCACCGAGTCCACGACCGCCTCGGCCTCCGGCCGGTTGATCAGGCGCTGACCGGTGCCCTCGACCTGTCCGTTCTCCACGTGGGTGGACCGCAGCGGCGGAAGTCGGTCGGCGCCGAACTGCCGCACCGGCTCCAGCGGGGCGTCCTGGTAGAACTCGTTCGACGACCAGTCGACGATCTCCGGCATGGAGCGGAAGTGCTCCCGCAGCCGGATGACCTGGCTGAAGCGAGTCCGCAGCAGGGAGAACGCACTCGAGCGCGGCGTGAACTCGGTACGGAGGTAGTGCGGGAGATCCGGCAGCTCGGCGTCCAGCCGCTCGAAGACGGCGTCCAGCGCGCCGCTGCCGACCTCCGACGGCGTGCACTGCCGGTCGTCGCCGACCACGATCACCCTGGGCGCCAGCCACAGCAGGAAGAGACTGGTGATGCTCACCTGACTGGCCTCGTCGATGATCACCACGTCGAAGGAGTCCGGCTGCGCGGGCACCGAGTCGAGGACCTGCCGGATCGGCATCACCCAGGCGGGCACGGCGGCCTGCGAGATCTGCATGGCCTCGCGCGCCGACCGGCGATACCGCTCGGTGTACCTGCCGGTCCCCCTACCCACGCTGCCCATCGCCGATCGATACGACCGCAGCGCCTGTGCCTGGTGTTCGGTCATCCGACCGAGACAGGCCTGCCAGGCGCGGGCGGCGACCAGCCGGGTGGTCACCAGGGCGAGGTCCTGGTCGGCGGCGGTGAGCCCGTTCTCCAGCTCGGTCTCTCTGCCGGGGGTGGTCTGCCGGTCGATCCAGCTCCGCGCGCACGCCCGCGCCCAACCCGGCTCCCAACTCGACAGCCGATCGGTCCAGGCGGGGTCGCGCGGCGCGTCGCGCAACCGGGTGAAGAGCACCGGTGCGGAGTCGCGCAGCCGGTGGGACAGCTCGTCGCAGCGGAGCTGGGCGGCCTGCTGCTCCCGCGCCGCCGACAGCGCCCGCCTGGCGACGGCATAGCCCTCGGCGTCGACATCGGAGAGCGCCCGGCCCAGCCTGGTCAGCTCCGGCGGGCGCTGATCGGCCGGGACGGCGGCCGCGAGTCGCTCCACCGCCTCGTCGAGTTCGAGCCGGGCGGCCGCCCCACGTCGATGCTCGGCCACGGCCAGCACTGTGTCGCAGGTCCGCCGCACCCCGGCCAGGCTGTCCAGCCGGGGCCGCCGGACGACTGGGATGCCGCTCAGCAGGTCGATGAGATCGTTCCTGGCGCTCAGCAGCGCGCTGAGCCGCAGACAGGCGGTGCGCAGATGCAGGAGTCGCTGCACGGCGGCACCGGGCTCGGTGGGCACGACCAGGGTGAGCCCGATGGGGACGAAGGCGGCAGTGATCTCCTGCACGATCGCCAGCAGCCGCAGGTAGGCGGCGGCGATGCTCGCGGTGCGGGCGTCGGACACCGGTTCGCCCTTGACCAGGACCGAGGCGGCGTACTGCTCGACGGTCTTCTGCTCGTTGCTGCGCAGCAGCCGCTTGGGGCGGTTGCCCGCGCCGAGATGCTCGGCCCAGCGCTCGAACGCCGGTCCTGCGGTGAAGGGATCGACGCCCTCGGTGATCTGCACGGGCACGAAGTCGAGTCGCCGTTCGGCCTCCTCGGCCTTCTCGACGAGCGCCAGTCGCTCGGCGGCCCGCTGCCAGCCGTGCAGCGAGGTCCCGCTGAGCAGGGGGTCCACCTGCTCCAGCGCCCATTCTCGATCGGCGGGCAGCCTGTCCAGCTCGGCCCAGGCGTCCATGACCCGCTGACAGACCGGGCCGAGCCGGTCCAGCCGGTCGTCGTCGAGGGTGCCGAGGGTCTCGACCAGCGCCCCGGTCTCGCCGGTCTTCGCGGCCCGGCCGATCTCGACGAGATCGGACAGCTCCGCCACTCGCGCGTCGGCGGGCAGCATGTCCGCAGGCGGGAACTGCTGGGTGCGTCGCGACTCCCGCGTCGGATCGGCGGTGGCGAACAGGTCGATCAGCTCGCGCAGCTCGCCGGTGCTCAGCGGGGGCGGCCCCTCGGCGGGGCCGGGGACCCAGCGCACCCACTCGGGATCGGCGGTCAGCGTCCTGGCTATCGCGGCCAGGGTCCCGCGATAGCCAGGCGCGACCTCGGGATGTTCGAACAGCTCGGACTCCCGCAGCGCGCGGATCTGGTCGAGCAGGTCGGCACGGTGGCGGCGTAAGGCCTCTCGGAGGAAGGTCAGCTCCTCGATCTCGCTTGCCGACGCCTGCGGGTCGTGGTCGCTCTTGCGGCCCGCGATGGTGTTGACACTCCGGTCGAAGGCGGCGTCTCCGCGCGCGGTGTCGCCGGTGAGCGCGACGCAGAGATCCTGGATCTCCGGCGGCAGCTTGTCCCGCAGTACCCGCAGTGCCTGGTTCTTCTCGCTGGTCACCAGGACCCGCTGTCCCCTGGCGAGCAGGGCGCTCACCAGGTTGGCGATGGTGTGGGTCTTGCCGGTGCCGGGCGGACCCTCCACCACCACGCCGTCATCACGGGACAGACCGTCGATGATCTTGCGCTGCTCCGCGTTGGCGGGCAGCGGGAACAGCGGCTCCTCGACGGGATCGGACACCGGCGCGGCCGACTCGCCGAACCAGGTCACCCGATCCTCGGTCTCGATCGGCTCGATCAACTGCGCCAGTCCCAGCGGGATCGGCGTCATGGGATCGTCGATCGCCCGGGTGATGCGGTGGTAGTACTCCTGAAGCGCGAACGCACCGCGTCTGCGGGCCAGCAGGGCGGGGGCCAATGACAGCAGCGGGGCCTGCCCGGTGGGCGGCTCCCACCTGTCGGACACGGACACCTCGATCTGCGCGGCCTGCTCTGCCCAGGACCGCAGGAACTCCGGCAGTGCCGGATCGAGCACCGAGCCGACTCCGGCGACGAGCTGATGCCGCAGCACCGGATCGCGGGTCTGGTCGAACCACCTCTCGCCGTGCAGGACCTCGTCGGCCTCCAGCCGGACCGGCGTCTCGACGTCGAGAGTGCACAGCAGGTCGCCGGTCTCCTGATCCCGCTCGATGCGGACCGGCTGGCTGAGCAGGTGGATGTGCAGCGGCGGCTCGTCCTCGACGCCGGGCAGGTGCAGCAGGCCGCCCGCGAGCACCAGTTCGATGGACTCCGGCTGGTCGTTGCTCAGCTGGTGCAGCTCGAACAGTCGAATGTGGAGCTGCCGCACCGCCTCCCGACTCGCCCACGGCCGCCAGGTGCGCTCCAACCACTTCACGAAGCCGAGCGGGACCTCTGGTGCCTGCGAGATCGGCACCGCCGCGGCCGAACCCGGCGGCCTGCCCTGCGAATGCAGCGTCGGCTCCGGCGGTGTCAACCCGGACGGAAGGGGCCGCTGCACCCACCCCTGGAGGTCGTCCGGCGTCGGCGGCTCAGGCTGCTGCGCGGTGTTGGGCACCCGCAGCAGCACCCCGCCCGGTCCGGCGTCGACGGCGACGGTGACGCCGCCGATGTCGCGGATCTGCTCCAGCCACAGCAGTCTCGGATGTCGATCGACATGGCGGACGGGTTGGGATCGGGCGATGGAGAGACGACGCATGAAGGCCATCAGCCGGGAGACCTTGTCGCGTAGGGCAGGGTCGTTCCGTCGATTGAGCAATGAGGTCATCCTCGAAAGCCGTGAGCTGATCGCGATGTGCGCGGACTGCTCGGTAAGCAGGACCGGCGGGCGATCGTCGAAGGAGACAGGGCCGGGCCTGCCGGTCGGTCGGTCGGTCACCCGTTCGGCGGAACAATGATCACGCAGGTGCTACAAGCTGGTCAAGGGTCGGCTGCGATGGTAGAGGGCTGTGGGAGACGCCCGGCCGTCGGCGGGTGTTGGCGGTGGCTTCGCGACCGCCGTCTGCTCCCTTGACGACGGTGATCAGGCCGCTTCGTGTGCTGGTCGTCTCCGGTGATCGATCGCCGTCGGTGGCCGGTGGCGCGGCCGCTTGTCGTCGGTTGGTGATCCAGGGTTCGACCTGGTCGTGGTCGTCGGTCTCGTCATGGTGAGCCACGGTGCCCCCGGTCGTGCGGTGGGTCGGTCGCAGCGTCGCGTCGGCTTGATCACGGCAGGCTGGTGCGGTGTCCGGGGGAAGGGGAAAGTGATCTCCGTTGCGTTCTGGCGGATCACTCACTTGATTCACAGACGGTGGTGCGCTTCGTGGCTAAGCTGTGGCACAGCGTGAGGCCGGAGGGGTGGGACCCCGTCGGCGGGAGGGGGATGGACGTGGCGGACGCCTATGAGCTCGATCCGGAGAAGCTGCCCCAGGCGATAGCCGACCTGGAAGAGGCGTATATGGCGGCGCAGAGTCTGCGGAACCGGGTAGACCAGCTCATGGAGATCAAACCAGGTAATGGCTCCGATGAAGTCAGCATAAATGCGGCAGTGCAACTCAACCGCATCGTAATCGACGAATCGATCGGATCCCTGGCGAAAACTCAGCGGGAGATGGTGGATGCCATTGGAGAGACGCGAGACAAGTTTAAGATAATGCTGGCGGACTACCTGGATCTTGAAGACGTAAATCAACTTCCCGATTACGATCTCCCGGCTGCCGAGCTGCCCCAGGTCTCAAACTACTGGGAGCGTCAAGCTGAGCGAAACGGTCAGCGTAGTCCAGGCGGCGGCCCAACTGCAGTATGATCAACACTACCGGTGAATGGAAAATAAATGAAAGCCAGCGTTGGTCGAGTCTTGGTTGGTGCAGCCTTGATTTTCCTGGTGTCGGTCGCGTGTAGCTCGGAAGTCGATGGACAGGCATCGCCGCATGGCACAGATCCATCGACCGGCACCGAATCTGCAGGTGATATTGGTGTGCCGAGTTCATCGGCAGACGATGACCCGCTGGCTCCTGCGGTCGCCAATCCGAAGGACGCAACGACACTGGAGATATGTGAGCTGGTTCCACACGATGTCGCCGTTGCTGCTGGCTTCGCTCCAGAAGGAGTGTTGGACAGCGGTGGGCTTCTTGACGCCTGCGTCTGGGCTGCCGAAGAAGATCGGACCGCCGGTGTCAGCGTGGAGGTAAATGACTCCAGTGGCGGTTTGTCGAATATCTATGGTCAGCGTGATCAGTATGCTGACTTCCGAGAGTTCGAGATCGCCGGTCATCCTGCATTGCAGGCGACACGCGCCGTGTGGGGCGACGGATACTGTGGGATATTCATTGGGCTGTCTGATGACCAGTACCTGTCGTTCCGTTCATCCCGAGGGCTTGATCAGCCGGACACCATGAATCCCTGTGAACAAGCAGTTCGCTTGGCTGAGGCTGTGGTCCCGGGCATTCCGGAAGCGTGAGGGTGGAAACTTGTGAATGGCAACACGGAGCGCCTTGGAACGACGAACGCGAATTTCGAGGGCAGAACTGCGCACCAGCTGCGCGAGCAGCTGGATGCGCAGGGGCACGGTGGTGACTTCAACGAGGCGTTCCGCCAATGGAGCGATGTCGCCGCCGACTTCGATCGGATCGGGGAGTACCTCGACACGGCGATCAAGAAGGCGGCCGCCGCCCACACCGGGACGGCCGCCGATGCCTCACAGGCTGCGGTCACGCCGCTCGCCGAGTACACCCGACAGGCGCGGGAACAGGCATTGGCGATCGGCAGCACCGTCTCGGTGCAAGGCCTCGCCCACCGGAGCGTCCGCTGGGACACACCGGAGAACCCCGCTGCCGGACCGCCCGCCAAGGAGGGTTTCGAGAGTTTCCTGCCTTCCGAATGGACCGGACACTCCGATCGGGTCGACGTCTATGAGGAGGAGAACCGAGTCGCTCGCCAGGCGATGTCCGCCTACCAGGACGAGTCCAACGCGCGTCTGCAGAGCATCCCGGCCTTCGCTCCGCCGCCGCCTGCCGACTACGCATTGGGCAGTGATGCGATCGCGACTCCGCTGGAGAACGGCGATCCGTCGCTGAGCCCGAGTTCTCCTGGGGGTGGGAACGACGGCGGGCCGGGTGGTGGCTGGACGTCGCCGAACAACGCGCTCCCCGCTGGACCTGATGGTTCTGGCGGCTCCGGCGGCAGCGGCTCCGGCTTCGGCGGCGGCTCGGGAGGCATCGCCGGCCCCGACGGTTCCAATGGCGGTGGATCACGGCCCGGCGGATACGGACCGGCGCCCGCGCCGGGCATCGGCACGGATTCGAACGCCCCTGGCGGCGGCCCGAGCGTTCCCGTCGCACCCGGCGGCAACCTTCCCCATCCCGGCGGCTACCCACCCGGTGGACCACCGCCTGGTCAAGGCGGTTTCGCCCCGGGTGGCGGGTTCGGCGGTCCTGGAGTTCCGGGTGGCGGACGAGCGGGTGGACCTGGTGGGCCTCCTGGCGGCCGGCCTGGCGGTTTCGGCCCGGGCGGGGGCCCCGGCGGCAGGGTGCCCGGTGGCCTCAACGGGGGGCGGATGCCGGGTGGTTTCGGCCCGGGTGCTGGTTTCGGGCCTGGTGGTCCCGGTAGTCCCGGCGGTGGTTTCGGTCCTGGCGGGCCGAGCGGTGTCGGCGGTTCCTCGGGTGGCCGACTGCCCGGCGGCGGGTTCGGCCCGGCAGGCGGCGGTGCGGCAGGCGGTGCGGGCATGGCAGGCGGCGGCGCGGGTGGGCGTGGCGGCGACGGCGAGGAAGACAAGGAACACCAGCGCGCGGACTATCTGCTGGAGGACGCCGATGTCTTCGGTGACGACCGCAAGGTGGCCCCGCCGGTCTTCGGCGCCTGAGAGACAGCCGGACACCGTAGCCGCAGATCGTCGGGCGGCCGCCGGGTGACGACTCGCGCCCTGCGGCACCGAGACCGCCTTCCTCGTTCGGCGCGCGCAGGATCGTCGGAGGCCGTCTCCTCGCCGGACGCCGGTCTGGCTCGCCTGGTGGTCGGCGGGACGCCGTCCCGTGAGGCGTGTCGACCTCGCGGCGGCAGCGCCTGCGGTGCCGCCGCAGCCGCGCAAGTCCGAGGCGGGCGTGACCTCGCCGAGACTCCGCCCGCAGGGTCGGAATCCGGCCTGTCGTCCGCCCCGGACGGCTGAAGCCTCGCGGTGGGTTCAGTCGGCCGAGAAGGTGATTCGCCCCGCACAGACCGTCAACGTCACCCGGTGCGCGAAGACGCGGCCGATGAACGGAGAGTTCCGGGAGGCGCTGCGTGTCTCGTCCGCCCGCACTTCCCACGGCGTGTCCGAGGCGACCAGGCAGAAGCTCGCGGTTTCGCCCACGGCAGGCGGGCGGCCCGCGCGGTCGGCGATGTCGCCGATGACAGCGGGTCGGTGCGAGAGGACGCGGGCGACGCCCGTCCAGTCCACTCCGGACTCCTCGGTGAACACCTCGGCGACCACGGCCAACGCGGTCTCCAGACCGGTCAGGCCGAAGGCCGCCGCCGCCCACGCACCACGCTTGCGGTGGTCGGGATGGGGAGCGTGATCGGTGGCGACGACGTCGATGACGCCCTCGCGGAGTGCCTGCCGCAACAGCGGCGGCACGGCGGGCGGGCGTAGCGGCGGATTGACCTTCACCGAGGGGTCGGCGGTGGCGCAGGCGTCCGTGTCGAGCAGCAGGTGGTGGGGCGTCACCTCGGCCGTGACGCGGGCGCCGCGTCGCCGTGCCCAGTCCAGCACCGCGAGGGTGCCGGGGGAGGAGACGTGGCAGACGTGCAGCGGTGCGTCGTGCTCCATCGCCAGCAGGACGTCCCTGGCCACCACGATGTCCTCGGCGACCATCGGCCACGGGGTCAGCCCGAGTGCGCCCGCGATGCTCGCATCGATCTGGCCGCCTGCCGCCAGCGCCTCGCTCTGGGCGTGCTGGGCGAGGACGCCGCCCAGCGGCCCGAGCCGTCGCAGGGCCTGATCGACCAGACGCGTGTCGTCGACGCAGTGGCCGTCGTCGGAGAACATCCGCACGCCTGCGGCTCGCAGCGCCGCCAGATCGGTGAGCCGGTCGCCGCCGAGCCCGACCGTCACGGCGGCGACCGGGTGCACCCGGGTCGAGGCGCCGTCGGCGAGGTCGGCGAGCTGCTCCACGCGGGCGACGGTGTCGGTGACCGGCGAGGTGTTGGCCATGGCGAACACGTCGGTGAAGCCGCCCGCCGCTGCGGACGCCGTACCGGAGCGGACGGTCTCGGCGTCCTCCCCGCCCGGCTCTCGGAGGTGGGTGTGCAGGTCGACCAGGCCGGGCAGCAGCACTGCGTCCCGACCGTCGATCTCCCCGGCCCCCAGCGGGCCCGTCGACGGCTCCCCGATCGCACTGATCCGCCCGGCGGTGACCTCGACGTCCACGGCCGGCCCGCCCAACGGCCGTACTCGACGTAGTCGCAGGCTCGTCACGTCCGCTCCCCGTCGGTCAGCGCGAAGACCGGGCCGTCGGCGCAGATGAGCGGGCTCTCGCCCTCGGTGGTGGCTGCGGCGCTCGCGCAGCCGTGGCAGTAGCCCAGTCCGCAGGCCATGTGCGCCTCCAGGGAGACCTGCACCGTCGAGCCCCAGCGGGCCGCCAGCTCGCCGCAGAGCCGCGCGAGCCGATCCGATCCACAGACCATGATCTGCTGCGGCGGGCGCTCGTCGAGCAGCGTGCGCAGTCTGCTCGCCAGGCGGTCGACGTCGCTCGTCCCCGCCTCGTCCGTCACGGTGACCGCCTCGGTGATGCCCAGCTCCGCCAGGTCCGCGCCGCCCACCAGGGCCTCCTCGGTCCTGGCGCTGAGGACGCCGGTCACCGCGACCTCGTGTCGCACCGCTTCCTCGACCACCGTCATGATCGAGCAGACGCCGATGCCGCGTCCGACCACGAGCAGTCGATCCGTCTCCGGCGACAGCGTGAATCCCTGCCCCAGCGGGCCGGTGATCAGCAGCGACTCGCCGGGGCGGACGGCGGTCAGCGCCCGCGTGCCCGCACCGCCCGCCCGGTAGACGATCTCGAAGGAGTCGTCGGATGCCCGTCTGCGATGCACGGCCATCGGCCTGGGCAGCACCGAGCGGGCCGCCACCCCTGCCGGGATCGTGACCATCACGAACTGGCCGGCCCGAGTGCGTTCGGAGATCGTCGGAGAGCGGAGGACCAGCCGGTGATGCGCGTCCCCGAGATGCTCGTGGCGCAGCACCGCGCACTCGTCCCAGGTCGGCGTCGGCCGCGTCGCCTCGGGCAGGGCAGCGATCCGGTCCACGATTCCCCGGGGGGTCACGGGGCCCGTCATGATCCGCCGTCCTGGGCGGGTCCTGGTTCGAGGCCGTCTGCCGAGTCCATGCCGAGGACCGCCTCGGCGAGTACGGCGGTGCCCTCGACGATCTGCTCCACCGACGTCCACTCGGCGGGGGTGTGACTGAGACCGTCGCGGCTCGGCACGAAGAGCATCCCGGCAGGCACGACGCGGTTGACCATCTGGCTGTCGTGGCTGGCCCCGCTGGGCATGACGCGATACGCCGTCCCGGTGCGCTCCGCCGCGCCGATGAGCTGCGCCCGCAGCCCGGCGGGCAGGACGACGGGGGAGGTGTCGGCCAGCAGACGATGCGAGAAGCCGACGCCGCGCCGGACGGCCACACCCGCCGCATGGTCGAGGAACTCGCGGACGGTGGCCCGTTGCCGGACGCTGTCGACGTCGCGGACGTCCACGCCGAGGACGACCGAGCCGGGGATGGTCGTCAGCGCGCCCGGCAGCACCGTCAGCCGTCCGACCGTGGCCCTGGTGCCGTGATGCCGGGAGTCCCAGGCCAACGACTCCGCCGCCAGCACCAGTTCGGCGGCCGCCGCGAGGGCGTCCGACCGCAGGTGCATCGGCGTTCCGCCGGTGTGCGAGGCCACCCCGCTCAGCGTGATTTCCAGCCGGGTGCTGCCGGAGATCACGTCGACGATCCCCAACGGCAGGTCCGAGGACTCCAGCACGCTGCCTTGCTCGATGTGCAGTTCGAGGAAGGCCAGCCAGTCGGCGGCGTCCCACCGGGCCTCGGCGGCGCGGTCCGGGGCCAGCCCGACCGAGCGCATCGCCTCGGCCATCGTGGTCCCCTCGTGATCGGTGAGCCGATCAAGGTCGGCCGAGTCGGTCAGCCCGGCGACGATGCGGCTGCCGGTGCAGGCCTGGCCGAAGCGGGCGCCCTCCTCGGCGGCGAAGACGACCACGCGATAGGGGTGACGGAGTCGGATGTCGGATTCGGCCAGCAGCCGGGCCACCTCCACGGCGGCGACCACGCCCGCGATGCCGTCGAAGCGCCCGCCCGACGGGACGCTGTCCAGGTGGGACCCGCTGCCGATCGCAGGCGCCCCGGCCACGGAGCCCGGCAGCTCGGCGATCGTGTTGCCTGCGACGTCGGTGTGCACCCGGCAGCCCAGCGCCGCCAGTTCCTCGGCGGCGTACCGGTGCGCCGCCCGTTCCAGCTCCGTGAAGGCCAGCCTGGTCACGCCAGGTCCCGGCTCGCTCAGCGTCGCGAAATGCTCGAGGTCGGCGCGAATACGATCGGCTCGGGGGGCCAGGCGACGAGGCGTGCCGGTCGGCTCGCTCACTGCTTCGACGGCCGCCGTGGCAGGCGGCCCGACGGGGGTCACGACCGCTCCGATGCTGCGGCCAGCTCGTCGGACCGGACGGCGACCACGGTCGCGACGACCTCGCCGCCGCCGCGGGTCGTGATCGCGGTGAGCGGTCCCAGATCGTGTCGATCGTCCTCGGTCGCGAACACCACGCCGAGTCGTGCCCCGTGCAGACGGTGCGCCGCGACGATCACCTGGCCGAGATCCTCGTACACCGTCACCCGCGCCACGCCGAGTTCCCGCGCCGCGATGTGGCTCAGCACGGCGTCGCGGGCGTCGTCCCAGGCGACGACGAGGTCCACCGCGTGGCTGCGCAGTTCGGCGGCCGCGATCCGGCCGAGCCGCTCGGCTGCGGCGGGCGAGCGCGAGAGGTCCAGCGTGGCGCCGGTCTGATCCTCGGCGGTGTCGATCAGCTCGCGCGCCGCGGCCACGACGTCGGCGCGTGGGATGGGACTGTTCATCGGTTCTCTCCCTCGTACGGCGGCGCGATCTGTGGTGGGGATCGCGATACGGGCGGTTCTCGCGGTCAGCTCAGCGCGTGGAGGAGGGTCGACCAGCGCGCGACGGTGAGGCGCTGCCGGGCGACCCAGCTCTCCAGTTCGAACCTCGCGGGGGCGGGGACCGCTCCGATCAGCGCGACGGTCTCGAGCCCGTGCACCTCGCCGAGGATCACGACAGGCGCGTCGGCGGCCGATGGCGCCTGCTCGGTGCCGGTCGACGTCGGCGAACCGATCGCCGCCCCCGTGCCCAGCACCGCGAAGGGGAGACCGGTGTGCAGCGAGACGGCCGTGGCCAGTGCGGCGTCCGCCGGTCGCGGGGCGATGACGCGATCGACGGATCGGGGCAGCTCGCGCGCCAGCACCTCGGCGGCGCGGCGCAGCAGCGAGGGCCGGACCACCCAGCCGGGGTCGTCGAGGGTGCGGGCCAGGGTCTGCTCCGGGGTGGGGCCCGGGACGACGGCCGTGGCGAGCAGGTCTGCCCGGAGTTCGGTCAGGTCGAGCCCGTCTGATCCGCCGTGCGCGCCTGCGCCGGACCCGGCAGGTCCGATGGCGACGCGGGTCGGGGCGTCCGGTGCCGTTCGGGTGCTCATTGCCGTCCTCTCTCCATAGCCAGTGCCTCCTCGTCCGACCAGCCGAGGCCGAGCGACAGCTCCCTGGCCGTGCGCAGGGTGATCTCGATGGCGCGGGTCCTGGCCAACGGACTGGTCATCCGGGAGGACGCCGCCGCCAGGGTGACGCTGGATGTGACCGTCTGGTCGGCGGCGATCACCGGAGCGGCCACCGCCCACACGTTCCGATCGAGTTCGTCGGAGCAGACGTCGTACCCCTGTGCCCGCACCGTCTTCAGGTGGGCCATCACCTCGTCGACGGTGCGCGGGGTGTCGGTGGTGAAGCCGGTCAGGGTGGTCGACTCCAGTAAGGATCGAACGAGGTCCTCCGGCAGGAAGGCGAGGATCGATCGGCTCGCCGCCGCCGCGTGCAGTGGCATCTCCTGGCCGATGCGGACGAACAGCCGGAGCGGGTGGCGGGCCTCCACCAGCGCGACGCACACCGGTTCCCGTCCGATCATCTCGGTGGCGAAGACGGTCTCGCCGCTCTCGGCCGCCGCCGAGGCCAGTGCGGGCGGCGGCGCGACCAGGCTGCTTCCGCCGCCTGCGGCGAAGCCGCCCAGCTTCCGTGCGGCCGGGCCGAGGAAGTACCGCTTGTTCACGGGCGATCGGCTGACGAAGTACCGATCCACCAGCGTCGCGAGCAGCCGGTGCAGGCTGCCCAGCGGGATGCCCAGCTCCTCGTGCAGGTCTTGGAGGGTCTTCCCTCGGTCCGATTCGGTGAGCGACGTGAGTACGTCGAGTGCTCTCACGACGACCTGCATGGGCTTGTCGGCGGTCATCTGCGCCCCAGTCCTTGGACGTAGTCGGTGAGCCGTGTCGCGCCCGCCGCCCTGGTCATGGCGGCGAGCTCACGGATGATCTCCACCATGATGTAGGGCTTCGTGAAGTGAGCGGTGCCGATCTGGACGGCTGCGGCGCCCACTTCGAGGAAGTCGAGGGCGTCGTGGGCCGTCTCGATGCCGCCGCAGCCGATGACGGGGATGTCGACGGCCTGTGCCGCGGTCCAGGCGAGCCGGAGTGCGAGGGGCTTCACGGCCGGTCCGGACACGCCGCCGACCCGGTTGCCGAGCACGGGACGTCGGGTGTGTCGGTCGAGGACCATGCCGGGAAAGGAGTTGGCGACGGTCAGCCCGGCCGCGCCTGCCTCCTCGGCGGCGCGGGCCACCTCCTCGATGGAGGACACCATCGGGGTCAGCTTGACCAGCACGGGCACGTCGACGCGGGCCACGACTCCGGCGACCACCGCGGCGACCGCCGCCGGATCGGTCCCGATCTCCAGGCCGCCGCCCTCCAGGTTCGGGCAGGAGACGTTCACCTCGACGGCCTCGAACCGGCCGGGCGGCTCCGCCGTTCCCGTGTCGCCCTCCGCGTCGGTCAGCTCCTCCGCCACGGTCAGGTACTCCGCGACCGTCAGGCCGCCGAGACTGACCACGACGGGCACGCCGAGCGCCCGGTACCGGGGCAGCACGTCGCGGAGGAACGTCGGGGTGCCCAGGCTGGGGATGCCGACGCTGTTGATCATCCCCGTGCTGGTCTCGGTGAGTCGGTGGGCCGGGTTCCCGCCACGCCGCCCGGAGAAGACCGTCTTGGTGACGCTTGCGCCGACCTCGTGCATCGGGACCAGCGGCGCGAGTTCGGGGCCGAAGCAGCCGGAGGCGGGCATGACCGGATTGCGCAGCCGCAGCGGCCCGAGGTCCACCGACATGTCGACGTCGAGCGCAGCGGCATCGGCGAAGAACCGGTCGCGCGCGTCGCCGTGGTGCCCGGCGACGCCGTCCTCATCGGGCAGGACGTGTGCGGGGGAAGCACTCATCGGGCCTCCGTCGGAGCCCGGCCCAGCTCGCCTGCTGCGGTCACGGCGACGCGCAGCATCCGGAGCTGCGCGGGCTCGTAGTCCTCCAGCCACTGGTCGGTGGCTCGGGAGGCATGGGCGACGAGGATGCCGCCGACCCGGAGTCCGAGTGCGGCGCCGACGACGAGCACCGTCTCGCACTCCATGTCCATGCCGTCCACCGACCGGGACTCGATCTCGGCCAGCCGGGCGGCGGCTCGACCTTCCAGGCCGGGGACGGGCCTGCCCTCGCCGACGTAGTAGGAGTCGCAGGAGATCACGCCGATGTCGTGCGGGGTCTCCCCTGCGGAGGCCGCGGCGGCGCGCAGCGCCGCGCTCACCTCGGGCGAGGACTGTGCGGGCGTGGCCGGATCGGCGTAGCACGCGGCGGCGCCGCCGTCCCGTACCGCCGTGGTCACCACGCACAGGTCGCCGGGGGCGATGTGCGCGGCGAGCGCGCCCATGCCGCCGGTCCGGATGACGGTGTGGACGCCCAGCCTGGCCAGCTCGACGAGCGCGATCTCGGTCGACGGTCCGCCGATGCCGGTCGAGCACACCGCGACCTCGACGGCGCCGACGCGGCCGACACCGAGGCGGAACTCCCGGTTCTGGCCGAGCAGCCGGAAGTCGTCGAGCACCTGACCGGCGCGGTCCACTCGAGCCGGGTCGCCCGGAAGCAGACAGATCGCGGGCAGGCCCTCCTCCGAGGAGATCGGGAGGTGCGGGGGCCTGCCGTTCAGCCAGGGATCAGCGGCACTCCGAGTCACCGGTCATCCTTCCGTCAGATGGAAGAGCATTGTTCAGATCGCACAGTCTGCGGGTGGTCGAGGTCTGGAGTCAACCGCTCCCGACTCGTTCTTCTCCGTGACGGATCGCATACATTCCGCTCTGATCAGCCAAGACGTCGCGAGTATGTCGGAGATCCACCTCACGTGGCTGCGGGCATCTCGCCGGATCTAATTTCGGGCAAACACTTCCGTAACGCGGAAGCAATGCCTATCGTCGACGCTCAATCAGCACCGAACGCGATTTGTGACCAGGTTTTGCGACGATCCCCTGGAGCTGCACCGTGACGCACAACGCCTATGCGAGCCCACCGCCCTCGTCGCCCGACACCGGGCGCGGCCTGCTGGCGGTCCGGGGCGTCAGCAAGGACTACACGAGCCTGCACGGCGAGACCGTGCACGCACTCGACGACGTCAACCTCACGGTCGACGAGGGCGAGATCATCGCGATCATCGGCCCGTCCGGCTGCGGCAAGTCCACTCTGCTGCGCATGCTCGCCGGACTCGACGACGACTACGACGGCGAGATCGTCTGGGAACGGCCGCCCCGGCCCGGACGGGACATCGGCTTCGTGTTCCAGGAGCCCGCGCTGCTGCCCTGGCGCACGGTCGAGCGCAACGTGCGCCTGGGCATCGAGGTGCAGAAGGAACGGCTCGACCGGGCCGACGAGCGGGTCGCCACCCTGCTGGAACTCGTCGGACTCAGCGGCTTCGCCAAGTCCTTCCCCAAGGAGCTGTCCGGCGGGATGCGGCAACGGGTCGCGATCGTGCGTGCCCTGGCCTACGACCCGAGGATTCTGCTGATGGACGAGCCCTTCGGCGCGCTCGACGCCATCACCAGGGACCGCCTGCACGACGACATCCTGCGCATCTGGGAGGAGACCAGGAAGACGATCGTGTTCGTCACGCACAGCGTGGAGGAGGCCGCCTACCTGGCCGACCGCGTCGTGGTGATGTCGCCTCGGCCGGGACGGCTGCAGGCGGTGCACGACGTGCCGCTGGACCGGAACCGGTCCGCTGCCACCCGTGAGCTTCCCGAGTTCGCCCGCTTCGTCGGCATGCTGCGAGGTGAGCTGCGATGACCGCGGTTCGACAGCGCATCGCGGCCCCGCAGCGCAGGGCACGAGTCCGACGACCCGGCCCCCCGGTGAAGCGGTCCCCTGCGCGGCGCGTCGCCGTCGGCCTCGGGTATCTCGCGGTCGTCCTGCTGCTCTGGCAGCTCTACGTCACCGTCGCGGACGTGCCCGCCTACCTGCTGCCCGGACCGACGGCCGTCCTGGCCTCGATCGGCGGCCTGATGACGAGCGGCGAGCTGTGGCCGCACCTCTTCTACACCCTGCGCAACATCGTCATCGGCCTGGCGGCGGGCGTGGTCATCGGCTCGTTGCTGGGCTGGCTGCTCAGCTCCTTCCGCACCGTGCGGATGGTGCTCGCGCCGTACGTGGTGATCCTCCAGGCCGCACCCAAGATCGCGCTGGCGCCGCTGCTGGTGCTGTGGTTCGGCCTCGGTCTCGGTTCGCAGCTCACCCTGATCGTGCTGCTCGCCTTCTTCCCGATGATGATCGCGATGATGCTCGGGCTCGGTGAGGTCACCGACGAGCAGCGTGCCCTCGGGCGGGTCCTGGATCTCGGTCCTGGGCGCTTCTTCACCGTCATCCAGCTCCCCACCGCCCTGCCCGCCCTGTTCTCCGGGGCCAGGATCGCCGTCGTCGACGCCATGACCGGCGCCTTTCTCGCCGAGTACATCTCGGCGCAGCAGGGCCTCGGCTTCCTGATGGTGCAGGGCCGCAGCACCTACGACACCCCGCAGCTCCTGGCGGCGGTGGTCCTCACCGTGATCGTCGGACTCACCGGATTCGCCCTCGTTGCGGCGTGGGAGAAGCGAGCGCTGCCATGGCGATGACCGCACCGTCGTCGCGACCTGCCGGGCCGTCGCGACCTGCCGAAAGGACCCGACCGATGCACCTTCCTCGACTCGGCGCGCGCGTCGTGGCCGCGCTCGGCGTCGTCGCCGCGCTGGCGGTCGGCGCGTGCAGTCCCGCCGCGATGCTGCGGGACTCCTCGCTGGCGGGCGGGGGTGACACGACCGCCGTCACGATTCAGATCGACGGCTCGGCGGTGCCCTACTACGCCCCGTTGTACGCGGCGGTCGAGCAGGGCTACTTCGCCGACGAGGGGCTGGACGTCGAGTTCAGCTACGCCAACGGCGCGGACATCGTGCAGAACGTCGCGGCGGGCAACGTCGACTTCGGCTTCCCCAACGCCGACTCGGTGATCACCGCCCGCGCGAACGGCGTCCGAACCTCCGTCGTGCACACCACCTACCAGCGCGGCATCGGCGCGCTGCTGTTCGACAACGCCTCCGGGATCTCCTCGCCCGCCGACCTGGCGGGTCGCTCGGTGGCGGTCACGGACCTGGGCAGCCCGAACTATGCGCAGCTGCAGGCCATGCTCGCCCGAGAGGGGCTGAGCCTGGACGACGTCCAGCTACGCACCATCGGGACCGGCGCGATCGTCCAGGCGTTGCAGAACGGCGAGGTCGACGCGATCGCCTTCTCGCGACTCCGCTACTTCGCGCTGCGGACGGCGGGAGTGGACGTCGGACAGATCCTCAGCGACGAGTACCTGCCGTCCTTCGGGAACGTCCTGATCACCGGGCCGGAGACGGCCTCGCTGCGGCCGCAGGTGGCGGGCGGCTTCGCCCGTGCGCTCGACGCGGGCATCCAGCACACGATCGACAACGTCGAGGAGACCGTCGACATGGCGATCGAGAAGTACGCGCCGACCTTCGAGGGACAGAACGCGGAGATCGCCGACGTCGTGCGGGAGGTCTTCGTCGCCGAGTTGTGGCAGTCCGATCAGACGAGGGAGCACGGCCTCGGCCACGGCGACCTGGACCGGTGGCAGGCCGCCATCGACTCCCAGGCGGAGTTCGGCCTGATCGAGGAGACCTTCGACGCCGCCGACCTGGTGAGGAACGCAGATGACATCGACAAGTGACCGCGTCGACGATCGGCTGACGAAGCGGAGCGGCGGCCGGTCCGGCCGCAGCGGGCCCGCGCGCGACGCCCATCACGGCGGACCTGCTCCGGTGCTCGTCGGCGCCCTGTCCCTGGCAGGCGGCGTCGCACTGTGGTGGCTGATCGCCGCGTTCTCCGGCGTCCCAGACCACATGCTTCCGACGCCCGGAGCACTGCTGACGAGGACCGTCTCCCTCTGGCAGACGGGCGGCCTGGCGATCCACCTGCTGGAGACGCTGGCCGAGGTGCTCCAGGGCGTGGTCATCGGCGGGGTGATCGGCGTCCTGATCGCCGTGCTGTTCGTCCGGGTCCAGTGGGTGGAGCGCCTGCTCATGCCCGTCATCGTCGTGGTGCAGGTGACGCCGAAGATCTCCATCGCCCCGCTGATCGTGCTGTGGCTGGGGCTCGGCATCGGATCGAAGATCACTCTGATCGCCCTGGTGACCTTCTACCCGATCCTGATCACCATGGTCACCAGGCTGCGGGGCATGTCGGAGTCCCTGCACGACCTGGCCGACGTGCTCGACATCGGCGGAACCCGCCGACTGCTGACCATCGAGCTGCCCTACAGCCTCCCCGCGATCGCCGCCGGGCTGCGCGTCGGCGTGCTCCAGGCCGTCACCGCCGCCGTCATCGGTGAGTTCATCGGTGCCACCGCAGGGCTTGGCTACCTGGAGAAGCAGGCGCAGGACAACGACGACGTCCAGGTCGTGATGATCTGTCTGATCCTGCTGTGCCTGATCGGCTGGCTGCTCTATTCACTGGTCGGACTGCTGGAACGCCGACTGACCCGGCGTTTCGGCGGCTGAGCCTCGGCCGAGTCGCTGCCGTGGTCGCGTCGGAGCCTGCGCGCCGACGTCGGACGGTCGGCGACCACGGCAGCGGCGCAGGGACTCCTCCTGCGGGTGGAGAAGGCGGTCGAGTCTTCTCCCCCGTAGGGCCCGCCCGGGTCCGGCCTCGCAGGCGATGCGGGCTGTGCTCGTCAGCGGCACGATATCGGTCATGTCGAACACACCCGGGCCGACGCAGCCCGGCCGCCGGATCGACGCGGTGGACGCGCTACGGGGTTTCGCACTCTGCGGGATCATCTTCATCAACATCCCGCAGACGCTGGACATGCTGCCGGATCTCTCCTCCGCGCCCGACGGGCTGCGTGTCTTCGTCCTCGGCCGGTTCTACCCGATCTTCTTCCTGCTGTTCGGCGTCGGCTTCGGACTGTTCCTCCGCTCGGCTGCCCGGCGCAGCGACCGACCTCGCGTCCTGTTGATCCGTCGTCTCCTGGCACTGGCCGTGGCCGGCGCGGCACACCATCTGATGCAACCGGGGGAGGTGCTGTTGCCCTTCGCGATCACCGGTCTGGTGGTCCTGCTGCCCTTGAGCTTCGCGACGGCGAGGCTTTCGCTCGTCCTGGGGCTGCTCCTCACCGCTGTGGGGCTCCTTGCCGGTGTCGGCGGGCTCGCCCTGCTGCCGGGGCTGTTCGCCCTGGGTTTCGCGATGGCCACACTTGGCACTGCCGAACAACTGCCGAGCCGCACCGGCACGCTAGCCGGGGCGGCGGCGGTGTTCGCCGTGATCGCCGGGGCCTCTTACTGGCTCGTGGTGGGCGTCGTGCCCGCCGTGGTCGGCCAGCGACTCGGCCTGGTGTTCTCGCTGACGATGTCCCTGGCCTATGCCTCGCTGTTCCTGCTGCTGTTGCGCACCCCGGTAGGGCCGGTGCTCTCCGGACTGTTCGCCCCGCTCGGCAGGCTCGCGCTCACCAACTATCTCTCCGCGACCGTGCTCTTCGTGACGTTCGGCGCGCTGCTAGGCCTGCGTGGCTCCGACGACTGGGGCACGGCCGCGCTGCTGGGCACGGCCATCCTGGTCGTGCAAGCGGTGTGGAGTCCGCTGTGGCTGCGTAGCTTCCGCTACGGTCCGCTGGAGTGGGCTTGGCGCTGTGTCACCTACTGGCGGCTGCTGCCCATCCGGCCCGCCGTCTCCTCGGACGTCGACGAGATCCGGCCGCGGACAGACGTCGGCGCAGCATGAGAAGGCACGGCGGCAACGCAGCCGAGGCCCGGCGCGGCTCGGCGTCCGGTCACGGGGATCGGACCTGGACCTGCGTCGTCGAGGTGGACGGCTACGGTCGTCGTGCCGATGACCGGGTGGGCGGCGGGACGCCGTGCCGCACCCGGCACAGTGGTGGCCGTGCCCCACACCGCTCCGAGCCCGGTGAGCCCGCCGTCGAGCTGCGCGCCCAGTTCGCGTGATCCACACACTCCCGCTCGAACCGGAACGGCGCCGATGCCGATGATCGACTTCCTGCGCTGGCCGGGGAGCCTCGGCGGGCATACGCCGTGGGGTCGGGACACGGCGGCGGCCGTCGTGGCGATCGTGCTGGTCCTGGTGGTGCGCACGGTGTTCGGTCTGGTCACCGGCGGGGGGACCTTTCCCGGTTCGTGGCCGTTGTTCGTGGTGGCGAACCTGCCGACGGTCGCGGATCTGGCGACGATCGCGATCCGTCGGCGGGCTCCTCGCATCGCGTTGGGGCTGGCGACGGCCGTGGTATTGGCGAGCTCGGCGCTGCCGACGGCATTCGCCGGGACGGGCATCGGTGTGCTGGTGTGCGCCTATTCAGCGGGGACGCTGCTGTCTCGGCGGAGCGCTCTCACCAGTCTGATCGGGTTCGGTCTTGTCCACGCGGTCGGCGGCGCGATCACAGTGTCACTCGGCGGCAGTCTGTCGACTCTGATCACGTTCCTGGGAAACGATGGCAGCACGCCGACCGACCTGGTCCTCGCGTCGCTGCTCGCCTACGGCCTTCCTGGCCTGTTCGGCCTGTACATCCAGACCCGCCGTGTCTACATCGCCGAACTTGCAGCCAGGCTCGAGCGGTCGGACGCCGAGCGGGAGCTGCGAGCCTGGGAGGCCGTCGCCGAAGAGCGCCGTCGGATCGCTCGCGAACTGCACGACGTCGCCGCACACGACCTGTCGGCCATCGTCGTGCAGGCAGGCGCGACGGACCGGCTCGTCGAACGAGATCCGGCGAAGGCGAGGGAGTCGCTGCGGGCGATCCGCGCCCAAGGCAGGGAGACACTGACGGCGCTGCGGGGTCTGGCGGGCATCATGCGAGCCTCTGGACCACACGAGTCCGAGGACCCGGCGGAGCTTGCGCCGCAGCCGACCGTGTCCAGACTTGCGGACCTGATCGCCGTTGCCCGGCGGGCGGGGATGACGGTGGAGTCCACCACCGAGGGCGAGCCGGTGCCGCTGTCTACCGTGGTCGATCTGGCCGCCTACCGCCTCGTGCAGGAGGCACTGACCAACGCACGGCGGCACGCGCCGGGCGCGGCGGTGTCGGTGCTGCTTCGATACTCCGGAGCCGAGCTGCGTGTCGTGGTCCGCAACGGACCCGGCACCGAGCCCGTGGTACTGCCCTCGGTGAGTGACGGGCACGGCCTGGTGGGGATGCGCGAGCGGGTGGCCCATGCGGGCGGCAGGCTGTCGGCGGGCCGGACGGCGGCCGGAGAATGGCAGATCGACGCACGTCTGCCGTTCGGCGAATCGGGGGTGACATGACCCTTCGGGTGGTGCTGGCCGACGACCAGGCTGTGGTCCGCGCGGGATTTCGCACGATCTTGGAGGCCGAGCCGGACATCGTCGTGGTCGGTGAGGCGAGCGACGGCAGGCAGGCGATCGACGCGGCTCGAACGCTGCGTCCCGACCTGGTCCTGATGGACGTGCGGATGCCGCGCCTCGACGGGATCGCGGCCACCCGCGAGCTGGTGGGGGAGACCGGCATCCCGGTCCTGATCGTGACGACCTTCGACCTCGACGAGTACGTCTTCGCCGCACTGCGGGCAGGCGCGAGCGGTTTCCTGCTCAAGGACGTCGAACCCGACGACCTGGTGGCGGCCGTTCGCGTCGTGGCATCGGGGGAGGGACTGGTGGCCTCGCGGGTGACCCGCAGGCTGATCGCGGAGTTCGCCCGATCTCTGCCTGCACCCCAGCCTGCGCCGCCGCCGACGGAGTTGACCACGCGCGAGTACGAGACTCTGCTGCTGGTCGCCAAGGGTCTGTCCAACGCGGAGATCGCCGAGCAGCTCGTGGTGAGCCCGTCGACGATCAAGACCCACGTCGGCAGCCTGCTCGCCAAGCTCGGCGGTCGTGATCGCGTGCAGGCCGTGATCTATGCCTACGAACGGGGGATCATCACCCCGGGTGCGGGGGAGACGAGATGACGCAGCGGCGCGCGCCGGATCTGGCGTGTGCGCCGCCCGGCAGGCGTGCAGCCACCCCGGTCCGTACCCGCCCGGACCTCAGCGTGTGACGTCTGCGTACAGCCAGCCGCCGGGTGCGCCGGGGCGGCCACCAACAGCACGCGTTCTCCCGGACGAGGGAGCTGCAGCTTGGGCACGAGACTCTGCATCGCCAGCTGCCGGTCTCCGGGAGCCCGACGAGCCCGGCGATCGGATCGAAGTCGACCAGCCGCCCGCGTCGGTGATCGAGACGACCGGGGTGAGCATCGTCGGAGCGCTCATCGCCTCAGCCCGCTCGGCATCGGCGCCCGCGTGCCACGCGCCGACCGACTCCCGGACGGCGACGAATTCTCCGCGCCGAGGAACGACCTGCTCGGCCTGCCGCAGAATCCCCTGACCACCTTGTCGGTGATCTCGACGGTCTTCTTCGCACGGCTCTTCCTCCTGCCGAACAGTCCCATGCTGACTCGTTCCCTTCGCGGTGTCGGCGATGCGAGGGGGCCGCCCGCCCCCCGTCGCTGAGTAGGCCCGTCGCCGTCGATCCTGGGCTCGCTCGATCACCTACCGATCCCAGCTTTCGCGACCGGCCGCCCGCCCTGCGACGGCGGGCCGCCGGTCCTGTCGGCCTGCCATGGCCCGCTTTCCCGGGTGCGGGGAGGACTTCCGCGCCTGACCCGATCCCCGCCTGCCGTCCCTGGTTTCGGGGGAACGGCAGTGCTAAGAAAGCGTGTGACCACTGACCCCGGCCGGAATGAGCGCCCCGACACGCCCTTCGCCGACCTCGACGACTATCTGGACCTGCCCAGGCTTGCGGGGCTCCGCCTCGCCCCGGACGGCAGCAGGCTCGTCGTCGGCGTGACCACGGTGAACTCAGCCAGGACGCGGCATGTCTCCGCCGTGTGGGAGGTCGACCCGACCGGCGTTCGACCCGCTCGCCGTCTCACGCGCAGCGCCCAGGGTGAGTCGGCGGCTGGCTTCACCCCGTCCGGAGAACTGCTCTTCCTGTCCACCCGGCCCGGTCCCGACGACGACGAACCGGCTTCGGCGGCCGCCCTGTGGCGCCTGCCCGGCGACGGTGACGCACACGTGGTGGCCGCGCCGCCCGGCGGTGCGCACGACGTCGTCGTCACCCCGGCCGGGACGGTGCTGTTCGGCTCCTCGGTGATGCCCTCGGCCGCAGACCTGGCCCAGGATGCGCAGATCCGGGCGCTGCGCAAGGACACGACGGTGTCGGTGATCCTTCACGAGGAGTTCCCGATCCGGCACTGGGATCACCACCTCGGTCCGGATCGGAACCGCCTGATCATCGCCGACGGCCGCGAAGACCTCGCCGACGCCGACGGCCGGTGGCCGCTGCGTGACCTCACCGGACACGTCGGCCGTGCCCTGGGCGACGACGTGGTCTGGGACATCACCCCGGACGGGCGCACCGTGGTGACGGGCTGGGCGGTGGCGGAGCCTCGGGCGTCGCAGCGCTACACCCTGGTCGCGATCGACGTCGAGACCGGCGAGCGTCGCACCCTCGCCGACGACGCCGACTTCGAGTACGAGTCGCCGCTGATCTCCCCGGACGGACGGCACATCGCCGTGGTCGTCCACCGCCGCTCCACACCGGAGCGGCCCTACGAGTTGGCGTTGGGAGTCCTGCCCGTCGAGGGCGGGCCGCTGCGGATGCTCGGCGAGGACTGGGACCGCTGGCCGCGCTCGGCACAGTGGACGCCCGACGGCACCGCGCTCATCGTGGTCGCGGACGACGACGGTCGTGCCCCGCTGTGGCGGCTGGACGCGACCACCGGCACGCCCACCCGGCTCACCGACGACGGCTCGTACACCGACCTCCAGGTGTCACCCGACGGCCAGTGGGTCTATGCGCTGCGGTCGGCCGTCGACAGTCCGCCCACCGTGGTCCGGGTCCCGCTGCCGGGCGGACGGACGGTGGAGCCCCTGCCCGGCCCGGCGGAGGCGCTGGGCAAGGTCGCCCCGCTGCCCGGCACGGTGACCGAGGTCGTCACCACCGCGGCGGACGGCACGCGGCTGCGGGCCTGGCTCAGCCTGCCCACGGGCGCAAGCGAGGCGACACCCGCGCCGCTGCTGTTGTGGATCCACGGCGGACCGGTCATGTCGAGCAACTCGTGGTCGTGGCGGTGGAACCCCTGGATCGCCGCAGCTCAGGGCTATGCGGTGCTGCAACCGGACCCCGCGTTGTCCACCGGTTACGGCCTCGACTTCATTCGACGTGGCTGGAACGAATGGGGTGGCAGGCCCTACACCGACCTGATGGCCGCCACCGACGCGGCGGTGCAGCGCTCCGACATCGACTCCGATCGCATCGCCGCGATGGGCGGTTCCTTCGGCGGGTACATGGCCAACTGGGTGGCGGGCCACACGGACCGGTTCGCCGCGATCGTCACCCACGCCTCGGACTGGATGCTCAAGGACGCGAACGAGGTCGGCGACATCGCCTACGAGTTCGTCCGAGAGATGACGCCCGAGACGGCGGACGCCAACTCGCCGCATCACTTCGTCGATGCCATCACCACGCCGATGCTCGTCATCCACGGCGACAAGGACTACCGGGCGGTGGTCGGGGAGTCCCTGCGTCTCTTCCGGGACCTGCTCGTGCACTCGACCTCGGGCGACACGCCGAACCCGCACAAGTTCCTGTACTACCCGGACGAGAACCATTGGATCCTGACGCCGAATCATGCGAAGGCCTGGTACGCCACCGTCTTCGCGTTCCTCGACCAGCATGTGCACGGCAGGGAGTGGGTGCGGCCGACGCTGCTCGGGTGAGGGAGGGTCCCGCAGCCTCGCCGGCCGCCTCCTCCGCTGCCGGGTGACGCGGAGGACGTCACGTCGACTCCGGCGGTCGCGGTCGACGTGACGTTGATCCGTCCCGCGTCGATCTTGTAGTCAACGCCGGGGGAGCGGCCTGCACGGACCGATGATCCTCGGACGTGGGTCGACGTCTACGGCCGCCTTCTCGGCGCCGTGCCGGGTACTGCCCGCACGAATCCGGGCCCGCGCGGCCGTGAACTCGATCTCCAGCGCCATGAACCGCATTCCGATCTCGATCCGGCGGCGCAACAGCCGGGCCTCGGGGCCGTATGACCGGGCCGCCGTCAGCAGCGGCGCCAATGCGGCGCGGCGGTCGGCCTGCCAACGCCGGTCGCGATCGAGCCGATCGTGCGCGGCCCGAACCATTGCGGGGAACCTCGCAGACAGCAGGAAGTCGCACAACTCCCCGGCGGACTCCCGCAGCAGCCGATCACCGCCGAGCCGGGACTCGCTGGTCAGGAATCGGGTGATCAGCCCGTCCGGCAGCGCGGACTCCCCGTTCGATCCGATCGTCAGCCGGTCGACCGGCATGAGTTCGAAGGCCACCAACGCGTCGAGGTCCGCCAGGGCGTTCCGGAGGTCCCTACCCTCAGCGGAGCGCAGGCTCGCCAGGGAGGCGTCGCCGTTGAGTCGGGTGAGCCAGCCGTGATCGTGATCCTCCGTAGCGCCCGCCCCGTCGGCTGCGCCGGAACCGAGGTCATGCGGGCTGCGGAGGCCGTCGCCTGCGCCGTCATCGTTCTCCACGTTCATGCCCTGGCCGCGCTCTGTGTCCGTGGCGAGATCTCCGTAGCCGGCCGCGTTGCTGCCTTCGCGCGCACAGCCGTCGCCCGCCGGATCGGCGGGCAGGCGTACCGGAGCGCCGAAGATCGTGATCCGCCGGCAGCGGTGAATGCCGTCGCCGACGGTGACATGCATCGACGGTGGAGTCTGCTGCCGTTGCGGCGCTCCTGCCGCCACCTGCTTCGAATACCCGGCCGGCCGTTCCCATGCCGCGATCGCCGCCAGCGTCTGCCGCGCGATCCGGCGGGCCCGTTCTTCCAGATCACCCGCAAGCTGCGGCAGGGCGCGGGCCTCAGCGGCGAGGCCAGCCCGGAACCACCAGCGATCGATGTCGGTGTCGGCATCCGGCCAGGTCGGCAACGGCAGCGGGGGGACGTTCGGTCGGGCGTGACGACCGTCGGCCTGCGCCAGCGCGCGCCGCGCCTGGTCAGAACCGCGGTGGAACTCCGACAGCGCTTCCTGCGCCTGTCGTATCGACTCTTCCACCGCGGTGCGCACTGCGGTGACCGAGGGACCGAGCGCAGGCATCCCGGCCGGTCGGTCGCGGCCGTCACCGATCCGCCTGCCTCGATGCGCTGACGCAGGAGGGGCGAACCTCGACCGGCCCGAAGACACCGGGTACGTCGGGTCCATTCCCACCGGCTTGAGCAGACACGCCGGCGGCTTGTCCTCGGAGTGGGCTGCGGGACTCGGACCGGGCACCGGGCCGCCCGCCTCGGTGCGGCCTGCGGTGTCCGCATCGGCCCCGGGGGCGGCGTCGGCAATGCGGGCCGCAGCTGTGTCGTTCTCGGACAGTCTCGCCACGATGTCCAGCAGTCCGCGCCAGCTCTCCGGCGTCTCGTCGGCACGACACTGTGCTAACCGCTGCGTGATCGTCTCTCGCAGCACCGCGAAGGTGATCACGGGGAGGCCGTACCGGTCCGAACTCGCGTGTCGGGGTCCCGTCACGGGGACAGATTCCGCGTGCCGGGGCCTCCCTTCCGTCGACTCCTCGGCACAGGGGACGGACGACGTCTCCGGCGGGCAGGCCGCCATTGCCGTCATCGTCGGTCCCTGGCGCCGATTTCGACGCCGTCGTCGATTTCGTTCCACGTCATATCAAGTACTTCGTCCCCCGATCAGCCGTAGTCAAGTCGCCCGATGTGGTGATCATCTTGGGCGAATGTCGTGCTCCGGTCACGCGATGCCGTCGAATCCAGCTGAGGTCCGGAGACGACATCGGCAGCGGCGCCGTCCTAGAGGTCGTGGTCGGGCCGGTCGTCCGGGCGGAGGCCGGCGGGCCGACTCGGAGATGGCTTCGATCGGTTCCTGCCGTCCTGTGGAAGCAGGCCCGTCGCAGGCGCCGCCGCGCCCCCTCGGAGTCGGGCCGCAGCCTTTCAGTACAGCGGTACGGCGTCGATCACGGTCTGCTCGATGGTGCGACCATCCTTGGCCGTCGCCGCCACCCTGGTCGACACCGCATCGGCGTTGCGGAGTCGGAGTGCCGGGATCACCGTGTGCCTGGCTCCGTCCAGGCCCGGCAGCAGCAGCTGCTCATGCCACCGCCGACCGCCGTCGGTCGAGATCCACAGCCGAACCCGAGACATCGCGGGCCGTGCACGATCCGGTCCGCTCGAGTCGACCCGCAACGACATCGGCAGCGCCCGCCCTGATCTCGCGCGGCCGAATTCGTCGACGTCGGGGCGATAGTCGAGGTCCAGCAGCGCAGGACTGAAGCCGGTCATGGTGTCCTCGGTCGGTCCGTGTGAGCGGAACTCCCATGCGGTGCTGGTTCGGGCGCCTGCCGGTAGGACCCCGTCGGCGACCGTCGCGTCCAGCTCCAGACGGAACGATGCCTCCTCCGGAGAGGTGAAGAAATGCCCGTAGGTGCTCTGCCGCTCGCCGACCAGTTCCTCGTCTCGATAGAGCCGCAGTGTGGTCTCCTCGAGTTGCTCGTGCTCCAGCAGCCCGCCATGCGCACCGTTGCCGAAGTGGATGTCCGCGACGAGGGCGGCGTCGCCCTGCCACACCGACCTGGTCACCGGCGTCAACCGCGACCGCCACGTCGACGTACGCCATTCACCCTCCCGGTACGCCGGATCATGCCGATCGCAGACCCGCCGGGTCAGCTCGGCGGGATCGATCACACACTGCTGCCAGGTCACCGACGGGTCGACACTGATCAGCTCGGTCCGGCGCCCCGGCACCGGAAGATCGTGCAGCCAGATGATCGCCGTCCCGCCGAACGGGGTGTGGTACGACCGGTACTCCAGATACTCCGCCTCAGCAGGTGCCTCGAACACGGTCTCGACTCGCGCGAGCCGCAGCGACTCGCGCCAGGTCAGCACCGAGGAGGGCGGACTGGGATAGTGATCCTCCACCGACACCAGGTCGTAGATCTCCTGCCGATCGCCGAGCCGACGTTGGCTCTCCAACCGCCAGCGGCCCTCGGTGCGGAACATGCCGCTGGTCACGGGTCTGGTCGGCTGCGCGAAGACCTGCCCGCCCGCGAAGGCGCTCAACTCGGGGAACATCAGCGCGGTGTAACTGCGGCTGCCGTCGCCCCGGCTGTACCCGAGCATGCCCTCCAGCGGCGTGGTGGGCACGCCCTGCACCGTCATCGCTCTCATCCGCTCCGCACGCCGTGCGTCCACGACGTATTCGGTGTCCTCCTCGACGAGCAGTTCTGCCGTTCCGGCCACCGACAGCGTCTCAGCCTCGCCGCCGCGCGCCGGGGTGGTCACCCGTGCCATCACGCTGTAATGCCCCGGCACCACGTCCAGGACTGCCTGACCGTGCTCGTCGAGCCGGGCCGCCGGGAAGAATCCGCCCACGAAGTCCTCGCCCCGCAACACCTCGACGACGCCGCCCGACAGCGGCTCGCCGCGCCGATCCAGCACCGAGACTCGCAGCTCGTGACGCTCGGGCTCGATCAGGAACCCGGTCGGGATGTGCAGCATCGCCCCGTCGGCGCCCGACACGGTCACCGTGCCGCTGAACTGGCCCGCGCCGAGACCCTCCTGGGCGAGGGTGACGGTGACCTGCGTCGACTCGCCCGGTGCGAGTGCGACGGTCGCCGGGGAGACGGTCACCAGCTCGGCGGGGACGGTCACCAGGTCGGCATCGGCGATCTCGTCCGTCACCGTCAGTTCGGCAGGCTCCTCACCGAGATTGGTCAGCGTGACATCGACTCGAATCGGATCGGAGGACTCGGCCCGCAGCACGCCGAGATCGAGGGTGTCCACATCGGCGACCAAGGACGTCGTGACCGCCGATTCGAGATCGATCCGTCCGCCGCCCTGCTGCCAGCGGGACCCCCAGACCGGGACGGCGGTGCCCACCAGAGCGGAGCGAAGCTGTGCCCAGCCAAGGTGCGGATGTCGCTCCCGCAGTAGCGCCGCAGCGCCCGCCACATGCGGCGCGGCCTGCGAGGTCCCCGACATCGCGGTGTACGGCTCGGCCGTCCCGCCGCCCGCGCGAGCGCCGACGATCTCCGAGCCGGGCGCGACGATCTCTGGTTTGAGACGACCGGAGCCCCGCGTCGGCCCGGTACTGGAGAAGCCGGTCAGACGGTCGTCGGCGTCGACCGCGCCGACGGTCAGCGCGTGTGCGGCGATGCCCGGCGACTCCACGGTCCCCGCATCGGGACCGGAATTACCTGCTGCCACGACGAACAGCGTGTCGCTCTCCTGCGCAAGTCGGTCCAACGCCTGGGCGACCGGGTCATCCTCGTCGCCCGCCGGTGTGCCCAGACTGAGGTTGACGATGTCGGCGCCCTGGTCCACGGCCCACTGCATGCCCTCGATCAACCAGGAGACCTGCCCGCGGCCGTCATCCCCGAGCACCTTCCCGGCGAGCAGTTGCGCGCCGTGCGCAACGCCTCGCCGCGCGCCGTCCGCCGCGGCACCGCTGCCTGCGATCACCGAGGCGACGTGCGTGCCGTGCCCGTGTCCGTCCGCAGCTGAATCCGCGGCGGTGAAGTTCTCCGCTGCGGTCACCACCCCTGTCAGGTCGGGGTGCTCGATGTCCACGCCGGTGTCGAGCACTGCCACGCTGACACCCGTACCGCTCAGCCCGGTGTCCCAGGCGGTCGGGGCCGAGATCTGATCCAGGTTGCGGTCCCACTCCGCGACGTCGACTGCGGTGTCCAGCCATACCTTCTCGATCGCCGTGGCCGCCGAGACGGCCGGGTCAGAGGCTCCCGAGCCGTCGGCAAGGGCGGCGAGCGTGTCCCCGAGTTCCGGCGCAGTCGCCTTGGTGACCTCGGCGGCTACGGCGTCGATCACCGGCAGCGACAGTGTCGAATCCACAGCGGGGAGGACTTCGGCAGCGTTGAGCGTGTGAACGGCCCCTGAATCCCGGCCTTGCAGGATCAGCGGCAGCGTGTCGCGACTCGCGTCGTCATACCCTGCGGCGATCAGCCCACTGACGTTGAACAGGGCGAGATCGAGCACATCGGGGACGAGCGCGGCCACGTCATGGGGGATGACGAAGGTGTCACCCTCGTCGGAGTGCCAGGTCTGGAAGCCGACGCCGATGTCGGTTCGCGGTGCGGGATGGATCGTCACGGTGGGTTGCCCGGTGCCTGCGGAGTCGATCGCGACGACGTCTCCGGTGAGCAGGGTGACCGCCGCGTGGGTGATGCTCGGTTCCGAGATCGCGGTGGTAGAGCTCTCGGGCTGCGCGGCGGCCATGGCGGGCAGCGTCGAGACGGCGATGGCGGAACACACGATTCCGGCGAACAGTCGGCGTGGTGATCGGCCAAGATGCATGGGGTTTTCGTACCTGGCCGCCTATCGAATCTGATACGAAATCGGCTGGCGTGTTGTCGCCACGGCAGCTACTCGCCAGCATGTCGAGATGTTGGAAGCCGTGGGTGTCAGTCCGATCGAGGAGGCGGTCTACCGGGCCTTGTTGTCTGCGCCGAGACAGACGGTGGCCGAACTGGCGCGGCGCTGCGGGCACGGCACCGACGCGGTACGGCGCGCGACGACCGCCCTGGAACGCCTCGGGCTGGCCAGCCGAGTGGCCGGTCGGCCGGTCCGGCTGATCGCTGCCCGCCCCGACGTCGCCGTGGATGCACTGGTCGCCCGACGACGGGAGGAACTGGGCCAGGTGCGACTGGAGGCCCGGCGACTGCTGAGCGAGATGCCCGCCGATCAGCAGCATCGCCCCGATCAGCTCGTGGAGATCCTGGCGGGCCGGTCTGCAGTGTCCGCCCGGTTCGCCCAGCTTCTCCAGACGACTCGCGAAGAGCTGCTGGTGTTCGACCGGCCCCCGTATGCGGGTGACTATGATCGAAGCAATCGGCAGGTGGTCGGGCTCCTGAATGTCGGAACCACGGTGCGTGGCGTCTACACCCCGGAGTCGATGGAGCTGCCGGGCGCCCTAGAAGCGGCGCTGGCTGCGGCCAGGCTCGGCGAACAATCCCGGATGCACCCCGCGATCCCGATGAAACTCGCCATCTTCGACCGTCGGGCGGCCCTGTTGCCGTTGGTGATCGAAGATCAGATGGACAGTGCGCTGGTCGTGCACTCCTCCGCCCTCCTGGATGCGCTGGTCGCCTTGTTCGAACTGGTCTGGCAGCTGGCGGTGCCTCTGGCGGGGTCGGGGGCGGGCGCGCGGCGGGGGAGGGGCGACGCGGCTTCTCGGGTCACGGCGGGGATGTGCAGCCCGATCTCGGGACAGCGAAGGACAGTGGCGGGTACCGGGCCCCGGCCTGCTTCGGTGGTGAGTCCTTCTGTGGTGAACCGTCCTGTGGTGAGTGCGGAGGCGGATGCGGCGGGTCCGTTGAGGGGTGCGTCGGAGATCGGTGTCATGGCGAGCCTCGTCGGCGGCACGGGGACTCCAGGGGAAGTCGGCCGCCCGTGGGCGCACGCTGAAGTCCACGACGACTCTGCCGTCGTCATCGACTCCGACCAACGACTGTTGACGCTGCTGGCCGCCGGGCTGAAAGATGAGGCCATCGCTCGTCAGCTCGGCGTCAGCACCCGTACTGTCAGTCGCCGCGTCGCGGACATGCTCGACGTCCTGAACTCCCGCACCCGGTTCCAGGCCGGTGTCATGGCGCAGCGGCAGGGGTGGTTGGCGGGGGCGACTGACGAATGAGCACCCGTCGGGATCAAGGCGGTTCACCGGGTTGGTTTCTGCTGCTCTCACCAGGCTGCGAGTCTGATTCCGCCCCGTCATGAGCAGCCTGGTGAGAGCCTCACGCAGGCGCCCCTCTCAGCGGTGCGGCGCCCTCGCTGCTATTTCGAGGTAAAGGTCTGCTCTCCGCCCTGCTCGTATTGAAACTGTGGATGCCGTAGCTTCATTACCCATGAATTCTGGCCTCTTCTTCAGGTCCGTCGGGCCGGGAAAGAGGAGATTCATCGTCACCTTGAGCTGATCCTTTCTTGCGGCGGCGGCTGACGACTAGCCGGTCGTCATGGGCATCGAGGAGCCGTCGGTGCGCCAGGTGGTTCGCAAGACGACGCACGTCGGCAGCACGCTCAACGAGGCGGAACGCGAGTGCAGACACGCTCACCACGTGAACATGGCCCAGTGCGATCACGGTCGCGCTGCGTGGGCAGTCGTAACGGCCCCAGTCTTCTCGACGAGATCGCCGGCCCATGGAGACGGAGGATCAAATTCAGCGGGTCCTTGGCAGCTCGAACGATCTCCACAGCGGTCGGGATTCGTCTGGATGGTCCTTGGCCGGCGCAGATCTGTTCGGGGGACCACTCGGGCGGGACCCGAACGCCGAGTCGTCCCGGCTCTGTCTGCGCGTTGGAGCGAGGGGCTCTGCTGTCATCACCGGCTGCTCGCCCAACCATTCATCGCCTGCTCCGGTTGCCCTCAGGAAACGAGGTTTCCTGCGTCGCCCCCTCAAGCGAGATCGACGATGACTTCGGCGTATACACCCGGCGGGTACGCCGTGGTAGGGCTCGCAGGTGATCGTTGACGACGGAGACCCCCGGATGAGGACGGTGGTCTCCTCACCGAGGTCGATCGGGTGGCGTGCCGTGTCGTCGGCACGCTCTTCGTCGTACCCCCCAGGGATGATCACGGCTATGGGCGAATTCCCGTGGGCTGGGCGTCGCGACTGATCGACGCGGGGGGAGCAGTGAGGACAGTGGGATATGCAGTACTGGACACGGAGACGACCGGCTTCACGCCGGGCTGGCATCGGGTCGTCGAGATCGGCGTCGTGCAGCTCGATGAGGACGGGACGGTGGTGGACGAGTGGTGCACACTGATCAACCCCGAACGGGACCTCGGACCGCAGCATGTGCACGGGATCACCTCGGCGGACGTTCGGCATGCGCCGGTGTTCGCCGACATCGCCGGTGACCTGGCCGCCCGGTTGGCGGGACGGGTCGTCGTCGCGCACAACCTGTCGTTCGACGTGGACTTCCTGGCCGCCGAGTACGGACGGGTCGGGCTCGACGTTCCCTTGGCGGTGATGCCAGGTCTGTGCACCATGCGACTCGCCAATCGTTATCTGCGAGCCTCTGCCCGATCGTTGGCGGCCTGCTGCGCCGCCGCAGGCGTGCCCTTGACCGAGGCACATTCGGCATTGCACGACGCGTATGCGGCGGCCGGGCTGCTGGTCGGGTATCTCCAGGCTGCCGGAACACCCGAGCCTTGGCGAGATCTGCTCTCGGAGGCCGCCGCCTGGCGTTGGCCCCGGCTGCCGCCTGCGACCGGTCGGGTCGCCCGCCGTGGCGCTGCCGCAGGCCCACGCGAGCACTTCCTCAGCAGGCTGCCTGCCCTCGGCGGCCATCCTGCCGACCTGGGCTCTGTCGAGGACTACCTGACCATGCTGGACGCCGCGCTGGTGGACCGGCATCTCTCGCTCAGTGAAGAGGACTGCCTGGTGGAGTTGGCGTTGGCGGCCGGGCTCAGCCGTGTGGAAGCCCTCGGTGCGCACCGTCGGTATCTCGCCGTGGTCGCCCGCGCCGCCGCCTCGCAGGCGGACCGTACGGACCTGATGAGGATCGCCGCCCTGATCGGCCTTCGTGAGCCCGACGTGGACCGTGCACTGCGCGGCTCGATCGTGCCGCCTGCCGTGCCGCCGCCTACGCCGGAGGTGTTCCCGGATGGCGCGCCCCAGGACGACTCGGACGTCGTCGACGAGGCCAGGACCGGGCCGAGCTGGGGTCGGTTCCGCCTGTGTGCAGGCGACCGCATCGTCTTCACCGGACAGACGCGGGCACCGCGTGAACGGTGGACGTTGCGGACCACGTCCGCAGGCCTCGTGGAGGTGGGGCACGTGACGAGGAAGACGCGGCTCGTCGTGGCGGCCGACCCGGATTCGTTGTCGGGGAAGGCCAGGAAGGCCAGGAACTACGGCATCCCGATCGTCACGGAGGACGCCTTCGCACTGCTGCTGGACCGCATGATGTCCGCCGGGCAGCCTCGGCCTGCGGGCGGCGCGTGACGCCGGGTGGTCGTCCGGAGGAGCCTGCGGTCTGGCGACGGCTCGGAGCAGTTGCCGCATTGCGGCTCCCAGGACATGAATCGACCGTCGGCGGAGTTTTCGGAACCGGTCCGGCGGCGCGGCCAGGCGGCGTGCCACCGATGCGAGCCGTGCGGCGGGTTCGACGGCGAGGCGGGCGGGCCCGGCGGCGGCTGAGCGGAGCCGTGCCGGGACGTCGGTGCGGGCACCGGCAAGGGGCCTGGAGCGAGCGCGGGTGCGGTTGCGCACCGAGCTGACAGACGCCGTTCCGGGCCGCGCTTCGTCCGCCTGCCACGTCGGGCATGAGGACGGCTCACGGTCCGGGGGGCAGGGGCGGCCCTGTGAGCGGCGGGAGACGAGGGTTGGGCACGTTGCCGGGGTGCGGTGGATGACCATGACACGATGATCGAACAGGTGTTCGATCAGTGCAAGATATCGATCGAGTGGAGTGTCTTGGGCGCCGACGAGGACACCCGCCCGATGCGGGCGGGTGTCCTCGGCTGACCGGCGACGTCGACGGTCGCCCTGATCGAGTCGTCGCGGTCGAGTCGTCGCGATCGGGTTCGTCACGGCCGGGCCGTCACGGCCGGTCGGACCGGTCGGCTCACTGGTAGGTGATGTCCGACTCCTCGTAGAGGCAGTGCGTGCCGTCCGGACCTTCGCCGGTCTCGTCCGGCTCGTCGCCGTCGTCATTGCCCTCGTACCGCTGGCAGATGGTGATGTCGCGGTCGTCATCGCCGATGATCGTGATGTTCGACAGCGTCGCGGTGTCGCCGTAGTTCTCGTTGATGCCGACGAGGCGATCCCCCGGCGTGTTCACGGTGATGTCGTCGAGGACCACATGCCGCTCGTACATGCTGCTGCAGTTGCCGCACGATCGGTACAGCGCACCGAAGTCCTCCACCGTGAAGCCGGTGACGGTCAGGGTGCCGGGGCCGTTGTGCTGGAACACCTTGTCCTCGGCTGCCGCGGCGCTGCCGCCCTCGACCCGGAACTGCGCGGACGCCGAGTCGGCACGGAAGGTGGCGGCGTCCTCGCCGACGTCCTCCCAGACGACGTTGCGCAGGGTGCAGCTTCCCTCGCAGTGGACGCCGTCCGCCGCCGGGCTGCCGAGCACGACATTGCTCAGGGTGACTCCGTCTTCGAGCTCGAAGAGCGGGTCGCCGCCCTCACCCTGTCCGCCGTCACCGAGGTCGCCCTCGCCGTAATACCTGGTGCCACCGCCGTCGAAATCCTCGGTGAGCACGATCGTCTCGGACACCGGCTCGTCGAGGGCCGTCGTGCTCGGCTCGGCCACGCCTGCTGCCGGACTGAGGACCAGCGCGGCAGCGGCGAGCGGGGTGGTGATCAGCGCTGCCAGCACTGATCGTGTTCGATGAGAAGCCGTCGGAGAAGACCACATCGCTGGGGCTCCTTTACTCTGCGCTCTTATCGGATCGATATCCGGAAAGCGCTTTCCCGCCGCCTATGTTAGACAATCGTTATTGGTCCTGTCAACACTGTAGGCAATATGTTGGTGACTAACTATCGGAAGCTTGGTATTCGACGACTCGTCGATGGCACTTCGACGAGGGATCATCGAATGAGCATTCGTCCGACGTTGTGGAGGGAGATTTTCACGATCGGTGGGGCGGCTATCTGAACGGCGTGGTCGGCATCGGCTGCGCCGTCGTGTGACGTCCGGCCAAGGATCACGGCTCCACAAGTACGACAAGATGCCCCCACCGACCTCTTTGAGCGCTACACCCCCTTCTTTTCGATGAACTCGGGCTACTCGCCTTCAATATGACCCAGCAAGGCCTGATCGACAGCGCGGGCGACCTCGAGTGTCGGGTCCTCTTCCGGTTGATCATTATTGGACTGATCGGTCCGACGCACAGAGTAGGAGATGGTCACATTAACGTTCGTGCGCCGAAAGTTGATGGAGCGCCCGCTGTTCTCAAGTGGCGTGGCGTATGCATCGTCACCCAGGTCGGCGATATCTACTGGCGGCGGATCTGCCTGATTATTCCGCGCTCTGTTGAAGGCGGAATCTGCGATCGCGACTGCGCTCAGATCTGATGATTCTGGTGGAGTGTGAATCAGCCAGGACACGTGTAGTCTGTTCCTGGTGGGGGTGTCTTCGGAACCGACCGCCGGTTTTGAAATGTAATCCCATCTGCATGAGTCCATGTTCGTCGTTCGACCCGGCTCGCTTGGCGCGCCAGGCACCAGCCGATCTCGCAGCTCTATCGGCACCAGATCACATGAAGAAGGCAGCTCCGAAAAATCGGCGGTCGATTGGTTTTGCGCTGGCATGGGGCCTGTCGTGCACGACACCATCAGAACTACCGAGAGGCCGCCGACGAGCGCGGCACGAGTTGTCCTCTGGCTTCTAGGGCGTGACTCGATCGCGGACATTCCACCCCCCAATGTCCACCGAAGATTGCGGAATTGTCTCTGGAACCCTGATGTCGGTGACGCCATGAAGCAGACTCTGGCCAGTCCTTCGATATTCGCTAATTGCAGTGTTGAGTACTGTTATGGTTTCTCCGCACTTTCGAACAAAATCTGCGATAGCATCGCAGATTACCTCGGCGACGCCGAAGAACAATTCTGTGATTCCGGAAGCGAACCCGCCCATCGCCTCGACGATGATTCCTGCACAGGTGTAGATGAAGCTGATTCCCTCATTGTATACGTCAGTCATGGTGCTGGCAATGTCCTTGAGGTGCTCTGACATTTCTTTGAAAACATCGACTGCGGTTTGGAAGATTCCTTCGAGGTGATCCAGATAGATGGTGAAGCTGTCGTATGCGCCACCTTGCCAGTAGGCGCTCAGGTCTGCTCTGCAATTCGATATCGAGTCAAGTGACTGATCGAGCTTCTGTTTTGCGTGAAATCCCCAGGCGTCGACTCGAGTTTCAATTGCCTCCGGGTGTCCGAAGGTGTCTCGAATTGTGTTGATCATGTCTTCGACTGCGCGTTCGCCGACCTTGTTGGCATACTCGATTATTTTATCGGCGTCCGATTCGGGGAAAGGGTCCAGAGATTCGTAACTCATGACAACCTCGAATTTCGTCGGCGTCCGGCGATCAGGGCAGTTCGTTGGTCAAGTAGTCGAACTGCGCATAGAACTCGGCGTCCCGACTCTCGTAATCGTCGGCCACGTCCTTGAGCGCGGTGGCCGCAGCCTCCAGTATCTCGGATCCCTCGCCGAGTCGACTCATCGCCTCGGTCAATGCTTCTCCGTACCTTCGGGTGGCTCCCGATTCGCTGCCGAGCAGACCGAGGCCCGTGTCGGAGAGTTCCTGCCCCGTGAGGTCGTCGCGTGCGCTCGCCCAGGAGTCCGCCGCCTCCTGAAGGAATCGCACGCTGTTGCGCAGTGCCTCCGGGACGACTTCGAAATCAGTCATCGTCGGTGCCCTTCCCTGGCATCGGTCGAAGTCTCCTGGCGAAGTGCTTCGGCCTTGGCCTCCGCTCGCTTGATGGATCGAAGCAACGCGGCGGACAGACCCCGGCCGTTGGTGTAACGAAGCTCCGCCGGATTGATCCGGATTTCGTTGAGCTGGCCATAACCACTCACCACGACGGCACCCAGGTCTCCTTCGAGGTCCTCGACAACAGTCGTTTTCGCGAGTCGGGCCGCCTTCTCTTTCGCCCTCTCATATTTCTGCTGGGCCAGGACAAGACGTTCCTTGATCTGTTCGGAGGAGTCCATCACCGGTCCTCGTCCTCGAGGAAGCCCGGCATGATCTCGGCCAGGGCCGCCCGACTCTCGTCGGCGGCCGCGCGACGGGCCTCCTGAATGACTGCGAGCACCCGACCACCGATCTTCGTGGGATGGGGGGTGCGGACCTCGGCGTCCTTGATGGTGATGTCGATGATGTGTCCGGCGCCGTCCACTACGACGGTGATGAGTCCGTCGGCGGTCGTCGACTCGTGCCGCTTCTCTGCTGCGCCCAGCCGAAGCTCTCGGACCTTGTCTCGTCGTTCCGCCAGCCGTTCCAGTACTGCCTGGGTATCCGCTACCGCGTCTACCATGTTCTCCCCCTGCGATCTATTGCACCATTCGATGGCAGCAGTATGCGACCGCGTGGCCGAACTCGCCGTGGCTGCATCGGTCGTCACTGGTGGGCAGCTTAGCGGTGTTGGTCAGCGCGCCGCGAACAGGTCGGGTTGAGAGCTCTTGTTTGCCGCAGGCTGTCGACTGTTGGTGTCGGCAGCCGATCGTGCATTACGCCAAGCGGTGCAATCGTGATTCGCCACTCACTCGAATGGCGCAGCAAAGGGAGAAGTCATTCTCCCGAACGGCAGTCCCGCGCATAGCGGGCAGGCGACTGGCCGACGGCGCGAGTGAAGTCCCGGGTCAGGTGTGCCTGGTCGCTGTAGCCGAGATCGCAGGCGAGCCGTGCCCAGTTCACGATGTCACCGTCGCCTGCTCGCTCGACGGCCTCGTGCACTCGGGAGCGCAGGAGCACCCATTTCGGCGGGACGCCCACGTACTCGGCGAACAGGCGTTGCAGGGTGCGCACGCCGATGTCGAATCGCTCCGCCACCGCGTCGACGCGGACCATGCCGGGATCCTCGACGATCGACCGCACCATCTCGGCGACAACCGGAGTCATCGGGTCCTTCTCGGGCAGTCGCGGGCGGAGGAACTCGTCCGCTGCCGCGACCAGCGCACTCGACTCGGCGACGTCGAGCACCGCCCGTGCCTGTTGGTCAGCCACAGGACCGAACGACTCCGCCACCGGCAGGACCCGGTCGGTCAACGCCGAGACCGGGCCGGTCAGGAACGGTCGGACGCCCGCCGGGCGGAATCGCACGCCCAGCACGTGGCCGGTGCCGGACAGCAGCCGGGAGTAGCGGCCGCGCATCACCCCGTACAACGCCGAGCCCGCCGGATCGAAGACGAGATGCACGGTGGGGTGCGGGATCACCCATTGCCGGTGGGACCGCCCGTCGGGCAGGTCCCAGTGAATCGTCCAGTAGTACTCGACGAACGGGGCGATCTCGGGCGCGGGCAGGTGCTTGCCGAGTCGGAAGCTCTCGTGGGCGACGGCCCGGTACAGCACGCCCGCACTGCGGACCGGCGCGGCGGGAGACAGACCGGGGCGCCCTTGGCTCGAGTGTCGCTGACCTGCGGTGATGGTCATGTCGGCAGCTTATGTCCCCGGTCGGACGGTTTCCCTGGGCCGCCGCGGTGCGGGATGCGTCCGGACACCGGTCCGGCTCTGGAGCGGTCCGGCGGCACCGACCCGGCGGCTGACGTCTTTGTTCAAGAATCCCGACCCCACCGGCTCCTACTGTCGCAGGCGCACCCCCCGTGCGATAGCGATGAGGAGAGACATGGAACTGCACCCCATGCTGGCGGCCGGCGCCGACGAGCTTCGTGGAGTGGCCGAGCGGATCGAGCCTGCCGACTTCGCGTCGCCCACGCCGTGTGCGGAGTTCGACGTGCGGGCGTTGCTCAACCACGTCATCTGGGCCACGCGAATCCTGAGCCTCGCGGGCCGGAAGGAACCGTTTCCCACCGACGTCGACTGGTCTGAGGACCAGATGACGGGCGACTGGCGGGCGCGGCTCTCCGACGGGCTGTCCGAGACGGCGAAGGCCTGGAGCGAGCCTGCGGCCTGGACGGGGACGACGGTGATCGCGGGGGGCTCCGAGTTCCCGGCAACCTTCGCGGGCGAGCTGGCCTTCGTGGAGCTGATCCTGCATGGCTGGGACCTCGCCCGCGCCGCGGGACTGCCGTACGACTGCGGCTCCGCGACGGCCGATGCCGCGTTGGCGGTGATGGGCAGGCTGGCCGAACAGGGCCGGGCATCGGGCTCCTTCGGACCGGAGATCGCCGTGCACGACTCGGCCTCGTCGTTCGACCGGGTCCTCGGACTCAGCGGGCGCGATCCGCAGTGGGCCGCCTGAGAGGACACCGGTCTGGGGCGGTGGACCGGTCGGCGCGTGATCTCGTCCTGGGCTGCGTCGTCGTCGCATCGGAACGTAGTCGGCGGTCGTGGTTGGTGCCCCGTCGCGGCACGGGAGCAGCAGCGAAGCGCGCACGACAACAGTCACGAGGGCGCAGACAAAGGCTCCTCATCGAGTCTTCGCGCCAGCTCGTCGTCGACCAGCAGTGCACGAAGTTCGCGCTCGCCGATGCTTATCGGGAGTTCGACGACGGTCGTGACGACGGGCTGGGCCTCCAAGGAGCAGGCTGTCGCCGAACCCGGAGCGCGGGCGAGCGGTGCGATCAGCACGCCATCGTCGTCGGGTCGCGCCCAGATGCCCGCCGCCCGATGACAGACGACGGAGGGCAGGTAGCGGATCACGACGCTGCGGTCGTCCGCGTCGACTGCGATCAGCTCCCACGGCATCGCCACCACGTCGTCGGGCGGGCTGTCCTCGCGCGCCTGGCTGCGGGGCAGCGACTCGATCTCCGTGGCCGAGAGTTCGATCGTGCCTCGGCGCGCCGCCTCGGTGGCCGCCAGGCTCAGCGTGGTGACCAGGGGTCCTGCGGGCGGCTCGGGACGGCCGCAGCCTGCGGCGGCGAGGACTAGCGCGGCGACGGCGAGCGCGGCGACGGCGAGCCGAGTGCTGGGGCGTCGTCTCATCGTCGTACCCCGATCTGGGCGAGCGTCCGGAGCTGCCCGGGGGAGTCGACTTCGATCGTTTCACTCGGTGATCCCGCCGGCTAGCGTCCGGTCCACGGGAGGCGACGGACTTCGCTGTCTCGCCTCGGCTGCCCGCTGGTCCGGAGTCCTGCTGACCCGCCTGCGCGTCTGGCCGCCTGTGGACCCGACCCGGGTCGTCGATACCTCGGACCGACGTCGGGAATCCGTGTCCAGGATGCTGGCGAGGTCGCTCAGCGAGCGTCGTGCGGCCGGCCGGTGACGCGAGGGCGCCCTCGGCTCCGCCGGGGCACGCGGACAGACCCGTACTGCCGGCCGTAATGGGTCGCTTCTCGCCCGGCACCCGGCACACGCTTGCGTGGTCCGAAGGTCGGCCGGTTGAATCCGACGGGGTCGACCGGGCCTGTCAGGACAGGCGTGCAGCCGGGACACGGCCGAGGTGAACAGGGGAGTGGTGCAGGTGAGCGAGGGTGTGACGCCGGTTCGCTATGCGGTCGTCGGAACCGGATCGCGGGCGGACATGTACGTCGACGCGTTGGCTACCCGCTTTCCCGCGAACGCACAGCTCGTGGCCCTGTGTGACACCAACGAGACGCGGATGCGGGTGCACAATCGTCGGCTCGGCGAGCAGCACGGGCTGGCCGCCCTGCCGACGTATGCGCCTGCCGACTTCACCGAGATGCTCACTCGTGAGCGGGTCGACGCGGTGATGGTCTGCACGACCGACAGCGCCCACGACGACTATCTCGTGGCCACCGTCGAGGCGGGACTGCGGGCGGTCACCGAGAAGCCGATGACCACCGACGTCGAGAAGGCCCGCCGCATCCTGGCGGCGCAACAGCGGACCGGCGGCCGGATCGAGGTCACCTTCAACTATCGCTACAACCCCGTCCACCAGCGGGTTCGTGAGCTGCTGGCCGAGCAGGTGATCGGCGACGTCGGCTCCGTGCACTTCGAGTGGCTGCTCGACGTGCAGCACGGCGCGGACTACTTCCGGCGCTGGCACCGCAACCGGGAGAACTCCGGCGGCCTGCTCGTGCACAAGTCCAGCCACCACTTCGACCTGGTCAACTGGTGGCTCGACGACGCACCCGACTCGGTGGTCGGACTCGGGAACCTCTTCTTCTACGGCGCCGAGGGCGGCGCGCGCAACGGCTACGCCAAGGACTACCTGCGGGCTGCGGGCTCGCAGGCCGCTGCGACCGATCCCTTCGCCCTGGACATGGCCGCGTCCCCCCGACTCACCGAGCTGTACCTGGACGCCGAGCACGAGGACGGTTATCAGCGCGACCGCAACGTCTTCGCCGGTGACATCGACATCGAGGACGACATGTCGGTCCTGGCCCGGTACCGGGGCGGGGCCTCGCTGACCTATCAGCTCACCGCCTATGCGCCCTACGAGGGATATCGCGTGTCGTTCAACGGCACCAAGGGCAGGCTGGAGCTCGACGTCCTGGAGAACGACTACGCCCGGTCGCCGCTGGAGCACGGCTCGCGGATGGGAGTGTCGCCCGGTTCGGTGGAGGAGGTCGCGCCAACGCGGACGGCGATCACGCTGCGTCCGCTGTTCCAGCCTGCCGAGGTCCTGCTGGACGAGCCGATGCGCCCCGGTCACGGCGGCGGCGACGACCTGATGCTCGACGCGCTGTTCGGCCCGCCCGCCGCCGACCCGCTCGGGTTGCGCGCGGACCACATCGCCGGGGCACGGGCGTTGGCGATCGGTCTGGCGGCGACGAAGTCCTTCGGCACCGGCGGACTCGTGCGGATCGGCGATCTGCTCCCGATCTGATCGACGACGGCCCGCCGCGACGACGGTTCGACCGTCGTCGCGGTCGGGCGACCGGGACACCTCGACGACACCGCTCGGCGATGACAGGAGCACTTCAGGCAATGAGCACGGATCTGACCGCGCTGCGTCGACGTCTCGGCGGGCCTGCCTACGGCTGTGACTACAACCCGGAGCAGTGGCCGGAGGAGGTCTGGGCCGAGGACATGCGCCTGATGCGGCAGGCCGGGGTCAACCTGGTCAGCATCGGCATCTTCTCCTGGGCGAAGATCGAGCCGAGGCCCGGTAAGTACGACTTCGGCTGGTTCGACCGGTTGATGGATCTGCTGGCGGCCAACGGCATCGGCGCGTGCCTGGCCACCATGACCGCCTCGCCTCCGCCGTGGATGGCCCGGCTGCATCCGGAGACGTTGCCGGTCACCTCGACCGGCGTCCGCCTCGCTCCCGGCTCCCGCCAGCAGTTCTGTCCGTCGAGCCAGGTCTACCGCGACTACGCCGTCCGGCTCGTCGAGCAGATCGCCACTCGATATCGGGATCATCCGGCGCTGGCGCTCTGGCATGTCAACAATGAGTACGGCTGTCACATGAACGCCTGCTATTCGGACGTCTCCGCCGCCGCGTTCCGTGACTGGCTGCGCGACCGCTACGGCGATCTCGATCGGCTCAACCAGGCCTGGTACACCGACTTCTGGTCGCAGGGCTACACCGACTGGGCCGACATCGGGGTGCCCAGCCTGGCGCCGTATCACCCGAATCCCGGGCAGAGCGTCGACTTCGCCCGCTTCACCTCGGATGCGTTCCTCGGCTGCTTCCTCGCGGAGAAGGAGGTGCTCTTCCGACTGACGCCTGACGTGCCGGTGACCACCAACTTCATCACCGACGGTCCCGCGATCGACCTCTTCGACTGGGCAGGCCATCAGGATCTCATCGCCTTCGACGCCTACCCCGACCCCTTCGAGGCAGACAGTCACATCGCCGCGGGTTTTCACTTCGACCTGATGCGGTCACTGCGCCATGGACAGCCGTGGTTCCTCATGGAGCAGGCCACTGCGGCGGTGAACTGGCGGGAGCGCAATGCCATGAAGCTGCCCGGCGCGATGCGGCTGGGCAGCTGGCAGGCCGTCGCACAGGGCGCGGACGCGGTGATGTTCTTCCAGTGGCGCGCCTCGCGAGGCGGCACCGAGAAGTTCCACGCCGCGATGGTCCCGCACACCGGCACCGACACCCGGATCTTCCGTGAGGTCTGCGAGCTGGGCGCCGAACTCGCCTCGGTGCCCGCGCTCGTCGACAGTCGGGTGCGCGCGGAGACCGCGCTGCTGCTGGACTGGTCGAACTGGTGGGCGTTGGAACGCGACTCGCATCCCAGCGTCGACGTCACGCGGCACGAGGCCGAGATGGCGCACTACGCCCCGTTGTTCGAGGCGGGGGTGACCTGCGACGTCGTGCACCCGGACCGGGATCTGTCCGGCTACCGGCTGGTGGTCGTGCCCAATCTCTACCTGCTGAGCGACGCGGCTGCCGAGCGGCTCCGTGACTACGTCCGGGGCGGCGGGCACCTCGTCGTCTCCTTCTTCTCCGGCATCGTCGACGAGAACGACCACGTCCACGCGGGCGGGATGTCTCCGGCGCTGCGGGAGACCCTCGGCGTCTGGGTGGAGGAGTTCTGGCCGCTGCCCGAGGCGGGCACCATCGCCGTCACCGGGCTCGGGGCGGATCGAGTCGGAGCGGTTGCGGCGGCCGACTCCGGCGCGACGAGTGCGCCCGTGACGGGGCGGATCTGGTCCGAGCTGATCCGGTTGGCGGGTGCCGAGTCACTGGCCGAGTTCGCCGACGGCGAGCTGAGCGGCTCGCCTGCGATCACCCGACACCGGTTCGGGGCGGGCACGGCCTGGTACCTCGGCACCCGGCTGGACGCGACCTCGATGCGCGGCCTGTTGGACGTCGTCCGCGAGGCGGCAGGCGTCGGGCCCGACCTCCCGTTGCCCGCAGGCGTCCAGGCGGTCACCCGGCACGCTGCCGACGGCACCCGCTTCCTGCTGCTGCTCAATCACGGCGGCGAGCCTGTGGAGGTGGCGCTGCCCGAGCCGATGACCGACGTCCTCGCTCGGACCGCCGGGCCCGAGGCTTCGCCCATGATCGAGATTCGGCTGCCCAGGCACGGCGTCGCGGTGCTGACGTCCTCGCCGGACTAGCGATTCGCGCGACTGCGGCGCGCCGCCCGCCACCTGACGCCGAGCCCCTCGGCGTCAGGGGCGGTGGCGGCGCGGGTGGCTGGAGTCGCGGACGACCAGTTCGGGGGTGAAGACCGTGTGCTGGTGGGTGTGCTGCTCCGGTGCCAGCGTCTCGGCGATGACCAGATCGGCGGCCGTGCGGCCGATCAGATAGCGCGGCTGCCGGACCGAGGTCAGCGGGACGGCCGCTGCGGCGGCGAAGTCGATGTCGTCGTAGCCGACCAGGGCGACGTCCTCCGGAACCCGGATGCCTGCTCGCATGAGCACCTGGAGCAGGCCCAGCGCGAGGAGGTCGTTCGCGCAGAACACGCCGTCGGGCAGGGCGGGGCCGGCGAGGAGCTGCTCGGCGGCGCGCTGACCCGAGACGACGTTCAGCGCGGGGACCTCGACGGCCCGCAGCGTCTCCGCAGGCCTGCCTGCTCGCGCCAGCGCGCGGCGGGCCCCGGCGAGCCGGTCGGCGCACTGCCGGATCGACTCGGGGCCGGTGACCATGACGAGGTCCTCATGGCCGCCCGCGAGCAGGTGGGTGGTGGCGAGATCGCCGCCGATCACGTCGTCCACCGAGACCGAACAGACGTCCTGCGAGGCGGTCGGGTGGTCGAGCAGCACCACGGAGACGCCTCTGCGCTGGAGTCGTCGTACCGGGTCGAGCGAGTCGCCGACCGGCGTGATCAGGACGGCGTGGGCCCGTTGCTCGGTCAGCAGGTCCAGGTAGCGGCTCTCGCGTGCGCTGGACTCGTCGCTGTTGCAGAGGATCACGACGTGTCCCGCCTCGGTGGCGGAGTCCTCCACCCCTCTGGCGACGTCGGTGAAGAACGGGTTGCCGACGTCGAGCACCACCAGGCCGATCGTCCGCGCGGTGCCGGAGCGGAGTTGTCTTGCGGACTCGTTACGGACGAAACCCAGCTCTTCGATGGCCGCGAGCACCCGATCCCTGGTCGCGGGCGCCACCACGGTGGGCCGATTGAGCACGTTGGAGACCGTGCCGACGGAGACCCGCGCGGCGGCGGCGACCTCCCGGATACTCGCTGTCGGGTTCACCGCGTCTCCCTCGATCTGAATCGTCGTGTCCTGGGCGGAGCGCGGCGCCCGATGTGATGTTGAAACGTGTCAACGTGCGGCGGATGCTCCGCGAGGAGTATGCCTCAGATCATCGTGACCAACCTGAAATCTGTCCGGTTCTTGTCGGAAAAGGTTGACGGTCCTCGCTCCCGTGCCGCAAGCTTGGCCCAAGATGACGGCTTGAAACGATTCATTAACCCGGCTGAAATCGCCGAGGGGCCGACACCGCCGAGGAGGAGTCGAGAGTGACCGAACGGGTGTGCTTCGTGCTCCAGGTGCGAGCCGATCGCCTGGAGGAGTACCGCGAGCGGCACCGCGATGTCTGGCCGGAGATGCGGAAAGCGCTATCCGAGTCGGGCTGGCACAACTACTCCCTCTTCCTGCGCCCGGACGGGATGCTCGTCGGCTACCTGGAGTGCGAGGACTTCGCCGCCGCCAAGGCGGCCATGGACGCCACCGAGGTCAACGCGCGCTGGCAGGCCGAGATGGCCGAGTTCTTCGTCGGCCTCGACGGTGGCAACGCCGACGCCGGGATGCAGGCGATCCCCGAGGTCTTCCACCTGCCGTGACCAGCCAGCCTTCTCGGGGGTCGACGACGATCCCCGGCAGTCCTTCGAGGAGAAGCACGATGACCGACATCGACCCGTCCCGGCGTGCGGCGCTGTTCGACGTCCTGCGCACCCAGCGGATCGAGACGCCCTCCTGGGCGTACGGCAACTCCGGGACCCGCTTCAAGGTCTTCGCGCAGGACGGCGTGCCGAGGAACCCGGTCGAGAAGATCGAGGACGCCGCCAAGGTTCACGAGCTGACCGGTATCGCCCCCAGCGTCGCGCTGCACATCCCGTGGGACCGGGTGGACGACTACGCGGCCCTGCGTGCCCACGCCGACGGCGTCGGCATCACGCTCGGCGCGATCAACCCCAACGTCTTCCAGGAGGACGACTACCGGCTGGGCAGCGTGTGCAGCCCGGACGCCGGGGTGCGTCGCAAGGCCGTCGATCACCTGCTCGAATGCGTGGCCGTCGCGGAGCAGACCGGCTCCTCGGTGCTGTCGCTGTGGTTCGCCGACGGCATCAACTACCCGGGGCAGGACGACCTGCGCGCGCGGCAGGACCGGCTCGCCGAGGCACTGCGCGAGGTCTACGGCCAGATGCCCGAGGGCATGCGGATGCTCCTGGAGTACAAGTTCTTCGAGCCGGCCTTCTACGCCACCGACATCCCGGACTGGGGGACCTCGCTGGCCCACTGTCTCGAACTCGGCCCCGCCGCGCAGGTGCTCGTGGACACCGGGCACCACGCCCCCGGCACCAACATCGAGTTCATCGTGGCCTTCCTCCTACGGGCCGGGCGGCTCGGCGGATTCCACTTCAACTCGCGGTTCTACGCCGACGACGACTTGATCGCGGGTGCGGCCGACCCGTTCCAGCTGTTCCGGATCATGCACGAGGTGGCGCAGGGCGGCGGCCTCGACCGGGCCACCGGAGTCGAGTTCATGCTCGACCAGTGCCACAACATCGAGCCGAAGATCCCGGCCATGATCCGCTCGGTGTGCAACGTCCAGGAGGCCACCGCCAAGGCGCTGCTGGTCGACTCCGCCGCACTGCGCGCGGCGCAGGCCGAAGGCGACGTCCTCGGGGCCAACGCCGTGTTGATGGACGCCTACAACACCGACGTCCGACCCCTGCTCGCCGAGCTGCGTCAGGACATGGGCATCGACCCCGACCCGATGGCCGCCTACCACCGCTCCGGTTACCAGCAGCGCATCGTGGCAGAGCGCGTCGGCGGGAACGCCGCAGGCTGGGGTGCCTGACCGAGCCGCCCGTCGGATCGATCCGGTGCCGCCGGACCTGACGTGACTCGCCACCGCGCCAGCGCCGCGCACGACGACCCGCCCGCCGATCCCGTGGACACGAGAGACGAGAGATGACCACACACCCAGAAGTCGAGAAGCTGCTCCAGCGCTGTCACGAGCTCGGCTCGGACCCGCGCAACACCAACTACGCGGGCGGCAACGCGTCGGTCAAGGCCGACGACGTCGATCCGGTGACCGGGCAGCCCGTCGAACTCATGTGGGTCAAGGGATCGGGCGGCGACCTCGGCACCCTGACAGAGGCGGGGCTGGCGGTGCTGCGCACCGACCGGCTGCGCGCGCTCATCGACGTCTACCCCGGGGTGGACCGCGAAGACGAGATGGTGGCGGCTTTCGACTACTGCCTGCACGGCAAGGGCGGGGCGGCACCCTCCATCGACACGGCCATGCACGGCTTGGTGGACGCGGCGCACGTCGACCACCTGCACCCCGATGCGGGCATTGCGCTGGCCACGGCCGCCGACTCCGAGAAGCTCACCGCCGAGTGCTTCGGTGATCGAGTGGCCTGGGTGCCGTGGCGTCGGCCCGGTTTCCAGCTCGGCCTGGACATCGCCGAGATCAAGCGCGCCAACCCCTCCGCCATCGGGGTCATCCTCGGCGGCCACGGCATCACCGCCTGGGGTGACACCGCCGAGGAGTGCCAGGCCAACTCGCTGGAGATCATCGACACCGCCGAGCGGTTCATCGAGACACGGGGCACGGCCGAGCCCTTCGGGCCCGTCGTCGAGGGCCGGTCGGCGCTGCCCTCGGCACAGCGGCGGGAGCGGGCGGCGGCGCTGTTCCCGGTGCTGCGCGGGTTCGCCTCCACCGATCGACGCCAGATCGGCCACTTCACCGACTCGCCCGCCGTCCTCGACTTCGTCTCGCGCGAGCGGATGCCGGAGCTGGCGGCCCTGGGCACCTCCTGCCCGGATCACTTCCTGCGGACCAAGGTCCGGCCGATGGTGCTGGACCTCGGGCCGGACGCGCCGCTGGACACGGTGATCGATCGACTGCGTGAACTGCACGAGCAGTACCGCGCCGACTACCGCGCCTATTACGAGCAGTTCGCCACCCAGGACTCCCCGGCGATGCGCGGTGCCGATCCGGCGATCGTGCTGGTGCCCGGCGTCGGCATGTTCTCCTTCGGCGCCGACAAGCAGACCGCCAGGGTCGCGGGCGAGTTCTACGTCAACGCGATCAACGTCATGCGGGGCGCCGAGGCGATCTCCCGCTACCAGCCCATCGACGAGGGCGAGAAGTTCCGCATCGAGTACTGGGAGCTGGAGGAGGCCAAACTGCGGCGCCGGCCCAAGGCCAGGCCGCTGGCCACCCGCGTGGCCCTGGTGACCGGCGGTGCCTCCGGCATCGGCCTGGCCACCGCGCGCAGGCTCGTCGCCGAGGGCGCCTGCGTCGTCGTCGCCGACCGCGACGCGGACCGGGCCCGCGAGGCGGCCGAGGAGCTCGGCGCAGGCGCCTACCGCGCTGCCGACGTCGCGATCTCCGTGGCCGTCGACGTCACGGACTCGGCCGCCGTGGACGCCGCGCTCGCCGAGGCCAGCCTGGCCTTCGGCGGCGTCGACCTGGTCGTCAACAACGCGGGGCTGTCCATCTCCAAGCCGCTGCTGGAGACCACCGACGCGGATTGGGACATCCAGCACGGCGTCATGGCGCGCGGCTCCTTCCTCGTGTCCCGCTCCGCGGCCCGCGTGCTCATCGCGCAGGCGATGGGCGGCGACATCATCTACATCGCCAGCAAGAACGGCGTGTTCGCCGGTCCCAACAACGTCGCCTACGGCGCGGCGAAGGCGGACCAGGCTCATCAGGTCCGGCTGTTGGCCGCCGAACTCGGCGGACACCGGATTCGGGTCAACGGCATCAATCCCGACGGGGTGGTGCGCGGCTCGGGCATCTTCTCCGGCGGATGGGGCGCGCAGCGCGCCGCCGTCTACGGGGTGGAGGAGTCCGAGCTCGGCAGTTTCTACGCGCAGCGCACTCTGCTCAAGCAGGAGGTGCTGCCGGAGCACGTCGCGGCGGCGGTGTTCGCACTGACCGGCGGCGACCTGACGCACACCACCGGACTCCACATCCCGGTGGACGCGGGCGTCGCCGCGGCCTTCCTGCGCTGATTCAGGGATGCCCGCGACCGGGAACGGCACCGCAGCACGCCGATCCCGACAGCGACATGACGACCGCAGCACGACGAACGGCGGCGAGGGAAGGCCCAGGACAAGGAGGTCCCCATGGTTGCGTTGGCGGTACGGCCGATCACGGCCGACTCGGATCGGAGCCAGAGCAGGCTCACCCGGCCCGAGCGGGTCATCGAGGTCCGGCTGACCAGGGAGGAGCGCATGATCCTCGCGCTGCTCGCGGACGGCTATCTTCTCGACGGCATCGCCAGGCGGATGTGCACGTCGAACCGGACCCTGCGCAGGCGGATTCGCGGGGTGTGCGATCGGCTGGGCGTGCAGACGCCGATCCAGGCGGTGGCGTGGGCGGCGCGGCGAGGTCTGATCTGAGGGCGGTTCTCGGTCGCTCCTGCTCGTCGCCGCTTCGGCGAGGCGGACGATCGAGCCTCCGGGTGACGGCCTCGGCCGCTCGTCCGAGGCGTCGGGTCGGCGTCGATGCTCGTGGTGCGCTGCCCGATGGCGGCTCACCAGTGGTGCCGCGCTCGGCTGACGGTGCGGGCCCGGCGGATGTTCCGGTCGGGCGCGGTGGTGGCAGGGCCGCGCGTGGCGGCGCCGTGGCCGCGTAGACGGTCGTCGGCTCGACTCGATCACGTCGGCCGGTTCGCCTCGAAGGCGGCCGATGCGGGCGGCGGCGTCGATGCACTCGGCTGGCACGCGACGGCCGATGCCCACCGCATCGGCGGCGGGCCGGCGCGCGGCGGTCAGATCGTGGCGCGTGGCAGCCACCAGCTGAACGGCTTCCGGGTTCTGGGCATTGCAGGCGGAGGGCTCCGACGGCGATGTCGGTCGCCTGCCCTCGGTGCGGGTCGGTACCGGCGCGGCGAGGACGACCGCCGTCGAGGAGACCGACCGGCAGCGCAGGGTCCGCGCGGCCACCCGGCGGCGGGCCGCGTGTACAACGACACGGCAGCAGCAGGCGAGCGGAAAGGATCAGGGGTGAGCACATCGGGTGCGGTCGGCGGCGCGGTGACGGCGACCTGCGCGGCAGTCGACCTCGGCGCGTCCAGCGGACGGGTCATCCTGGGGCGCGTCGGCGCCGGTGAGTTGAGCACCACCGAGGTCGCCCGCTTCGACAACACCCCGATCCGCATCGCGCGCGGCGCGGGACGGGATCGGCTGCACTGGAACGTCCTCGGGCTCTACCGCGACATCCTCGCGGGCCTGCGCATCGCGTCGGCGTCGGCGGAGCTGCACAGCATCGGCATCGACTCGTGGGCCGTCGACTACGGGCTGCTCGACGCGGACGGCGAGCTGCTCGGCAACCCGATCCACTACCGGGACTCCCGGACGGACGGCGTCCTGGACCAGGTGCGTGCCACCCTCGGCGCCGAGCGCATCTATGCGACGACCGGCATCCAGTTCATGCCGATCAACACGTTGATTCAACTCGTCGCCGCCAGAGACACGGCCGCCCTGACTGCCGCGTCGAGCCTCCTGCTGATCCCCGACCTGCTCTGCTACTGGCTCACCGGACAGCGTGGCGCCGAGGTCACCAACGCGTCCACGACCCAGCTGCTCGACGTGCGCAGGCGGGAATGGGCCTGGGAGCTGGTGCGCGCGGCGGGCATCGACGAGACGCTGCTGCCGCCCTTGCGGGAACCGGGGGAGCGCATCGGACTCGTCGACGGCACGGCTCGGGCCGAACTCGGCGGCGGGGAGCTGCCGGTGGTGGCGGTCGGCTCCCACGACACGGCGTCGGCGATCGTCGCGGTGCCAACCGTCACCCGGCGTTTCGGTTACGTCTCCTGCGGAACGTGGTCGCTGGTCGGACTCGAACTCGACGCGCCCGTGGTCTCCGAGGCAGGCCGGACCGCCAACTTCACCAACGAACTCGGCGTCGACGGCACGACCCGATACCTGCGCAACGTGATGGGGCTGTGGCTGCTCCAGGAGTCCCTGCGCACCTGGGCGGACGCCGGTCGACCCGCCGAGCTCTCGGGACTGCTCGCCGACGCGGCCCGCGCCGAGCCCTTCCGCTCGATCGTCGACCCCGACGACCCGAGGTTCCTCGCCCCCGGCGACATGCCCGCGCGCATTGCCCAGGCCTGTCGGGAGACGGGGCAGCCGGTCCCCGAGACCCAGGCTCAGCTCGTCCGCTGCGTGCTGGAGAGTCTCGCCCTGGCCTATCGCCGCACCCTGCGACAGGCCTGTGCACTGTCCGGTCGGGAGGTCGACGTCCTGCACATCGTCGGCGGCGGCTCTCGCAACGAGCTGCTGTGCCGGTTGACGGCCGATGCGTGCGGGATTCCGGTGGTGGCCGGGCCGGTCGAGGCCACGGCGCTGGGCAACCTGCTGGTGCAGGCCAGGGCGGCGGGCGGCTCCGGCGTCGGCGATCTGACGGCGATGCGTGCGCTGGTCGCCGCGACGCAGGAGGTGCGGGAGTACGCCCCGAGCGGAGCTGCCTCGGACTTCGACGCCGCGGCCCGCAGACTGGACTGAAGCGTCCTCGGTCGGGGCCTCGGCGTCGTCTGCTGCCACCCGCATGGTTCCCGTGTCCGGCAGTCCCGGGATTCTGCCGCGGTGTTGACCGGCAGTCGGTTCAGTGGTCCGACCTCGGCGGCGGTGATCGATCCGCCAGGCCCGCCGTGCCGGTCCGGCCACGACGAGACACCGAGGCGTGCGGCCGGTGACTCCTTCAAGCCTGCCTCGCGGCAGCCACCGGTCGGCAGACCCGCCGACGTGCCGGTCCCGTCGCCGCCCGTCGCCCGCCCCACACTCTCGTGGGGCGGGCGACGGAATCGGCGATCAGCTGATCAGCTGCTCGGTCTCGTTCATCAGCAGGGCGGCGCCCTCGTCGACCGTGAGCTCCCCGAAGTTGATCGAGTCGTAGACCCGGGTGAAGGTCCGCTTCACCGAGCCCCAGCCCTGCGGCGGCGCGGAGGGCGCATCGCTCAGCTCGTCGGCCATGCTCTCCTCGAAGTCGAAGAGGATCTTGTCGACCCCGTCGAGGTCTTCGGCCACGGCCGCCCGGACCTCGCTGTTGGGCGGAGTGCCTCGGACGGTGCGCAGGATCTGGCCCGCCTCGACGTCGTTCATCAGGAAGTCGATCAGCCGGGCGGCCTCCTCGGGGTGTTCCGAGCGGCTGCCGATGGCGATCTGGATCGAGGTCGACGCATAGATGCCCGTCTCGCCCTCCTCGTTGCTCGGCCACGGGGCCAGCGCCACGTCCTCGCCCATGGTCGGGAAGAGCGAGGCCGAGCTGCCCAGATAGCTCAGCTCCGCCGCGGACCTGCCGGACACCAGCGGCGAGGTGTCCACCGAGCCGTTGACCTGGCTGGTCACCTCGGCAGAGGTCACCATACCCGCGTCCCGGAGCCCCTGGGTGAAGTTCCAGTAGTCCGCGACGTCCTCTTCGGTAAAGGCGATGCCCTCTTCGGTGTACAGCTCCCGGCCTTGCTGGCGGATGAAGAACTGGAACCAGTCCACCGCCCAGCCGGGATCGGTCAGGCCGACCACCTCGCCGTCGGTGCTGTCGCTGATGATCTCCGAGGCCTCGATGAGGTCGTCCCAGGTGAAGTCGCCGACCTCCGGCGCGTCCAGCCCCGCCTCGGCCCAGATGGTCGGGTTGTAGGCCATCGTCTGGGTGCTGCGACCCAGCGGCACCGCGAATCGGCCCGCAGGCAGCTCTCCCGACCGCAGGCCAGCCGGGTCGACGGACTCGATGTCGATCTCGGTGCCGACGTGCTCGTCGAGGTCCCGCAGCATTCCGCGCTCGGCATACTCCCGCAGGTAGCCGGCGTCCATCTGCACCACGTCGGGAACGTTGCCGCCTGCCACCTGCGTGGACAGCTTCTCGAAGTAGGCGTCGAAACCGGAGAACGACGTGTTCACCGTGATGCCGGGGTTGCGCTCCTCGAACAGGTCGACGGCCTCCTGGGTGGCCTCGGCGCGACTGTCGTTGCCGTACCAGGTGAAGTCCAGCGACACCGTGCCGTCGCCGGACCCGGACCCGCCGCAGCCCGCGAGGACACCGCAGGCAGCTAACAGCGACACCGCCCCGGTCGCCAGGGTTCGGCCGCGTACTCGGCTGTCCCGCGTTCTGGTCGGCATCATCGCCCTCCACGTCGTCGAGCGGTCTCGACGTCGAGACCGCTGCCCTAGCGCCTGTCTTTTATCCCCACTTTCCTGTTGCGCGGGGCCACCGCGGCGATCTGCGGCGTTGTCGTCAGTCAACATAACTCCGTTATGTCTCTTTCCTCCGCCTTGCAGCTCATCCACGCTGATCCCGCTCACGATGGAGGGGGACCAAAGACAGGCCCTTAGATGGGAGGACATCCGACCCCGGTCTGTCGAGCAGATGACCGGATGCGGTCGCGACCCGACGTCTCGCCACTGCGGAGCAGGTCGGGGAGGCACCATCGCGGGAAGCCTTGAGGAGGTCGTCTGTTGTCACTGCCCGACGAGGACCGCGCACTGTCGCCGTTCACCGGTTGGACCCGCACGCACTGGGCTGCGGCGGCCGATCGGATGCTGCTCGGCGTCCGTCCCCATGCCTCACCGACCCAGGCCCTTCTTCGGCTGCCGGGGTCGCCGTCGCGGTCGGGTGAGTGGAGCGACGGTCTGGAGGGCTTCGCCAGGACTTTCCTCACCGCGGCCTTCCGGGTGGCGGGCAGCGGCGGCGTCGATCCGCACGACTTCCTCGGTCGCTATGCGGCGGGCCTGGCCGCCGGGACGGACCCGACGAACCCGGAGCGCTGGCCGACGTTCGCCGAGGCCGGCCAGGCCAAGGTCGAGGCTGCCTCCATCGTGATCGGACTGCACGAGACACGACCGTGGCTCTGGGATCGGCTCGACAGCGGCGTTCAGGAGCGGGTGGTGACCTGGTTGGCGGGCCAGGTCGGCGAGCCCGCGATCGACAACAACTGGATCTGGTTCCAGAACGTCACCGAGGCCTTCCTTCGATCGGTCGACGGGCCCTGGTCGCAGGCCGACCTCGATCGCAACTGTGAGCTGACCGAGTCGTGGCATCGCGGCGGCGGCTGGTACACCGACGGCGGACTGCGCAAGCACGACTTCTACACCGCATGGGCGTTCCACCTCTATCCGCTGTGGTGGTGTCGGATGTCGCCGGATCTGCCGCTCGCGCAGGAGTACCGCCCGGTCTACCTCGACCGGCTCGCCGAGTTCCTGCCCGATCACGCCGCACTGTTCGGCGCCGACGGCGCCCCGCTGTTCCAGGGGCGGTCGCTCATCTACCGGTGGGCCGCCCTCGCACCGGTCTGGGCCGCCGCCGTGTTCGACTCCGGGCCGTTCGATCCCGGTGTGCTGCGACGCTGGGCCAGCGGCACGCTGCGGTACTTCCTCGACCGGGGGGCGCTGGACGGCGCCGACGTGTTGACCACGGGCTGGCATGGGCCGTTCCCGGCGCTGGCGCAGTGGTATTCCGGGCCCGCCTCGCCGTACTGGGCGAGCAAGGGGATGCTCGGGCTGCTCCTGCCAGAGGATCATCCGGTGTGGACGTCGGTGGAGGCGCCGCTGCCGGTGGAGCAGGGTGACTACGAACTCGACCTGCCGGGGCCGGGCTGGCTGGTCTCCGGCACGAAGGCCGACGGCGTCGTGCGGGTGGTCAATCACGGGACCGACCGGGCATCGGACGAGCGACTCGCGCCGGAGCTGCCGATCTACACGGCCTTCGCCTTCTCCACCCACACCGCGGTCCATCTCGACCCTGCGGTCGAGCTGCGGCGGGGTCGAGGACTGGAGGCGATCCCCACGGACTCGGCGGTGGTCTTGCTGGATGCGCAGGGGGAGCCCTCGATGCGTCCGCCGGTGCGCCCGCTCGGCGTGGTGGACGGCGTCGCCTTCTCCCGGCACCGTGCGCACTGGCCCGTCGACCCGGCCGCCGAGACCTTCCGGGTCGGTCCGACCGTGACGGTGGGCTCGGTGCTGCGCGGATCGTGGGAGGTCCGGCTGGTCCGGGTCGAAGAGCCGACCGGAAGCGAGGATCAGGCCGAGGAGTCCGTCACCTCGGCCGGACTGCGGTTACGGGTCAGTGGGTGGCCGTTGGCGAGCGAGACGCCACCCGAGATCGAGACCGCACCCGAGGGCGAGGTGATCCTGGCAGGCGGGCTGCTGGGCCGTGCCGTCGGTCTGCTCGGGCTGGTCGGCGGCGCTCCGCTGCGCCTAGAGGGCGTCTCGGCCGTCGGCCGGTTCTCCGCGGTGTCCACACTGGTCAGTGTCGGTCCGGTGGAGCCGGGACGGATCTATGCCGCGGCGTTCGGTCTGGCCGGGCAGCAGGCTGAGCCGGGGTTGTCGGTGGCCGGGGTGGACGTCGCGGCGGCAGGCGATTCCGGGGCGACGCCCGCCGTCACCGTGCGGTGGAGCGACGGCGTCGCGCAGTCCTTCGACTGGCCGGTGTGAGACGTCCGATGCCGCCGCGACCGCAGCCGAACCCGCCCTCGCCGAGAACCGCGCAGCGCGGGCGGCGACTGCGGTTCGACGACGGTGCCGCGCTGAGTGCGGGATTACCGAGGGCGAGTCGATCCGGTCCGATCGGCCTACTCGGAGTCACCTTTTCGCACACCCATCACACTAATTGTGACTATGGGTTATGAATGGTTGATCCATTCGGCGTAGGTTTCGGTGGGTTTCCCGCCGATGAAATGACACGAACGGGTTACATCCGCTCCCGGTCGTGGAACCCACATGGTCGCTGCTTAGCATCGGTGACCTTAGACAAAACGAATCGTTTTCGACTTTGTGTCGAGAAGGAGGTGCCGTGTCTCGATCACGATGGCAGCGGACTGGTGCGATGGTGATCGCGTTAGCCGTGGGGAGCACGTTGACCGCGTGTGGAGACACCGCCGAGGACGGCGCAGTCGAGATCTCCTTCCACTGGTGGGGAAACGACGACCGGGCTGAGGCCACTCAGGCCGCCGTGGATCTCTTCATGGCCGAGAACCCCGACATCACCGTCTCGGTGTCCTTCGCCGACTACAACGCCTACGTCGAACGTCTCTCCACGCAGGTGGCAGGCGGGAACAGCCCGGACGTCGTGCAGACCGACATGCCGTTCCTGCGTGAGTTCGCCGACCGAGGTGTGCTCGCGGACCTCGGTGAGCACGTCGGCAGCGAGATCGACACCGGCGACCTCCCGACCAGCCTGATCGATGGTGCCAGCATCGACGGCGTCCTCTACGCGATTCCCGCCGGGCAGAACACTCAGACGCTGCTGTACGACGTCGAGCAGTGGGAGGCGGCCGAGGTCGAGCCGCCTTCGGCGGGCTGGACGTGGGACGACTTCGAGGAGGCGGGCAGCCGCATCCACGAGGCGACGGACGGCGAGGTCTACGGCTACAGCGACTTCGGCGGATTCTCCGACTGGTTCGACTTCTGGCTCCGCCAGGACGGGAAGTCGCTGTACGACCCCGAAGGCGCCCTCGGATTCGAGGAGGCCGACCTCGTCGAGTTCTGGACCTGGACCAAGAGCCTCCAGGCGAGCGGCGTGGTGACGCCTGCCGAGGTGACGACCACCTTCAACGGCAGCATCGACACCTCGCCCCTGGTCCTGGGACGGTCGGCGGCCGAGTTCAACTACGACTCCTCGGCGCCCAGCTACCACGCCTCGTCCGACGGCCTGGTCGAGCTGGCCCCGTGGCCGACCGACACCGACAGCACCGGAATGCTCGCCGCCTCCGCCTCGATGTACAGCATCGGCAGCTCCAGCGATCACCCGGTCGAGTCGGCGATGCTGATCGACTTCCTGGTCAACGACGTCGAGGCTGGTCAGGCCCTGGGCGTGGTGCGCAGCATGCCGCCGAACGCGGCGGTCCGTGAGGCGATCGGCACCGATCTGGACGGCGCCAACCAGCAGGTCTTCGACTATCAGGAGAGCGTCGCCGACCTGATGGGCGAGGCGCCCAACGCGCCGCCCACGGGCGCGGGCTCGGTGAAGCGATCGTTCACGGTCATCTACGACTCGTACAACTTCGGCGGGATGTCCGTCGAGGATGCGGCGGCCCAGCTCATGAACGAGGCCCGCCAGTCCCTCGACGGCTGAGCCGGTCTGTCCTCGGCGGTCGGGTCCGGCCCGGCCGCCGAGGACGAGCGGCAGGAACTGATTCGACGAGCGGTCGAGTCAGCCACGACAGTGAACACCATCCGGGATCGCCGGGTGTCCGGAGTCGATCCGCGAACGCCCGGCCGTCTCGTCGAGCGAGAGGCGTGCGTCGTGTCCAACGGTCCAGGGTCGATGTCATCGGCTGCCGAGGAGGGCATCGCGGCACCGAGCGAGGACGACGGCCCGCCGTGGCAGGCCGATCAGGGCGACGGGACGTATCGCAATCCGGTGCTGTGCACCGACCTGTCCGACCCGGACGTCATCCGCGTCGGCGACGACTTCCACCTCGTCGCCTCCACCTTCGCGGCCGCGCCGGGACTGACCATGGCCACCTCGCGGAACCTCGTCGACTGGCGGCTGACCGGTCATGCACTGCCCGCCCAGGAACCGGCCGACGTCTTCGCGCGACCGCAGCCGGGGAAGGGCGTCTGGGCGCCGTCGCTGCGGTTCCACGCGGGCCGCTACCACGTGTTCTACGGCGACCCCGACTTCGGCATCCGGGTGCTCACCGCGACGCGGCCGGACGGCCCGTGGTCGGCTCCGCACCTGATCAAGGCAGGCCGGGGACTCATCGATCCCTGTCCGTTGTGGGACGCCGACGGCTCGGCGTACCTCGTGCACGGCTGGGCGGCCAGCCGGTCGGGCATCAGCAACCGGCTCACCCTGCACCGGATGTCCCCCGATGCGACCGAGCTCCTCGACGAGGGCCGGACGCTGATCGACGGCGACGAGATCCCCGGCTGCCACACCCTGGAAGGCCCCAAGCTCTACCGGCGAGAGGGCTGGTACTACGTCTTCGCCCCCGCAGGCGGCGTCGCCACCGGCTGGCAGTCGGTGTTCCGGGCTCGGTCGATCGACGGCCCTTACGAGCACCGGATCGTGCTGGCGCAGCGGGACACCGAGGTCAACGGGCCGCATCAGGGAGCATGGGTCGACACGCCGACGGGCGAGGACTGGTTCCTGCACTTCCAGGATCGGGGCGTCTACGGCCGGGTGGTCCACCTCCAGCCGATGAGCTGGGGTGCCGACGGCTGGCCGGTCATCGGGGTCGACCCGGATGAGAACGGCTGCGGCAGGCCGGTCCTGACCCATCCCAAGCCCGCGCTTCCCGCCGCCTCGGCCGGGGCGGACGCGACCGTGCCGAGTGCTCAGGACTCGGTGGACGAGCGCTTCACCCCGGAGGGGCTCGGCCCGCAGTGGTCCTGGCAGGCGAACCCGGTGCCGTCCTGGTTCTCGCTGACGGAGGAACCGGGAGCGCTGCGGCTGTTCGCCCGGCCGGACCGGGATGCAGGCGACCTGCGGGCCGTCGGACAGGTGCTCACTCGGCGCTGGCCCGCGGAGGAGTTCGCGGTCACCGTGGACCTGCGACCGGTCGGGCGCAGCTCGGACGAGCAGTGGCGCGGCGGACTCGCGGTCCTCGGCGACGACTACGCCTGGTTGGGCGTGGTGGCCGGGCAGGCGGGCCTGCGCCTGGTGCTGCGGCGCAGGCTGGCCGGGGAGGGCGCCGAGACCGAGCTGGCGGCCCGTGATCTCGGTCCGGTGACCACGGCGACGCTGCGGATGCGACTGGAGGTGTCGTCGGGCGGCCGCTGTCGGTTCGGCGTGGCCGACGGCGACGGCGTGTTCCACCGGCTCGGCACCGGGCCGGACGCGAGCTTCGCTGCGACGGCGGGCCGCTGGGTGGGGGCGAAGGTCGGCGTGTTCGCGGTGGCCGAAACTGGGGCAGGCGGCGCCGCCGCCTCCGCACCGGGTGCCGCCGAGGACTCGGCATACCTGGCCGTCGATCGGATCGTGGTCACGGCCCTGCGGCCTCGGTTCGCGGAGTCTGCCGACCGGTGATGGGAGTGAAGCGGTGACGGCCGTCGACCGGTGACGGCCTCCATCGCGACGGCCTGACGGGTTCGAGGTCCGTCGACAGTCGGCTGACCGGCAGCAAGCCGGCCCGCAACGCATCGGGAGCGTTGCGGGCCGGGTGTCGGACGCCTCAGATCACGAGACGCCCGCGCCGTTGCTCACGAGTGACGGGATGCTCGACGCCGAGGCCGGGCTGTAGGAGTACGGAACTCCGACGAAGCTGCCCCTGGTGTTGGGCGTGCCCGAGTTGGAGTAGATGTTGTTGCGCTCGACGAGGTCGCCGGGGTCGGAGCTGGCGTAGCCGACCTCGGTGGGCGTGTCCACGCCCTGGAAGTAGTTGGCCTCGACCAGCACCGACGCATTCTCCGTTGAGGCGATGCCGTACTCGTTGCTGTTCAGGTAGTAGTTGTTGAAGACGTGCACGCCCCGGCCGTAGCGGATGCGCGGGTTCCGGGTGTTGGTGTTGTCGTAGAAGTTGTGGTGGTACGTCACCCGCAGGTTGTCGGCGTCGGCGCTGAAGCTGTCGCTGTGGCCGAGCAGCGAGGTCTTGTCCGTCCCGTCGAAGTGGTTCCAGGAGACGGTCACGAAGTCGGACTCGCGCTTGATGTCCAGCGAGCCGTCGTAGCCGGGCAGGAACGTGTTGTGGTCGATCCAGATGTTGGTCGATGCGTCCTGCACGTTGACCGAGTCGTCGGTGGCGCCCGCGAAGGTGATGTTGCGGATGATGACGTTGTGCGCGCCGTCGACGTCGATGCCGCCGCCGTTGATCCGGGCGTTGTTGATGCCGACCAGGGTCTTGTCGGAGGCGATGTCGTTCATCCCGCTCAGATTGATCGTGCCGCTCACCTGCACGATGCGCGGGCCGGACGCCTGCATGTTGCTGATGAGCGCGGAGGCCGAGGTCACCGTGACGGTGGAGCCGCCCGCGCCGCCGGTGGTGCCGCCGTTCTGCGACGCCCAGCCGATCGGGCCGGACTGCAGGATGCCGGGGTCGGCGGCGGGCACGGCCTGGTCGGCTGCGGCGGCGGTCACACTCGTCATGGTGAGCAGCAGGGCGCCGGCTGCGGCCAACAGGGCCGTCCGATTCCTGGCGGACTTCGACGTATTCGTTGAGAAAGACGACATTGTCAATCCCTTCCCGGGTCGTGATTGGGGGCAGTGCTCGACCCACTTCGGCCGACGAGCGTCTGTGCGGGAGACTCGAGGTGGGTGAGGCGGACTTGGAAAGCGCTATCCAAGTGGTGTCATTCCTACCACCGCCCGCCGAGAAGCCTCAATGCGCCGAATAGTCCAACTTGGGCGGCCGCCGGGTGTAGCCGACGACGGATCGGTCCAGATGGGAAGCGGTCAGCTACCAGGGTAGTCAGGTGTTGACCAGGTCATCAACGCGGAATACCGTGTGTGGAAAGCGCTTTCTCATGCTGTGGCAAGCCGGATGAAGGAGTGATCCGACGGGGTGGAGCCGTTCTTCGTCGTCGAGTTCACGTCGCCTCGCTCCGGCGCGACGGCAGGCCTGGAGAAAACGCGGAAGGTGCCGGTCAATTCATCGTCGAGTTTTATCGTCGAAATGATTCGATGATTTTTCTCGAGAAATTCGATCGGCGGGTCGACGAGTAGGAGAGCAGAACATGCGAAGATCGATCGGCATCCTCGTCGCGGCGGTGCTCGCCGCCGGAACGGGCGTGGTCGCCGTCCAGCCCGCCGGCTGGGCCGAGCCTGTACGGGCGGCCCCGGCATCGGGGCCGGAACGGGCGGGCGGCGGTGCGGGTGCGGCCCCGGAGTCGGCGGGCGGTTCCCGCGGCCTCGCCCGACAGGTCCTCCCGGCTCGCGACGGCTGGGCCGCCGCCGACGGCGGCACGACCGGCGGCTCGAGGGCCGCCCGGGCCGACGTCCATCGAGTCTCCGATCACGCCGAGCTGGCCGAGGCGCTGAGCGCGAGCGAGGGCAGGCCCAGCATCATCGAGATCGACGGCGTGGTCGACGCGAACATCGACGCCGACGGCGCCGCGGTGACCTGTGCCGACGACGCCGATCCCGGTTACACCCTGGACGGCTACCTGGCGGCCTACGACCCGGAAACCTGGGGGGATCAGGACCCCAGCGGCCCGCTCGAAGAGGCACGAGTCCGATCGGCCGCCGCCCAGGCGCACCGGATTCGCCTCGACGTCCCCTCCGACACGACCATCATCGGCCTGGGCCGTCGCGCCGAGCTGCGCGGCGTGAGCCTGCGGCTGGCAGGCGTCGACAACGTGATCATCCGGAACATCGAGTTCGAGGCGCCGGTCGACTGCTTCCCGCAATGGGACCCCACCGACGGCGAACTCGGCGCGTGGAACTCGGAGTACGACGCGATCTCGCTGACCGAGACGACCCACGTGTGGATCGACCACAACACCTTCCACGACGGTCGCTACCCCGACAGCGCCCAGCCCGACTACTTCGGCGTGCCCTACCAGGTCCATGACGGACTCGCCGACATCACCAACGGCTCCGACCTGGTCACGGTGTCGTGGAACGTGTTCCGGGACCACGACAAGACGATGCTGATCGGCTCGTCGAACACTCGGTTCACCGATCGAGGTCGGCTCCGCGTCACGCTGCACCACAACGTCTTCGACGGCATCCTGCAACGTGCGCCGAGGGTCCGGTTCGGACAGGTGCACCTCTACAACAACCATTACGTGATCCGAGCGGGCGAGGGCTATGAGTACAGCCTCGGCGTCGGCGTCGAGTCTGCGATCCGATCGGAGCAGAACTTCTTCCGGCTGACCGGCGTCCCGTCCTCGGACGTCCTCTACGACTGGGGCGGCACCACCGTGCACAGTGCGGGCGATCTGGTCGCCGACGAGCAGGGGCGCCGCCTGGTCGATCTGCGTGCCGCGCACAACGAGGCCTACGACAGTGAGTTCTCCGCCGACGTCGGCTGGACGCCCACCCTGCACACCAGGATCGATCCGGCCCGTTCGGTGCCCGGTCTGGTCGGTGCCAAGGCGGGTTCGGGTCGGCTGCGCTGAGGTCCGCTGACCAGGGCTGCGGGAACGCGGCAGCGCCGTGAGCCGAGCCCTGGTCGTCCTCGGTCGACGTGGCGTCCGTGCTGTCCTCGCGGGACGGACGCCGCGTCGACGGGGCAGGGCGCCTCGACAGGGCAGGGCTGGGAGTTCGGCTGCGCGGGACTTGGTCGCGCCGGACTCGGCGTGCGCATCGCCGATCGTGGCCGACCGGCGGAGCAGCAGGGCCGGGCGCCATGAGCGAGCAGGCCTGCCTCAGCCCGGCTGCCTCAGCCCGCCGGTGTCAGCCCGGCCGCTTCGCACCCCAGGGCAGATCCAGCTCGGAGAACAGCGCGAGCCGCTCCGCACTGGCGAACACCGCGTCGTCGACGCCGGTGACGACCGGGTGCGCAGCGGTGCCCTCCCCGATCATCTGGTAGTGCTCGGGCGACAGTGCCGCCGCCGGTCCGTCGAGCCGGATCGCCTCCAGGACCGACATGAACGAGTGACAGCGCGTCGCGGGCGAGAGCAGCTCCACCGAGGGGTCGGCGACGTGCTCCGCCAGATTGCGCAGCAGGCTGGACCTCGGCCAGCTGCCGCTCTCCTGCTCGACACCGTCGATCTCCAGCCGCAGCTCGTCACGGGTGTACCAGAGTCGCACGATGCCCCGACTGCCGTGCAGCGTCAGGACCGGGTCCCGGCTGGTGGCCGCCGACAGGGTGACGGCGATGGTCACCGGCACTCCGGTCGAGGTCACCACTCGCACGCACGCGGTGTCGTCGGTCTCGATCGCGCGGGACCGAAACCGTTCGACCTCGATCGATCGGAGGCTGCCGCGTTCCTCGGCGCCCACGATCCGCAGCGCGGAGGCCACGGCATGGGCGAAGGGGTTGGTCAACGCGCCGTCGGTGACGGCGACGCCGTCGAGCACCAGCCTGCCCGCCCACGCGGAGCGGGCGTAGTAGGCGGCGTCTCGAATCCAGGTTCCCGCGCCGCCGACGCCGCGCAGCTCGCCGATGCTGCCGTCGGCGATCAGCTCGCGGGCGCGATCCAGCGCGGTGGAGCCCAGGCTCTGGAAGCCGATCTGGCAGCTGCGGCCCGTCTCCGTCGCGACGGAGAGCAGTTCCTCGAACTCGGCGAGCGTGGCGGTCGGCGGTTTCTCCACCAGGACATGCGAACCGGCCCGCATCGCCTGCACGGCCAGCGGGACGTGCGTGTGGATCGGAGTGGCGATCACCACGACGTCGGGGGAGTGCTTCGCCAACAGCGTGGTCGGCGAGTCCGCCACCTCCGGCCTGCCGAGTCGTTTGATCAGCTCGGGGTCCGGCGGCCTCGGGTCGGCGACGCCGACGACGCGCACGACGCCCTGCTCGGCCAGCTCGATCTGGTGGTCCAGGTGCACCCGGCCGTAGCCGTGCGCACCGACCTGGAGGACCGTCACCGTCTTGCCGTTCACGTCCGCTCCCGTAGGGACACGGCCACCGAGGCGAACAGCACCATGCCGGTCACCAACGGCAGCATCAACCAGGTCTGTCCGATGATCACGATCGCCGCCACCAGCGCGCCCACCAGCAGCGCGCTGCCGCCCGGATCGCGCAGCGAGGTCGTCGCGCCGTCCCGCAGCGCGGTGGTCCAGCTCGACCCCTCGGACCAGACCAGGGCCGCCCGGAGGCCGACCACCGCCCCGATCGCGGCGATGCCCAGCAGCAACGGCCGGTAGAACTCGGCTCCCGGCATGCCCGCCGCCAGGGCGAGCGTGTTCAGCAGGACCACGACGAGCACCGCAGGCGGGGCCAGCAGCACGGCCTTCTGCGCCCGGACGACCTCGCCCACCCGCCGGAAGTACTGGCCGATGGTGAAGGTGCTGTCCTGGCGGATCCGGTCGCGCAGCAGGCCGGACCCGGCGGTCACCGCGGCGAAGGCGGTGACCACGGGCAGGGAAGCGAGGAACACCAGTACACCGAGGTAGAGGACGTCGGCGAACAGCACGAACCGTCCGCCGAAGATCCCGGCTCGCCCACCCGTGGTCACGGAGGCCATGATCAGCCCTTCAGTCCGGAGGTCGCCAGGCCCTGGACCAGGTAGCGCTGGAAGGCGAAGAAGAACAGCGCGATCGGCACCAGAGTCAGCACCGACATGGCGAACATCGGGCCGTAGGCCGAGACGCTGGTCTGGTCGATGAACAACCGCAGCGCCAGCGGCAGCGTGTAGTTCGAAGGGCTGCTCAGGTAGATCAACTGGCTGAAGAAGTCGTTCCAGGTCCAGATGAACGTGAAGATCGCCGTGGTGATCAGCGCGGGCCGGGCCAGCGGCAGGATGATGTAGTAGAACAGCCGCAGCGGGCCGCAGCCGTCGATCGTCGCCGCCTCGTCCAGTTCGCGGGGCAGGCCACGCATGAACTGGATCATCAGGAAGACGAAGAACGCCTCGGTGGCCAGGAACTTCGGCAGGATCAACGGCCAGAACGTGTCGACCATGCCCATGTTCTGGAAGATGATGTACTGCGGGATCAGCACCACGTGGTGGGGCAGCATGAGCGTCATCAGCATGAAGCCGAACATCAGCTTGCTCAGCTTGAAGCGCAGCCGGGCGAAGGCGTAGGCGGCCAGCACGCAGGAGACCACGTTGCCGATGACCGAGCCGCCCGCGATGAACAGCGAGTTGTACAGGAACGTGCCGAAGCTGGTGCCGCCGATGCCCGCCACGGCGTCGACGAAGTTCTGCCAGGTCGGGCTCTCCGGCAGCAGCGCGAGACTGGTGATGACCTCGTTCGCGGGCTTGAACGAGGCGCCGAGCAGCCAGGCGATCGGGTAGAGCAGCACGGCGATGAACGCCAGGATCACGGCATGCCAGGCGACGGTGCGTACCCGGCCGGGCTTCTTGCGCTTCGGCGAGGTCACGGGTGTCTGACCCCGGTCCTCCGGCGCGGTGAGCGTCGCAGTACTCATCTACTTGTCCTCTCCGGCGTAGAACACCCACCGGCCGGATGTCTTGAAGACCAGTCCGGTGAACAGCGCGATCGTCAGGAGCAGCAGCCAGGCCATCGCCGAGGCGTAGCCCATCTGGAAGTCCTGGAATCCGCGCTGGTACAGGTACAGCGTGTAGAAGAGCGTGGAGTCGGCGGGTCCGCCCTGGCCGTTGCTGACCACGAACGCGCCCGTGAACGACTGGAACGACTGGATGATCTCCATCACGAGGTTGAAGAAGATCACCGGGGACAGCATCGGCAGCGTCACCGAGGTGAAGGTCTTCCACGTACTCGCCCCGTCCACGGCGGCGGCGTCGTAGAGGTCCTGCGGGATCTGCTTGAGGCCTGCCAGGAAGATGACCATCGGCGCGCCGAACTGCCAGACCGCCAGGATGACGATGACGTACATCGCGTAGTCGGGCTGGTTGATCCAGCCGCCGGTGTTGATGCCGACGGAGCTCAGCAGCGAGTCGACCGCGCCGTCGTCGGTGAACAGCGACCGCCACACCAGGGCGATGCCGACGCTGGCACCCAGCAGAGACGGGGCATAGAAGGCGGACCGGTAGAAGCCCTGGCCCTTCCTCGGGCGGTTGAGCAGCAGGGCGACTCCCAGTGCGGCCGCCAGCTTCAGCGGCGCCGACAGGAAGACGTATTGGAAGGTCACCCCCACCGAGGACATGAACCTGTCGTCCTGGGTGAACAGCCGGATGTAGTTGTCCAGGCCGACCCATTCGGGCGCGGTGAACAGGTTGTAGTCCGTGAAGGACAGGTACAGCGAGGCCACCATCGGACCGATGGTGAGCAGCACGGCGCCCGCGATCCACGGCGACAGGAACAGATAGGCGATGCCTGTCTGCTCCTTGCTCTTCGACCCCTTGCGGGCGCGGCCCGATCCAGTCCTGCCGGGCTGCGGCGATGCCACTTCGTTGACTTGTTGCGCGACCATGACCTTACCTATCCTGGGGGTGCGGCCGTTCTCAGGCGGCCGCACCCGCACAACGGACTCTCCTCAGAGTTCTTGCTCAGCGCGTTCTAGGAACTGATCCACTGCGTCGTCGATGGACAGTTGTCCGAATCCGATCACCGAGTTGAGGCGCTGCCATTCTCGTTTAAGTGCGCTGTTGCCCGGCGGTGGTGCGGACGGGGGTTCTTCGAGTTCGTCGGCGAGGGCTTCCTCGTAGTCGTAGACGAGTTGGTCGGGTCCTTCGAGTTCGGCGCCGACGGCTTCGCGGACGTCGTTGTTGACGGGCATGCCTCTCGAGGTGCCGAGGATGAGGCCCGCGTCGACGTCGTTGAGCAGGAAGTCGACCAGGGCGGCCGACTCCTCGGGATGCTCGCTGTTCGCCGCGATGCTGATCAGCATGCCCGGCTTGGCGAACTGGCCCACCCGGTCACTGCCCTCGATGCGCGGCATCGGTGCGAGGCCGACGCCGTCCGGCAGCACGGAGGAGAAGCTGACCGCCGTGCTGTCCCAGGTGAAGTCGGCGAAGGCCGAGCCCCTGGCCAGCGGCGAGTTCTCCACGGCGCCGTCGATCTCGGAGGTGATGTTGGCCGGGGTGGCGGCTTCGGTGGTGCGGAACTCCTCGAGGAGTTCCAGATAGGTGGTGAGGTCCTCGCGGTCGAAGTCGATCTCGCCTGCGTCGGTATAGAGGTCTTTGTCCTGTTGGCGGAGCCAGACCTGGAAGGTCTCCCAGGACCAGCCGAAGTCGGTGGTCCCGTAGCGCTCGCCGTCGGTGGACTCGGTCAGAGCCTGGCTGCTGCTCAGCAGGTCCTCCCACGTCCAGCCCGCCTCGGGCAGCGGCACCCCGGACTCCGTCCAGGCCTGTTCGTCGTACGCCCACGCATGGGTGTTCTGCGCCATCGGCAGCGCGTACATCCTGCCGTCGATCTCACCGGAACGCGCCAGCAACGGCGTGATGCCCTCGGTGCCCAGTTGATCCTCGTCGAACTCGTGGAGATCGGCAAGGACGCCCCGATCCCCGTACTCCCGCAGATACGCGTAGTCCATCTGGATCACGTCCGGCGCGTTGTTGCCCGCGACCTCGGTCGCCAACCGCTCGAAGTACCCCGAGAACGCCGCATACGAGGTGTTGACCGTGATGTTCGGATTCCGCTCCTCGAACAACGCGATCGCCTCCTCGGTGATCTCGGCGCGGTCGTCGCTGCCCCACCAGGTGAACCGAAGCTCTACCTGGCCGTCGGCGTCTCCGCCGCCGGCACCACCGCAGGCCGTCACCAGCCCGGCCACCATGGCCAGGGCCAAAACAGATCTACCCCGTTGTAACGGTGAGCGTCTCTGCGCACCCATCCCGGGCCTCCTGATCTGGACAGTGCCGGCCAGGGTGACCGAGCACTCACTGGAAAGCGTTTACCGAAAAGTAGGCGTCATCTCCGGTGGTGTCAATCACACGGCCGAAACCGGACGAACTCAAACGTCAGCGCTGGTGACGGGCCTGCCGAGCGGCTGTGAACTAGGGGCTTGGCGCACGGCCGCGCACAGGTTACGGTGGAAAGCGCTTTCCTGGTCGAGAGGTAAGGACGCATGGACAGTCAAGTGCTGGGTATCGCGATGAACGGGATCACGGGACGGATGGGCTATCGCCAGCATCTGCTCCGCTCGATCCTCGCCATCCGCGAGGCGGGCGGCGTCACGCTGTCCGACGGGACTCGGGTCATGCCCGAGCCGATCCTCGTCGGTCGCAGCGAACAGAAGCTCCGAGAACTGGCCCGACGGCACCAGCTGGATCGGTGGACGACCGACCTCGGCGAGGCCCTGGCCGCCGAGGACGTGTCGATCTACTTCGACGCGCAGGTGACCAGTGCCCGAGAGGAGGCGGTGCGTCGCGCGGTCGAGGCGGGCAAGCACGTCTATACCGAGAAGCCCACCGCGACCTCGCTGGCGGGGGCCGTTGCCCTGGCCAGGACGGCCGCCGAGGCAGGGGTGAAGACCGGTGTCGTGCAGGACAAGCTCTTCCTGCCGGGCCTGATGAAGCTCAAGCGCCTGATCGACGGCGGCTTCTTCGGCCGCATCCTGTCGGTGCGCGGCGAGTTCGGCTACTGGGTCTTCGAGGGCGACTGGCAGCGCGCGCAGCGACCGAGCTGGAACTACCGCGCCGAGGACGGCGGCGGCATCGTCGTCGACATGTTCCCGCACTGGCATTACGTGCTGGAGGACCTGTTCGGCACGGTCGAGGCGGTCACTGCCAAGGCGGTCACGCACATCGACCGGCGCTGGGACGAGCAGAACCAGGCCTACGAGGCGACCGCGGACGACTCGGCCTACGGCATCTTCGAGCTCGCGGGCGGCATCATCGCCCAGATCAACTCCTCGTGGTCGGTCCGGGTGAATCGCGACGAGCTGGTGGAGTTCCAGGTGGACGGCACCGAGGGCAGCGCCGTCGCGGGACTGCGTTCCTGTCGGGTGCAGCATCGCTCGGCCACGCCGATGCCGGTGTGGGACCCGGACGTCGCGCAGTCGGAGCAGTTCCGCGATCAGTGGCAGGTCGTGCCGGACAACGGCGAGCAGGACAATGGATTCCGCGTGCAGTGGGAGATGTTCGTCCGCCACGTCTGCGAGGACGCGCCGTTCCCGTACGACTTCCTCGCCGGAGCCAGGGGCGTGCAACTCGCCGAGGCGGGCCTGGAGTCCTCGCGCATCGGCAGTCGCGTCGCCATCGAGCCCATCACGACGTGACGGGCTGACCGGTCCGTTTCGTCAGCCACGAGATCAGGAGGTCGACCAGTGCGGGTGCTCGTCACCGGAGGCAGCGGCAGGCTGGGGCGCAGTGTCCTGGCGGCGCTGGCCGAAGCAGGCCATGAGCCCGTCTGCGTCGACCTCGTCCGTCCGCCTGCCGGGCAGGTCCCCTACGAGTCCTTCGCGGTGGACCTGCTCGACACCGGCGAGTGCTACAGCGTCGTCGGCCGCTACCGGCCGGACGCGATCGTGCACCTCGCGGCGGTGCCCGTGCCGTTCCTGCGCACCGACGTGGCGACCTTTCGCACCAACACGCAGATGGTCTTCAACGTCTGCCAGGCGGCGACGGATCTCGGCGTCGGCACGGTGCTCGCCGCCAGCAGCCCCACCGTGATCGGCTACGGGAATCCGGCAGGCTGGCAGGCGGACTACCTGCCGCTGGACGAGGCACACCCGACGCGGCCGTGGCACGCGTACGGGCTGTCCAAGGTCGTCGCGGAGGAGACGATCCAGGCCTTCGCACGCCGCTGGCCGGACCGGATCGCCTGCCACGCGTTCCGTCCGTGCTTCGTGGTCTCGCCGGAGGAGTGGGACGGGGCGCCGACCCAGACCGGGGACACGATCCTCGATCGACTCGATCGGCCCGAACTGGCCGCCGTGTCCCTCTTCAACTATCTCGACGCCCGAGACGCAGGCGACTTCGTCGCCGCGTTGCTGGGCAGGGCCAAAGACATCCCGCCGGGTGAGGTCTTCTTCGTCGGGGCACCGGACGCCATGGCGAGGGAGCCGCTGGCCGAGCTGCTCGTCGAGCACGCCGGGGTGCCCGCCGCGCAGGCGGCGGGGCTGACCGGGTCGAGCCCGGCCTTCGACAGTGCCAAGGCCGAGCGACTGCTCGGCTGGCGGGCGAAGCGGAGCTGGCGCACCGAGCTTCGGTGAGCCCTCGCCACCCCGCAACGGTGGGACGAGCGCTCGGCACCGGGCCGCCCACCGAGCCCGGCAGACGGATGTCGCGGACTGAGGAGGAGATCACGGTGAGGCTGGAGCGCGTTCTCTTCTTCCCGACGACCCCGTTCGACGCCGACGGCACGGTCGCGACCGAGCGACTCGCGGAGAGCCTGCGTGCCGGGCTGGCCCACCGACCAGGCGGGATCTTCACGGCCTGCGGTACCGGCGAGCTGCACGCGCTGACCGTGGCGGAACACGAACTCGTCGTCCGCACCACCGTGGCGGTGGCGGGCGAGGAACCTGCGGCGGCCGTCCCGGTCATCGCCGGAGCGGGCGGACCGCTGCCGGTCGCGATCGCTCAGGCACGCAATGCCGCGCGGGCGGGCGCCGATGCGATCCTGCTGCTGCCGCCCTACCTGGTCAAGGGCCCGGAGGCCGGTCTGATCGCCTACGTGCGGACGGTGGCCGAGGCCAGTCCCGTGCCGGTGATCTTCTATCAACGGGCCAACGCGGTCCTCTCCGTCGCCGCCTCGGTGACCGTCGCAGGCATCCCCGGCGTCATCGGCATCAAGGACGGGGTCGGCGATCTCGACCGGATGCACGGGATCGTCATCGCCGTCCGAGCGGCGATGGGACCCGACTTCCTGTTCTTCAACGGCCTGCCGACCGCCGAGCTGACGGCCGCGGCGTACCGGGGGATCGGCGTCGAGCTCTACTCCTCGGCTGCCTTCGCCTTCGCCCCCGAGGTGGCCTCGGCGTTCCAGCGGGCCCTCGCCGCCGGATCGGCCCAGGTGGATGCGCTGTTACGCGGCTTCTACCAGCCGTTGGGGCGACTGCGCGACGCCGTGCCCGGCTACGCGGTCGCCCTGGTCAAGGCGGGCCAGCGACTGCGCGGGTTCGACGTCGGGGGCGTTCGGCCGCCGCTGGTCGACCTCACCGAGGCACACCTCGAGGATCTGCGCGCCATCCTGGCCACCGGACTCGACCTGGTGGACGCTCGGCCGAGGCAGCCGGAGTGAGTCCTGGCACGATCCTGCCGCCTGGCCGGCTGCCGCTGTCTCGATGACCGGCGTGGCGTCGGCCGAATCCGCTTCGCTGCCCCCGAGGCTCGCAGCAGGCCGGGCCGTCGGTCCCGGCCGGTCGCCGGCGTGTCGGCAGCCGGCTTCCTCGACCGCCGCCGAGCACATGACGAAGCCCGTCGCACCGGGACGACGCCGGGCGGACGGGCCAGAAGAAGGAAGGGAACGCGATCCGATGCGCATCACCGAGCTGACCAGCGAGGCGTTCACCGTGCCGTTGGACCGGCCCTGGGGGCCCGGGGTCGACCAGCAGCACCTGATCGTCACGACCCTGCGCACCGAGGACGGCTCGACCGGCACCGGATTCAGCTGGACGCCGCTGGTCGGGGCGCACGCGGTGCTCGCCATGCTGGAGCACGATCTGCCGAGGCTGATCGTGGGTGGACAGACGGCTCCCGCCGGGGTGTGGTGGGACCGCCTGTGGGCCGGTCTGCACGAAGGCGGCTCGGGCGGCATCACCGGCATGGCCCTCGCGGCGGTCGACATCGCCCTGTGGGATCTGCGGGCGAAGGCCGCCGGACTGCCGCTGACCGACTTCATCGGTAGGCGTCGTGAGACCGTCGGCATCTACGGCAGCGGCGTCAACCTCTTCTACGAGCTCGACGAGCTTGCGGACCAAGTCCGCCGGTTCGTCGCGGCGGGCCATCGGGCGGTGAAGATCAAGGTCGGCTCCCCGGAACTGGCCAGGGACCTCGAACGGGTCGCCGCGGTGCGCGAGATCCTCGGTCCGGACCGCCTGCTGATGATCGACGCCAACCAGCGTTGGGACCACCCCACGGCGGTGCGAGCGATCCGTGCCCTGTCCGCCTACGACCCCTACTGGATCGAGGAGCCGCTGCTCGCCGACGAGCTGCCGGGGCTGGCCCGACTCCGCGCGGCCGTCGACGTCCCCATCGCGGTCGGCGAGAACCTGCGGACCGTGTATCAGTTCCGGGATGCGCTGACGGCGGGCGCGGTCGACTTCGTACAGCCCAACGCGGTCCGGGTCGGCGGCATCACGCCGTTCCTGCGGATCGCCGAGCTGGCCGCGACGTTCGGCGTGCCGACCGCCCCGCACCTGCTGCCGGAGCTGTCCGCGCAGTTGGCGATGTGCGTGGGCTCGGTGTCCATGGTGGAGGACATCGATCGCGCCTCCTTCGGCGCGCTCGGCGCGCTGGCCGAGCCGAGCGGGGTCCGCCTGGAGCCGCCGTCGGCGCACACCGCGACCGCACCGGGCCACGGACTCGTCTTCGCCACCGAGAAGCTCACGCCGCTCGTCGGCTAGCGCCCGGCCGGGTCGCCGCGTCGGGTCGCCGGGCCAGGTCGCAGACCACGGCGCAGTGCGCGCAGGTCGGTTCGCCCGCGGCGGGGCCTTCCCGCCGGACCTTTCCGCAGATCCGGCGAGGTCCGACGCGGGGCGTGGTGGCGCAGGCCGGGCCGGGGAAGCGGGCCGCCAGGAGACCGTCGTCGGCGGGTGCGTCCGGTCAGCCGTCCTGGCCTGCGGACTTCACCGCTGCCCGGAATCGTTCATCGCGGTCGTCGACCGTCGGATCCTCGAGGTCGCCGACGAACACCGCGATCGCCTGGCCGTCGTTGTGCGCCAGATCCGTTCGGATGTCGCGCCACGCGGCGAGATTGGGGTGGTCGTAGTCGGAGCAGGCCTCTGCGGGGCTCAGCATCATGATCGCCTCGTCCAGGCCGGCCGCGTCCAGTTCGTACACCGCGGTGCCCGCCGAGTGCCCGCACACCGTGGCCAGCACCACGGCCGGGAGGAAGTGCTCTCCGACGTTGACCACGGGGAACACGGCGTCCCCGTCGACCAGGTGGCCGAGGCCGTATGCGGCGGGGCGCCGCCATCCCGGTAGTGCCTGCTCCAGCAGGCCCCTGGCGGTCGCGATCGCGTCGGGAGTCGACCACTGCTCTGCCATGCCACGTCCTCTGCTCGATTGACGGCCCAGCCTAGGGCCGTCGTCGTCCGCCGTGGTGCGGAGCCCGTTCCCTCCGAGCTTGGCGGCCGTGACTCCGGCTGCGCTCGGGAATGATCTCGACGACCGGCGGCCTGCCCTGCCTGCCGGGACGCCGCGCGCATCGTGCGCCGCCTGCCGCCCTCACTCGTCACCGGGTCGGCGGCAGGCGAGAACGGGTGCGTTGACGGGGCCGTCGCGCCTCGACGATGATGGCGGCAGTCCTCGCGAGTCGTGGCGCGTCCGGTCCGCCCACCGCATCGGGCCACCGCCTGCCCGCCGTGGCGATCCGTTCTGGACCCGTCCGGCTCGCTAACGTAGGTGACGCGCAACCGGCTCGACGTCCGATCAGATGTGGTACAGGTAACCCTGGCCCGGCCCACCGGTCGTCGGTCCCGCGCGTCTAGTGCTTGTCAGGGAGATCGTGCTTTCGCTCGGGGGCGATCCACGATAGCGGCCTGCATGACCGGAATCCGGCCACTGCACGGCCTTGGCGATCCGGCTGTCGAGGAGAGGTCCACATGCGCATCGGAAGACGGACAGCGGTCCTGTTCGGGGTCGCGGTGCTGGCCGGCAGCAGCCTGGCCGCCTGTTCGAACGGCCGGGCGGCCGCCGAGGAGGCGGCGACGGAGTTCGCCCAGGCCTGGCAGTCGGGCGACCTCGGCACGATCTCGTATGCCGAAGTCTCGGGCGACGAGGCCCAGGAGTGGTACACGGGGATCACCGAGGGCGTGGCGGGCGAGGTCCGCGAGGTGACCGTCGGCGAGGTCACGGTGGAGGACGCGGCGGGCGAGGCCCGGCTCGACGTCTCCTGGGAGCTGGCCTCGGGCGACGAATGGGAGTACCAGACCACACTGGACCTGCGTCAACAGGGCGACCAGTGGCAGGTGGTCCTCGATCCCGGCGCCGTGCACCCCGATCTCGTCGAGGGCGAGACGCTGCGCAGCAGGCACACGCCCGCGCAGCGCGGCGAGATCGTCGACGTCGACGGCGAGCCCATCGTCACCGCCCGGCCGGTGGTCGTGGTCGGCGTGCAGCCGGCCAACGTCACCGACCCGGCCGGGCTCGCCCAGACCCTGGGCAGCGCGCTGGCCGACGACGGGGTGGACACCTCGGGGCTGCCCGATCGCATCGCAGCGGCGGGCCCGGACGACTTCGTCGAGGTCGTCACCCTGCGGGAGGAGCGCTATCAGGAGGTGCGCCCGCAGGTCTACGAGCTGCCCGGCACCGTCTTCCGCGAGGAGACCAGGGAGCTGGCCCCGACCCGCGAGTTCGCCAGGGCGTTGTTGGGCAGCGCGGGCCCGGTCACCCAGGAGATCATGGACGACGACCCCGGCCGATATCGGGTCGGGGACATCGTGGGCCTCAGCGGCCTGCAACGCACTCTGGACGACCGGCTGCGGGGGACCGGGGGCGTCGCGGTCGTCATCGACGGCACCGAGCGCGAGTTGTTCAGCTCAGAGCCCGTGCCGGGGGAGACGGTCACGCTGACGCTGGACCCCGCCGTGCAGAACGCCGCCGATCGCGCGCTGGCGGCGGAACCCCGAGCCAGCGCACTGGTGGCGGTGCGGATCAGCGACGGCCACGTTCTCGCGGTCGCAGGCGGGCCGGACGGCGGCAGCGGCGATGTCGCCCTCAACGGCTGGGTTCCGCCGGGCTCCACGTTCAAGATGGTCAGCGCGATGGCGCTGCTCGACGGGGGCGACGTCACGCTGGACCAGCCCGTCGACTGCCCGTCGACGATCGAGGTGGACGGACACACCGTCAAGAACGCCTTCCCCGAGGCATTGGGCGAGGTGCCGTTCCGCGAGAACTTCGCCCGGTCCTGCAACACCGCCTTCGTCGCGCTGGCGCCGAACCTCGGCTCGGACGGGCTCACCGATGCGGCGGCGAAGCTCGGCATCGGCGGCGACTGGGACATCGGGGTGGGAGTCTCCACCGGATCGGTGCCCCCGGCGGACGGCGCGTCGGCACAGGCGGCCTCGGCCTTCGGCCAGGGCCAGACCACGGTGAGCCCGATGACGATGGCCGCCGCCACCGCCGGAGTCGCCGCGGGACAGTGGAAGCAGCCGAGGCTGGTCGTCGAGCCGGAACAGGCCGAGACGCCGGTAGAGACCCGCGAGCCGCTGGACACCGACTCGGTGGACGCCCTGCACACGATGATGCGCGAGGTCGTCACCGACGGCACCGCGACGCGGCTGGCCGAGGTGCCCGGCGACCCGGTGCACGGCAAGACCGGCACGGCCGAGTACGGCACCGAGGACCCGCCGCGCAGCCACAGCTGGTTCGTCGGCTGGCAGGGCGACGTGGCGTTGGCGAGCTTCGTCGAGGACGGCGGCGACGCGGGCGGGCCCGCGACCGCTGCGGCGGAACGTTTCCTGCGCGACCTCAACGAATGACCATCGGGACGGGACAGCGGGACGCACCGAGCTGAGGGGACGGCCGGCCGCAGGCGCGGTCGCTGCGGTGAGCAGGCCACCCGGTGTCTGGTAGCGCCGGCAGTCGGGTCGAGAGGGCCTGCCGCCGTCCGCGCGGCGGGGCGGTCGGGCTCGGCGCGCTCGGATTGTCGGCTCCCGCCCTGGTACGACTTCGAGGCGGCTCGGACGCTCTGACGGTCGGCCGTGCGCCGCTGATTCGAGGGAGGCCGGTCCGCGGAGCGCGCACGGCGCCTGCGATCCAGGCCCGAGTCGCCGACCGGCTCGCGACCGGCCGCATCCACCGCCAGCCGCTCGCGACTCCGCGGGACGAACCGCCCGAGGACCAGCGGGGCCGCCTGCCTGCGGCCGACCCCCTGCCTCGGCCCGCTACCCGTCGGCTCCCCCCGACGCAGCGGAAACAGGTGCCCAGGATCAGGTGCCGAGACGGCGAGAAGCCCCGCCCCACCACGATCTCGGGCGGGGACGGGGCTTCTCGGCAGTCCGGCCGCCACCCGATCCGGGCGGCGACGGCGCGATGCGTGGGTCAGCCTGCGGCCGACGCCACCCCCGGCGCGTGGAAACGAGCCTGGTTGACCTGCTCGGCGATGCCGCTCCGGTCGAGATACGGCGTGATGCCGCCCAGCCAGAACGGCCAGCCCGCACCGAGGATCATGCACAGATCGAGGTCCTGCGCCTCGGCCACCACACCCTCGTCGAGCATGATCCGGGACTCCTCGGCCAGCGCGGACAGCGCCTTGTCCCGCACCTGTTCCTCGGTGAGCACCGTCGAGCCCTGCTGCCAGAGATCGGCGACCTCGGGGTCGATGCGCTGGGTGCCCTGCTCGTCCCAGGTCCACACGGCGGCCTTGCCCGCAGCCACGAGCCGCTGCATGTTCTCGCTGACGCCGAAGCGCTCCGGGAAGGCTTCGTGCAGGGTCCCCGCGACGTGAGTGGCCACGGCGGGACCTACGAGCTGCACCAGCACCAGCGGGCTCATCGGCAGCCCCAACGGCGCCAGGGCGCGATCGGCGACGTCGAACGGGGTGCCCTCGTCGATGGCCTTGATGACCTCGCCGAGGAACCGGGTCAGCAGTCGGTTCACCACGAAGGCAGGCGCGTCCTTCACCAGGACGCAGGACTTCTTCAGGTTCTTGCCGGTGGCGAAGGCCGTGGCCAGCGCCGCGTCGTCCGTGCGCTCGCCCCGGACGATCTCCAGCAGCGGCAGCACGGCCACCGGGTTGAAGAAGTGGAAGCCCACGACCCGCTCGGGGTGCTGGAGCTTGGCGGCCATCTCGGTGATCGACAGCGAGGAGGTGTTCGTCGCCAGGACCGCCTCGGGGGAGACGTGCTCCTCCAGCTCGGCGAAGACCTGCTGCTTGACCGACAGCTCCTCGAAGACGGCCTCGATGACGAAGTCGGCGTCGGCGAAGGCCGCCTTGTCCAGCGAGCCGGAGACGAGCGCCTTGAGCCGGTTCGCCTCGTCGGGGGAGACACGGCCCTTGCCGAGGAGCTTGTCGACCTCGGCGTGGACGTAGCCGACGCCCTTGTCGATCCTGGCCGCATCGACGTCGGTGAGCACCACCGGCACCTTCAGCCGTCGCACGAACAGCAGCGCCAGCTGGCTGGCCATCAGGCCCGCGCCCACGATGCCGACCTTGCTGACGTTGCGGGCCAGCGACTTGTCCGGCGCGCCTGCGGGACGCTTCACCCGTCGTTGCACGAGGTCGAAGGAGTAGAGCCCGGCGCGGGTCTCGTCGGACATCAGGACGTCGGACAGCGCCCGCGTCTCGGCGGCGAAGCCGGCGTCGAGATCGTTCTCCCGCGCCAGCGTGAGTAGGTCGACGGCGTGCTGAGGGCCGGGTGCGGCGCCCTGGGTCTTGCCCGTGACGAGGGCCTGCGCTCGCGCCACCGCCGCGTCCCAGCCCGCGCCCCGGTCGATCTCCGGCCGCTCGACCGTGATCTCGCCGCGTACCACCTGCGCCGCCCAGGACAGCGACTGCTCGAGGTAGTCGGCGGAGTCCAGCAGCACGTCCGCGATGCCCAGCTTCGCTACCTGGGCGGGCTTGAGCATCCGGTTCTGGTTGAGGGCGTTCTCCACCATGACGGTGACGGCCGCGTCCGGGCCGATCAGGTTCGGCAGGAGCTGGGTGCCGCCCCAGCCCGGGAACAGGCCGAGGAAGGTCTCCGGCAGGGCGATGACGCCCGCGTTGGAGGCCACCGTGCGGTAGTGACACGAGAGCGCGAGCTCGAGGCCGCCGCCCAGCGCCGCGCCGTTGACGAAGGCGAAGGTCGGCACGGCGGAGTCGATCAGCCTGCGGAAGACGGCGTGGCCGGTCTCGGCCATCCAGTTCGACTGCTCCCAGGCGGTGAGCCTGCCGATCCCCGAGAGGTCGGCGCCTGCGGCGAAGACGAACGGCTTTCCGGTCACCGCGATCGCGGCGGGCTCGGCGGCGAAGGCCGTGTCCAGCGCGTCGTTCAGACTGACCAGGCCCTGCGGGCCGAGCGTGGAGGGCCTGGTGTGGTCGTGGCCGTTGTCGATCGTGATCAGCGCGATCGGCTTCTCCAGGCCGGGTACGCGCACCAGGCGGGTGATCGCCCTGGTGACCACCTCGTCGGGCATCGCGGCCTTGAGGTCCTCGATGGACAGTGTGGTGCTCACTTGTCGCCCCCGTTCCAGGCCGGGTTCTCCCAGATCACGGTGCCGCCCATGCCGATTCCGATGCACATCGTGGTGATGCCGTAGCGCACGTCGGGGCGCTCGGCGAACTGGCGGGAGAGCTGCGTCATCAGCCGAACTCCCGAGGCCGCGAGCGGGTGGCCGCACGCGATCGCGCCGCCCCACTGGTTGACCCTCGGATCGTCGTCGGCGATGCCGAAGTGGTCGAGGAAGGCCAGCACCTGGACGGCGAAGGCCTCGTTGATCTCGAACAGTCCGATGTCCTCGATGCTCAGACCGGCACGGGACAGCGCCTTCTCGGTCGCGGGGACCGGCCCGACGCCCATGACCTCCGGGTCGACACCCGCGAAGGAGTAGCCGACCAGTCGCATCCCGACCGGCAGGTCCAGTTCGCGTGCGACGTCCTCGGCGGCGAGCAGGGCACTGGTGGCGCCGTCGTTGAGGCCTGCGGCGTTACCCGCGGTGATCCGGCCGTGCGGCCGGAAGGGCGTCCGCAGCGTGGCCAGCGCCTCCACCGTCGTGCCGGGGCGGGGCGACTCGTCCTCGGTGGCCAGGCCCCAGCCCAGCTCGGCCGAGCGGGTCGCGACCGGAACCAGGTCCTGGCTGATCGACCCGGCCTTGACCGCCTCGGCGAACCGCTCCTGACTCGCGGCGGCGTAGGCGTCCGTGCGGGCCTTGGTGATGGTGGGGAAGCGGTCGTGCAGGTTTTCCGCCGTCTGTCCCATGACCAGCGCGGAGGGGTCGACGAGCTTGTCTGCGAGGAACCGGGGGTTGGGGTCGACGCCCTCGCCCATCGGGTGACGGCCCATGTGCTCGACGCCGCCCGCGATGGTGATGTCGTAGGCGCCCAGCGCGATGCCGCCCGCCGTGGTGGTCACGGCCGTCATGGCCCCGGCGCACATCCGGTCGATGGCGAAGCCCGGCACGGACCGAGGCAGCCCGGCCAGCAGCGCGGCGGTGCGGCCGATGGTCAGACCCTGATCGCCGATCTGCGTCGTCGCCGCGACGGCGACCTCGTCGATGCGCTCCGGCGGAAGCTGGGGGTTGCGGCGGAGCAGTTCCCTGATGGCCTTGACGACGAGGTCATCGGCTCGGGTCTCCGCATACATGCCTTTCGGGCCTGCCTTGCCGAACGGCGTACGCACGCCGTCGACGAAGACCACGTCCCGAAGTGCACGTCCTGCGACGTTTGCGGCCACGGCGTGCTCCTCCTGAAAGCTCGGGGGTCGGCTGGGCGGACGGCACCGCGACCGAGGCCACCTGTGCTACCCGCCGGTAACAATCACTCTAGCCGCTGCTACCGACTGGTAACCAGTGGCTGGACCCGGGGCAGTCGAGATTCCACGACTCCCCGCGCCGACCACCGTGAGCTCTGAGGCTTTCCGCAGGTCGAACGAGGGTCCTGCGTGACGAGGGTCAACCTGGTGTCGAGACGTCGCCCACGGCCTCACCCCGTCTTGCCTCCCGGCGCGCCGTCTTCTGCTGATGATCGACCACGAGGAACACTCCCGCGCCGATCACCGGCACGGCCAGCACGACCAGCGCCCAGATCAACGTCTGCAGCACGTTCCATCGATCGGTCGTGATGACGATCAACAGCGCGAGGATGATCAGCGCGCCGCCTGCGCTGACCAGCCCTGCGATCACGAGTGCCGAGGTGTCCACGATGACTCTCCCGTCGACGTGTTCGGACACGGCATCGTCTGTGTACCGGACACCGTGGTCTTGACCTTGATGTCTACCCCGCTGAGACAATCATGAAACGGTCCGCGAGGTCCATGCCCCACCAGCGTGCAGGCCGCCCCGCTCGGAGGGGCCTGCCGGGCGGCCCCGTGCCGTCGACGGCGGTGCGAAGATCAGGCGGCGGGCGGTGCAGGGGCCGCCAGCGCCGTGCTCAGCGGCTCGGCGGCCAGCTCGATCTGCCAGGGGCGTGCGCCGCCCGCCCGCAGCGCGGCGGCGGTGCCCTCGACGGAGCGGTCCTCCTGCGGCGTCCAGCACGTCCGACGCACCAGGTCCGGCTGGAGCAGGTTCTCCACGGGCAGCGTGTGTCGTTCGGCCAAGGCGGTCAACGCCGCTCGAGCCGCCGACAGCCGCGCGGCGGCCTCCGGATCACGATCGGCCCACCGGTTGGGCGGCGGCGGGCCGTCGGAGGGCGGCGAGGAGGCAGGCAGCTCAGAGTTCGGCAGCTCGGCCGCCTCGCGCAGCGCCGCCATCCAGACGTCGGCCCGACGACGCTGGGCCCGGCCGCCGAAGATCGGCAGCGCCACCAGCGCCGTGGAGTCGGCGGGCTGGGTCTGGGCCGCTTCGATGATCGCCTTGTCCGGAAGCACGCGGCCCGGCGCGATGTCCCTGGTCCTGGCCAGCTCGTCCCGCGCCTGCCACAGCGCACGGACGGCGGCCAGCTTGCGAGGTGCGTGGAGCCGGTGGATGCCGGAGGTGCGTCGCCACGGCTCCGGCCTCGGTCCCGGCGGCGGCGCGGTGCGCACGGCCTCGAACTCCTGCAATGCCCAGTCGAGTTTGCCCTGAGCCACGAGTTCGGCCTCCAGGGACTCCCGCAGCTGCAGTAGCAGTTCGACGTCCAGGGCCGCGTAGTTCAGCCAGTCGGCAGGCAGTGGACGTCGGGACCAGTCCGCGGCGCCGTGGCCCTTCTCCAATCGGTACCCGAGCTGCTGCTCGACCAGTGCCCCGAGCGCGACCCTCGGATAGCCGGCGAGCCTGCCCGCCAGCTCGGTGTCGAACAGCGCGGAGGGACGAAGATCGAGTTCGGCAAGACACGGCAGATCCTGGGACGCCGCATGCAGCACCCACTCCTGGCCCCCGATGGCGTCGATCAGCGGCGCAAGCCTGCCGCGCAACGGGATCGGGTCGACCAGCACCGTGCCCGCGCCCGCCCGGCGCAGCTGCACCAGGTAGGCCCGAGCGGAGTACCGGTACCCGGACGCACGCTCGGTGTCCACCGCGATCGGCCCCGTGCCTGCCGCGAGGGCCTCGGCGGCCACTCGCAACGCGGCGGGGTCGGTCACCACCGGCGGCACGCCCTCGGCGGGCGCGGTGAGCTCGGTGACCCCCGGGACTTCCCGGACGTCCCGCCCAGGCTCGATCTCGGGCTCGGCGGCGGGTTCGGAACGGTGTGCATCCACGGCCGCTGACCCTACGTCGAAGTCGTCGACGACGGCGCGCAAGGTCGATCGACACGAGGTGCGAGCACCTTCTGGAGTCGCGTGACACCGCACGGACTCCAGAAGGCGCCGGACTTATCTGATGACACCTGCGCGCATTGCCAGAGCGACCATCTGCGCACGGTCTCCCGTGCCCAGCTTCCGGCCGATCCGCGACAGATGGCTCTTCACTGTGAGTGCGGACAGATTCAACGCCTCGCCGATCTCCTTGTTGGATCGACCGTCGGCGACTAACTGCAACACCTCGACCTCGCGTGCGGACAGCTCACGCGGCGTGTTGTCCGTGCCCGGCACACGAGTGCCCGCAGCAAGGACCGGTGCCACGCTCGGGTCGGCATAGACGCCGCCGTCGAGGACCCTGCGCACCCCGTCGGTGACCACCATCGGCGAGGCGGACTTCAGCAGGTACGCCTGAGCGCCTGCCTGAAACGCCGCCCGGACCGCATAGGGGTCGTCGGAGGATGCCAGGACCACGATCCGCGGCCAACCGTGGCCACGGAGTTCCGTGACCAGGTCGATGCCACTCCCGTCCGGGAGCCCGAGATCGAGGATCGCGAGGTCGCACGGACCTGTCGCCAGGGCTCGCGCCCTGGCCTCGGCCAGCGATGCGGCCTCGTGCACGGTGCCTGCGCCCATCTGCTGCAACCGAGCGGCAATCGCCTCTCGGAGTAGCGGATGGTCGTCTACCACCAATACCGAGAACAGCTCTTCCCGCGGGTGCGGGACCATGTTGGCCGGCAAAGCACCGGCTGGCGTGGTACGAACGGCCTGACCTAAGCCGACGGCAGCCACGTCACTACCTCCCTGGAGTCGGTCGTGCCCCCCGACCGGCACCGGGACTCTCGGACAATCAGCCGCGCCACTGATCGACCGAAAGTGGTGTCGACTGGGGCAGCGTAGCCGCCAAACGGCGCCAGCGGGACGATCAATGTGCGATCTATCCCGATCGGGTTGTCACAAGGGTGGCTTGTGATAACACGATCGGGGTACAAGCCCGTGGCTTGCTAACACCGAGCAGTGTTCATGCGACATTCAGGGTTTGGCATTGGTTCAGACCTGAGAAGAGAACGGTCCGCAGGGAGTCCTGGCGGCCACCCGATGAGCCCAGTCGGGCCTCCGCCGACCGGACCAGTGACCTCGGCGTCTGTCGTCGCAGCCCGTCCACTCGCGCCCTGTAGGAACCATCGGCAGCAGCAGGCTCCTTCGCTAGGCCGGTCGGCCGAGTGTGATGCAGCCGACTATCTGCCGCACGCAGGGCCGTCCGGGCGCCCGTGGCGGTCGGCCGACCGTCGATGACGGGGCACGGCGGGCCGAGCGGCTCTCCGCGTCGGGGCAGGGCGGCGTCCGAGGGGTCGCAGGCGGCAGGCATCGTCCACCGCTGCGGAGCCGTCGGGGCGTCCGCCGATCGGTCGCCGTCGTTGATCGGTCACTGTCGTTGATCAGCCGCCGTCGTTGATCAACCGCAGTCACTGATCACCGCAGTCGTTGATCAACGACGCCGATGGATCGCAGTCGGGAGGAGAACGGCCCGGTGCGGCAGCCCGGCCGAGCGATCAGAAGAGGCCGTCGGGATCAGGTCCGGGATCGATCCGTTCGGCCGCACCCGTCGACGTGTCGTGATTCTCGCGCGGCTGCGCCATCGCCGGTCGGGACCACCGCCATCCCGCAGATTCGACGCCCGAGCCTGCGCCGCGCGCTCGCGGATGCACCAGACGTCGAGCGATGTTCTCCGCCGCCTACCGGGGCCGGAGTTCGACCACGCCGATCGGCGGCAGACCTGCCGCACTGGCCAGCACCTCGCACAACGCCTCGCCGTGCGCGGCCAGTTCGGAGTCCGACGCCGTCCAGGACGCCCGCAGTTCCAGGTCGTGGGTGTGGGCGGGGCCGTCGATCTCGCCGAATCGCGCGGAGGACGTCACGGTGACCGTGCCGCCCAAGGTCGTCCAGCGGGCCCCGCAGCCTTCGAGCGCGTCGGTGAGCCATGACCAGCCCACCTGCGGCAGCAGCGGGTCGCTGGCGAACTCCGAGTCCAGCTCCGCCTGGAGGTACACCACCACGCGCAGCTCGCCGTTCCAGACATCGATGTTGTCGGGATCATGGAGCACCACGAGCCTGCCGGAGGCGAACTCGTTGGTGGGACCCGTCACCTCGGCACTCAACGCATAGGCCCACGGTGCGAGTCGCTGCGGCGGCCGGACCTCCTCGAAGGTCAACTCCGACCGAGGTCGGACCGACTTCAAGGTGCTCACGGCGTGCCGGAACACCTCAGGTACTGGAGTCATCCCGGTCACGAATCGCGACTGTAGAGGCAATCGGGGATGATGCGGGGTTCGCCACGCCGAAGGGACCCCGTCGATCTTCGGCGGACCGCGGCGGAACGCCCCTCGCGATCTCATCGGCATCGGGTGGCCGAGAACCGCCGGTCCGCCCCGAATCGCCCCCTGGTCACCCGAACACGGTCGGGTCCGCCCGGCGCGGGCCTGCGCGCAGGCGCGCGGGCCCGCGCGTCACGCGGGTGAGCGCCCTACCTCACATTCGGTGCCGGTCGTGCCGCACGGCCTGGACGCCTCGTGGGAAAATGGTCGGCGAGATGACGAACGCTGCGCTGGTGCCCGCTCGTAGGGACCTCTCCGATGCCCCGTTTCTGATCGCCGCACAGGGCGGTCGTCCCAGCCGTACGCCCGTGTGGTTCATGCGGCAGGCCGGTCGATCCCTGCCCGAGTACCGCAAGGTGCGCGCGGGGATCCCGATGCTTGAGGCGTGCCTGACCCCCGAGCTGGCCTGCGAGGTCACTCTTCAGCCGGTCCGCAGGCACGGCGTCGACGCCGCGATCCTGTTCAGCGACATCGTGGTGCCGTTGTTCGCCGCAGGCGTCGACCTGGACATCGTGCCAGGCACCGGCCCGGTGATCGCCGATCCGGTGCGCTCGGCCGCCGACGTCGCCGCGCTGCCGGTCTTGCAGGACGAGCAGGTGGCGCCCGTCGCCGAGGCGATCCGGCTCGTCATCGCCGAGCTGGGCAGCACGCCGCTGATCGGGTTCGCAGGCGCTCCGTTCACCGTGGCCTCGTACCTGGTGGAGGGCGGCCCGAGCCGCAACCACGAGCGGACCAAGGCGTTGATGCACGCCGAGCCCGAGACCTGGCACGCCCTGCTCGACCGGCTTGCCGACCTCACCCTGAGCTTCCTGCGCACGCAGATCGCCGCAGGCGTGGACGCCGTCCAGCTCTTCGACTCCTGGGCGGGTGCGCTGAGCGAACGCGACTACCGCGAGTTCGTCCTCCCGCACTCGGCCAAGGTGCTCGGCGGGCTGGCCGAGGCAGGCGTGCCCCGGTTCCATTTCGGCGTCGGCACGGGTGAGCTGCTGCCCGCGATGCGCGAGGCGGGTGCCGACGTGGTCGGCGTCGACTGGCGGACGCCGCTGGACGCCGCCGCGCGCAGGCTGGTCGCCGCGGCTCCCGCCGAACCCGCTCCGGTGGTGCAGGGCAACCTCGACCCGGCCGTGCTCTTCGCGGGCGTTCCCGCGATCGAGAGCGAGGTCGACCGAATCCTCGCCGAAGGACGGCGGACCGGCGGGCACGTCTTCAACCTCGGGCACGGGGTCCTGCCCGACACCGACCCGGACATGATCACCAGGGTCGTCGAGCTGGTTCATGAGCGCGGCGTCAGCTCGGTCGAGTCCGACGGGGCGGGCGTGGAAGCCGAAACTCGGTGACCAGACCGCAGCAGGTACCGCACATCGCGGTGATCGGCGGCGGGGTGTCCGGCCTCACCGCCGCCTACGAACTGCGCAGGCTGCTCGGTCGAGCCGCCAGGATCACCGTGCTGGAGCAGAGCCGTCGTCTGGGCGGCAAGCTCTCCACCGCGCAGCTCGGCGGCGGCGCCTTCGACGTCGGGGCCGAGGCCTTCCTGGTGCGCAGGCCGGAGGTTCTCGATCTCCTCGGCGACCTGGGCGCCATGAGCGAGATGGTCCACCCCACGACGGCCGGACCGACGGTCCGGGCGGGCGGCCGCACCGTGCCGATGCCGGTCGGCGGCACCGTGCAGGGCGTGCCCGGCTCGGTGGAGGCGCTGCACGGCGTGCTGTCGGAGCAGGCGCTCGCGACGGTGGCCGAGGAGCCTGCCGCCCCGCCGCTGCGGCTGGGCGGCGGTGACGTCTCGCTGGGCAGGATGCTGCGGGCGCGATTCGGTGACGAGCTGACCGACCGTCTCGTCGATCCGATGCTGGGCGGGGTCTACGCGGGCGACGCGGACCGGCTGGGCCTGCGCGCGACGATGCCTGCTCTCGCCCGCGCCATCGACGAGGGCGGCGGCTCGGTCCTGCACGCCGCCGCCACCCTGCTTCCGCCCGCCCTGCCGTCCGGCGCGGTCCGGAAGCCGGTGTTCGGCACGCTGCGCGGCGGACTGATCCGGCTGATCGACCGGTTGGCGGAGGCGGCGGGCGCGACGGTGCGACTCGGCCTGCCGGTGCACGCGCTGACCAGGGGCGACGTCGGTTGGCGGTTGGCGTTCGGCGCGGTGCCGAGCCCGGAGTTGCTCGAGGTCGACGCCGTGCTGCTCGCCGTGCCGCCGCCTGCGGCCCGGCGGCTGCTCGCGGTGACGGCCCCGGCGGCCGCCACCGCCTACAGCGCCATCGACGTCGCCTCCACCGTCGTGGTCAGCCTGGCGCTGCCGCCGAGCGTGCCGCTGCCCGACGCCAGCGGGGTCCTCATCGCCCGAGGCGAACGGCACGACGACGGGACCGACTTCACCGCGAAGGCCTTCACCTTCTCCAGCCGCAAATGGGGTCACCTCGGCGCCGACCGCGATCCCTCGGCGCCGCTGCTGGTCCGCGGTTCCATCGGCCGGTTCGGCGAGATCGAGACTATGCAGCGCGACGACGACGAATTGATCGGCGCGGTCCGGGCGGACCTCGCCGAGCTCACGGGCGCCCGTGCCGAACCGGTCGACACCCTGGTGACGCGCTGGGGCGGTGCGTTGCCGCAGTACGGCGTCGGTCACATCGACCTGGTGCGGCGGATCAGGGCCGAGGTCGCCGGGCTGGCAGGCCTCGAGGTCACCGGGGCCGCCTTCGACGGCATCGGCCTGGCCGCCTGTGTGGGGGGCGCCCGCCGGGCCGCCGCCGCGTTGGCGGCGGAGCTGACCTCCACGACGATCCTGCGCGACCCGGTGCGAGGATGAGCCCATGTCTGGCGTGAACGTGGCTGAGATCAACTCGTCCATCCGATACACCATGTGGTCGGTCTTCCGTATCGAACAGGGCGCGCTGCCCGTCGATCGGGCTGAGACGGCCCGTGAGGCGGAGGAGTACCTCGCCGGGCTCGAAGGACGGGGAGTGGTCGTCCGGGGCGTCTACGACGTCTCCGGGCTGCGGGCCGACGCCGACTTCATGATCTGGTGGCACGCCGAGGACGTCGAGGCCGTGCAGGCGGCCTACACCGGCCTGCGGCGCACGGTTCTCGGTCAGGCCAGCGAGCCGGTGTGGAGCAGCGTCGGGCTGCACCGGCCCGCCGAGTTCAACCGGTCGCACATCCCCGCGTTCCTCGCGGGGGAGGAGCCGCAGAAGTACCTGTGCGTGTACCCCTTCGTGCGGTCTTACGACTGGTACCTGCTGCCGGAGGACGAGCGGCGCACGATGCTCGCCGACCACGGCAAGGCGGCCAGGCCCTTCCCGGACGTGCGGGCCAACACCGTGTCCTCGTTCGCGCTCGGCGACTACGAGTGGCTGCTGGCCTTCGAGGCGGCCGAGCTGCACCGGATCGTCGACCTGATGCGGGAGCTGCGAGCCACCGAGGCACGTCGGCACGTCCGTGAGGAGCTGCCCTTCTACACCGGCGTCCGCGTCTCCGTCGGCGAACTGGTCGACCGGCTGCCCTGATCTGCACCACGGAGTGGTCCCGTGCGAGTGCGGCACGGGGCTGCTCCGGCGGAGCGTTGTTCGGGCGGGAATGTCTGACGGGCGCCGCGGTCCGGCGGCGCTTCGCGCTCAGACCTCGACCAGCGTGTGCTCCTCGGTGACCCGAACCCCGGCGGCCGCGCCGCCGACGCCGCATTCGGGACCATTGGGGTAGACGTCCTCGACGGTCACCGTGATCCTCTCGGTCAGGACCTCCGTGCCTGCCTGGTCGAGGAGCGTCACCGACACCTCCGCGGGCCCCGAGACCAGCTCGGGAAGCTCGACGAAGCCGTGCAGTTCGCCGTTGGGCACCGAGGAAGCCGAGCAGACGCCGTCCGCACAGCCCTGGTCGACCGTGTCCGTGCCGGGCCGCAGACCGTCGATCTCGCAGTCGTCCCCGCAGGCGGGCAGGTCGGTCTCCGTACAATCGTCGTCCTGGCAGAGCCGCACCGCCGCCGCGTCGACGTCCGGGGCGAGCTCGGCGGCGATGTCCAGGCCTAGGCCGGTGCGGGCTCCGATGGCCGTGCATTCCATCCCGATGCCCGAACCTGGCGCACCGCAGCCGGTCAGAACGATCAGGCCGAGCGCGACGAGCAGCGGCCGAGACGATCTCCTCATGGAGGTCAGACGTGGCCGCCGCGTCGATTCGTTGCATCGGGAGCGGGTTTCGACCTTCGCGCTCGCCGGTCCTGCCGTCGAGCGGGCTCGTCCGGCCGGCGGCGGCGACCTGCGCTCGACGCGGCGTCGCGCCGTCCGGCGGGGTCCTACCCGGCGACTACTCGCCCTCGGGCAGCAGCCGCATGGACACCGAGTTGATGCAATACCGCTGGTCGGTCGGGGTCTGGTAGCCCTCGCCCTCGAAGACGTGCCCGAGGTGGCTGTGGCACGTGGCGCACAGCACCTCGGTGCGGCGGGTTCCGTGGCTGAGGTCCTCCCGCAGGATCACGTGGTCGGCGTCCGAGGGGGTGTAGAACGAGGGCCAGCCGCAGTTGGACTCGAACTTCGTCTCGCTGCGGAACAGCTCCGCGCCGCAGGCACGGCAGACGTAGACGCCCCTGGTCTTGGTCTCGGTGTACTCGCCGGTCCAGGCGGGCTCGGTGCCCGCCTGTCTGAGCACCGCGTACTCGACCGGCGTGAGTTCCTCCCGCCACTCCTCGTCGGACTTCACGACCTTGGGAGTGGTGCCCCGGACTGGTTCCATGCCTACAAAATAACCCTGTCCGGCCGCGGTCGGCGCGTGACGCGGCTGCGGTGGTCGTCACCCGAGGCAGGCCGAGGTCACCCGAGGAAGACGGTGGCGGCGAGCACCAGGATGTGCCAGACGAGCAGCAGGAACGCCGTCAGGATCAGGGTGACCACGACCACCGCGACCAGCCGTCTGCCGCCGCCGACCCGATTGGCCGAGTCGGTGAACTCCCGCAGCGCCGCCAGCGAGCCCTCGATCGTCATGCTCGGCCGGTCGCGTTCCATCCGGTCGAGATGTGCGGCGAAGGCCTTCGCCTCCGGATCGTGGGGGTCGAGTCCGATCAGGTCCTCCGTGAAACGGTCCGAGGGTGTCGTCGGGCCGCCCGCGCTCATCTCGCGGCGACCGCCGTCGTCGGAGTCCCTCGGCCGACTGCTCTCACCCATGCCTCCCACGGTAGCGGTTTCGCCGCTTCCCGCCCGCCACGTGCACCGGCTCCTCCGTTCCACGGCGGGGGACGCCCGCTCCGGGCGCGCGGTGCGCACACCGCACTTACGCTGGCCGGATGGCCGATGCCGTCGAGATCGTCGTCCCAGGGCCGCAGGGGGACCGACGCGTGCGGGTGACGAACCCCGACAAGGTGTACTTCCCGGAGCCGGGGATCACCAAGCGTGAGCTGGTCGACTACTACCTGACGGTCGCCGAGCCGCTGCTGGCCGCGCTGCTGCATCGGCCGACGACCCTCAAACGGTTCCCCGACGGAGTGGAAGGGGAGCCCTTCTACGCCAAGCGCGTGCCGAAGGGCGCGCCGAGCTGGATCGAGGGCGTGGAGATCACCTTCCCCTCGGGCCGTACCGCCGTGGAGGTGTGCCCGACGGAGCCCGCCGTGCTCGCCTGGGCCGCCAACCTCGGCACCTTCGACTTCCACCCCTGGCCGGTCCGCCGCTCCGACGTGGACCGCCCGGACGAGCTGCGCATCGACCTCGATCCGCAGCCCGGCACCACCTTCGACGACGCCGTCCGGGTGGCGCTGGTACTGGCGGAGGTGCTCGCCGACGCGGGCGTCGTCGGCCATCCCAAGACCTCCGGCGGCCGGGGCGTCCACGTGCTGGCCAGGATTCGTCCCGAGCACGACTTCGTCGGAGTCCGCCGCGCGGTGATCGCCCTGGCGCGCGAGGTCACCCGGCGGATTCCGAACCTGGCCACCGTCTCCTGGTGGAAGGAGGAGCGGGGCCGCCGGGTCTTCCTCGACTTCAACCAGACGGCACGGGACCGCACGATCGCCTCGGCCTGGTCGGTGCGCGGCACCCCGCGTGCGACCGTCTCCACGCCGCTGCGCTGGGATCAGCTCGACTCGGTGCAGCCTGCCGACTTCACGCTGCGCACCGTGCCCGACTGGCTGGCCGAGCACGGCGACGCGCATGCGGACCTCGATGATCACCCGCAGGCCATCGACACCCTGCTGGAGTGGGCGGATCGTGATGCCCGAGACCACGGGCTCGGCGACCTGCCCTATCCGCCCGACCACCCCAAGATGCCGGGCGAGCCGCCCAGGGTGCAGCCGAGCCGGGAGCGTCGCCCGCCGAAGAGCTGACCCGCGCCCGAGGCCGAGCACGCGGCCGGGCCGGGCGGTCGCCGTCGTGAGCAGTCGCCCGCCTGCGGACCACGAGCGCCGCGCCGTCGGCGGCAGCCGGTGCATCGGGTCCGTCTCCCGCATCGCCTGCCCCCGCCCCGTCTCCGCCGACGGGCGGCCCGGCGGGTTCGGCAGGGTTCGGCGACCGCCGCTGCGTGCTCGCCACGGAGGGAGCGCCGACGTCAGGGCCTAGGATTCAGCGCGGTGCCCGCCCGGTGTCGCGGCAGGCGCCATGACCTGGTTCGTAGCGCAAGGATGATCGGTGAAATCTGACAACAGCCCCCCGAGGGGCACCCGTGACCTGCTTCCCGCCACCGTCGCCGATCGCGATCATGTGCTGGCGGCCATCACGGAGGTCTACCGGCATCACGGCTACCACCGCATCGAGACCCCGGCGCTGGAGGACATCGGCAGGCTCACCGGCGGGCAGGGCGGCGAGAACGAGAAGCTGATCTACCGGGTGCTGCGGCGGGGCCTCGCCGAGCCGCTCGCCGAGGGCGTCGGGCTGGCCGACCTGGTGGACCTGGGGCTGCGGTACGACCTCACCGTTCCGCTCACCCGCTTCTACGGCGCGCACCACGCCCAGCTTCCGCTGCCGTTTCGATCGTTCCAGTTCGGGCCGGTCTGGCGGGCGGAGCGGCCGCAGAAGGGCCGTTACCGGCAGTTCTACCAGTGCGACATCGACATCATCGGTGAAGAGAGCGTGCTCGCCGAGATCGAGCTGATCGAGGCGACCGTGGCGGCGCTGGACGCGATCGGCCTGGCGGGCACGACCGTCCGCATCTCCGACCGCAGGCTGCTCGCCGCCCTGGCCGAGCACGTCGGGCTGCCGCCGGAGACCTGGGACGGCTTCTTCATCACCCTCGACAAGCTCGACAAGATCGGCTGGGACGGCGTCACCGCCGAACTGGTGGAGTCCCGTGGCCTGGCGGCCGAGGCGGTCGGGGTGGTGCGCACCCAGATCGAGCGGCTGAAGTCCGTGCCCATCGACAGCGTGGTGGACACCCTGGCCGACGCCCTGCCGGCCCTGGCCGAGCAGACCCTGGCCGACCTCGGCACGACCATCGCGGGTCTGGCCCCGCTGGCCGAGTCGTCCGGCTCGACCTGGGAGTTCGACCCGACGCTGGTCCGGGGGATGGGGTACTACACCGGGCAGGTCTTCGAGATCGTGCACCCGGACAGCGCGTCGTCGCTGGCGGGCGGCGGGCGCTATGACCGGTTGATCGGACGGTCGCTCGGCCGGGAGGTGCCCGCCTGCGGCTTCTCCATCGGATTCGAACGGATCGTGGACCTGCTCGGCGGGGCCCGGCGTGGCGAGCAGGTGGCGGTGCTGCACGAGTCGGAGGTCCAGTCGGCCGAGGTGCTGGCCGTCGCGCGCGAGCTGCGGGCGGCGGGGAGACCGGCCGCTCCGGTCCGCAGGCGCGGCAAGTTCGGTGCCCAGCTCGACCGACTCACCGAATGGGGATTCACGTCGTTCGTGCACCTCGGCAGCCGTCGTGACCCCGATTCGCCGTTGGCGGAGCGGTCGCTCGGCGAACAGCAGAACCGGTAACTCGGCCCGGCCCGGCCCGCCCGATCCGCACTGTCGGGCGGGCCGGGCATGCCAGCCTTGGCGACCGGCGCGAGGCCGCCCGCTCGGCGCCCGGTCGCGTCGAGGTGGCCGGTCGCCTGTCCCGACAGTCCGGCGGAGCCGACTCGGCACGGTGCGACGCATCGAGGACAAGGCGGGTCGGGTCCGGCGGCCGCGAGTGTGGTGCCGAGCGTGGGCGGCCGCCTCGCGCTACACCTCGCCCGCACCGATCGAGCCTGCGACGACAGGTGTCGGCCCCTCCCGCCGCCCTGCCTCCTCGAACGCCGAGCCGGGTTCGCGATCATCGGCAGGCAGGCGGAGGACGCTGCTCCGGCGCGTTCTGCGGCCCGGTCGGGCCTCGTCGCTGGCCCGCGACCCTGCCTGCCGAGGCCCGCGCGCTCGGTGATCGATCCCGCCCCGCATTCACTCATACGCATAAGCTGATGGCCCGTATCGCCACCCGGTCCGGTGGATCACGCTGACGCCGAAAGGCCAGTTCAACGCGCTGATCCGACATCGTGGCCTGCTTTGCGGCTCGACCTTGCGTCCGAATGGTGAGACGGCAGGGGCGGGGCGATGTCACGGTGTGTGGCAGGTTCGACGACTCCGACGTGGCACCTCTTCAATCTGGCGGTGGTGCCGGGGCCTTCGGTGCGTACAGCAGCATCGACAGGCGTCCGGCACACCAGCGTCCCCAGGAGGTCACCATGGAGAGTGTTCGAACCCTGCCGCCCGGTCTCGATGGATGCGGATGCTGCTCCGGGTGCACCGGACCCGGCTGCGGTTGCTGCAAGGGCTGCTGACCGGCCGGCCGACTTGTCTCCGACCGCGAGCCCGCGCCAGGCCTGCTGTCGGACCCGGACGAGACGTGGCGGCGGGCGCGGCCCTTCCCGCGCTCACCGCCTGCCCCGGTTCGACGGCGGTGAGCCTCGGTTCCGGCTTCGCCGCCCGCCGGGCGGTGTCAGGGCCGAGGAGACGGATCGCTCATACCCGGCGGCCTCGTGCCGTGCGGTGGTCTCGTCCCCGCCCGCTGCGACTCCGAGGTCCCCGATCTGCTGCGCGCCGGGTCGCGGATCGAGTGCCTTCGGGGGGACACCCGAAGGGCTCGACTGGACCACGCACGATGGTCGACGCTCCTCACCCGGAGCCGGCCGCCGACCGAGGCAGGCGATGTCGTGACCCGTCGTGGGCGCCGAACCGTCACGGCGGGCAGACCACCGTGTCCGCAGGCACCTCGCCGTGCAGGAGATAGTCCTCGGCGACCCTGGTGGCACAGGTGGAGACGCCCAGTGCGCCGTGTCCCGCGCCCTGCCAGTCCACCAGTACGGAACCCGAGAGCGCCTCGGCCGCCTTCGCGCTGCCCAGCCCCGGAGTGACCGGGTCGAGCGCCGTCGCGATCAGCGGGATCGGCGGCAGGCCGTCCACGTCCGGCGACTCGGGCTCGTCGGTGGGAATCGGCCAGGAGCTGCACAGCATGAGGCGCTGCGCCGCCAGACCGCCGAAGTACGGATGGCGCTGCGTCCACTCGGAGGCCAGCTCCGCCACCCGGTTGGGCGGAATGCGGTCCCGGGTGTCGTTGCAGCCGCTGATCAGCATCGCCTCGAAGCGGGGCTGATCGCCGCCCGCCGACGTCAGGAGCGGCTCGACCAGCGCAGCCAGGTCCTGTCCTCGCCCGTCGACCGCGCCTGCGATCCGGTCGGCCAGCTCGGGCCAGCTTGCTCGGTCGGCCAGCCCGAGCAGGATCGCGTTGGTCGCCAGACCTCGGGTCAGCGGCGCTCCCTCGGTCGGCGCCGGGCTCGCGGCGAGTTCGTCGAGCAGCGCGTCGAGTGTCTGCCGAGGGTCCGGACCCAGCGCGCAGTCCGGGCCGTTCGCGCAGTCGGTCAGGAAGGCGTCCAGCGCGGACTCGGCGGATCTGGCCTGTTCCTCGGCCAGCCCGACGGCATCGAGATTCGGATCCGGCACGCCGTCGAGCACCAGCCTCCCCACCGATCCGGGGAAGCGCTGGGCGTAGGTGGTCAACGTCTGCGACCCCTCGCCCCGGCCGATGGCGTGCAGTCTCTCCAGGCCCAGCTCGCCGCGCAGCTGTTCGAGATCGCCTGCCGTGCGAAACCCGTCGAACGCCCTGGTCAGCTCATCCAGGACGAGGGTGCACTCCTTGGCCGCGTTCTCGGTGGCCGACTGGAGAGCTCGCAGCTCCTCGGTGGTGGTCGCGGCGGGGTCGTAGGACAGCACGGTCTCCCGGTCCTGCGGGCGGACGCAGCTCGTGTCGAAGGACGTCCCGGTGCCGCGCCGGTCGACGCCGATGAGCGAGAAGGTCGTCAGCATCTCCGGAGACAGGCTCTCGGCCAGCTGTGCCGCGAACAGCGTGCCTGGCACGCCTGCGGCGTCGTTGACCACGACCAGCGGCGTCGGACCCGTGCCGACCCGCAGCAGGTTCACCGGGGTCGAGCCGAGACCGGGAACCCCCGGCGCCTCCAGCGGCGCCACCAGCTGGGCGCACTGGTACTCCGCCGAGGTGCCTGCGGCGGTGCCGAGCCGGTCGACGGTCGCGGCCGTGCAGTCCGACCACGCCAGCATGCCGGCGGGCGTCTCCAGCTCGGGGACGGGCACCTGGCCGTCCGGGCCTGCGGCGTCGGGCGCGTCGTCCGAGCCCTCGATCAACAGCGGCACCGGCGGTCGCTCGGAGCCGCCCGCCGTGCAGGAGGCGGCGGTGAGGATCACGGCGAGCGCGGCGCACAGCACGGCGACCGTCCGGTCGATGCGCGGCACGGCGTCTCCTTGCTCTCGAGGCGGTCGTCAAGGTCTGGGATCTCGGCGATGTCGGGAGGTGCCCGGACCTCGCCTGACGTCGGTCGGGTGTCGTCGTCGGTCTCGGCCGGTCGCACGGGGCGGCCGGACCCTGCGGCTGCTTCAGCCTGGCTGCGGCGCCGAGCTGCGGCACTCGGCCTGCCGACACCGCTGTCTTCCGGGTCGGCTCGGCGGGCTCGGACTCGTCCGAGCCCAAGGCTACGCAGTCAGCCTGCCTGTCTCCTCGTGAGGCGCGCATAACGGCCGATGGTCATGTGATCAGCGCCGCCGTCGAGCAGCCGCACGGCGGGCCGTCGGGAGGCTGGGCAGTCGGTGACGATGCAGGCGGAGTCCGCTCCGAAGTCCGACGCAGGCTCAGGGAGAACCCGGCTGCCGGACCTCGCCCGCGAGCACTCCGGCCAAGTCGTAGCGGACGGGCTCGTCGAGCTGATCGTATCGACAGGATGCCGGATCACGATCCGGGCGCCAGCGACGAAACCGGGCCGTGTGGCGGAAGCGGGCGGGCTGGGCGCCTTCGGTGTGGTCGTAGGCAACCTCCACCACGCGCTCCGGCCGCAGGGGCACCCAGTCGGCGCTCGCCTTGCGCCAGCGGCTCTCGCCCCCGGGCACCCGTTGCCCGTCGGCGGCCTGCTCGCCGAGCCAGGGATGCTCCTCGGAGTCGGCCACGTGCAGCTCGGCCAGCTCGGCGGCCAGCGAGCGCCGGACGGCGCCGGTGAAGGCGCCGACGACGCCGACGTGATGCAGGACGTCCCGATCGTCGTACAGCCCGAGCAGCAGCGAGCCCACCGAGGTGCCCGGTTCGGTCTTGGCGTGCCAGCGCAGCCCGGCCACCACGCAGTCGGCCGTGCGCTCGTGCTTGAGCTTGATCATGGTCCGGCGGCCGGGTGTGTAGGCGCCGTCCAACAACTTGCAGACGATCCCGTCCAGGCCTGCGCCCTCGAACAGGTCGAACCAGGTCATGGCGGTGTCCGGGTCGGTCGTCGCGGGCGTGATCCGCAGTCCGGCGGGTTCTCCCCGCGATCCGAGTTCCACGAGCAGTTCGCGGCGCTCATGGAGCGGAGCGGCGAGCAGATCGCGCGAGCCGAGCGCCAGCAGATCGAAGGCCAGGAACTCGGCGGGCGTCGTCTCGGCGAGCATGCGGACCCTGCTGTCGGCGGGATGGATTCGTTCGCCGAGCGCGTCGAAGTCGAGCCTGCCGCCTCTGGCCACCACCAGTTCTCCGTCCAGGACGATCTCCTCGGGCAGGATCTCGACGAGACGCCGCATCACCTCGGGGAAGTAGCGGTTCAGCGATCGGCCGGTGCGAGACTGCAGGAGGATCTCGTCCGCCTCGCGGAACACCAGGCAGCGGAAGCCGTCCCATTTCGGCTCGAACAGCCAGTCACCGGCGGGCAGTTCGGCGGCGGGACTCGCCAGCATCGGCTGGATCGGCGACCTCAACGGCAGTGCCATCCCGACATCGTCTCCCGGCGGACGGCGCCTGGCATCTCGACTCGACGCCGTGGTCGACGACCTCGCCTCGTGCCTGGTCAGGTCACGCGGGCGACCGGTGCCGCGTCGAACTCCAGGTGGACGGCCGCAGGCAGGACGCTCACCCCCAGCGAACGGCGAGCCCGCTCGACGACGCCACGATCCAGCTCGGTCCAGACCGTCGGCAGGTCGCTGCCCTCGCGCAGCGCCAGCGTCAGGCGCAGCGTGGGACGGCGCGTGCTCCCGACGACGGCCGCGCGCGCCCGACTGACACCGGGGATCGCCTCTGCGTCGGCGCGGACGGCCTCGGCGACGGCGGAGGCGGTGATCACGAGCCGGTCCCGGCTGTCGTCGGTGAACACCAGGTCGGGATGGTGCTCGGGCCGCAGGGCGATGAAGACCGCGCCGACGCCGGTCAGCAGGAGCAGCAGTCCCAGCAGGATCGCCGCCGTCCTGGCACCGGTCGGGTGCGCGCCGAGCCAGTCGAGTGCCAGCGGATCGGCCAGCGGTCGTCGGCCCCGGAAGACGCCGAACAGCCCGCCGCCCGTGAGCAGAGCGATCAGACCGATCGCGACGCCCAGCAGTCCCGCAGTCCAGACGACGGCGCGCTCCCAGTCCGCCGACCAGGCGTCGAGCGGACCTCGTCGACGGCTCATCGGGGCTGCCGCTCGCCGCGCACGTCCACCGCGATCCGAGGCTGTTCTCGCAGCGGGAGGTCGGCGACCAGCTTGCGGGTCACGTCGAGGAGTCGGGGGCGCAGCTCGCGCGACCCCGGCCGGGAGCCGACGACCCGCACCCTGATCCGGCGGCGGTCGGCGTGCACCGCGACGTCCGCGACGTCGCCCTCGGCGCGGAGACGATGCACGATGAGCCGCGCCACCGACCGACTCGACGTGGTGACCGACACCTCCGGACGCAGATCGGCCAGCGGCAGCTCGCGTCGCCGCGCGGCGGACGCCGCCGTACACAGCAGCAGACCGGCCGTGATCGTCAGCAGTGAACCGGCCAGCACCTCCCGATCGGCCCAGTCGAGCCGGGTGCCGTGCTCGAGCCAGGTCCGCCAGGGCACAAGCAGCGGCGCGCTGCCCGGCCGCAGCCAGGACCAGCTGACCTCGACGACGAGCAGCACGCCCGCGACGGCGAGCCCCAGCCCGACGAGTGTGGCGAGCAGTCGCACGAGCAGTCGCATCGACCAGGCCTCCCAGCGTCGAGGTCTTCGGCGGTGCACGGCCTCGTCCGACGTCGGCGACGGACGGAGGCTGGGCGAGTCGGCTCAGCGCACTCGGGGGACGGTCCTGCCGCGAAGGCCGTGGACGATGATGTCGACCGAATGAACAGGGGTTCCGGTGAGTCTGCCGACCTCGGCGATCACGCGTTCTCGGATTCGCCAGGCGGTCTCGCGGATCGAGCACGGATACCGCAGCGCCAGGCTCAGTCGAACTCGAACAGCGTCGGCTGCCTCGGTGCGCGGGCCGTCGCCGCCGCGCGACGGGGCGGCGGTTCGACGTCGATCACGCCTGCCGCCGCGTCGTCCACGGGAACCGGCCGCCGGGCCGCCGTGGTGCCGGACCCGCACGCCTCGATTCCCGTGGCGGTCGGGCAGGACCTCGGGGATCTCCTCGGCGGCGTGCCTGACCAGCTTGCGGAAGACGACCGGAGCGATCGTCAGGGCACCTCGGTCGCCGGGCAGGCCCGCCGACCCAGTGTCGTCGCGGCCAGCATCCCGGTGCACGGGGTGCCGGACCGGACGCCCGTCGCCTCGGCTCGCGACGGTGCTCACCGTTCTTCGCCTCGATCCCGACCGAGCATCTCCCGGAGATCCAGCTCCCCGTCGAGGGCCCGCCCCACGAAGAGGCCGATGGCCCCGACGACGAGGCAGATCACGAATGCCGAGAAGCCGCCGAGGGAACCGGCCAGGCCGAGGACCAGGCCGGCGATCAGCCCGGTATGGGTGGTGGTCATGGGGAGCCTCCTGACGGGCGGGACCGGATTCATCGGACGCGGGACGGGCGCCGTCGCCTGCCCGCCCAGCAGCGGAGGCGACGCATCAGCCTGGTGCCGGCCGTGTCGCGCCTGCGAACGACGATGGGGGCGTCGAAGCGATCAGCGGGCGAGGGCCTGCCTGCGGGGTCGGCGCGATGACGTCCGGACGCCTCGAGGCCGAGTTCGGCCCGGCGACGGGCCTCCTGGAGGCTGCGCAGGCCCTCGGCGAATCGGTCGGGATCGCCGCCGAGGTCGGGATGGTGCTCGCGGACGAACGCGCGGAGTGCCGCCCGCTCCGCCGACGCAGGCCGCCGGGCGGTCATCGGCGGCTCCGATCGGCTCTGGGCCTCTCGGACGGCGGCGCACCACCGGGACCGTCGTCCGCTCGTCGGCGCCGGGTCGAGCCGTCCGCTCGATCCGCGCGTCGCAGGTGCGATGCCGATGGCGCTGCAGCGGGCGGCCCGGCGGACGGCCCGGTCATTCGACTCGGGGAGAGGCGGGCTCCGGCCTCTCCTCCTCGGGGAGCCGGATGTCGTTCACCGCGATGTTGACCTCGATCACGTCGAGCCCGGTCATGCGCTCGACGGCGGTCACGACATTGCGACGCACCGCCCTGGCCAGTTCGGCGATGGACATGCCGTACTCGACGATGATGTCCAGGTCGACGGCCGCCTGCCGTTCACCGACCTCGACCTGCACACCTGCGGTGGCCGAGGTGCCGCCGCCGGGAATCCGCTCGCGCAGCGCCCCGAACGCACGGGACACCCCGCCGCCCATCGCGGCCACGCCTGCGATCTCCCTGGCCGCGATGCCCGCCACCTTCTGCACCACGGCGGGGGAGATGCTGGTCTTGCCCGCCTGTCGCTCGCCGGCCGCCCAGGCATGCGTCGGCCCAGACAGCAGGCTCACATCGATCGTGCCCGGCTCGTCGTTGCGAGTCACCCCGCTGCTCGCTGCCATGGCAGTGGTCCTTTCGTCGCCCGACCGCGCCCCGGTGCCGCCTCGCCGGGGCCGGGCTGACACCGGTCTTCCACCGAGGCAGGGCGCGCATGGTCTGTCCGCCCGTGGTGCCCGCGAGGGACCAGACCTACCCGACCCCACCCCATCGGGTGGTCCCGGACTCACCCGTCCGAAGGGCGCCTGCGAAGCGGCCGGCGGTGTCCCAGGGCGAGGCCGGCTGCCCGGCATCGGCATCGGCATCGAGCCGCGCCGGGCGAGGCGATGAGCCGACGGCCGGATCAGCCCTGAGTCCGCGCGTGGCGGAGGAAAAGCTGGCCGTCGGCGTGCAGTACCGAGCGCAGGGTCATCGCGCTCGGCGGCCGGACGGTCGGCGCGGCGGCCGAGATCCGGGGCGCGGTGCCGCCCTCCAACAGCGGTGCGACGGTGAGGCACAGCTCGTCCACGACGTCGGCGGCGATCAACGAGCCGAACAGCCGAGGACCGCCCTCGCAGCAGACGCGGCGCAGGCCTCGCCCGTCCAGCTCAGCCAGCAGGGCGACAAGGTCGACGGCCTGGTCCCCGACGATCACCACGTCGGCGCCCGCGCTCGTCAGCGCGCGTCGGCGGTCCCGCCCGACGGCGTCCGTGGTGAAGACGATCGTCGGCGCGTCGACCGAGGCGTCGCCGAACAGCCCGCTCGCCGGGTCCAGATCACCGGTGGCCGTGACGACGGCGATCGGCGGGAGGGAGGTAAGCCCCAGCCTGGCGCGTCGCTCGGCCCGGCTCTCCTGCGGCCGCACCGCCCGGTACCCCTCGGCCACGGCGGTCCCGGCGCCGACCAGGATGACGTCCGAGAGGTCACGGAGCAGGGCGAGCATCCGGCGGTCGGCCGGGCTGGACAGCGAGCGGGAGCGGCCGTCGACCGCGCTGGCGGCGCCGTCGAGACTGGTGACGAAGTTGACCCGCAGCCAGGGCCGGTCCAGCGGCTCCGGATAGGCGTAGACGGCCTCGACGTCGAGTTCCGACAGTGCCCGGCCCGGCTCGGCGGCCTGGGCGGCGCCGGGCCCGACTGTGGTGCTGGGGGTCTCCGTCGTGGCGATGAAGAGGCTCTGCACGATTCCATCCTGGTGCGAGGATTAGGCTCAAGGGCATGCCCGCCACCCATCTGACCGACCGCTCCCCTGAGGTCGGACCGGACGAGCTGGTGGCGGCGATGTGTCCGCCGCCGAGATTCGACGGCGTCCGCTTCGACACCTACCTGCCCGACCCGGCGCAGCCGAGCCAGTCGGCGGCGCTGACGGCCTGCCGCGAGTTCGCAGGCCGAGTCGGTGCGGGCCGCGCGCGCCGGTCGTGGTGGCAGGCGCTCACCGGAGCCGACAGGCCACAGGCGGGCAGGCCAGGACTGTATCTCGACGGTGGTTTCGGCGTCGGCAAGACGCACCTGCTTGCGGCGATCTGGCACGAGGTGCCCGAGCCCAAGGCCTTCGGCACCTTCGTGGAGCTGACCCACCTGGTCGGAGCGCTGGGCTTCGGCGAGACGGTGCGCAGGCTCTCGGAGTACAGCCTGCTCGCGATCGACGAGTTCGAGCTGGACGATCCCGGTGACACGATGCTGGTCACCAGGTTGATCGCCGAGCTGACCTCGGGCGGGGTCTGCGTGGCGGCGACCTCCAACACGCTGCCGGACCGTCTCGGCGAGGGGCGCTTCGCCGCAGGCGACTTCCTGCGGGAGATCCACGCCATGGCGGAGCGTTTCGAGATCGTGCGGGTCGACGGCGCCGACTATCGGCACCGCGGCCTGCCCGACGCCCCGTCGCCGGTGTCTGATGCCGTGCTGCGAGAGCGGGCCGACGCCCTGGCCGGTGCGAGCATCGACGACTTCGACGAGCTGTGCACGCACCTCGGCACGCTGCACCCTTCTCGATACGGCAGGCTCGTCGACGACGTGAGCGTCGTCCACTTGCGGGGCGTGCGTCCCGCCACCGGCCAGGATGTGGCGCTGCGGCTGGTGTCCTTCGCCGACCGGCTCTACGACCGGGCGGTGCCGGTGGTGGTCTCCGGCGTGCCGGTCTCCGAGCTGTTCACCGAGGAGATGCTGCGCGGCGGCTACCGCAAGAAGTACCTGCGGGCGATCAGCAGGCTGATCGCGCTGTCTCGGGCCTCGACCGATCTGGATCAGGACGCGGCGCCCGCACTGGCCCGGCGGAGCAGGCCTGCCTGATCGGCGGATCGGCGGCCGCTGATCGGCGCGCGGCCGAGGCAGGGCGGCTCGGCTCGGCGATGCTGGTCGGGCGGGCAGCGGTCCGCCCGACTCGGCCGTCGGCGGCGGGCGGTGATCGTGACGACGGTCGTCGGAATGCGTTCTCCGGCGGGGCGGCGCTGTCGCGGTCGCGCCTCGGTGCGCAGCCGCACACCGCGACGCGCGAGCCGCCAGGTTGGCGATCAGCGCCGCCGCTGCAGCAGTCGTGGTGCGGAGGGTGTCGAACAGTCGAAGAAGGCGGCGAGCAGTCATGATTCGATGATCGAACAGGTGTTCGATCTTGGCAAGATATCGATCGAGTGGCATACCGGCTGCGCCGCAGCGCGGCAGTACTCGACCGAACCTGGCTTCGCCCGCCCGCCCCCACTCCCGCGATCAGCGCGACAGGACCTCGCCGACGGCGTCGACGCCCTCGTCCAGCTCCGACTCGGTGATGACCAGCGGCGGCGCGATCCGCAGGGTCGTGTCCTGAGTCTCCTTGCACAGCACGCCACGCTCCAGCAGCGCCGCCGTCGCCGCCCGTCCGGCGGGGCCCTCCGGGGCGATCTCCACCCCGGCCCACAGGCCTCGGCCGCGAACCGCGCTGACCCCGTGCCCGACCAGCTCGCCGAGCCGCCGATGAAGGTGCGCGCCCAACTCGCGGGACCGCTGCTGGTACTCGCCGGTGGCCAGCAGGCGGATGACCGCCCGGCCGACGGCGCAGGCCAGGGGGTTGCCGCCGAAGGTGGACCCGTGCTCGCCGGGGCGCAGGACGCCGAGGACCTCCCGGCGCCCGACCACGGCGGAGACGGGCACGATCCCGCCGCCGAGCGCCTTGCCCAGGGTGTAGAGGTCGGCGCGAACCCCGTCGGCGGAGCTGGCGAGCAGCTCGCCGGTGCGGGCGAGCCCCGACTGGATCTCGTCGGCGATCAGCAGCACGCCGTTGTCGTCGCAGATCCTGCGCAGCTCGGCCAGATAGCCCGCCGGGGGGACCACCACGCCCGCCTCGCCCTGGATCGGCTCCACCAGCACGGCGGCGGTGTGCTCGGTGATCGCCTCGGCCACTGCCTGCGCCGAGCCGTAGTCGACGACCACGAAACCCGGGGTGAACGGCCCGAAGTCGGCGCGCGCCGTCGGGTCGGTGGAGAAGGAGACGATCGTGGTGGTGCGGCCGTGGAAGTTCGACCCGGCGACGATGATCTCGGCCCGACCGTCCGGCACGCCCTTGACCTGATAAGCCCACTTGCGGGCGACCTTGACGGCCGACTCGACGGCCTCGGCGCCGGAGTTCATCGGCAGGACCAGCTCGGTCTCGGTGAGTTCGGCCAGCTCACGGCAGAACAGGCCCAGCTGATCGTGGTGGAAGGCGCGGCTCGTGAGTGTGACCCGGCCGAGCTGCTCGACCGCCGCAGCGACGAGGTCGGGGTGCTGATGGCCGAAGTTCAGCGCGGAGTAGCCGGCCAGGAGGTCGAGGTAGCGCCTGCCGTGCACGTCGGTCACCCACGCGCCCTGTGCCTCGGCGATGACCACCGGCAGCGGGTGGTAGTTGTGCGTGCTCCACTGCTCGTCGAGGGCGATGTGCTCGGCGGCGGCGAGGCCTGCCTGGGCGGTGCCCGCTGCTGCTGAGTGCGTCTCGGCGGCGCCGGTCCCGGAGGGACTGATCGCCGAGTTCTCGGTGGTGGCCGTCATGCGCCTCAGGCTAGAGGCCGCACGGGCGAATATCAGTTCGCGAATCCCGGTTGACCTGCGCGGTCTGTTGCGTATCCATCCGTTTCAGCGACGCCTTGTTGTGTGATCGGCTCGTGCGGCGATGCAGATCGCTTCGGCGAGGTCGTCCGGTCCGCGGTGGGGGTGCTGTGGTGCGCCGCAGGCGATCCTGCAGGGCAGGCGCCTGCCGAATATCGCCGTGGTCCCGTCGGCGGGTGTCGCATGAACCGCTCGGCGTTCCCGATCCGGGTCCGCCGCAATTGTCATAATCTCTTCACATTGCCAACACATGGCCCAGTCAGGTAGCCCCTCAACGGGTGAGGCCTAGCGGGGCGGTGTCACCGACTGTCGGTCGATTCGCCGCCTGATCTCTGCCTGGCCGGGTGGTCCTTGGTCCAGACGGTCAGACATGGTGTCGGAAACTTCCTCCCCGAATAGGTGCGTGGTACGTAGTGATCTCACGTATCTACTCGGAGGTAACCGTGCGTTTTGCTCGCATAGCCAGCGCTTTTGCCGGTGCGCTGATCGCCGTCTCCTTGGGGGCACCGGCCGCGTCGGCCGAAGAGACGGCCCCTGCCGCCCCCGTCGACTACGTCGCCCTCGGCGACTCCTATGCCTCGGGAACGGGGATAGGCGACTACGACCCGGACAGCGGCTCGTGTCTGCGAAGCCCCGGCGCCTATCCCGAACTCTGGGCCGCGGCGAACGAGGTCTCCTCCTTCACCTTCGCGGCCTGTTCCGGCGCGGTCACCGACGACGTCGTCGCCAACCAGCTCGGCGGTCTGGACGCCGACACCGACCTGGTGAGCATCTCGATCGGCGGCAACGACGCCGGATTCGTGGAGGTGATCACCACCTGCACGATCCTTGGCACCGCAGGATGCCGCGACGCGGCCGCCGAGGCGAACGCCTACATCCAGACGGAGCTGCCCGCGCAGTTGGACGCCACCTACGCGGCGATCCGCAGCGCGGCGCCCAACTCCTCGGTGGTCGTGCTCGGCTACCCGCGCCTCTTCCACCCGACCGGGGCCTGCATCCTCTCCCAGGCGTCGCGCGCACTGCTGAACGACACGGCCGACCTGCTCGCCGACGTCACTGCGGCCCGCGCCGGGGCGGCGGGCTTCACCTACGCCGACGTGCGGACCCAGTTCGACGGCCACGGCGTGTGCGCGAGCACTCCGTGGATCAACTCGATCGCCTGGCCGATCAACGAGTCCTTCCACCCGAACGCGGTCGGACACGCCCAGGCCTACCTGCCCGCGTTCAGCAGTGTCGCGCCGAGTTCGACCGCCGTCCTCGCAGCGGGCTGACCCGGCGACGACGTAGCGAGAGGACGCACCGAGCGGACGGCAACGACCGACCTCGCCGACCACCACCGTCGTGACCGCCGGAACGTGCCGTCGGGCTCCGCTACCGGAGCCGACGGCACATTCGCGCGATCTACTGTGGGGCTCCGGCGCCATGGCCTCGGTGAACGCACCTGATGAGACGTCCGACGGGCGAAGGCGCCGCTGCCTTCAGATCTCGGCGAGGCTGATCAACCCGTCCTGTAGGGCCCTGGCGAGCAGGTCGGTCTTGGTCGAGGCAGGCCTGCCCGCGTGCTCGTACTTGAACCTGATCCGCTCCAGATAGGAGCTGACCGTTCGAGCCGAGAGCTGAAGTTCGGTGGCCACCGAGGACTTCGACCGGCAGCGCAGCCAGGTACGCAGGACGTCGACCTCGCGAGGCGAGAGCGCCGGGATCGCGACCACCGGCAGCTGCGACGTCGTGCCGCCGCGCGCCGCCAGCCGGGTGGCACTCACCAGCTGGCCCCTGGTCACCCTGCGCGGCAGACACCGCACGCTCGCCGAGTCCGTCTCGGCCCACGGCCAGGTGCCCGCGTGCAGCAGGACTCGCCGTCCCGCCTGTGCCAGTCGCCGCACCTCGGCCGCGCGTGCCGTCGGCTCGCCGTGCTGCAGGCCGAACAACACGACCTCGGCGCTGAGTCCCGGACCGGTCCAGGCGACCGACGGGTCGGGCCCGCCCGCCACCACCGAGATCGCGGGGCTCGCGAGCTGGTACCAGGCGGCGAAACCCGCAGTGATCGCGGGCTCGTCATGGATGATCACGACAGTGATCGGTGCATTCGTGTTGACGACAGCAGTCTCGGACACCCGCGCCTCCCGGCCGCATCGAATCGCGGCGTCCGAGGACTCCTCGTCCCCGCCTCGTCCGCGAACACGGCGTGAACCCGTGTTAGGCCCTGACACTAGGAAGCGGCGGTAAATAATCGGCTGGTGTCGGACGTATGCACTGCGCCTGACGGCGGCCAGATGTTCGGCCGTCGTTCCACGGCTCGGCGGGGGCAGGCCCGAGAAGCTGCTCAGACCGCGGGTGGACATCGTGTCGGGCCCGGTCGAAGGGCGCTGTCGGTGCGGGCCGGTTCGCTGGTCAGGCCGCGTCGGTCACGTCTCGACCGTCACCGACACCGCCGGGCCGGCGAAGCTCAGCATGCCCACAGCCGGTCGTGCCTCCGCGAGCGGCTCGGGATAGCTCCACGCCACGTCGTCGGCATCTCCCGCATCGGCCCGGAAGTGGAAGTAGCTCGCCTCTCCCTTGTACGGGCAGGTCGTGACGGTCTCGGAGGGGGCCAGGAGTTCGGTCGCCACGTCATCGGCGGGCAGATACCAGCGAGCGGGCAGTCCGGTCTCGAACAACACGACGGCATCGGTGCTCTCGCCCACCGGCACGTCGTGGATGCGCACCGTCACCCGTCTGCCTGACCTCCGTGCGTCCACTCGGTGGAACGGATCGCGCGGGTGTGCCGGGAGCCGCTCGTCCTCCTCGAACCAGGCGTCGAGCCGATCATGGTAGAAGGCGACCAGCCCTCGGAGGTCCGGGCAGCCCGGCACCGGCTCGGGGTAGGACCACACCGCGTCGTGGACCACCCGATCGCCGACGCGCAGGTGCCAGTACCGGGCGTCGCCCTTGAACGGACACCGCGTCCGGTGCTCGCTCTCGACCAGCACCCCGGGAGCGACGTCCTCGATCGGCAGGTACCACTGCGGCAGCAGCCTCGTCTCGTGCAGCATCCTGGCGCGGACGGTGTCCACCACGATCTGCCCGGCGAACTCGCCTCTGATCCGGCGATCCAAATCATGCACGTAGAGCACGTGTCCCGGCGCGGCGGCACTCAGATCGAAGTTCAACTCGCCTGCGAGGGGCTTCGCGAACGGACCGTTGCCCATAGTGAGTGACATGTGATCGACGATAGTGACCGAGGGGTCTCCTGTCCGGTTCGCGACGGGCGAATCGCCGGGACGACGCGGCTGCGGCGGTATAGGGACGACAGAAAGCCGCCGCACCTGCGGCGTCGACGGCCCGTCGTGAACCCGACAGCGGGGATCAGCTCTCCTCGGGTGCACTCCCGCTCTGCGCGTGAGCCCGCAGAGCCGCCAGCGCCTTGTCGGCATGCACCGACATGCGGATCTCGCTCTTCACCACGGCGATCACCCGCCGGTCGACGCCGATGACGAACGTGTGCCGCTTGATGTCCATCGGACCGAACCGGCGGCGGACCCCGAAGAGGCGCGCCACGTCGCCGTCGGCATCGGAGAGCAGCGGATAGTCGAAGGTGTGCTTCGCGGCGAACTCCTGCTGCCTGCTCACCGAGTCGCCGCTGATTCCCACCCGCACCGCACCCACCTCGCGGAACTCCGCCCCCAGATCGCGAAAGTGACAGGCCTCGGTCGTGCAGCCGCTCGACATCGCCGCCGGGTAGAAGAAGAGCACCACCGGGCCGTCTGCGAGCAGCTCGGTCAGGGAGCGTGCCGTGCCCTGTTCGTCGGGAAGCGTGAAATCAGGTACCAGGTCTCCGGTGTTCACCTGTCGACTCGCTTTCTCTTCGGCGGCAGCGGCAGAAAGCCGCTCGTGGTGGTGACGTAGTGGGCGTAGCCGGGACGACGCAGGCGAAGCTGTCGCTCCAGCAGCGGCTTGCCGGTCCCGCCGGCCAGGAGGAAGGTCATCAGCAACGGGGCGGGCAGGGTCAGCAGCGCGGGCCAGCCCTGGCAGGCGACGAGGAACAGTCCCCACCAGACGGTGGCGTCGCCGAAGTAGTTCGGATGTCGGGTGTACCGCCACAGACCGGTGTCCAGCACCTGGTGGGCGTTGGCCGGGTCTGATCGGAAGCGGGTGAGCTGGTGGTCGCCGACCGTCTCGAAGAGGAAGCCGATCAGCCACAGCACCACGCCCGCGACCAGCAACGGCGTCATCGGATCGGCCAGGAACTGCCCGACCTGAACCGGCGTCGAGACCAGCCACAGCACCAGACCCTGTGGCAGATAGACCACCCGCAGCAGATGCAGGCGCGGATCGCCCGCCGCGCGTTCGCGGATCTCCACGTAGCGCCGGTCCTCTGGCTCGCCTCGGGAGCGCCGCGCGATGTGCGTCGCCAGTCGCAGACCCCAGACGGAGGTGAGCACGGTCGACAGAACGCGGGTCAGCTCCTCGCCGTGCCCCCGCGACGATGCGAAGGTCACCAGTGCGATCACGACGAAGCCCGCGCCCCAGACGACGTCGATGCCGTCGTGGCGTCCGCGCCGCAGGCCGATCAGGAAGGCGCCGAGCATCACCGCCGCGATGACGGCCGCGTTCACCCCGAGCGTGAGGAGCAGCGGGCCCACCGCCTCCGGACTCATGCGGCGAATCCCCGTTCCAGGCTCGGCACCAGCTGATCGCGTCGATCGGCGGGCATCAGACCGTCCCCTGCGGGGGTCGGCCGCACCGCGAGGATCTGATCGACACCCATCTGGTTCTCGGCGAAGGCGAGGCCGTCGCCTGCGAGGTACAACCGCCAGACTCGGCAGCTCTGCGGCCCGATCAGTCGCGTCGCCCGAGCCCGGTCCGTCTCCAAGGTCCTGGCCCAGGCGTCGACCGTCGTGACGTAGTGCTTACGCAGCGACTCGACGTCGCGCACTTCCAGTCCGGCCCGTTCCAACAGTCCGATCGTGCTGCCCGACGGGCGAATGTGCATGTCCGGCGTGATGTAGGACTCGATGAAGGCACCGCCTCCCGGCGCGTTCGCGCCCCGGCTCATCTGTCGGAGGAGCAGCCTGCCGCCGGGCCGCAGCAGGCGATGCAGCGTGGTGACGTACACGGGGTATTGGTCCTCGCCGACGTGTTCACCCATCTCGATGCTGGCGACGGAATCGTAGGGCTGATCAGCAAGCTCCCGGTAGTCCTGGGGCCGCACAGTCACCCGAACGGTGATGCCCAGTTCGACGATCTGTCCCCCGACGTGATCGAACTGTGACAGAGACAGCGTCACGCCGGTCACGTGCACGCCATGCCATCGCGCGGCGTGCAGGATATGCGAGCCCCAGCTTCCGACAGGCCAGCTCCAGCTTGTCGTACTGGTCCTGCTCCAGCGCGGCCTCGGCCTGGTCGGGGGTAGGGGCGACGGCCGGTGCGGCGATGTCGCCGTCGGTCGTCGCCCGCGCGGCGGAGATCGATCCGGAGTCCCGGTCGGGCCGGTCTCACTGCCGTCCCAGGCGCGAATGCGCAGCGGGGGCACGGTGCCGATCAGCCGCTCGACCAGCATGCGGATGCGTCGTGCCGTGGAGTCCTGTCCAGTCGTCACCGCGCCGTTCACCACGTCGTCTCCTTCGTCTCGTCTCCAAGACGTTCGGGACACGACCCGGATCGGATCGTTCGGTGGCCACGGGGCCGAGCCGCTGAGGCTCTGTCGGCGGCGATCGGCTACGGAGGACAACACGACGTCGTCTCGGTGCTCTCGCTCTCGACGGTCCGTTGGCCAGCACTGAGCCAACGGGATCGCCTGGCAGCAGAAGACGATCTGCACGACGCAGACGACCGTAGGAGCCAGGCGGGGCCGCCGGACGTGTCGTCGCACGATGTCACGATGTGACGGTGCGGCGACGGACTGTGCTAGGTGGTGCTGCGGCGGTGGTCGCGGGGATGGTGACGGGAGAGGCGACAGGTATGGCGGTGGGCGAGACGACTCAGGTCGCGGGCGATCGTGGCTGGTGGTGGGGTGCGGCCTCGTCGTCTGTGCAGGATGAGGGGGCCTCGCCTCGGGACGACTGGTCTCGGTGGGAGGAGGCAGGGAAGGCCCCGGCGTCCGGGGCGGGCACCGGGTTCCGGGAGCGGTACCGCGAGGACCTGCGATTGATCCGGTCACTGGGGGTGACGCGGTATCGGACGTCGGTGTCGTGGGCTCGAGTGGTTCCGGAGCCGGGTCGGGTGGACCGGGCGGAGGTCGAGCACGTCCGGCGGGTCCTGACCGCGGGGCGGGAGGCGGGTCTGCAGATGTGGTTGACGCTGTTGCACTCGGCGATACCGAGGTGGTTCGCCGAGGAGGGCGGGTTCGCCGGGCCGACCGCGGCGGCTCGGTGGCGGGAGTGGGTCGAACTGGTCGCGGCGGACTTCGGCGGCGAGGTCGACGGCTGGATGCCGATCAACAATCCTGGCTCCTACGCGATGAAGGCATACCTGAACGGGACGTTCCCGCCCGGGGTGCGGGACCTGGAGGTGTTCGCGCGGGCGCTGGAGGTCATGCATCGATGCGATGCGCAGGCCGCGGTGATGTTGCGGGAGGCGACCGGACTGCCGGTGACCTCTAACCAGTCGTTGGCGCCGTTGTGGCCTGCGGACGACAGCGCGGCGGCCGTAGCGGCGACGGCGCGGTTCGACGCGTTGCTGTGGTCCTGGCTGCCTGCCGCTGCCGCATTTGATCAGATCGGATTCTCCTACTACTACGGTGCGGCGATCGCCGGGGACGGATCGCTGCGGCCGTGGCCCGCGGATCGGGCGCCGGGGCCACTGGGGTACGTGCCCTGGGCAGACGGGCTGGGGATCGTGCTGGATCGGCTGCACACCGCGCTGCCAGGTCGGGAGCTGGTAATGGCTGAAGTCGGGTACGGCGGGAACGACGACGCCGCGCGAGGGGAGTACCTGCGGGCCGTCGACACACAGCTGCGTGCGGCACGGGCGCGCGGCATGAATCTCACGGGCGCGTATCTGTGGACGCCGATCGACAACTATGAGTGGCTGGCGGGCTATGACGTGCCGTTCGGGGTGTTGGACGCTCATCGGCGGGAGCGATCGTCGGCGCGAGTGTTGCGCGAGCTGATCGGCTGAGCCCGGCCCGGACCACCGACGGGCGGGGCACCGGGTCGGTGGCGGCCGAGGCCAGGCCGCGCGAGGGGTGCAGCGGCGGCTGCGTCGGCGGTCCGCCAGATCGGGGGCCACGGGGAGCGCAACGCGGATGCGGATCGCCTCGACGGCCCGGGGCTCGGCGTCGGCGCTGAGGAGGATCTGGACGTCAGACGGGTCCGGCGCTCGGCTCGTTCGGGCCGCGGGCCCGGTCGAGCCCGATCACGGCTCCATACCGTGGGCGTTGACGAAGTGCAGCGGAACCTGCGGCGGGTCCGACGGTGGCGGCCGTCGGACCCGCCCAGTGCGCCCCTTTTCGGGCGTCGTCGGCCAGGCGGCGGATCAGAGCACGTGCTCGATGTACCTGGCCGCCGTCAGCTCCGCGATCTCGAGGGCGTCGGCATCCCAGATCTCCTGATTGAAGATCTCGACCTCGATCGGTCCGGCGTAGCCCGCCTCGTCGACGGCCTTGCGCATCCGACGCAGCTCGATGCAGCCGTCGCCCATCATTCCGCGACCGAGGAGCACACCCGCAGGCAGCGGCGTGATCCAGTCGCACACCTGGAACGCCGAGATCCGACCCGCGGCCCGCTCGATCGCCTGATAGACGGTCGGGTCCCACCAGATGTGATAGGTGTCCACGACGACGCCGACCTGCTCGGCGGGGAAGTGACTCGCGAGGTCGAGAGCCTGGGCCAGTGTCGCCACGACGCAGCGGTCGGAGCAGAACATCGGGTGCAGCGGCTCGATCGCCAGCCGCACCCCGCGCTCACCGGCGTACGGAGCCAGTTCGGCCAGCGAGTCCAGTACCAGCGACCGCGCCCCGTCGACGTCCCGGCTGCCCTCGGGGAGTCCGCCGGAGACCAGCACCAGTTCTGGCACGCCCAGTTCGGCGCACTCGTCCACCGCCGCCCGGTTGTCGGCGAGGTCCTTGATCCGCTGGTCGGAATCCGGCGAGGTGAAGAATCCGCCCCGACACATCGAGGTCGGCGTCAGGCCCGCCTGCCGGAGCAGCGCGCCGGTCTTGCGCAGTCCGTACTCGGCGACCGGCTCGCGCCACAGCCCGATTCCCGGGATCTCCGCGCGCAGGCAGGCGCTGACCGCCTGTTCCATTCCGGCGTACTTGATGGTCGCCTGGTTGAGGCTCAGTCGGCTCAGGTCGCTCATTGCGGCACTCCCGCCAGATCGAGGAACTGCCGCATCCGACGTTCCGCCAGCTCCGCGTCCGGCAGCAGTCCGGCCTCGTCGGCCAGCACGTACAGCCGGGCGAGGTGCGGGACCGACCGAGCGCTCTCCAGACCACCGACCATGCGGAAGTGCTCCTGATGTCCCGCCAGCCAGGCGAGGAACACGATGCCCGTCTTGTAGTAGTACGTGGGCGTGCCGAAGATGTGCCGGGACAACGGCACGGTGGGCGCCATGATCTGGTCGTAGGACTCGACGTCGCCTGCGTCCAGCCTGCGCAGCGCGGCGGCGGCGGCCGGGGCGATCGCATCGAAGATGCCCAGCAGCGCGTCGCTGTGTCCCTGGTCGTCGCCCTTGATCAGTTCGGGGTAGTGGAAGTCGTCGCCGGTATAGCAGCGGACTCCGTCGGGCAGCCTGCGTCGAACTCCGATCTCCCGATCGGCGTCCAGCAGCGACATCTTGACGCCGTCGACCTTGTCGGAGTGCGCCTTGATCACGTCGAGGAAGACCTCGGTGGCCAGGTCCAGGTCCGTCGAACCCCAGTAGCCGGTGAGCGCGGGGTCGAACATCGGGCCGAGCCAGTGCAGGATCGCGGGGGAGTCGAGCTGTTCTAACAGTGTCGAGTAGACCCGGTGGTAGTCCTCCGGCCCCCGGGCGACGGCGGCCAGCCGCCTGCTCGCCATGAGGATCACGGTGGCGCCCGCGTCCTGCACGACCGCTGCCTGCTCGACATAGCCCGCGATGACGTCGTCGAGGCTCGTGGTGTCCTCACGGACCTGATCGGTGCCGACGCCGCAGGCCAGCAGCCCGCCCAGCTCCTTGGCCTCGGCGCCGCTGCGGCGGATCAGTTCGGCGGCGGTGGGCCAGTCCAGCCCCATGCCGCGCTGTGCGGTGTCCATCGCGTCGGCGACGCCGAGCCCGTGTGCCCACAGGTGTCGGCGGAAGGCCATCGTCGCCTCCCAGTCGGGCCGAGCCGGCCTGCCGGGGGTGTTGTCGGCGAGCGGGTCGGCCACGACGTGCGCGGCCGCGTAGAGGACCCGGCTCGTCGGACTCGGGCCTCTGGCGTCCAGGGCGCCCGTCGATCTGGGGACGTAGTCGAGGAACTCGCCGGTCGAGGTGGGCAGCTTCAGAGTCACAGGGTCCGCTCCATGTCCACGTCGTCACCACGCCCCGGGGCCTCCTTGGCGAAAAGGACCGAGACAAAGGCTATAGAAAGCGCTTACTGTGACCGTAAACTAAGCGCGCCAGTACGCGCTGTCAATAGCCTGCGCACCGCGTGGACGAGCGGGCACTGTTCGTGATCGGAGGTCGAGCGTGGCGCCGACGTTGGTCGATGTCGCTGCGAGAGCCGGGGTTTCCACCGCCACCGTCTCTCGTGTGCTCAACGGCAACTACCCGGTCTCGCCGGGGACGAAGGCTCGGGTGCTCGCCGCACTGCACGAGCTCGACTATGTGGTCAACGGTCCGGCCAGGGCCTTGGCCGCGGCCAGTTCGGACATGCTCGGCGTGATCGTCAACGACGTCTCGGACCCCTTCTTCGGAATTCTCTCCAGCGGGATCCAATGGGAGGCGGGCGGGGCCGAACTGCTCGCGGTGATCTGCAACACCGCAGGGTCGCCGGAGGACGAACTGAAGTACATGCAGCTTCTGCTGCGACAGCGGGCCAGGGCCATCGTCCTCACCGGCGGCGGCCGAGAGGACCCCGACCATGCCGAGCGCGTCGCACAGCTGATCCGTCAGTGTCACGAACGCGGCGCCCGCGTCGTCTTCTGCGGTCGGCAGGCCCCGCCGGACAGCGAGGCGGTCAGCATCCTGTTCGACAACAGGGGAGGGGCGCGGACACTCACCCGGCATCTGCTGGCGATGGGACACCGCAGGATCGCTTACGTCTCCGGTCCGGAGGCCAACACCACCACCAGCGCGCGGGCGGCCGGGCACCGCGATGCGCTGCTGGCCGCCGGGCTCGACCCGGCGGCGGGGGCGGCTCTGCGCGGCGACTTCTCGCGCGCCTCGGGTTTCGCCGCAGGCATGGAACTCGTGCGGCGGGGCGTGGACTGCACTGCGGTGGTGGCGGGCAACGATCTCACCGCCCTCGGCGTGATGGCCGCGTTGCGCGAGCAGGGCGTGCGCGTGCCGGAGGACGTCTCGGTGGCGGGCTTCGACGATCTGCCCGTCGCGCTGGACGCGGCGCCTGCGCTGAGCACGGTGCGGCTTCCGCTGCGCGAGGCGGCGGCGCGGGCGGGCAAGCTCGCCATCGGGGCGGACGACATGCCGGGTCCGGACGGGCTGGTGTGGCTGTCTTCCGAACTGATCGTCCGCGAATCGGTTGGCCCGCCGGGACGAGGACTCTCCTCGGCACAGCGGCCGTGATCCCTGCGGCACGACGGCGCGGCCCGGCTGCGGACTGTCGTGCGCGGTGTGGCGGTGATCCCCGGCCGTCCCGGTGCGTGCGGGCGGGGAACACGTCTCGTCCCGGTGCGAGCACGGCGTGCGTCGGTCGGTGTCCTGGCGGCGGAACCCGGTGCCCGCGCCGGGTTCCGCGAGCCTGCGCGCGCTGACGGGCCCGGTGTCTCCCGAGGCGTCTTGCAGGCGCTTCGCGGCCGGGCGGCAGGTCCCTGTGGGGCTCGACCCCTGCACAAGGCGCAGTGCTCACCGCCTGCGAAGGCACGATGTTCACCGCCTGCGAAGGCGCAGTGCTCACCGCGCGCCCGGCGCTCGGCCGAGGCGGGATCGCGATCGACGTCGGGTCGTGGGCCCGCGATCGTGTCTCCTGCGGCTGAACCCAACGGCCGGGCACTCGCGGCGACGGCACGCCGCCAGAGATGTCCGGCGTGGCGGCGAACCCGGTACGGATGGGCCTGTCGTCGAACCGGAGCCGATCGGCGGCCTGCACCCTGTATTGCCGGTGGTCCCGGCCGCGACGAGATCACTCGGGCGGGCTCGGGATTTTCCCAATCACCACCCGCCGCCGCCGATCGCGGTGGGTAGGCAATGCCTAGCCGATAGCGATCGAGCGGGCCGCGAAACCGGGCTTGTGTGATGTAGCACAAAGTCCGCGTGGGGTGGTGAACCGGTCACCGAGTCCGGTTATGAACTCGCGGACACCGGCCTGCAATGAAGATCGGCTTATCTCGTCCGCTTTGTCTGTGCCTACCTGTCGCTCATTTGGCTACTCGTCTTGGAGTAACGCTCGACTGCTCTACCCGCGCCGGATCATTGCCCGCAGGCGAGCGGATCAGCGTGATGCGGCGGAGCCGTTTGATCGTCACTCGATGCGCGCGACGCCTGTTACTCGCCCGCGTCCCGGCACTGGTGCTGGCCGAGCGATGTCCTACTGGTGCCGGGACGGGCGCTGCTGGAATCTGGTTCAGCTCTGCTTGTCGTATGCCTCGATGACCTCCGCCGGGATGCGACCGCGATCGGAGACCTTGAGACCCTGGGTCCGGGCCCACTCCCGAATAGCCTGGTTGCGCTCCCGGTCGGCCTGCCCGGACGGCGCGCCCGCGACTCGGCCGCGACCCGGCCGCTTACGGCCGCCGGTACGACGAGCGTTGTCCATGAACGGGGTCAAAGTCTCGCGGAGTTTGTCGGCGTTGGTGGTCGAGAGGTCGATCTCGAACTCCATGCCGTCAAGTCCGAACTTAACCGTCTGCTCGGCGACGGTGCCGTCGATGTCGTCGAGTAGTTGGACGGTGACCTTCTGCGCCACGGGGACTCCTTAAATGTTCGTCTGTCATTCGGATGCCTATGCGTTGACCGTGAGGTCCGCGCGCGTCAAGGTATCCCACTGGCGACAATCATAAACATGGTCGGGTGCTGATGTCGCTTCACCGCTTGTGTAAGCCCGCTATCGGGGTCGTCGCACGCTCGCCGGGCGGGTGTGCCTATAGGTCGCCGAGGCGGCATACTTCCACCCTGCTCAGCGTGGCGGCGGCGGTTTCGGTCGCCCCCGTCGATTAGGTTAGAATCAGGGACGTCGCCGCAGGTCGCAAGCGGCGGCTACGTGGTACCACGGGAAAGACTAGGTGATCATGGCCGAGCGTGTCTGCGTCGAACTGGTTGACGACCTCGACGGAGAGCCTGCCCAGCACACGGTGCAGTTCGCCTTGGACGGGGTTAACTACGAAATCGACCTCTCCGAACGCAACGCTACTTCGCTGCGCGAACTGTTGGCTCCCTATATCACGCACGGTCGTCCGGTCTCACACCGCGTCGAGACAGAGGACCCGGTGCAGGAGCGAGTCGAGCGCAAGAAGGTCACCGACCAGATTCGCGCGGTAGCCCAGCGTTCCAAGGAGCAGCACCGGGCTCGGCTGGAGGCGGCTGCGGCGGCCAGAGAGGCCGAGGTCAGGCGGGTGGCCGAGGAACGGGCGGCGGCACGCGGCGAGATCCCGCTGGACGTGTCCGCATTGAACCTCGAGGTCGCCAAGCCTGCGCAGGAGCCCGCACAGGTGGAGGAGTCCAAGCCTGCGGTGTCCCTCCCGCGATTCAGCTCCGCGAACAACTGACGTGGGGAACCGTGCCGGGAGGCCGCACCTCCCGGCACGAGGCGGCGCGGCGGCGTCGACCCGGCGGCACTTCGCGAGAGCTGTACTCGGTGATCTCCGGCACCGTGAATGATGGTCGGACGGCCTTCGGCGGGTTCTCGAGCCGACCGTGTGGAGTGCGTGCGGTATTGCCCGACGCGTGGCGAACGGCGCAAGCCGCCCGGCGCACATCTTCGGAGGCAGACTGATCTCCGGACGGAGAAGACCTCGGTGACCGCTCCGTCACTCTCTCACTCGATACGTGCGTTTCTTGTCACTCTTGTGTGGACAGGGTGTCCCGTAGCGCCCCAATGTCGGTTACTGCCGTCCATTCCGGACGATGGGCCGAGATCGACCGCCACCTGGGTAAGCGGTAGCCGTCCCGGTCCGTCTACTCCGGTTCTCCTGAACGGCGGCGCCGGGTTCGAGGCAGGACGGCATCGCCGGTCCGGCGGACGCGGGCAATGACCCGAACGGCCTCTGAACGGTGTGGCCCCGGCCGATCCGGCCTGTCGAGTGCCACTCGCACCGGGTGGGACGTCGTGCGTCGAGTCGGGGTCTGAGGAGGCAGACCGTGCGACTGTGGCGCCGACCGAGTCCTTCGTCGTCTGTGGCCGTCGCTGCCTGCGGAGTGCTGGTTCACCGGCCGTCGGCATGACGGTGGACCTATGCGGTCGATCGAAGGAAGTCGGTGTCTGAATCGCGCGGCATTCGAGCTCCGCCCCGCCGACTGGACCGCTCCGCGGCGGCCCGTGGATCACCGCCTCGGGGGCTCTGCGGCCAGTGGACCGACAGCCGCCGTCCGTCGAGAACCGATGAGACCCCGGCTGCCCGGCCTCACCCGCCGCCCGTAAGGAGACCAGGAAGGCCTCAGGCGACCTGGACGGCGCAGTCCGGGCCCGTGCGGCCGGAGTTCCATCGTGAGCAGGCTGTCGTCCTCTGCCGAGGCGCCTCACGCCTCGATGTCGGTGCCCGGACCGGCCTTCGGCGTGCTGGCCCGGATCACGACCTCGCCTCGGACTCGTCGAGTGCGAGGCTCGGCGGGTTCCGGATCGAGCACCAGGCTCACCGCCATGGCGCCCAGCTCCTCCAGCGGAACCCGCACCGTCGTCAGCGCAGGCGTGACGTCGCGCAGCGTGGCGATATCGTCGAAGCCCGCCACGGCCATGTCCTCGGGGAGCCTGCGGCCGAGGTCGCGCAGCGCCGCCATCGCCCCGACCGCCATCACGTCGTTGACGGCGAAGAGACAGTCCACGTCGTCTCGTCGGCTCAGCAGCTCACGAAGGGCGTGATAACCGCCGTCGCGGGTGAAGCCGCCGTGTACCACGAGTTCGTCGGGCAGTTCGGCGCCGTGATCGGCTAGTCCTTCCCGGAATCCCGCCAGGCGATCGCGAGCGGTGACGAGTTCCTCCGGCCCGCCGAGCACGCCGAACCTGCGATAGCCGCCTGCGTAGAGGGCCCGAGCCAGCGCACGTGCCCCGGCGTGGTTCTCCAGCGTGATCGTGTCGACCTCGATGCGTCGCTGGCTGATCATCGCGACTCGACCGCCTGCGGCCTGGAAGCGTGCCAGCTCGTCGCCGAGGCGATCCTGGAGCGCCTGATCGGTCACGCGGCTGCCCGCGAGCACCACAGCCTGCGCGCGTTGGGCACGCAGGGCGGCGACGTATTCCACCTCGCGCTCCGGCCTGCGCAGCGTGCTCGCCATCGTGACGATCAGGCCGTTGTCCTCGGCATGCCGCATCACGCCCGCCGAGATCGACGAGAAGTACGGGTCGGCGATGTCGTGGACCACGAGTCCGACCACGTTCGTGTGGCCGCGGGCCATCGCCTGGGCCTGCGCGTTCGGCGCGTAGTTCAGCGCCGCCGCCGCCTTCATCACCCGCGCCCGCAGGTCCTCCCTGACCTTGCGCGGGCTGCCGTTGAGCACCCTCGACGCGGTGGCCAGGGAAACCTCGGCCGCCCGCGCCACATCGACCAGAGTTGCGATGCCGGTCGATGGCTGATCGAACATCGAGACTCCTGCCGTGGCCGACCCTGCGCCGATCACCAGCCCAGACAGGCAGGGGTGCGCTTTTCATTCGCAAGCGTAAGCAGGCGCATCTGGATGGGTCAAGCCACGACCTGGTCGTGCCCGCGTGTCGTCGCCGGTGTGGTGTTACTTGGTGGTGATGCGGTGTCCGGTGGTGGGGTGGAAGAGGTGGGTGTGGTCGGGGGTGGTGAGGGTGGCGGTGACTTGTTGTCCGATGGTGGGTGGGGTGCGGGAGTCGACGCGGACGATGAAGCGTTCGGGGGTGTCGGCGGTGGTGGTGCCGTAGACGTAGGCGTCGGCGCCGAGTTCTTCGACGAGGTCGACGGTGAGGGTGATGCCGGGTTCGGTGGTGGTGAGGTGGAGGTTTTCGGGGCGGATGCCGATGGTGACGGTGTCGGTGTCGAGGGTGGTGCGGGTGGTGGTGGTGAGGGGGATGGTGAGGCCGTCGAGGTGGGCGCCGTCGGGGTGGAGTGTGGCGGTTTTGAGGTTCATGGCGGGGGAGCCCATGAAGCCGGCGACGAAGGCGTTGGCGGGGGCGTCGTAGAGGGTGCGGGGGGTGTCGCATTGTTGGAGGAGGCCGTCTTTGAGGACGGCGACGCGGTGGCCCATGGTCATGGCTTCGACCTGGTCGTGGGTGACGTAGATGGTGGTGGTGTCGAGGCGTTGTTGGAGGGCGGCGATGTTGGCGCGGGTTTCGACGCGGAGTTTGGCGTCGAGGTTGGAGAGGGGTTCGTCCATGAGGAAGACGGAGGGTTCGCGGACGATGGCGCGTCCCATGGCGACGCGTTGGCGTTGTCCGCCGGAGAGGGCTTTGGGTTTGCGGTCGAGGTAGGGGGTGAGGTCGAGCATGCGGGCGGCTTCGTCGACCTTGGCTTTGATCTGGTCTTTGGGGATGCGGCGGAGTTTGAGGGCGAAGCCCATGTTCTCGGCGACGGTCATGTGGGGGTAGAGGGCGTAGGACTGGAAGACCATGGCGATGTCGCGGCCTTTGGGTGGGGTGTGGGTGACGTCGCGGCCGCCGATCTGGATGGCGCCTTCGTCGATGTCCTCCAGGCCGGCGAGCATGCGCAGGGCGGTGGACTTGCCGGAGCCGGAGGGGCCGACCAGGACGAGGAACTCGCCGTCGGCGACCTCGAGGTCGAGCTGGTCCACGGCCTTGACCGGGGGCGTTCCCGCGAACACCCGAGAAGCACCCCTGTAAGCCACATCGGCCATCGCGATTCTCCCTTAGTCGGCACACGCCCGCGCGTGGCCCTGCTGGCAGGCCGGGCGACGCCGGAGAGATTCCTGCGCAGACCCGCCCTTGGGTTAGAAAGCGCTTACGACCGTAGGAGTGCGATCCGTCACTGTCAATGAGGGATGGCCGCACCAGGCCATCGTTAGTTCGGCGGTCAACGGAATGGGAGGCCCGTCCAGGGTGCGGACGGACCGGGCAGACTCACGGTGATCGACTGCACCGGACCGGCACGCCGCGCGTGTGAAAATTACTCACTGTAGCGAATATGGCGATAATTGGCTACCTTGGGTAATCGAACTGGAGGAGTGTGTTGACCACGATGACCTATGACCCCGCTGCCGGGGCACGATGAAGATCGCCGTGCTCGACGTCGGCTCGGTAGCGGCGAAGTTGGAGATGCTCGAGTGCAGCCCCGGTGTGCCGCCCGCGATGACCAGGATCGTCCGCGTCAGCACGCGCCTCGCCGAATCCACCACGCGGGACGGTGAGATCCTTCCCGAGGGTCTGGATCGCGTCGCCGAGGCGGTGCGCCGCTGTGTGCTCGCGGCACGCGAGCTCCGGGTCACCGCGCTGCTCGCCTATGCCACCTCGGCCGTGCGCGACGCGCTGAACCAGGAGGCGGCGAGCAGGCGGATCCGCGAACTGAGCGGCGTCGAACTCGCCTTCCTGCGTCCCGAGGACGAGGCGCGGCTGTCGTACTTCGCCGCCCATCGATGGTTCGGCTGGTCCTGCGAACAGCTCACGCTGATCGACATCGGCGGCGGCACGATGGAGCTGGCGCTCGGCGAGAACGAGGAGCCGAGCCTCGCCGCCTCGCTGCCGCTGGGCGCGGCGCGGCTCACCAGGGAGTTCCTTGCCGACTCGCCGTCGGCGCCGCAGACGGAACTGCTGACGGCCCATGTCCGCGAGGTGCTCGAACGTGCCTTGCGGGGCCCGCGCCGCAGGCTGACGGGACAGACCCGGTTCGTCGGAGCGTCCAAGATCCTCACTCAGCTCAACCGGCTCGCCGCGGGAGCGGGACACGACCGGGAGCCGCGACCGCTGCTGCGTGCCGATCTGCGCCGCTGGATTCCGCCGCTCGCCCGGCTGGACCCCAAGCATCGCGCCGTCCTGCCCGGCGTCTCGTCGTCACGTGCGGCGCAGATCCTGGCGGGAGCGGTGGTGGCCGAGACGGCGATGGAGCTGTTGGACAGCGACCGCCTCGACATCTGCCCCTGGGGTCTGCGGGACGCCATCCTGCTGCGGCTCGCCGACGCCCATCGCCTGGTTCCCGACCTGGTGGAGCAGTGGACGAAGGAGGACGAACTCGCGAGGGTGCTCGGGGTCCGCCTTCCCGTGGTCTCGCCGACCGTCGTCGGCGGCCCTCGGGAGTCGATGGAGGCCACCGGTTCGATGACGACGGTCTCCGTTCGGCAGGCGTCGGAGCATGCGGGTCGCGTGACCGAGAAACGCTCGTACTGACCTCGCCTCGGCGGCACCGGCTGCGGTGTTCGACCGGCCGAACGCCGTGGGTCGCGCGGCCTCGTCACTCATGCTCGGTCTGCGTCGGTGCTGGTCGACTGCCGCATCCCCGGTTGGACGGGCAGGCTGGCGGCGGGAATCCCACGGCTGCGGCCCGTCGGGGCATGCCGTGTCGGGATTGCCGTGGCGGGGTGGGCGCGGCCGGGAGTTCCGGTCAGCCGGTCGCCGAGGCCGCGTGCGCGGGCGAGGCCACGATCGACGCGAGCGGTTCGGTCGTCCTGCGCGGCCGTCGGTCAGGCGATCGACCCAGCGTCGTGACCGAGGCGCAGCGCCGTCCCGCCGGAGCCCGGGAGGATTCCTGGCCGCACCGGACGCTCAGCTGGCGCAACGATCGATCCGGGACACCGGATCAGCCCTTCGGACACGTCTCTCTGCCACGAGCCTCCCGCCCGCCCAGGGCGAATTCGCTTGCGAGCGGTGTGGCGGCGTCCCGCACAGCAGGCCTGCGCCTCGAGCCACCCGGCTCCTCGCGTGGTCCGTCCGGCCATTCCGGAGTGCCGCACGCGGCCGATGCAAGAAGGTCGGCGGACGACCTCGCTCCGGAGTCCGGTACCCGCAGAACGGGTCGGCACTCGAGAACAGCCGCCGCGTGGACCGCGCGCGGTCGGACCTCAGTCGAGGCCTCGGTACACGGTGGGCAGGTCGGCGCGTTGAATCTCGTCGTCGTCGGTCGGAAAACTCGTCTCCCCGCCTTCGGCGGAATCCGGGGAGGACCGACCTCCTCGGCCTGCTCCGCCGCCTTCAGCGGTGGGACGAGGCTGCGGAACTCCCTGCGAGGCATGTCCGAACATCGCGATCCCCTTCTGGTGGCACTCGCGACCTGCCTTGTCACGGTCGCCAAGGTCACCTGGTCGCGATTCTTCGCCGATTACCCCGTCATCGCCCGCTCAATCTCGGGTTGCGATGAGCACGCTCTCGACCTCGTTGACGACTCGAGGCTCGAGGACAGTGGACGCCGCAGACCCGCGATAGCCCAGGTCGTGCAGCACCTGGAGGACCTGGGAAGGGCACAGGCCGAGCCGCTCGGCGACGCAGTAGGCACGCTCTCCGCTCAGCCGGTCCGCGTCTTGACGGAGTTCGTCGGCGGACCGGGATCGAGCCTGCGAGTGGCGATCGGCCATCGCTGCCTCCTGACGGAATCGCGGCTGGATACCAGGACTGCATCGTCGCTCTTTCCAGACTGCATCGGTCGAGTGAGAAATCGCCACCGCCAGCTGGCTTCTCCGCCGATGTGATGACCCCCGTCCCTGAGCGTCACGCACCGTGTTCACGTACGGGGGCTCGTGCCTGGCGGGCGGCTGGTCCCCGGCCAGACACGGGGTAATTGGCGGCGAATCCGCCGGGGCCTGCGGCGCGCTGCGCGTCATCTTGCACTCTTTCGGGTAAATCGCTCCGTGACGGCGCGACAGAGCGTGCTGACGGAGGAGGACCCATGATCGGCTCCAACACGCCTGCCAAGGCGGCGGATCGGGCTCGGCGCAACACGGCGTTACAGCTCTTCGGCCGGATCGGCTCGGTCTGTCACGGGATCGTGCACCTGGTGATCGCCTGGCTGGCGGTCCAGGTGGCAGTCGGCGGCAATGACGATCAGGCGGATCAGGACGGCGCCGTCCAGGTCATCGTGGCCGGGCCCTTCGGTCGGGTGCTGGTCGGGGCGCTGGCCGTCGGGCTGATCGCCTTCGGTCTCTGGCAGCTGTCGTCCTCGGCGACGGGCTTTCGCTGGGCGGCCGGTTCGACAGAGCGCACCAGGCGCCGGATCGCCGCGGCGGGTCGCGGCGTGGCGGGACTGGCGTTGGCGGGCGTGGCGATCCGGGCACTGCTCGGCAGCGGCCAGTCCGGTGACCAGTCTCAGCAGGAACTCACCGAGGGACTGCTCGCCCTGCCCGCCGGCCAGATCCTGGTCGCCGTGCTGGCGGCGATCGTGCTGGCCGTCGGCGTGGCATCCGTCGCCAACGGCGTCACTCGCCGATTCCTTGCCGAACTCGACATCGGCCCACTCCCTCAGGGCAGCGCCCGGTGGGTTCGACGGGTGGGAACGCTCGGCCACGTCGCCAAGGGCGTCGCGGTAGGCGTGGTCGGCTTCCTCATCGGCCTCGCGGCACTCACTCGTGACCCGGAACAGGCGGGCGGCCTGGATGCGGCCCTGCGCACGCTGGCGAGCAGCCCGTTCGGGGCGACACTGCTCCTCGCGGTCGCCGCAGGCTTCGCCGCCTACGGCGTCTTCGCCGTCGTCCAGGCCCGCTGCCTGCGCAGCTGACGCCGGCTGGGCCGATCGGTGGCATCCGGCCCGCCGTTCGGCCCAATCGATCTCGCAGGACGTTTCAGCGCGATCGGGTTCGGGGACCAGACCGCGAGTCGAGAGACCTTCATCCCGATACCTAGGAGGCCGGTGTGACAACCGTGCTGACCGTCGCCGCCGTCGTCATCGCGATCCTGGTCGCCGTCATGGTGGGATTCGTGATCCGCGAAAAGCTCCGGCGAGATCGACTTCGTCGCCGATTCGGCCCCGAATACGAGCGGGAACTGTCGGAATCCCATGATCATCGTGCCGTCGAGCGCGAGCTGACCGATCGGGAACGGCGACACGCCGGATTGGAAATCCACCCGGTGCCCGCCGAGGTACGACACCGCTATGCGACCCGCTGGACCGAGGTACAGGGCCGTTTCGTCGACTTTCCCGGACCGACCGTCATGGATGCGGATCGATTGGTCACGAGCCTGATGGCCGAGCGGGGTTATCCGACGGAGGACTACCGGCAGCAGCTGGCGGACCTCTCCGTCGAACATGCCAAGAATCTTGATCACTATCGCGAGGCGCACCGCGTGATGGAACGCAGCGTCGCGGGCGAGGCGTCCACCGAGGATCTACGGCTCGCAATGCGGCACTATCGCGTGCTCTTCGAGGATCTCCTCGGCCCCGAGCCCGACCAGCGGGCCGCCGGTGCCGTCGACGGCGATGCGACCGGGGCTCGGTCGCCGGGAGCGGAATCGCCCGCGTCCGGCGGACGTCCAGCTCGCGCGGGCGCGGCACCTCGGCTGAATGGCACGCCGAACGCCGCGACCAGGCCGTGAGTTCTCAGAGCCTGTCTTTAATCCCCGCTTTCCTGTTGCGCGGGGCCAGCGCGGCGATCTGCGGCGTTGTCGTCAGTCGACATAACTCCGTTATGCCTCTTTCCTCCGCCTGGCAGCTCATCCACGCTGATCCCCGCTCACGACTGAGGGGGATCAAAGACAGGCTCTCACGGCCCCACCCGAATCGAACGGAGCTCATGATGCGCCGAATCCATGACAGGGAATCGCAGCCCGGGTCGACGAACGGGAGTACAGCTTCGTCGCCGGTCGGCCAGGACGGCGCCGACGGCTCCGCGTCGGCCGCCCCGATTCCGGACGAGAGTCGCATCGCGGCGAATCCGACCGGGACGCCTGCGGCCGAGGCGTCGACGGAGAAGTGGATCGAGGAGCCCAGGCCGCCTGGCCTGGGGCGCAGGCCCGTACGCGGCGGGAAGCCCGTCGTGGACTCCACCTCGCTGATCGGCGGCCCGGTCGGCGGCCCGGCGGCCCACGCAGGCCCGCCGGATCGGCTCGACGACGTGGCGGCCGAGATCCGGCAGCCCGGCGGCCCGCCGCAGCACGCTTCCGGCCGGGATGCGGACTCGCCGCACTCTGCACCGCAGGCTGTGCCGACGCACCGGCCGACCGGCGAACCGGACGCGGCCGCAGGCCTGCGGGGAACCGGCTCGGACACCGCGCGGCCCGGCGGTGTGGCCGACTCGTCGGTGCGGGGGAACGAACCGGCCGACACGGCAGACGTGGACGGTGCGGTGCCGCTGTTCGACCACGAGGAGGAACGACGTCGACATGCCCAGTGGCAGGACCTCCAGGTCTCCTTCGTCGACGATCCGCGGCGCGCCGTCGGCGATGCCGACGCCCTGCTGGCCGAGGTGCAGCGCTCGCTGAGCAACGCCGTCGACGAGCAGCGTCGCGAGCTGCGGTCCCGGTGGCAGCATGACGGCGAGGTGCCCACCGAGGACCTCCGGCTGACGTTGCGGCGTTATCGCTCGGTCGTTCATCAGCTCCTGCAACACTGACTCGTCGCCGGAGCCGGGCGCCCCGGCGGCCTCGAAGCCCTCTCGCCGCCGGACCCGCGCCGAGCCGGTCCGAGGCTGCCGCCCTGGCCTGGCCGAAGCCCGGCCGGGCCAGGGCTCCGAGCCCCTGGGCGCGGTGGGCGGGCTGACCGGCCACGAGAGGCGCCAGGCATGCGCGGAGCAGCCACGTGCGCTGCCCGCCGTTCTTGTCACCAGCCCGTCACATCGGCTCAAACGCCGGGCAACAGCACCGGGTCACCCTGACGGCACGGCCGAAGGGGGAGTCCCATGACGAGCAGCCTCATCACACCGGTCCCTGACCCGGCAGAACTCCTGATCTCCGGCGCGCTGGTCGACGCGCCGCCTGCGCACTCCGGGTTCCCCACCGACCTCGCCCTCGGCCCCGGGGTCGGCGTGGTGGCGCCCTTCGACTTCGCCCTGGACCGCGAGCTGTGGCGGTGGGTGCCTGACGAGATCTCGCTGTATCTGACTCGACTGCCGTTCACGCCGCTGCCGATGACCGTCGAGCTGGCCTCGGTCCTCGCCGAGCCCGACGCGGTGGTCCGGGCGACTCGCGATGTGCTGGTTCCCGAGCCGTCGGCGGTCACCTACGCCTGCACCTCCGGCAGTTTCGTGGCGGGCTCGGCAGGCGAGCGCAGGCTGCGGGCGGCCATGGTCGCAGCGGGGGCGCCCGTCGCCACCACCTCCTCCGGCGCGCTGATCGAGGCACTCGGCCTGCTCGGGATTCGACGGGTGGCGTTGGCGACGCCCTACGTCTGCGGCGTCACCGACCGGCTGCGCGAGTTCCTCGGCGAGCATCGCGTCGACGTGGTCGCCGAGCGGAGCCTCGGCCTCATCGATCGGATCTGGCAGGTCTCCTTCTCCGAGGTCGTGCGAGCGGTGCAGGCGGTGGACACCCCCGATGCCGAGGCTGTCTTCGTGAGCTGCACGAATGTCCGGACCTATGAGCTGATCGCCCCGCTGGAGGCCGCGCTCGGCAAGCCGGTCCTCACCGCCAATCAGGTCACGATGTGGGCGACCCTGCGCGCGATCGGCGTCGCGGCGCGCGGCCGGGGGCAGGCTCTCCTCGATCGCACCGCCGAGCCGTTGCCCGCCTGCTGAGCCGGTCGAGCCGTCCCGGGGCGGGCCGCCTGCCGCCGACCCGAGCCGTCCGCACCCGCCTCACCCGAAGCGCCGTCGGCGCCTGCTCGACCTCGCACCCCGTCCCAGGCCCGAGACCCTGTCCTGCCGTCACCGGCGGTGGTCGACCGTCGCGCTTTCGGGCGTGCCCCGCCCGGTTTCCCCGGAGGGTTGCTCGACACACGAGTGGGGTAGCCGAGTCGGGAGCCAACGAAAGGCGGCGATCATGAATCCTGATACGAAGCAGGGCTACGCACGACATCATGACGATCGTTCGACGGCGGAGCTCATGGGGGATCTCTCGACCCAGCTCTCCCGGCTCGTCCGCGAGGAGATGCAGTCCGCCACGGCCGAGCTGCGGAGCAAGGGCAGGCGGCTGGGTGCAGGCGCCGGGCTCTTCGGCGCGGCGGGCGTGCTCGCCCTGTACGGCGGCGGCGTGCTCATCGCCACGCTGATCATGCTTCTCGCCCTGGTCCTGACGCCCTGGATCGCGGCGCTCGTCGTGGGCGTCGTGCTGCTGGCGGCGGCAGGTCTGTGCGCGGCGATAGGGCGAGGTCAGACCCGTCGGGCGACTCCGCCGGTCCCGGAACAGACGATGGCGAGCGTCCGCGACGACCTTCAGACGATCAAGGAAGGGACGCACCGATGAGCAGTCAGCAACGGCGGCCGGACTACGGCAGGCCGCTCGACGAGCGTACCTATTCGGCGTCGGGGGAGGTCCCCTCGACACAGGCCCGGCCGGACGGCCCGAGTGATCCGGGAGATCTCCGGCTGGACATCGAGCTGACGCGTGAGGAGCTGGGCGACACGGTGGAGGCACTGGCCCAGAAGTTCGACGTGTCCAACCGGCTCAAGGGCGAGTTCCACGGTCGCACGGATGCGATGCGTGCCTCCGCGACGCATCTCGGGGAGCAGGCCGACGAATGGGCAGGCCGAGTGTCCGAGAAGCTTCCGCCCTCGATGGCCCGCAGGTTCGACCAGGCGGTGAGCTCGGTGCGGGAGCATCCGGGGCCCGCAGCGGCGGCCACGCTGGTGGCGATGCTGATGCTGCGCCGGGTGACGAGGCGGCGGAAGCGATGATCGGCCGACTGCTCTACCGGCCGCTGGGAACGCTGCTCGGCATGCTCGGCGGATTGGCGGCGAGCACGATCTTCCATCGGATCTGGCAACGGTCGACCGGCCACCAGGACGCTCCCGAGGCGACGATGGAGGAGTACGGCTGGCGGGAGGTCCTGGCAGCCGCCGCACTGCACGGAGCGGTGTTCGGCGTGGTCAAGGCGGCGGTGGATCGTGGTGGGGCGGCGGGATACCGCCGAGTCACCGGAACCTGGCCTGGCAAGGCCCGCCGGACGGCGCAGCGTTGAGCCGTCGAGGCCGCCGAACCATCGAGGCCGCCGAGCCGCCCAGGCCGCTGAGGCGCTGAGCCGCTCCATCGACACCATGGCCGATCCCCCAGGGCGGGGGCGTCGCGTCCGACGACCACACCGGTCGAGCGCGATGTACTCCCGCCCTTTCTCATGCCCTCGACGTCTCGTCATAGCCTCGGCACGTTGACGTCGTCCGGCGCCGCGTTCCCTTCGAACAGCTGGGGTCGAGCACCGGACGGCGGCGACGGGGTCGGAAGCAGCGGAAGCGCACGGCAGGGGCCGGGCGCGAAAGCCGCCCGGATCACGCTCAGGTGGGTGAGGACTCCGGTTCGTCCTCGCCGCCGGTCGAGCCGCGATCCCCGGCCCTGCCCGCCGAGGTCCTCGCGTCGCGCGCCGAGGACTCCCCGTCCGGATCTCCCTCGTGATCGGCGGGATCGTCATCGCGTCTGCCGCGTCGCTGCCAGGTTCGGACCATCGCCCGCAGCGAGGTCAGCAGCGGAACGGCGAGCAGTCCGCCGATGATGCCCGCCTGCGACAGACCGATGGTCAGCGTCAGTGCCACGGCCAGCGGATGCAGTCGCATCGTCCGCCCCATGATCCAGGGATGCAGCACGTTGCCCTCGATCTGCTGGACCAGCAGCACGATGCCGAGCACGAGTAGCGCGGCCACCAGCCCTTCGGAGGCCAGCGCGACCAGGATCGCCGCGCCGCCGGAGGCCAGCGCGCCGATGAGTGGGATGAACGCCCCGAAGAACACCAGCGCGGTCAACGGCAGGGCCAGCGGGATTCCGAGGATGAGGAGTCCGAGCCCGATGCCGACCGCGTCGATGACGGCCACGATGGCGGTCGCCCGGATGTAGTCGGTCAACGACCGGAAGGCGTTCTGGCCTGCCTGGTCGGCCAGCGCGCGGCGACGCCTCGGGACGGCGCGCAGCATGAAGCGCCAGATGATCGGCCCGTCGCGCAGCAAGAAGACCAGGATGAACACCACCAGCACCAGGCCGGTGACGAATCCCCCGACGCTGGTGACCGTGGTCAAGGCGCCGGAGAAGACTCGTTGCTGATTGTTCTGCAGTGCCGTGCCGAGTTCGCTGATCGCGTTGTCGATCTGAGCGGACTCTAAAGCGAGCGGTCCGTCGGTGAGCCAAACCCTGATCGAGTCCAGGCCTTGGATCAGACTGGACTGGAGGTCCGCCAGACCGCCGACGAAGGTGGCGACGATGACCGTCAACGCCGTGCCGAGGACGGCCACGCCGCTGACCATGACGATCGCGGTGGCGGGTCCTCTGGCCATTCCTCGTCGGTGCAGCACTGCCATGGCGGGTTCGAGCAGCGCCGCGAGCAGCAGCGCGATCGCCAGTGGGATCAACACGATGCTGATCCGGGTGACCACCACGCCCAGCACGTAGAGGGCGGCCACTAGGACCAGGAGTCGCCAGCCTCCTGCCGCGCTCACACGGAGCCAGCGGGGGAGGGAGCGCGTCGCGTCGGCGTCGGGATCAGTACGTCGATCGGCGATGGTCATCACCCTGTCAAGGTCTACCCGATTTCCGAGCGGAACGGGCATGTGTGAACAGTGGACTACGAGCCGACCTGCCTGCGCCGACGGCAGACCGATGCCCTCGCCTGTTCCATCGTGCCCGCATCACCGGAGATCCGCTTGACGATTGACTCGGTCCCGACGACCCGGCCCTGGCCCGCCAGGCGGCCCGGTCTGCCGAATCCGGGCCCGACCCGGCGGGCCGGACGTCCTGATCTCGACGCGGTCCAGCCGCCGAGCGGACGTCCGCGAGGCGGATCGGCGTCAGATGCCGACGTTCTGCGCGGAGTCGGCTGCCTTGGCGAACTCGGCCACCAGCGTCGAGCAGAAGACGGGCAGATCGTGGGGGTTGCGGCTGGTGATGAGCCGCTGATCGACGACGACCTCCTCGTCCACCCACGTCGCGCCCGCGTTGCGCAGGTCGGTCTGCAGACTCGGCCACGAGGTCAGGGTGCGGCCCCGGACGGCATCCGCCTCGATGAGAGTCCACGGCGCGTGGCAGATCGCCGCGATCGGCCTGCCCTCCTCGACGAACGCACGGACGAAGGCCACGGCCTGCACGTCGGTGCGCAGGAAGTCGGGATTGGCCACGCCGCCGGGCAGCACCAGGGCGTCGTAGCGGTGCGCGTCGACCTCGCTCACGACGCGGTCCACCGGAAAGCGGTCGGCCTTGTCGAGATGGTGGAAGCCCTGGATCTCGCCCTTCGCGGTCGACACCAGCTCGGGCGTGCCGCCTGCGGCACGAACCGCTTCCCACGGCTTGGTCAGCTCGACCTGTTCGACGCCTTCCGGCGCGACCAGGAATGCCACGGTCTGATTCGTGAGTCGCTCGGCCACGGGTTCTCCTCTGTTCGACTCGTGTCGTGTTCTGGCGCGTGCTCTGCTCCGGCCCGGTCGGTCCGGGCCGTACGGGGTGGCGTACCCGGCTGCACGGCATCTCACTCGGCTGAGCCTCGGCCTGCCGCTGTTTGACTGATCGTCACGACGGGTACCTCGTCGCGGTCCGACCTTTCGCAAGGGCAGGGAGAGGAGGCGACGCATGCGGAACCCAGCGATGAGCACCTCCCGCACGCTCGACGTCTCCTGGCCCGACTCCGTTCCGGTGCATCGACCCGGCAGGTGCGCGGTCCGCCGAGCGTCCTCGACTGCGCGCCGCTGCGACCACGAGGGCGGCCGACGGTGACGGATCACGTGATGGTGTTCGCCCCCTCGCCTCAGCTCACGGTGACCGTGGAGGACCGAGGCGACGAGCCGGATCTGCATCTGCACGCGGGAGGCCAGGGCGTCTGGCAGGCGAGGATGATCGCCTCGCTCGGCGTCCGGGTCGTGCTGTGCGCGGCGCTCGGTGGGGAGACCGGCGCCGTGCTGCGCCATCTGATCGTCGAGGACGGTCTGGAGTTGAAGCCGGTCGATGTCAGCACCCGCAACGGCGGCTATGTGCATGATCGGCGGGGCGGCGTGCGCAGCGAGATCGTGGACGCTCCCGGTGAGCCCCTGTCCCGGCATGAGCTGGACGATCTCTACGAGCTGGCCTTGGTGCACGGACTGGACGCTCGGCTGTCGGTGTTGAGCGGTCCGGCGCGACTCGGCATCATTCCGGCGGACACCTACCGCAGGTTGGCCGCCGATGTGACCGGCAACGGCGGGCTGGTGCTCGTCGACCTGGCGGGGGAGCAGCTCGACGCGGCCCTGGCGGGCGGCGTGTCGGTGGTGAAGATCAGCCACGAGGAGCTGATCGCGGACGGCAGAAGCCGCGACGACGACCGGGACTCGCTGATCAAGGCCGCCAGGGAGCTGAGAGCGGCCGGACCGGGTGCCGTGCTCGTCTCGCGGGCCGCCGAGCCTGCGTTGGCCCTCCTGGACGACGTCGTCTACGAAGTGCATCTTCCGGTGCTGCAGGCTGCCGAGACGCGGGGCACCGGCGACTCGATGGCGGCGGGAGTCGCCGCGGCGCTGGTGCGCGGCGAGTCGTTGATGGAGGCGGTGCGGCTCGGTGCGGCGGCAGGCGCGGTGAACGTCGTCCGGCGCGGGCTCGGCACGGGCCGGGACGAGAGCATCGAGGTGTTGGCGGCGAAGGTGGAACTGCGGGAGATCTGAGGCAGCCCACTGCGGGCGCAGGACGGAGCGGAACAGGTGCGCGTGCTGATCACGAACGACGACGGTGTCGAGTCACCGGGTCTGCACGCCCTTGCGGCGGCGGCGTTGGAGCAGGGCTGGGACGTCCTGGTGGCGGCGCCCGCGCACGAGTCCAGCGGCAGCAGCGCCGCGATCACCTCGGTCCAGCACGACGGCCGGGTGGTGGCGGACCCGCGGCGGCTGCCGGGGCTCGCGGGCGCCCAGTGCTACGCCGTGCAGGCCGCGCCCGCCTTCATCGCCTTCGCCGCCTCGCGCGGCGCGTTCGGCGCGGCCCCCGACCTCGTCCTCTCCGGCATCAACCTCGGCGCGAACGTCGGCCGGTCGGTGCTGCACTCCGGCACCTTGGGCGCCGCCATCACCGGAGCGATGCAGGGCGCGCGGGCACTCGCGGTGTCCTTGGACGCGGTCGCGCTCGACGCTGCGACGACGCGGGTCTCCGGCGAGATGTGGCGTGCCGCCGCGATCGGCGCCGGACTCGCGCTGCCGCCCCTGCTGGCGGCGCCGCGCGGCACGGTGTTCAACGTCAACCTGCCTCCGACGGAGCGGCCCGCCGTCATGCTGCACCGCGCCACGCTGGCCCGGTTCGGTGCGGTGCAGGGCCACGTCGACGCACTGACCGACGGACGGCTGCGCGTGACCACGACCCGGATGGAGGCCGAGGGCGGCGACGGTTCGGACGCGAGCCTGCTGGCCGACGGCCTGGCGACCATCACCGAGGTGACCTGGATCAGGGAGGCCGACACCGCACGGCTTCCCGAGCGCGTCGGCCCGGCCGCTGCCGAGGCGGATACGGCGGCCGTGTCGTCCGAGACGGGCCCGGTCTGAGGCCGCCTGGGCCTTCCTGCCTGTCTGCGGTCGCCGGTGCACCGGTCCCGACGCCGTCGGGAGCGAAACCGTGGGCTCGGCCTGCGCGGCCCGCCGTCCCGGCTCGGCTCCGCGCCAGGCCGCCACGCCGGTCGCCGACCCTCCGTCGTCGACAGGCAGGCTGCTCGCTTCTGCGGCAGACGCCCGCCTCCCGGAGCACCGGGCCCGCCTTTAGAAGCGCGGACGGTTCCTGGGATCGGTGTAAGGCGGCGTCGGGCCCATCGGCGTGCCGGGGGTGCCCGGTGCCGCATCGGCCGGGTTGTCGTACAAGGAGGTCTCCGCCTGCGCAGGCCGGGCGGCGGGCACGTCTGCCTCGGTGGGCCAGACGGGTTCCGGTTCGGTCTCGTCGAACTGAGCGCTGCGGTTCACCGGTCCCCGCTCGGCCCGTTCGGCGAGCCGGTGGGCGGACTCGGCGAGGGCGGCAGCCACCCAGTTGTCGACCACGCCGAGATAGTGCGTGACCTGCTGGCCGACGGAGCGGGGACGCCAGGCCACGCGCACCCGTACCTGGCAGTTCTCCTCGTCGATCGGCTCGAAGGTCACGATGCCTGCGTGCTCCGGCGTGTCGTCGCCGGACCGCCACCGCAGTTCGCGGGCGGGCCTGCCGCCGAGCTTCTCGATCTCCCACTCGGTGTGCTCTCCACTGCCGATCGCGAGCCGCCACGTGCTTCGGCTCCCGCCGTCGGAGACGACCTCCGTGACGTCGGGAAGCAGTTCGGCCAGCCGTTGCGGCCTGGCCCACCAGCGGTAGGCGGTTGCTGCGGACACGGGAACGTCCGTCGACCTGTCGATGACGGCCACCTGCTGCTCCTCTGTCGGCGGGGCCCGGCATGGAGTGCGGTCCTGTCTCCTGGCACGCGCGCCATGCCTCGGCGTGATGGTGTCCGGTCTGTGAGCCTGTCCTTGATCCCTGCTCTCCTGTTGCGCGGGGCCTGCGTGGCCACCAGCGGCGTTGTCGTCGGTCACCATAACTCCGTCATGGCTTCCTCCTGTCGCCGTGCAGCTCATCCACGCTGATCCCCGCTCACGACGGGGCGGGACCGAAGACAGACTCTGAGCAGTGCCTGGCGACGCTTCCCTCCGGTGGTGATACCCGAGATCTCCTCACACTGCACCTGTGGTCGTCCGGGGCGGCTGTCGGGCCGAGAGTTCCTCGGGTCGGATCGCCTTCGCTCGCTCTCCGACGAACGGCAGGAGTCGTCCGACGGCGTGGCCTGCCCGGCCCGGTCGACGACGCACGCACGCCGCCTCGCGCTCGGGCGACCGGGGCATGGCCACTCTGCCGGGGGGTTTCCGCCCTACTGATCACGCACCGCCGGTCGCGGGCCAGGTCGCCGTCCGCCGCAGGTCGCCGCGTCAAGACGACTCCGGCGCCCCTCGCACGTCGCGGGGGCGGTCTCCGCGTCGTCGGCCGGCGCGGCCACGCCCGGCGTGCCGCGCTCTCGTCGAGGTGTACCGCGCTCGCCTGCGGGTATTCGGGGACCTCGACAGCAGGAGGCGCGATGCTCGACGGGTTGTCCGGCTCATTGATCACGACGACAAGACCGGTGCTGCTCGAACAGGCGGCGCGGGAACATCTGCGAGTCCACAGCCCGGTCGACGGAGCGCTGGTCGGTCTGCTCCCCGTCGCCGACGAACCTGAGATCACGCATGCCGTGCGCACCGCCAGGTCGGCCCTCGCCGCCTGGTCCCGAACCTCGGCCGCCGATCGGGGGCGCCGACTCCGCACCGCGGCGGCGGCGGTGCGTGCCTCGGTGGACGAACTCGCCGCGCTGCACAACGCCGAGACCGGCCGTCCGGTGTCCGAGGCCAGAGCGGGAGCGCTTGCGGGCGCCGACGTCCTGGAACAGTACGCGGAACTCGGCCCGGTCCATCGGGGCCGAAGTCTCCTCGGCAGGGATGCCGCCGTCGACCTGACGGTGCCGCAGCCCCGTGGCGTCGTGGTCGTGCTGACCTCGTGGCACGACCCGGTCGGCGTGTCCTGCGGGCTGCTCGGCGCCGCGCTGGTCACCGGCAACACCGTGGTGTTCAAACCAAGCGAGCGGGCGCCGCACGTCGGTCGGTTCCTGACCGAGACGCTGTCCTCGGTGCTGCCTGCGGGCGTGCTCATGATGATCTCCGGCGACGATCGCACCGGTGCCCGACTCGCGGCCGACCCGGGCGTCGACCTGATCGCCCACCTGGGCTGTTCCGAGGCGGGCCGCAGCATCGCCCGGTCGGCGGCGCGGACGGGCGCCGCGGTGCTGCTGGAGAACGGCGGCAACGACGCGTTGATCGTCGATGCGGGCGTCGACGTGGCCTGGGCTGCGGAACAGGCGGCGGTGGGCGCGTTCAGCGAGACCGGCCAGCGGCGTGGCTCCATCGAGCGGATCTACGTGCACCGGGCACTGGCGGATCAGTTCCAGCATCGCCTGGCCGCGCAGGCTGCCCGGCGGGTCGCACGGCCCGCTCTGCCTGGCGACGTCGAACTGGGTCCGCTGGTGGACCGGCGACGGCGCGACCAGGTGCACGCACAGGTCAGCGAGGCGATCGGCCGGGGAGCCTGGGCGCTGGCGGGCGGCCGGGTGCCGCGCGGGCCGGGGGCCTTCTACCCGGCGACGGTCCTCACCGGCTGCGTTCCCGACATGCGGGTGATGCGGGAGGAGACGTTCGGTCCGGTCGCGGCGATCCGGATCGTCGAGGACTTCGACCAGGCGCTCGCCGAGGCGGCCGAGGATCGCTACGGCCGGGCCGCCACCGTGCTCACCGCGTCGATGCGTCGCGCGCAGCGTGCCTGGCAGGAACTGCCGGTCGGCACCGTGCGGGTGAACTCGTTGGCGGGCGAGGTCGGGCGCGGTGCGGTGCGACATCGAGGAGGCTGCGACACCGGATTCCACTTCGGCCCCGAGCTGTTGGACGAGATGACTGTGGTGAAGGTGGTGCATCTGGGCCTCGCGGTTCCAGGTGGCCGTCGGAACAGAGGTCCTGACCAGGTGTACGGCGGCGAGGAGGAAGTCGATGCGTGACTTTGGGAGCGAGACCGTTCGATCCGGTGGCCCGCTCGTCGTCGAGCACGGCCCGCCGGGTGGTCCCGCCGTGCTGGTCCTGGACCCCGCAGGGGAGGCCAACCATGGCGGCCTGCCGGGCACCTGGCGCTCGCTGGCCGAACGGGTGCGCGTGATGTGGTGCAGGCTTCCCGCCACCGAGGCGGGCGTGGAGTCCAACGCGGAGCTGCTGGACGAGCTCGCCGAGTACGGCATGCCCGCCTACCTGGTCGCGAGCGGCACCGCGACGCAGGACGCCCTGCTCCTCGGTGCCGTGAAGTGGCGACTGGTCCGAGCCGTGCTCCTGATCGAGCCCGACCAGGAGGCGGCGGACCTCGACTCGCCGGTCCCGGAGGGCGCCGTCGACCGGCTCGTGCGGGAACTCGCCGCGCGAGGCGTCCCCACCCGGATCATCCGACGGGATCCGGCCCACTCCGGAGACGCGGTGGGCGCGCCGCTGCCGCTGGGACATCCCGAGGTGGTCGACCAGATCATCACCACGATGGCCGAACTGGAGTCGGCGGCGAGTGAGCTGGGCGGTCCGGGCGAACGACCGGCGCTGACGCCGCAGGACTGGAGTCGGATGCGGAGCGGCCTGGCCGACGAGCTGCGCCGGGTCCGCCGACGGCGACGTTAGCGGCCCCCTCGATGATGCGGGCAGGCGAGCAGGCCGACAGGACCGGCATGGTCGGGTGGCGATCCGGAGTCCGGGTCCGACCCGGCCCAAAGCCGACCGCCTCGGCCGAGGCGGTCGGCAGTTCCGGCCCGGCCCGCTCGGCCGAACCGCAGCCGACGCCCGCGCACCGGGGACGGCCCGACGCCGCCACGGCCGCCGACCATCCCGCCGTCCCGCCGCCGGACGGACGCCCCGGCCTGGTCACCGTCGGACACGGCACCCTCGATCGCACCGAGCTGGCAGGTCTACTCCACGGAGCGGCGGTACGGGCGCTGGTCGACGTGCGCACGGTCCCCGGCAGCCGCCGCAACCCGGACACCGCCCGCGACGTCATGGGCGAATGGCTGTCTGCCGAGGGCATCTCCTATCGCTGGGACCAGCGGCTCGGCGGCTTCCGGCGACTGGCCGACCACTCGCCGGACACGTTCTGGCGTAACACGAGCTTCCGGGCCTACGCGGGACACACCCGCACCCCGGAGTTCCTCACGGCGATGGCCGAGCTGCTCGAGGAGGTCCGGCAGCGCACGGACGGGCGGGTGAGCGTGCTCTGCGGCGAGACGGTCTGGTGGCGCTGCCACCGCCGCATCATCGCCGACTACGCCTGGCTCGTCGCGGGCATTCCCGCCTGGCATCTGATGCACGACGGCAGGCTCGTCGAACACCCGCCGACACCGGGGGCCCGCGTCCAGTCCGACGGACTGCTGGTCTACGACGCCGACCCTGGGTGATGCGGCCCGACTGCCCATCGCGACGGTTCTGGGGACCGCGCGGTCGGTCGCGCGCCTGTCCACACCACGCCTACCGGTCCGGACGCCTCGACGATCAGCCGTGGCCACCGTGCGGTCGATCGGCCGGGCCTGCTGCGCGATGACGTCTCACGCCGACTGCTCGGTGTCCGGCCGCGCGGCGTCGGGGCGCGCCCCGATCGACCCGTCCCGAGGCGGACCGGGCCCGTCCTGGCGGCGACGGCCTCGCGGACCGCTCGATCCCCGATCCCACTGCTCGACCAGCCCGCGATCACGGTCGAGGCGCTCCCGCCGATCGGCCGCCCCCGCCTTCGGAGCCTGCGGGTCGGAGGCTTCCGACCCGCCGTCCGGGCGCCTCGACGGCCGGGCGGTCTCCGAGTCCTGGGTGGTCCCCGAGTCCTGGGTGGTCTCCGAGTTCCGGGTGTGCTCCGGGTACCGACCCCCACCGTCGGGCGGCGGCTCGATCGATCCGTCTCGCCGACCCTCTGCCGACTCCCGGCGGTCGAACGCGGCGGCGAACTCGTGCAGTCCGCGCAGCAGGGCGGTCCGGCCCTGACGGCTCATCGTCGACAGCACCGCACCGAGATCGGCCCGGCGGGTCTCGCGCAGTCGGGACAGCAGCCGGACGCCGTCCGGGCTCAGCACCAGTTCGATCTCGCGTCGATCGAGGGCTCCGGAGCGTCGTTCCAGCAGTCCGGCCGCCTCCAGTCGATCACAGAGTCTGCTTGCGGAGGAGGGCATCGCGCCGAGGACCTCGGCAAGGCCGGTCAGGTTGATCGAGTGGTGCCACTCCACGACCTGGAGGGCGCGGAGCTGAGCGGGGGACACCTTCGGGCGGACCGTGTCGCCCGCCCTGCCCAACAACAGGGTGAGCGACTCGGCCGCGACATCCGTCGCGCGGGTCTCCACCGGGTACGCCCCCTCGGAGGGCGAGCCGGGAGGCTGTCGCTCGGCTGCCATACCCCACTGTGACATAGCCGGTGATTCGGTACCGAAAGCCTCGCCATGGGTACCGTCGAGTCGGCGGTCCTCCCCCGCCTGAGGAGGAACGATGACGGCATGGCCTGCTATCGCCCTGCTGGAGCAGGCGCTCCGCAGACATCCGGTGCATGATCTCTTTCGAGCGCTGCCCGGACTGCTGGCGCTGCACGCGGGATTCCTCGACGCCACCGTGCGCCTTGCCGATTACCGCGTCGAACAGCTGCTGCCGCTCGGCGGCCACGACGCCGTCGCCGTCCCCGTCACCGGCTCACTCGACGGTGCCGCCTTCCGCGATCAGCGGCCGGTGATCGCCGACGCGGCGGCAGGCCTGGTGCACGTTCCGTTGTCCACGCGCGGGAATCGGCTCGGGGTGCTCTCGGGACGCGTCGAGGAGGAGATCACTCCCACGGTGCTGGACAGGCTGGCGGAGGTGGCCGACGCCGTGGCGCACGCCGTCGCCATCGTCGAGACCTCCACTGATCAGCCTGCGCGGGCTCGCCGGGACCGGCGCCTGACCCTGGCCGCCGAGATGCAGTGGGAGCTGGTGCGCTCCTGGGGCCTGGAGTGCCCGGAGTTCACCATCGCGGGTCAGCTCGAACCGGCCTACGCGGTGCGCGGCGACAATTTCGACTGGAGCGCCGATCCGGGGCTGCTGAGCATCGCCGTCACCAACGGCCTCGGCGAGGGACTCGACGCCGCGCTGCTGACCAACGTCGGCATCAGCGCGCTGCGGAACAGCAGGAGGTCGGGCCTGCCCCTGACCGAGCAGGCCGCCCTCGCCGATCAGGCGGTCTGGGGCCAGCACGGCGGCGATCGACACCTGGCGGCCCTGCTGATCCAGGTCGAGCTGGCCACCGGGCGGATGACCATCGTCGACGCGGGATCGCCTCGGCTGTGGATCATCCGGGGTGATCACGTGCGGCGTGTCGAGTTGGAGGAGCAGCTTCCGCTCGGCATGTTCGACGGGACCTCCTACGAGACCCAGGAGGAGCTGCTGCTGCCGGGCGACCGACTGTTCGTGGTCAGCGACGGCGTCTACGACTCGTCCAACGGCACCCGCACGTACGGGGAGACGTCGTTGTCCCGCATCGTCCGATCCTCGCGCGGCCTGCCTGCGGGCGAGTCGGTCCGAGCGGTCCTGTCCGACCTCGCCGTCTTCCGCGAGCACACCGATCTCGACGACGACGCGGTGGTGGTGTGCCTGGACTGGCACGGGCCGACGTCGACGTCGGCGGGCGGTCGGACGGCGCCGGACGGAGGCTGATCGGGGCGGGTGCGGCCGAGCTGATCGGGCGGGTCTGAGCCGGTCGCTCGGAGTTCGTCCGAAGTGGTCAAGGAAGCCGAGTCGGTCCCGTGCGCGGCGGAGCGCGGGCGGTCGCATCGGAGTTCCGGCGGGATCGCGTCGGCGTCGGTGGGTGCGTGGAAGCACGGCGCCTGTCGTCGCGGCGGGCGGATCGACGTGTGAAGGAGGCGACGTCCCGCAACGGTCCGGGCGGTCGGACGACCTTGCCTCGGCAGCAGGCCGTCCTCGTCCCTCGCGGTGTCCGTGCCGGTCGTCGCCGCTCGCCCGCCGTGCCCCGCCAGAACGTCGGCGACCTCGTCGTGCGCGGCTGCCGTCGCCGTCGCCGTCGCCGTCGCCGTCGCCGTCGATCCGTCGCGCCCGCCCGACCTCGACGAAGGGCGCGTCATTCGATCATGCGGACCGCCGCCTAGGCGTCGGGCGTGCGGCGTGCCTGTGCTGGTATCTGGAACTCGGCCCAGACGCACTTGCCTGCGCCGTCGGTCTGGAAACCCCAGTCGGAGCTGATGGCGGCGACGATGAGCAGACCTCGACTGCGCTCGCCCAGCGGGTCCGACCAGGAGATCTGCGGTGAATCGAGACTTCGGTCATGGACGCGGAGCGTTATCCGCGTCGTACTGCGCTCGACCTCCAGGCGGATCGGTGCCGCACCGTGCTCCACGGCGTTGGTGACGAGTTCCGAGGTGGCCAGCAGGACGTCGTCCACCAGTTCCCCCTCCAGCCCCCATCGGCCCAGCGCCGTGCCCACGGTGTGGCGTGCCTCGCCTGCGGCGGCGACCCCGCCCGGCGTCTCCATTCTGATCAGTGCACGCGTCTCCATCGTCCGATGCCTGCCCACCCTCGCCGTCGTGCGGCCGGTGCCGCTCTGCCGCGACGACGAGTGCTCGATCAGGAGCACTCGTGCGCCGTGTGCGTCGGCCTCGCCACCGCTGAAACCGTGTCCGCCTCCGGTCGTTGCGCCGTCGAGGATCATCCGTCCTTCGGCTGCCTCATCGACGCATCCGAGCCGGCCGACCGTCGGCATTGCGGGAGACCAGCCGCGCATCGCGCTCGCTGGTCTCCACTCCGCCTCGTCATGGTGGCTCACGCCGGTTGGTTTACCCAGCCGTTTCGCGAATCAATCAGGAGACGATCAGGACTGGGTGCCGGTCGTTCCGGCTGCCCGCCCTCCTGACGACGACGCACCGAGACCCAGGACCTCGGCCAGTCCGGTGATCTCGATGATCTTGCGCAGCTGAGACTGCGGGTTCACCACGGTCAGGCGAACGCCGTGCTCCTCGGCCTGTCGGAGGCCTCCCACCAGGACTCGCAGGCCTGCCGAGTCCATGAACGAGACCTCGGCGACGTCGACGGTCACCTCCTCGGCGTCCGTGGCGGTGATCGCCGTGCCGAGTTCCTGCTCCAACTCCGGCGCGGTGCTCAGGTCCACCTCGCCCGCGACGCTGAGTCGTGTCGAGGGGTGTCCTTCGGCGGTGATGCGCAACATCACAATCCCTTCCTTGCCTGGATCGTCATGCCTGGTGGCGAGCCTGGCATGTCACGGTGAGCCCGCGGAGAACGGTCGTGCACGCATGATAGTTGTCCTGCGACAAAGAACTACCATCCGCCATCTCGCCTACCACGCAGCCTGCATATCACGATGCATGTGCCCCGGACGACGTGGAGTAGATCACTCTCAGGCCGCCGTTTCACCCCCGGCGGGTCGGGTACCTCACCGCTGCCGACGGCGTGTCGCCCAGGGCGGCGAACGACGAGATCACGTCCTGCCCTGCGCACGGACCCGTCGGCGCGTCCTGCTGTAACTACCTCGGGAGTCATCATGGCTGAGACCGGACGTCTGCCCACGCCGGTGACGGAGCACTGGGACTGGCAGCTCGACGGCGCCTGCAGAGGTGCCAACAGCAGGCTGTTCTTCCATCCCGAGTCCGAACGCGGCCATGCCAGGGAGAAGCGGGAGAGCCGGGCGAAGGCGATCTGCCGGTCCTGCCCGGTGCTCACCCAGTGCCGCGAGTACGCCCTGACCAGCCAGGAGGCCTATGGGGTCTGGGGAGCGATGGGAGAGGGCGAACGTCGGGAACTCCTTAAGAGCCGTCGCCGAGAACTGCGGATGGCGCTCTGAACTTGGTGGGGGACGAGGACGATCGGCACTTGGTGGGGGACGAGGACGATCGGCGGTAAGTCATTCGCCGCCGCCCTCGACGTCGCCGATGCCCGCGCGCAGCCTGCTGAGGATGCTCGCCAGCAGTCGCGAGACCTGCATCTGTGAGACGCCGACGCGCCGGGCGATGTCGGCCTGACTCATGCCGCCGAAGAAGCGCAGCACGACGATCTTGCGGTCACGTTCGGGGAGCTTGGCCAGCAGCGGATGCAGCAGCCTGCGGTTGTCCACCTCGTCCATCTCCGGGTCGGCCGAGCCTAACGGCGCATTCGGCGAGTCCTCCAAGAGTCGGTCCAGCGAGGAGCCCTGCCGTCCGCCACTGGCGACGAGTGCCTCGAAGACCTCCTCGCGGGAAATGCCGAGGTGTTCGGCGAGCTCGCTCGGCTTCGGCGTGCGGCCGAGCGACTGGGTCAGCTCGTTGCGGGCCCCGATCACGGAGGCGCTCAACTCCTTGAGCCTGCGGGGCACCCGGACCGACCAGCTCGAATCACGGAAGTGACGGCGCAGCTCGCCCATGATCGTGGGCACCGCGAAGGGCAGGAAGGCGGCACCCCGATCCGCGTCGAAACGGTCGACGGCGTTGATGAGGCCCACCGTCGCGACCTGCACGAGGTCGTCCAGCGGTTCGCCGCGACGATCGAACTTGCGTGCGAGGTTCGTGGCGAGCCGAAGGTGCCTGCTGACGAGTTCGTCCCGGACCGCCTTGCGTCGGTCGTCGTCTTGGTCGAGCGCGGCCAGCCTGGCGAACAGCTCCTCGTTGGCCGGCTCGTCCGTGCCTGCGGTCGGTTCGGTCTGCTGCGTCGTCATCGGTTCGCCTGCTCGCCTCTACGGCGGACCAGCTCGATCCGAACGAGATCATCCTCGCCCGCCTCCTCGACGTGATCGGTCACCTCGTCCGTCAGCGCCGACAGCACCTGCCAACCCATCGCCTCCTTGAAGTCGGCCCGGTCCCGGCGGGACCGAACCTCCGCGGTGATGGTGATCTCCTGCTCACTCGGCAGGAAGACGCAGGTCAGCCGAGCCTCGGGTGTGGCGATCGAGACGAGCAGCGAGCAGGCCTCGTCAACCGCCATCCGCAGGTCGTCGATCGCGTCGAGCTCCAGGTCTTCGCGCATCGCGATGTCCGCCGCCACGGTCCGCAGGATCGGCACCTGGGCGGCCACGGCGCCCACCTGCACCTCGACCAGGCCTGCGGACGCCGTTCTTGCGACGGTCTCTGGCTCTGTCACGGTTCATCTCCTCAGTAACCTGGCGACATCGCCGCCGCACCCATGTCGAGGCATCTCGCTCCTGGAACCTAGTGGCACGCGGGACTCCGGTGGGAACGGCGATGCCCGTCGGTTCCCATCCGCCTACGACGCCGACGGGTTCGCCGGAGACCGGGGACGCCGGTGTCCGGGGGCAGTGCAGGCCCACCTCAGTCGGGCCTGCCCTGCGCCACAGTAGGCGAGACGAGTGCTCAGATTCGATGGGCGGCGACATAGCGGGCCGGGTCGCCCGCGAGATCGCCCTCCCAGCGGGCCAAGGTCTCCTCCGCGAAGGTCCGGCCGCTCTCGATCACCTCGACGAGCGGATCGAGATAGGCCACCACCTCGGGGCGTTCCAGCCCGGCGCGCACCCGCGCCGCCAGACCGTCCGAGGCCAGCCGGAGCAGCTCCGCGCCGAGTTCGCGGACCGAGTCGCCCGCGATGCGCGCCGACAGGCCGTGCTTGATCAGGTCTTCGGACGCTGCGCGCAGATCGGCGGGCCGATAGGCCTTCAACAGGCTCCAGGCGGCGTCTCTGGAGGGACGGTGGTAGCTCAGTCCGGTCCACAGCGCGGGGATCGCCGGGGAGTTCGGCCAGGCAGGGCCGTCGGCCGCGCGCATCTCCAGGGTCTCGCGCAGGCGCACGTCGGTCCAGATCTGTGACAGGTGGGCCTGCCAGTCCGCGAGGTCGGGCAGCGTTCCATCGGCGAACCCGGCCACGAGCAGCTCCCGGAACGGCCGGTCGGAGCCCCGCTGGTAGTCGTCGTCGGTGACCCGGTGGTACATCATCGGCAGGGCCGCCGCCCAGTCGACGAAGTCCTGAACCCGCATGTCGTCCCGGAGGGCGGGCGTCAGCACGCCGCAGCGGGTCGGATCGGTCTTCTGCCAGCACTGCCCCCGACGCGACAGCACGCCGGTGGGCGCCCCGCCCTCGATCGGCGAGTTCACGAACATCGCCGCGACGACCGGGGACGCCGCCACCTGCATCCGGATCTTCTCCCGCAGGTCGTCCTCGTCGAGATAGTCCAGCGTCACCTGGGTGGACAGCGTCATGGTCATCACCGTCGGGCCCCACCTGCCGACCTCGCCGAGCGAGTCGAAGTACTCGGCCATCCGATCGCCCCTGGTCTTGGGCACTCTCCTGATCTGGTGGACGAGGTCGAACGGCAGATTGCCGCCCGGCATGACCGCCATGCCGAGCTGTGCGGCGACCTCGGAGACCCAGGTCAGCGACTCGCGCATCCGCCCGACCACGGCTGCCAGATCACTGCCAGGAGCCGAGGAGTACTCCAGCGCTCCGCCGTGCTCCAGGGTGATCGAGAGGCCCGAGGGCTGGGTGAATCCGGTGAGGTGGCCTCGATCGCGAATCGGCTCGCCGCCGATCTCGGCGAGCAGGACCTCCAGGAGACGTTCCATGCCGTACTCGCCGAGATAGGGGACCGCCCGGCCCGTGGCCGGGTCGACGACGGCGGTCTCGATCTCGACGCCGATCAGCTCGGCCGCATCGGGAGGCCTGCAGAACAGCGACCGCAGGTCTGTCTCGGTCAGCGGCTCGGATGTCGACACGCTCATGACCTCTCCTTTGCTCGCCCCAGCGGATCGATCGCCGTCGTCAGCTCCGAGTGGGTCCTCCAGATCTGTCCAGACCGGGGTCCAGGACTCGACTGCGCGGACGACGCCACGGCCCCCCTGTTCGGGGAACGCACACTCGTGCCTCCTCGCCTGGCCAGATCGAGATATCCCCACTGACAGTAGTCGGTTGACTGCGAATCACTCCTGTGGCGAGTCCGACAGTCGTCGTGTCGTCCAGTGGATGAGAGCGCGTGCCTGCTCCGCTGATCGGGTCCCGGTGACGCGGTGTCGATCAGCCTGCGGGGACGGTGTCCACGTGGTCGACACCGGAACTCCGGTAGCCAGCGACCTCGGCGAGGACCTGGTCGGGGCTCACGATCTCGTCCTTCGCGTGATACACCCAGTCGACCTGCTGCTCCCAGGTACGGGACTCGGAGCTGTCGAGGAGACCGGTCTCGATGAACCACTGGTTGAAGTGGATCGCCATCGGAGTGTCCGGATACACGGCACCGTTGTGCTCGGCCACCAGTCGACCGTCGAGGTAGTACCGCAGGCTCGTCCCGTCGGCCTGTACGACGAGGTCGTGCCAGCCCGCCTCGCTGCCGGGGACCGCGGTCGACTCGTTGAGCGAACCACCCGCCGGGTCGTAGGTCTCCCAGCTGGTGAGGAACAGTGCCGAGCCGGACTGCCCCCAGCCGCCGTTGGGCAGGTACTCGAAGTCGAGTTCCCCGTATTCGGGGTCGTACGGAAAGCGCAGCGGTGTGATCGTGAAGAAGGCCTGGACCAGCTCGTCACCGTCCGGACCGGCCACCGGCGTGTCGGAGAACCGCACCCTGGCCGCGTAGGTGCCGTGGTGGAACTTGCGCTGGTGCAGGATCTCCGCCTGTGCGGTGCCCGCCTGGGTGCCGTCGGTGGTGGCCGACAGCCGCAGGACGCGGCCGCCCTCGCCGTCGGTGAAGCCGACGTTCTCCGGCGCCCAGGTGTCGCCGCCCATGCCGGGCCCGCCGCCGTAGGAGCGGACCGTCCAGCCGCGTTGGCCCAGCCGCGAGTCGGTGTGGGAGGTGTAGTCGAAGTCGTCGAACAACACGGGAGTCTGGGCCGTGCCGTTCTCGTGTCCTGCGGGGAGCGCGGCGCCGGGCGTCGTGGCGGTGCCCGCCTGTGCGGTGCCCAACGGGACGAGTCCGACGACGGCGACGGCGAGCAGGGAGCGCAGCGCTCCACGTCGCAGGCTCACGGATTTGATCATGATCGTCCTCTCCTGCGGCCCGTCGGCGACACCGCGTCGGTGATGTCGCGGCCGGGCGACGAGCCTGCCCGACGCCCCTGGTCCGCGCTGCACGGAATTCCTGCGCCAGCCGTCGCCGGGTTTCGGTATTTCCGAGGAGGCCGAGAATGGCGACTTCGCGCCGACCCTAAAGCACCCGATCTTCGTTCGGCAATGCGCGCGGCCGAGGATTCCGGCGTCGAACAGCCCTCGATCCCGGAATCGGTCCTCGGGTGTTCCTGATCAGGCCGTGATCTGCGCAGCAGAGATTGCCGGTGACATCGTGGTCGATGGCCTGGGTCACGTCGGTCGATCGGCGGCGCGGCTGATGAGCGGGATCGGCAGGCGTCCGGACGTCGATGCTGCCGACGGCGCAATGCGATCGGCCATTCGGCGCAGCAGGAACGGCGGTCGTCGTTCCCGATGGTGCGGCGGTGTCCGACGAGACGTCTGCCGGGAAACTGCTCGACGTTCCATCGAACTACCGAGATTCGCCTGTGATCGTTCTCGCCGATGGCAGGGTGCCCATTGCCTGCGCAGCCGAACCGCCGGTTCGGCATGATCCGAGGCAGCCGCCGAAAAGATCGGTCCACAGTCGTGGCCGGGCGGCGATCGAAGGCCCGAGAAATCGCCTCGACGCCGCAGGCCTGGGCTGCGACACCGGTAGGACGACGCCCGGTTCGGCCGGGCCCCGGCGACCGGCCTGCTGCCGTAGGCGCGACCGAGTCGCGTCGGACGCCGAGATCGGGCTGCCGCGCGGGCCGCCGGCTCACGCTGCGTCGTCGACGGGCCCGGAGAGAGCAGAGCTGTCGAGTCAGCCGGTCGGCCTGCGTGTCATGCACCAGGTGCGGGGGCCGCCGTCGGGCAGCTCGACGTCGGCCGTGACGACGAAGCCGAGTTGTTGGTAGAAGGCCACGTTGCGCTCCGTGGAGGTCTCCAGGAAGGCGGTGACGCCTGCGGCCTCGGCAGCGTCGATCCCCGGCCGGAGCACCGCCCTCCCCAGTCCTCGGCCCTGCCGGTCGGGATGAACCCCCACGGTGCCGAGGAACCACACCGGCTCCGTCGGCCGATGCGGGGCCAGGGCGGCCTCGGCCGACGACGCGGCAGTCGCGCGCTCGCCTGCCAGCTCGGCGAGCTCCGGGCCGAGCCCGGCGAGGACCTCGCCTGCATCGGGTGCGTCCGGGACGGTCCATGCCGCCACCGCATCCCCGCCATCGGCCACCCACACCCGGCCGTGCGGCATTCCGAGCTCGACCAGGAACAGCTCCTGAAAGCGTGTCACCCGGCGCAGGTGGTCCCTGGCGTCGACGACATGTCGCAGGTACGGGTAGTCGCGGAAGGCGGCGCCGAGGGTCTCCACCGCACGAGGCAGATCCGCCTCGGTGATCGGGCGGACGTCGGGCGGCCTGGTCATGCACTTCCTCCGAGGTGACGATCTGCGGAGGCCAGATGTTACCTGCGGAGTGCGATTCGTTTGTTCGGAACCAGGGAGATGCGGGAGGACGGCTGGGTTGCAGCTTGTCTTCGACGATCTCGCGCCTTCTCGGGTTTCAACTGCGCCCTCTGGAAGGTCGAGGAGCATCGACTTGATAGCGTCGAGACGTCCGTCACATCGGAAATCGTGTTCGCGTTCGGGGGAGTGCGTTCGCGGTGCGAGTTCGCTACCCGCGCCTACTGGTGCGGGGCCCAGGAGACAGGGGACGTTGATGTACACCGCCGAGATCAGCCGGAAGCATCCGGCCTGCCTTCTGCTGCTCATCGACCAGTCGTACTCAATGGGTGAGACCTGGCCGGACGTCGGGGGGTCGAAGGCCGAATACCTGGCGCTGATCGTCAACCGGGTTCTCGGCTCCGCCTCGCTGTTGTGCAGCAAGGGGGACGACAGGTTCCACGACTACTTCGACGTCGGCGTCATCGGATATGGCGGAACCGTCGACTCCCTGTTGCACGGTGCGGACTTCGATCGTCCACTGCTGCCGATCAGCGAGGTGGCGAACAACCCACGGCGCATTGACCAGATCCTGAAGAAGATTCCAGACGGGGCTGGCGGTGTTGTCGAGCAGACGATCTCGAGTCCTGTCTGGATCGATCCGGAGACCAACGGCGCCACTCCCATGGTCGCGGCACTGGCAGCTGCGGAATCCGTCGTGACTCAGTGGTGTGCTGCCCATCCGGCGAGCCTTCCGCCGATCGTCATTAATCTCACCGATGGGGTGAGCACAGACGGCGACCCCGCTGAGGCCGCAGCACGGTTGCGGACGGTGATGACGGATGACGGCCCCGTGCTGCTGTTCAACGTGCACATCTCTGCTCTGTCGAACCACCAGGTTCTGTTTCCTGACTCTGCTGCCGGGCTGCCTGATCGGTACGCCGTGAAGCTCTTCGACATGTCCAGCGTCCTGCCCGCAGGCATGAAGGACGCTGCTGCAAGCTTCGGATACTCGATCGCTCCAGAGTCACGAGGATTTCTATACAACGCGCAAGCGGCCGTCGTCACGGAGTTCTTGGACATCGGCACGCGGGCGGCGACGCCGACCGGACTGCGGGAACTCACCGACGGCACGTCGGCAGCGGGCTGATCTCGATGAAGTCGGTGCATCGAGCGTTCTCCTACTCTGTGCCCAAGAACGGCAGGGAGGAGTCGGAGAACGAGGATCAGGTGGGCTACGACGAGGCAGCGGGCCGCTTTGCCGTCGCGGACGGGGCATCCACGGCCGCCCGATCCGAGGTCTGGGCGCGCATCCTCGTCGAGTCGTTTCTCTCGGATGGGACGGACCCGTCTGCGACGAACGTGCTGCCGCTGCTTCGGAAGAGGTGGGAAACGGAGACCGCTGCGCAAGCCACGTCCTGGGTCGCGCAGGAGAAGCTCCGGCAGGGCAGTGCAGCGGCGTTCGTCGGCCTGAGCCTCCGCGACGGTGGCTACCAGGTGATTGCCGTCGGCGATGCCTGCTACCTCCATCTGCGGAATAACCGAGTCGTCAGGTTCGGGCCCGTTGCCTCGGCGGCGGAGTTCACCCGGTTCCCGAGCCTGGTGCGCACCGACGGCGGGCCCCGATCAATCGACCAGCGCGGTGAGTACCGCACGGGCGACCGGTTTTTGCTGGTGACCGATGCGTTGGCGGCATTCCTGATGCGGCGGCTGGAACGGAGCGGTCCGAAGATCAGACTGCCCCGCTTCGCCAAGGCCGACTGGACGGGAGATCAACAGGCCTTTGCTGCGATCATCGCGGGTTATCGAGACGAGGGTCTCGCCAACGACGACACTACCGCGTGCGTGATCAGGACATGAACCTGCCCAGTTTGCTCGACTACTCCGAGGCCGTCCAGAATCCCGCGACCTCCTTCCTCGATCCAACGCTGAGGCGGGGGCGCGCGAGGTTGAATCCGCAGCAGGGCCCGACTGCGGCCACGGGCGGCTTCGCCGTCACCTTCGACATCACCTCGGGGGCGCAGCGCTACGCGGTCCGCTGCTTCCACAAGCATAAGCAGCACCTGCGAGAACGCTATGAACAGATCGCGGGATTCGTCGCCGGGGCGAGCGAGGCGGACTTCCTGGTCAGTGTGGAGTACCTGGCTCGGGGCATGCGGATCGGCGGAGAGACCTTCCCGATCGTGCGGATGCCCTGGGTTACCGGCAGTCCACTGCACTTCTGGCTTGAGGACAACCTCCGTGATCCCACTGCGATCGAGGCGGTTCGGCAGCGATTGGCGGAGGTGGTGCGGGCGCTGCGGCGACGCGGGGTTGCGCACGGCGACCTGCAACACGGCAACATCCTGGTCGGCGATCGAGGTGAGGTGCGGCTGGTTGATTACGACGGGATGTATCTGCCTTCGCTGCGGACGTTCGGCTCGCCTGAACTAGGTCACCGCAATTACCAGCACCCTGGGCGAGCCGAGCATTTCGACGAGTCCCTCGACGTCTTCGCCGCCGCCGTCGTGGATCTCTCACTGCTGGCGTTGCGGTGGCATCCGGAACTGTGGGACGAGTTCAACACCGGTGAGAATCTGATCTTCTCCGCTGTGGACTTCACCAGCCCCAGACAGTCGTCGCTGTTCGCGAGGCTGCTCGACATCCGGGAGACTGCCGCCGACACCCGCCGTCTGATGACGGCCTGTGAGACAGCCTTCGCCGACGCCCCTGCCGTGCTGCACAGCGTCGATGTCGTGCATCGATCTGCAGTCCCCGTTCGGTACGAGCCCCGCAGCGGGCCACATGTCCTGCCTGCTGCGAACGCTGCGGAACTTCGTCGTCGCCAGGGCGAGGAGATCACCGTCTTCGGGCGCGTCAAGGACTTCAAGTGGATGTCCCCGACCTTCACCATCGTCAATCTTGGGCGATGGCAGCATGCTGGCTTCGCGATCATCTGCTTTGGTCCGACCGGCGACGGACTGCGTCGGATGTACGGCGAGGACCTGGCCGGACTCGTGGGGAGCTGGGTCTCGATCACCGGAGTGATCCAGCTTTACCGGGGGAAGGGGCGTCCGGCCATGACGCCACAGATCCAGTTGCCGACGGCCAAAACGCTGCACGTCCTGACCGATGCACGGCTCGCCGAGTTGAGGGCGGCAGGAGATACCGGTTCCGCGGCTCCCGGCCGCCTGCCGCCGGCGGCAGGGCCGTCCATCACCGCGGCACCTCCCGCCGAGGTTCCCGACCGGACCGCCCCGGCGGTCGCGGCCGAAGGGCAGGCGGTTCGTGCACCGTCGGCTGCTGCGAGACCACCCGCCCCCGCTGTTCCCACGTCCGCTGCCTCGGCGCCGGGCACCTCGTCGAGCAGTGCACCCAGCAGGAGGCCCGGCGACGACAGCGACGAGCGGCTGAGCAGGCTCTACGGGTCGAGTGGCGTCGCGAAGAACGCACCGAGGGTCGCCGCGTCGCCGACCCCGGCGGCATCCGCGTCGCCGGGCTCCCGGCGGTCCGAGGCCGCCCCGGGCGCCAGGACCTCGCCTCGACCGGCCCGCTCCAATCCAGTGTCGTCGGAGACGGTCGCTCCGCAGAGCAGCGGCGCCGCCGCAGACGTGCCGTCGACCGCCGCCTCGCCTGCGCCGCCCGCCGCGCAGAGCGGTGTCTACCGACGACGCGCGGGTGAGCTGTCCCTCGAGGTACCGGGCCGACCGGTGTCGTCCGCGTCAGCCGACACGAGCCCTCCTTGGCATGCGTCGCAACCTCAGCCTGGCGGCTCGATCGAGCCGCCGCCCGCGGCGGCGAAACGGGGAGTCATCGACTGGATCAGGCGCCGTCTCGGCCTCTAAGCGCAGCGGAGGGAGACCTGGTCGCCCATCGCCGTTGATCGTGTCGGCCCGGGCGGACCGCGAGCGGGATCCGTTCGCCGCGACACCGTCCTGCGGCCGAGCCGACGTGGTGCCGCTCCGCCTCAGACGAGCGCCGCCGCACCACGGTCCTCCCTCACACGGCACTGTCCGAGTCGACCCGGGTGTGCAGGCCGGACAGCACGGCGGGCAGGTCGCCGGTGTGCAGGACGCCGAGCCGTCGGGTCGTCCTGGTGATGGCGACATAGAGGTCGTTGAGGCCGCGCGGCGACTCGTCGAGGATCGCCTGCGGTTCGACGACCAGGACCGAGTCGAACTCGAGGCCCTTGGCCTGTTCGACCGTGAGCACCGTGGTCTGCGCCGTCAGATCGCCGGACGCTCCCGGAGTCGACACCGCCGACGGCTCGTCCGCGAGTGCGGCCGTGAGCTCGTTAAGGTGTGCCGCCGGGACGAGCACGGCGATCCGCCCGTCGTCGACCTCGTCGACCTCGTCGGCCACCAGCCTGGTGAGTGCCTGGGGCGCCGTGCCCGGCGGTACTCGGAGCGACCACGGCGGGACTCCGGTGTCCCGGACCGACTGCGGTGCGCGGAGGTCGGGGTCGATCGCGGCGGCGACGTCGGCGGCGACGGCCATGATCTCGGTGGGCGTCCGGTAGTTCACCGTCAGCTCCTCCAGTCGCCAACGCTCGGCGACATAGGGGCCAAGGACCTGCGACCAGGAGTCGGCACCGCCCTCGGCGCCGGTCTGGGCGACGTCGCCGACCAGCGTCATCGACTTGCTGGGACAGCGGCGCATCAGCACCCGCCACGCCATCGCCGACAGCTCCTGCGCCTCGTCGACGACGACGTGACCGTAGGTCCAGGTCCGGTCGGCGGCGGCCCGCGCGGCCGTGGTCTCGTATCGCCGTTCCTCTTGGCGGGAGGCCAGCTGGGCGGCGTCGACGATGTCCACCGCGCGCAGCAGCTCGGGGTCGAGGTCTTCCTCCATGTCGAGGATGTCCAGCACGCCCTGCGCGTAGGCGATCTCGGCGCGACGGGCCTGCTCCTCCTGCTTGCGGGCCGTCCTGGAGTCCTCGCCGAGCAGTTCGTCGGCCTCGTCGAGCAGCGGGATGTCGGCGGCGGTCCAGCCGTCGCCGTCCGCACGCAGCATCGCCGCGCACTGCTCCTCGGTGTACAGCCGTCGGGCCGCCGTGGCCAGCCGCTTGGGCGAGCCGAACAGTTCACGCAGTAGTCGCTGCGGCGTGAGCGTGGGCCACAGCTCGTCGAGGGTGGCGCGCACCCCGTCGTCCGAGGACAGCTCCTCCTTGATGTCGTCGAGGTCGGCACGGTCCAACAGGTGCCTGCCGAGCCGGTCCGCGATCTGCAACGTCATCGCGGAGAACATCTCGCGGAGGAAGATCTCCTTGGCGTCGTTGTGCGGGCGTCGGGAGCGTCTGGCCCGGCCTCGGGCCTGAGTGACCATCGCGCGATCGATGACGACCGCCTCCCGATCGACCTGAATCTCGATCGGCTTCCTCGGCACGGTCTGGCGGTCCTTCACGGCGGCGGCCATGAGTTTGATCATCGCCGCGTCGCCCTTGAGCGCGGCGACGGCGGCCGACTCCTGCCGGGTCGCGGTGATGCCGGGATACAGCTCTGCGACGGTCGACAACACCACGCCCGTCTCGCCGAGCGAGGGCAGGACCTGACTGATGTAGCGCAGGAACGTCGGGTTCGGCCCGATCACCAGGGTGCCGCGCTTGGCGAGCTGATCACGGTGGGTGTAAAGCAGATAGGCGGTGCGGTGCAGTGCGACGGCCGTCTTTCCGGTGCCCGGCCCGCCCTGGACGACCAGGACGCCGCTGCGGGGCGAGCGGATGATCCGGTCCTGCTCCTGCTGGATGGTCGCGACGATGTCGGTCATCCGGCCGGTCCGGCTGCGGCTCATCGCCGCGAGCAGGGCCGCCTCCCCGGTGAGGGAGCCCGACCCGGCGCTCTCCGCGGCGGCGAGATCGAGCACCTCGTCGTCGATCGTGAGGACCTTGCGAGCCCGAGTCCGGACGTGGCGCCGCATCCGCACGTCCTCCGGTGACGCGGCGGTGGCCGTGTAGAAGGGGCGTGCCGCCGGGGCACGCCAGTCCATCAGCAGCGGCTCGTAGTCGTTGCCGTCGGAGGGGTCCTCGCTGTCGTCCGAGAGCCCCAGCCTCCCGATGTGCCGCCGTCCGCCGCTCGCCAGGTCCAGCCTGCCGAAGTAGAGGCCCTCTTCGACGTCGCGCAGCCGGGTCAGCTCCTCGGCGTACATGGCGGCGGCTATGTCGCGTTCCAGCCAGGCCTGCGGCGTCCCCGCGTGTTCCTGGCCGAGCACGGCGGCATGACGGGCGGTCGTCTCCTTGCGCAGTTCGTCGACGCGGCCGTAGAGCATCGACACGTAGTCCTGTTCGCGACGGATGTCTTCGCACTGCGAGCCATCGTTCGGACCATGCGAAGAATTTGACAACGGGTCCATCCCTTACTACGATCGAAATTACTCTTTGGCTCTCGTTACGCCTCTGTGTGCGGCCGGGAAGAGATTTTAGCAGCACTCCTCGCTGATTCCGTGCGTGTACCGGCAGCGGGCTCTCGGCATACCCTCGGTCCTCGTCGCACGCTGCGCAGCCGAGGAGGAGTCGGGTGTGGGTCGGGTCGTAGTCGTCGCCATCGCCTCGTCATGACGACCGGCGGGCGACGTTCATTCCCTCAGCTCAGAAGAGCCCGCCCCGATACTTCTTGTGCACTGCCTGCTTGCTGACGCCGAGCGCGGCCGCGATCTCCGCCCACGTCCGCCCGGCGACCCTGGCCCGCCGTACCTCGACGGCCTCCAGCCGTTCCAGCTCCTGCCTGGCCTTCGACGTCGCGGCCAGCGCCTCGATGGGATCGTCCTCACCTGCCTGGCGCAACAGCGACGTGATCCGGTCGAGGTCCATACGGTCAATATATTTTGACGGCCCTGGTCTTGTCGATCGCGCCGGGGGCCTGCGGCCGACCGCAGGCGCGGCCGACCGCCGTGCCGCCCGGTCTCGCCCTCCAGTCCGCTCGGCCACGGGCTCCGCCGTCCCGTGGCCCGCATCGTCGGCGGCGGCGACACCGAAGATTTGGCGGTCGGCTATTCGGGCTTCGGCGTGGCCTGCGCGTCGGCCAGGCGCTCCCGTGCCTCGGCGAGGTCGTCCTCGGTCGGGGCGTCGTCCTGGGTGCGGGCGAGCCGCCAGTGCCCGGTGAACTCGACGGAGTGCCTCGGCAGCCCGCGCTCACCGATGAGGTGCCTGCGTAGTGCGCGCACCTCGCTCGCCTCGCAGGCGAGCCAGGCGAGCAGTCGACCGCTGGGCAGCTCGGCGCCTCGGACGGCGTCGAGCAGCAGCCCGCTGCGTCCCGGTGGGGCCTCGCCCCGGTGCAGCCAGTGCACGGCCACCTCGCCGAGGGTGTCGAACCGCTGTTCCTCGGCCGCGTCGGCGACTTCGAGATACGCGACGGCGCGGCTGCCGCCGGGGAGTGATTCGAGCAGCGATCCGATCGCGGGCAGCGCCGTCTCGTCGCCCGCCAGCAGTACGAAGTCGGCCTCGGCGACGGCCGTGCGCAGCGGGATCGGCCGGGCGAAGTCGGCCGAGGGACCGAACATGGCCAGGGCGTCTCCCGGCCGGGCGGCCTGCGCCCACCGGGTGGCGGGGCCCGCGTGCTCGTGCAGGACGAAGTCGACGTCGACGAGCCGTCGATCGGGGTGGTGCGCGCGGAGCGTGTAGCTGCGCTGCCAGGGCTGTTCGTCCTCGGGGATCGCGGTGAACTCCTGATACCAGCGGTAGAAGTCGCCCTCGGCGCTCGAGTCGGGCAGTCGTGGCACGGTCTGGCCCGGCTTCGGGAAGTAGAGCTTCACCTGTTGATCGGGCTCGTCATAAGCGAGGTCGGCGAGGTCGTCGCCGCCGAAGGTGACACGGGCCGTCCTCGGGGTGATCTGCTGCACGTCGGTGACGTGGATGAATCGGATCGGCAGTGCTGCCACGTGGTGCCTCCAGCGAGGGTTCGGGAGAGGGCGAAACAGTGCAGGAAGCCTGCGGGCGCCGCAGGGCCCGCCGGGCGTGGGTCGTGGCGAGGACGCCTCGGCTGCTCCACCCGATGAACGGGTGCCTGACGCTGCTGGTCGCAGCGAATTCACACGGGCCCGGCTGATAGCTTTAGGCTGTAAGGAGATGTCGGGCGAGATTACTTTATGCCGTAAGGAGATGCAAGTGGTGGTCTTTGCCGGGCAGGGCGACGCGCGACGCTCGATGGCCCTGCTGTGGCGGACCGACGACGAGCCGCCGCCGCGTACCGGTCCGGGGCCGAGACCGGCGCTGAGTGTCGACGCCATCGTGGACGCGGCGATCGTCGTCGCCGACGCGGAGGGGATGACGGCGCTGTCGATGCGCGCGGTCGGGAACCGGCTGGGTCGGACGGCCATGGCGCTCTACACCTACGTGCCCAGCAAGAGCGAGCTGATCGACCTCATGTACGACCGGGTGCTGGCCGGGTTGTTCGTCGGGCCGAGCCCGGCTGCGTCGGAGGTCGGCTGGCGATCGGCGGTCACCGGGTGGGTCGACGACGTCCTCACGTGCTTCGTCCGCCATCCCTGGGTGTTGCAGGTGTCGCAGGCGCGGCCGGTGCTCGGGCCGAACGAGTACCTCGTCCTGGAGACGCTGCTGCGCATCCTCGCCACGACCGGCCTGGGCGCCCGCGAGGTGCAGGCCATCGTGGCGACGCTGTTCCACTTCGTCCGGGGCGCGGCGAAGACGATCGCGGAGGCCCGGCAGGCACCGACAGCGACCGGGGTGACCGACGAGGAGTGGTGGCAGGCTCGATCGACGCTGCTGCCCGAGTTCGCCCCCGACTTCGCGGAGCGCTTCCCCTTCGTCGCCCGGTTCCAGGCCGCGAGTGCGCGTGTGGCGCAGCAGTCCGGATCGGCAGCCCGCCCCCAGGCGGGGGACGAGCCCTACCTGGAGGGCGAGGCGCGCACGAGTGTCGCGGTCGGCCTCGCCGTCCTGCTCGACGGAATCGAGGCGACGATGCGGCGGGCGCGAACCGGCGAGGGTTGAGGAGCGAAAGCGCGTCATGCCACTCGGCCGGACGCGCGAGCGGTGGAGGCGAACCATGACCGCACACGGCGGCGGCCTGCTGTGACGGCCCAGCCTGCTCCCGGCGGAGCCGACTGGGCCGGACGGTCACTGCGGTAGTGCGTACTTGACCACGATCTGTCCGCCGCTGTAGGCGCGGGACTCGACGAGCTCAAGACGCCGCACACCCAGGTCGGGTGTGGTGAAGGTACGGCGCCCGCCTGCCAGGGTCGGCACGATTCGCAGGCGGAGGACGTCGACTTCTCCGGCGTCGAAGAGGCCTGCCGCCAGGGTGAGACTGCCCCACAGCACGATCTCGCCCGAATAGTGGGCCTTCAGCCTTCGGATCGTGGCGACACCATCGCCTCTTTCCACCGTCGCAGGTGCGAAAGCACCCCAGGGCGCCTCGGTGAGACTGTTCGACACGACGTGTTTCGGTCGCGTGTTGAGAATCGAGGCGAGGAGATCCTGGTCTTCGGTGACCTGCGGCCAATGACCGGAGAAGAGACGATAGGTATTCGCACCGAGGACGACTGCCTCGACATCGGCCAGTCGTGCGCGCTGGTCGACGTCGCAGCCGCCGTCGTCCACGGTCGAAGGGACATGATTCATGCCGCCGTCGGCGTCCTGCGCGGAACCGTCGGCCGACACGATCTGCTCGATGATCAGACGTCCCATGACGTCCTCCGTTTCAGCTGTCGTCCGTCGCGTCGGCCTGCTGGGCGGTCACGTGTTCCGCAAGGTTGGTGAGCGCTTCGTCCCAGCCGTCGTGGACGTCGCCGTCGCCTCGGTGCCCGGCGATGCCTCGCAGGTGAAAGGTCATCTCGGTGCGCTGATCCTGGGCAGCGAAAGTCACCGTCGCCACCGGCGACGCCTCGGGGAGGTCATCCGGCTGTGCCCACGTGAACACGAGTCGTTCGAAAGGCACGACTTCGAGGAACACACCGCCGACGGTATGCGCCTCGCCACTGTCGGAATCGACCATCGTGTATCGATAACGCTCGCCCTCGCGCGCGTCGAAAGAGATCGACTCCTGCGGCGTGTGCAAGCCGTTCGGATGGAACCAGTGTGTGAGGTGCGCTGGATCCACCCAGGCCTGCCATACCAGTTCTCGCGGTGCGTCCAGGGTGCGGACGATGGTGAACTCGGGAACGGTCCCGGTGCTATCCATTGTTCTTCTCCTCTTTCATGACGGCCAGGTGCTCATCGAGCAGGGTGAACCGCTCGCCCCATTCGCGTCGATGCCGCTCCACCCATTCCGACGCCGTGTCGAGCTGTTGGCGGCGAAACGTCAGTGTGCGCCACTGAGCACTCGTAGTCCGTTCGACGAGCCCGGCACCCTCGAGCACTTTCAAGTGCTGAGAGATCGCCGGTGCGCTCATCGCAAAGGGTTCGGCGACCTCGCCGACGGTCGCAGGCCCGCGGGACAGGCGCGTCAGTATCTCCCGACGCGTCGGGTCGGCGAGCGCGGCGAAGATCAGGCTCAGTGCATCCTTCGCAGTCAATGAACCCACTCCTTAATTAAGTATCTGTTTAATCGTAGCCTGCGATGCCGGGCTGTCAAGGACCAGGTCGCGGGCATGGCCACGGCCTCTGCCCGTGTCGCCGAGGGCTGCCCGAGGCGCGTGGTTCGGCTGTCCGGGCGCGTCCGATCCGCGTGCAGGCGTCAAGTCGGTCTCGTCGTCCTGCTCGACGGCGATCGAGACGGGGCTCCGGTCAGGCTCGATTCGGCAGCCCCCGAGTCGGCGCCGAAGAGAGCAACATTATCAAGGCGGTTTACTAAAATAACATTAATCTTTTTATCAAGTCGCCTGATTATTTCCTGATATGATGTTCCGAGAAATCGGTGGCGAGGAAGGTCGACGATATGAGCGCACCGGAGGCGAGCGCGGCGCGGCGACCGCCGATGCCGTTGCTGCTCGCCGGCGCGAAGGATCGGACACTTCGACTCCTGCATGAGCGGCTGGCCGAAGAGGGCTTCGGCGAACTGCGGTACAAGCACGGCGAGGTCTTCCGGCTCATCGACGAGGAGGGCTCCAGGCTGACCGATCTCGCCGATCGATCCGGAGTCACCAAGCAGGGCATCGGCGAGACGATCGGCGAGCTCGAGCAGTTCGGTTACGTCGAGCGCGTGCCCGCCCCGGACGACCGGCGCGCGAAGATCATCCGACTCACCGCCCGGGGAAGGCGGGCTCAGCTCGCCGCCGCCCGCATCCTCGGTGAGATCGAGCGGGACTGGGCGGCCCGCTTCGGCGAGGATCGGGTCATCGCGCTGAGGCACGTCCTACAGGAGATCGTCGGCGAGTAAGGCGTGCCCGGCGAGATCGCGGGCGCGCGGTGTCGCGACTGGGTGGCGGTCGTGGCTGTGGTGAAGGCCCGCTGATCGCATCAGGTAATCGGTCGCTCCCCGCGCTCAGCAGGAGTGTTCGGGCCCGAAGATCGGTCGCGGCCCGCTCGCGTGGGTGTCTGTGGAGCTGCGTGATCGTGGTGTGCCCGCGTCGTCGGCGGGGGAGGGCGTCGGCACACCGCCGCCGACGCCCTCCCTGCTCCGACTCGCGTCATCCCTGGACACTCTCTCATTTTAGTCAGGTGGCTTGATGAAAGTAGCCATTTGCTAGTAAAGTGACCTTACTAATAAGTGCTCGGTAGGGGAGAGATCATGAGCAGTGTCAAACCACCCGTCGAGGTCGCAGACATCGACGCCGCCGAGATCGCCGCCCTCGCCGCGCGGGTGAAGGGCCCCGTGCTCACCTCGGCGGATGAGGACTACGACGCGGAACGCACCGGGTACCAGCTGGCCCGCCGACATCGGCCCGACCTGGTGGTGGGCGCGACCGGAGCCGCCGACGTGCAGGCGGCGGTGGCGTTCGCGACCGGCCACGGGCTTCCGATGGCGGTGCAGGGCACCGGGCACGCATCGGCAGGCATCGCGGGCTCGGGCGGCGTGCTGATCAACACCTCCCGGATCGCAGGCGTCCGGGTGAACGCCGAGGCGGGCACCGCCTGGGTGGCAGCGGGGACGCGCTGGGACCAGGTGATCCACGAGGCGGCGCCCGCGGGGCTCGCGCCGCTTTCTGGCTCCTATCCCGGCCTCGGTGTGGTCGGCTACACGCTCGCGGGCGGGCTCAGCCTGCTGTCTCGGCGTTACGGCTACGCCGCCGACCATGTGCGCAGCCTCGACGTCGTCACCTCGGACGGCAGGCTTCGACACGTCACGGTGGACTCCGACCCGGACCTGTTCTGGGCTCTGCGTGGCGGCCGGGACAACTTCGGCGTCGTGATCGGGATCGAGATCGACCTCATGCCGGTCGGCACGCTCTACTGCGGAGGCCTGCAATTCCCGGGAGAACGGGCCGCCGAGGTCCTGGCGGCCTACCTGGACTGGACCGCCACCGTGCCGGACGGACTGAGCTCGTCGATCGCGCAGATGTCCTACCCGGACGCCCCGGTGTTCCCGCCGGAGCTGCGTGGCCGCGAGGCCCTCCACATCCGCATCGCCTACTCGGCAGACGTCCTGGCCGACGCCGATCGGCTGGTGGCGCCGCTGCGGGCGCTCGGCCCGACGGACGACACCCTCCGCGAACTGCCCTACACCGAGGCCGGGTCCATCTACAACGACCCGCCCTTCCCCGGCTCCATCGAGGCGGGGACCGCCCTGCTCGGCGAACTCGACGCCGACGCCGTGCGGGCGATCTGCGCTGAGGTACCGCCACAGACGGTGCTGCCGCACCTCTTCGAGCTACGCCACCTCGGCGGGCGGCTCGCGCACCCGCCTGCGGTGGCAAACGCGGTCGGCCACCGCGACGCACGGTTCCTGTTCAACGTCGTCTCCCGGCGGGAACGCGCTGACATCGCGGAGATCCGCCCCGCGCACCGACGCATCCTCGACGCGGTCGCGCCGTGGCGCACCGGCGGCCGGCTGCTGAACTTCATGAACGGCGAGGACGCAGGCGCCCAGGTGCGCTCGGCGTACGACCCGGCGGACTACCGGCGACTGACCGAGATCAAGGCGGTCTACGACCCGGGGAACACGTTCCGGCTCAATCACAACATCCCGCCCGCAGGCCCGCTCGACCCAGAGGCATCGTCTGGCTATTGCGATTAGTTTTTAAGCTATGTAGAGTAGCCGCATGGTCAGTTCGTCAGACGTGCAGTACCTGGAGCGCCCCGGTCAGGGGCGGTTGGCTTTCGATGTCCATGGGTCGGGGCCGCTGGTCCTCCTCGTTCCCGGAATGGGGGAGCTCCGATCGACCTATCGCTTCCTCGTCCCGGTCCTGGTGGACGCCGGGTACACCGTGGCGACCTGCGATCTGCGCGGCCACGGCGAGAGCGACGCCTCGTTCGCAGGCTACGGCGACGTCGACACGGCGGGAGATGTCGAAGCGCTGCTGCGTGAACTCGGGTCTCCTGCGGTGATCGTGGGGAACTCGATGGCCGCAGGCGCTGCGGTGATCGTCGCCGCTGAGCATCCGGAACTCGTCAGGGGGCTGGTACTGGTCGGTCCGTTCGTGCGTGACCCTGCCGCAGGCTTCGTCAAGAAGCTGCTGTTCCGAGTGCTGATGGCACGCCCGTGGGCCGTGGCCGCGTGGAAGGCCTTTCTGCCCACGCTCTACACCGGAGCCAAGCCCGCCGACTTCGCCGACTACCGGGCGCAGGTGATCGCGAGTATGAAGCGGCCTGCTCATCGGCGTGCGTTCAGCATCACCACGCGCACCGACCACGCAGCGGCGGCGTCGAGTCTCGCTCGGGTGACCGCGCCGTCCCTCGTGGTGATGGGCGAGCGGGACCCGGACTTCCCGAGCCCCGAGGCCGAAGCCGACTGGATTGCTCGAGAGCTGCGCGGGACGGCCGCCGTGATCCCGGACGCCGGGCACTACCCGCACGCACAACAGCCTGCACACACCGCAGACGTCGTCATCCCCTTCCTTGCCGGCTTGGACAGTCGTGCCTAGGGCCGGGCTGGACGCCGCTGCGGTCATCGAGGCGGCGGCGCGGATGCTCGATGACCGCGCACCGGAAGGGCTCAGCCTCGCTGCCCTTGCGGAGCGTCTCGGCGTCAAGCCGCCGTCGTTGTACAAGCACGTCGACGGCATGGCGGGACTCGAACGCGGCATCATGATCCGCGCCAAGTCGGGCCTGGCTCAGGCGATCGGCCAGGCTGCGATCGGACGGTCCGGGACGGAGGCGATCAAGCGGATTGCGCACGCCTACCGACGCTGGGCGCTGGCGCATCCGGGGCAGTACCCGCTCACGGTGCGTCCCCCCGCCCCCGGCGACGAGGCCGATCAGCAGGCGTCCTCCTCGATCGCAGTCGTGATCTTCACCGTCCTGGACGGCTTCGGCATCCGGGACGCCGAGGCCGTCGACGCGACACGTTTCCTCCGCTCGTCCCTGCACGGGTTCGTCGACCTCGAGACCCGTGGCGCGTTCGCGCTGCCGGTCGACCTCGAGCACAGCTACCAACGGCTCGTCGAACACGTCGCGACCTCGCTGTCCGGCTGGAGCAGGTCATGACCCGTGCGGTGACCGCGACCCCGACCCGGCAGCCGCCGGTCCCCTTCGCGCCGCTGGGCCTCGTTCACCGGGTCGAAGGCGGGCTGATCGCGGCGACGGCGGCCGTGTTCTTCGTCCTTGCCGGGTTCGACTGGTGGTGGCTGCCTGCGTTGTTCCTGGTCTTCGACCTGTCGTTCCTCGGGTACGCCGTCAGTAATCGGGTAGGAGCGTTCTCCTACAACCTCGTCCACAATTTCGCCGCACCCGCGATGCTGGTCTCGGTCTACGGAATCCTGATCGTCAACGGCATCCCGGCGGCGCCGCTGATCTTCATCGCAGGATGCTGGTTCTTCCACGTCGGTGCCGACCGCGCCCTGGGCTACGGCCCGCGCCCGTCACGCTGACGAACGCTCCGCCGTCGCCCGCCTCGGTGACCCTCAGGCCCGGCCCCGGTGAACCAGGTGTCCGGCGTCCTAGGCGGGGCGGGCGAAAGGAAGGCGTGGCCGTTGCGGGGCGAGGCGGGAGGACGGCAGGCGCATGGGCGAGGACCAAGGAACCGGTCTTCGTCACTCGGCTCCTGAATGCTGCGGCGTCTCCTACCCGTTTCGCGGCATGAATGCGCGCATCAGATCCGCACTCGGACTGCCGTCGGCATTCCGGCCCTTCTCGATCACCGCCAGGTTGTGGTAGACGTGCAGTGCCGTCACTTCTTGATCGGTCGGCACGGCGGTGCGGGAGTCCCCGAGAAACTCCTCGTGATGCAGCCCGTCGATGAACTGCTTGAGAAAGCCGAATGCGTGATCGGGCCGGGTGAGATCGTCCTCGCTGCCGCCGAACACGGGGGCCCACAACGCGGCCTGCAGATCCTCGATGAAGTACAGGCCGTCCTGCCGCAGCGAGGGGAACAGCGCCTGGAACGACGCGATGATGTGTGCACTCACGTGGCTGCCGTCATCGATGATGACGTCCGGCCGTCCGATCTCGTCGATGACGGCCAGCAGCGAGTCCCGATCGGACTGGTCCGCCTGGAAGATCGAGATCCGAGGCTCGGCCAGCGCGCGCTTGTCCACGATGTCCAGGCCGCACACGACGGCCCTGGGGAAGTAGTGCTTCCACATCCGCAGCGACTCGCCGCCGCTCTGAGGGTCGTCATAGCCGCCGACGCCGATCTCCAGGATCGTGAGTCGCCGGTCCCGCAACGGTCCGAGGTGCTGCTCGTAGCGAGGCGTGTACCGATGCGCAGCCCCCCACTTGTCGGTGCCGTAATAGACCGCGAGCCTGCCGAGATTCTCCTGGTCGCGGCGGTCGAGCACGTCGAGGATTCGCTGGGGTGACCCCGCCCACCGGCCCGGCAGCGGCTTCTTCGCCCACGCTCGCTGCGCCAGCTCGGTGCCTGGCCAGCACACGGTGCGGGTGTCGGCCGAGACCGATTCACGCGGGCCGTAGAGAGCGAGGATCGTCTCGGCCGCGTCCTGGGTGATGACCACGGCGGGCAGGTCGCCACCTCTGGGCTCCGCCTGCACGGTGAACTCCGCCTTGTGGCCCGCGTGGACGAGGATCAGCGTGGTGGCCGCGTGACCATGACCGGCGACCTCGTCGATGCGCGCCCGGAACAGGATCTCCTGGAACAGCAGATCCGCGACGGATTCGAACCCGATGGCGGAAATCGTCGCCGCCACGATATCGGCCGAGCGGGTCTCGGCGGCATCGAGCAGTGTGTCGATCCGATTCATTCGAGCGCCCTCTCGGCCCGGCAGCAGCAGAAGAACAGATTCGGCAGCATACAGACTGGCGGGTCGCCGGGAAAAAGCGGTCGATCGCACCGGCGATGCCGAGAAATAGGTGAAATTTCGCATTCTTTGGGGATCGGTTCGACACCGTTGCAATTCTCGGCTTGATCTCCCGGCGGACCACGCCGATATCTCGGCAGATCCGCCCCTCGCACCTGCATCCTCGACGCGGTCACGCCGTGGTGCACCGGCCGCATGCCGCTGAAGCTTCGCGACCGGCGAGGACGCGGCGCCGAGGTGCACTCGGCGTACGCCCAGCAGGACAACCGGCGACTGACCGAGATCAAGGCAGGCCATGCTCCGGGGGACGCCTGCCGTACTCCCGGAGACCGACGATCACGGAGCCGGGCCGCCCCGTCATTCCCGCCTGCCTGCCGTGGAGACGGACGGCGACCATCCGGGTATCGATCAAGCGAGCCCGAACGGGGCGGAGCAGTCCGTGCGACCGCTCCGCCCCGGCTCCGCAGCTCAGGGGTAGTAGATCTTCGGCTGCTTCGGGCGCTCCATGCCGTAGCCCAGGAAGTAGCTCGTGTGCGGCGGCTGGTTGTAGGCGACGTTCTGCCATGCGATGCCGAGGCGGTAGACCGGGTCGTGCATCAGCGTGGTCAACCGGTGCTCGGTCGGATACGGGGTCGCGAAGATCCGCAGCGCCGTGCTGTCGGTGGTCGGCCAGATCACCTCTTCCCGCCAGTCGCCGAGGATGTCGGCCTGGAGCGTCGGATTGCCCTTGGTGTCGTTGTTCGACCGCGTGCCCGTCGGCATCAGCAGGTTCGTCGTCGTCTCCGTCGCCGGGTCCCACTTGTCGATCCGGCCGACTCCCGTGCGGCCTTCCTCGGTGAAGTCGTGGTCGAGGATTTCCCGGCCGAGGTCGCCGTCCCACCACACCGCCGCGTTGGCCGCCGGGATGGTTTGGGAGATCAGCTCGCCGGCTGCGCTGTGCAGCCAGCCGGTGGTGCTGTTCCACTCGCCGTCGATCGCCCAGCTCTCCGCGCCGGGATGCCGAGGATCGATGTCGGCGGCGAGCCCCCGGCCGGTGTCCCGACCGGTGTGGACGCCCCAGATCGCCTCGCCGGAGCCCGCGTCGCGGAACTCGACGCCGAGCGGGGAACTGGCGCTCTCGTGCACGGAGAACACCTCGAGGCCCGGACGGTGCGGATCGAGGTCGCCGAGGTGCATCGCGTCCCCGTGGCCGAGGCGGGTCGTGTAGAGCCCCGTGCCGTCGTCGTCGACGGCCATCGCGCCGAAGACGATCTCGTCGCGGCCGTCGCCGTCGACGTCGCCGACCGAGAGATTGTGATTGCCCTGCTGGGCGTAGCCCTCATTGCCCGGTGTGTCGCTGTCGAAGGTCCAGCGCTCGGTCAGCTCGCCGTCCCGCCAGTCGTAGGCGACGAGCATGGTCTTCTCGTAGTAGCCGCGCGAGAAGATCACGCTGGGGCGCACCCCGTCCAGATAGGCCACCGCCGCGAGAAAGCGGTCACCGCGATTGCCGTAGCAGTCGCCCCACTGGCAGATGTCGCCGCGAGCAGGCGAGAAGTCGGTGGTGGCCAGTTCGGTCCCGGTGGACCCGTCGAACACGGTCAGGTACTCCGGCCCGGTCAGCACATAGCCGTTCTCGGTGCGGTGGTCGGCCTCGGCGTCGCCGACGACCGTCCCCGCCGCGTCGACCGAACCGTCACCGGTCTTCACCACGACTTCGGACCTGCCGTCGCCGTCCAGGTCATACACCATGAGCTGGGTGTAGTGGGCGCCCGCGCGGATGTTCGGACCCAGCCCGATCCGCCACAGGTTCTCGCCGGTCAGGGTGTAGGCGTCGAGGAACACCTCGCCGGTGTGACCGGCCTGGGAGTTGTCCTTGGAGTTCGTGGGGTCCCACTTCAGGACGATCTCGTAGCTGCCGTCGCCGTCGAGGTCGCCGATGCTCGCGTCGTTGGCCCGGTACTCGTAGGCCACCCCGTCGGGGGTGGTCCCGCCCTCGGGGCGGTTCAGCGGCACGTCCAGGTGTGCCTGCTCCCACGGCGTCGTCGTCTCGGCGTGCCGGGGGCCGCCGTGCGCCCCTCTCGGCACGAGGCGGTACTCCGAGGTGGTGGTGCCCTCGGCGTCCAGCAGGTTCGTGCGATCACGGATCGGACCGCGGTTGAGCTTGCGGCCGTCGCGGTAGACGTCGAAGCCGAGGTCGGCACGATCGGTGCCCAGCAGCCGCCAGCTCACCAGCACGCCGTCGTCGGTCGGCACGGCGAGGAGGCCTCGATCCAGTCGTTCCGCCTGCCTGCGGTGCTTCGCCGTCGTCGATGGTGCGGATTCCGCAGTGACCGTCGGCTCCGCAGTGACCGTCGGCTCCGCCGAGGCGACGCCGAGCCCGCCGATCGGCACGACGAGGGCGATGCCGAGACCGAGCGTCAGGGCGGTTCTTCGTGCGCGCCGCATGAAGGGCTCCTTTGTCCGGAGAAGGCACGTCCGGCGTCGGCCGTCCGACGCTGCGACGCGCGGTGAGGCGTCTGCAACCCTGGCAGGGCCGCACAGGACGTGTCACCGTCGGCGGCCGCTTCCGGCCGGCACCGGTCGGGCCTGCGCCGGTCGGGCAGCGAGCGGGTGCGCGGGGAACCGGCTGCGGGGGAGACCGACGCCGAGACGCAGCGCTCGCCGCCCCGGCTCGTCACTCGGCGTCCGTCCTTACCGGACTCTCGGCGATCCCGGCGCGCACGACAGCCGCGCATCGACGGCGATGCGGCTCGACGCGCAGGGTTCATGACAGTTGTCATAGGGATTGGTGACAACTGTCATGGCGAACTCGTGACAGTTGGCACTGCCTGCGGCGTTGGTCGTCCGAAATGATCTGCGGCATGACCTCGCATCCTGTCCCGTCGCAGTCGCCTTCACCGCCGTCGTCTCCGCCACAGATGTTTATGCCGCCCGCCGCGTCGCTTCTGCCGTCGGGCCGGTTACGGCATCGGTGAGCGGGCAGCTCCGGGACGTCCGCCCGCCGTCGCGTCGGCCCAGCCATCCGTGTCCGCCGGCCGTCGTGTCCGCCCGCCGTCGCGTCAGTCGGTGGGCGCGGGACGGAGTCGGAGCACCGGGAGGTCGACGGGCAGACGGCCCGCCGTCGACGGTCTCGCGTCGTCGCGGTGGGCTGTGGTCCGCTGGGCGGGGGAGGGTGCCGGGCCTCGGTGGCCGGGTTCGCGGGTGCCGAGCGGCCGATGATCATCGACCGAGGTGAGGAGGCGGAGAGGGCCGGGGCCGCTGGTGTCGTGGACGGGGCCGAGGGGACTGGCCGCGCCGCCGTGCTCGGTCCGTCGGTGAACCCGAGGTCGCGTGTCGGCGGTGCGGCGCGGCCCCCGATGCTGCTCGGCCGCCGGTGGCAGGCCGCCCGTGGCCGGATGCGGCGGATCGGCCAGCACGATGAGTCCGACGTCCGGCGGCACCGGGCCGATCAGCGAGGCGGTCGTCTCGACGGGGGTCAGCTCGCCGGGCGCCGGCTCGGCCTGCGGATGCCACGAGGGCAGGGAGTGGAAGAGGAACTCGACCTGTTCCCGCCACTCGGCGGCCTCGGCGGCCTGCTCGACCGCGCCGGGCTGCCGTCCGATCCGGGCGGGGGAGGGTGTGGTGGAGCCGCCTGCCAGCGTGCGGCGCGGTCGGATCGCGGGCACCACCGAGTCCGGCTCGCCGGTCTGCCTGGCCAGCCACAGCGTCCGGCCCGCCGTGCGCAGTCCGGCGTACAGCGCGAGCAGGTCGCAGGCCTCGGGAGAACCGACGAACTCCGCATCCCGACCCGCGCCGAGCCGGGCGACGATCCAGTCCGTCTCCAACGGCAGCACGGGCTCGTCGAGCAGGACCGCGGCCTCACGGCGGGTCGCTCCGTCGGCGTGGCGCCGCCGCAGCGGCCAGTGCGGGAACAGCGGGCGCGGCCACACATAGGGCAGTCCGGTCTGCGCGTCCGGGAACACCGGGCGGTAGTGCTCCGGGTCCTTGCCGACCAGCGCGGAGCGATGGGAGACGTGCAGCGCGGGCATGCCGAGCCAGGGCGGCAGCATCCCGAACTCGGCCAGCGCCCACTGCTCGTCGCGAACGCCGCCGGTGAACTTCAACAGCTGAGGAAGGACGGTGTCCTGACCGCCGAGAGACCGCCAGTGCTCACAGATCGTGACGCCATAGCAGACCAGCGCCCTGGTGAAACCACGCCACATCCCGACCGCCGGATGGTTCTTCCAGCCGTAGTCCGGCCAGGTCAGGGCACGCAGGATCTGTAGCACCTCGACCCGTTGCCTGCCGAGCCGTCGCGTGTCCAGCACGGCGGCGCAGTCGTCGAAGTCCACGCACGGCAGGAAGGTCTGCACGGCGGCGGGATTCCCTGCTTAGGCCCGCTCCACGCCCGGCAGGGGTATTGCGCTGCGTTCGACCTGGTCACGTCGCTGTTCGGCAGGTGAGTCGGTCGCGGGCCAGCGCGGTGGACCTGGTGGCCGGTCGAGGCCGTCCTCCCGGTCGGGTGACGACGGCCCGCACGCCTGCGCCCTGATCGGCGCCGAGGAGGAAACTCGCGGCGGAACACGGCCGGCAGGTTTAGCCACCGCATCGGGTGAGGACTCTCCAGGGAGCGAACCCTGAGAGGCAGGTGCCTGCGGACATGTTGAACATCTTCGTCATCGGACTCGACGAGCCCAACCACGACGTACTTCGCTGCGTCCCGTCCGCCGAGCGATACCGGTTTCACCCGTTGCTGAGCATCGCGGAGCTGCAACACGGCGAGATTCCCATCGCCGACCTGCTCGCGGAGGCCGAGCGCAGGCTCACCGACTTCGACGGCTCGATCGACGCGATCGTCGGATTCTGGGACTTTCCCGTCAGCACCATGGTCCCCATCCTGGCCAGGCGTTTCGGCACCAGGGGTGCCGACCTCACCTCCGTACTCAAGTGTGAGCACAAGTACTGGAGCAGGCTCGAGCAGCAGAAGGTCATTGACGAGCATCCTCGCTTCGCCCTCGTCTCTCCTGCGGACGATCGTCCGCCCGCCGAACTGCGGTACCCGATGTGGTTGAAGCCGGTGAAGTCCTTCTCCTCCGAGCTCGCGTTCAAGGTCGAGGACGACGCGGAGTTCCGGACGGCCGTCGACCAGATCGCCAAGGGCATCGGGCGAGTGGGCGGGCCTTTCGAGCACGTCCTCGCGCAGGTGACGCTGCCGCCGGAGATCGCGGCGGTGGGCGGCCAGGCGATCCTGGCCGAGGAGGCGCTGCGCGGGGTGCAGGTGGCGGTGGAGGGCTACGGGTGGGACGGGAAGGTCGAGGTCTACGGGACGCTGGACTCCGTCGACTATCCCGACAGCTCGTGCTTCCTGCGGCACCAGTACCCGTCGCAGCTGCCGGACTCGGTGCAGCGACGGCTGGCGGACGTCTCCACGCGGGTGATCGAGCACATCGGCCTGACCGGCGCCACCTTCAGCATCGAGTACTTCTACGACCCCGAGACCGACGAGATCGGGCTTCTGGAGATCAACAGTCGACATTCGCAGTCGCACGCCGAGCTGTTCGCCCACGTGGACGGGGTGCCCAACCATCACTGCATGCTGGCGCTGGCCCTCGGTGAGGACCCGGCCCTGCCGCATCGACTCGGCGAACACGGCATCGCCGCGAGGTGGTACCACCGCAGATTCGCGGACGGGGTGCTTCGCCGATGCCCCACCCGGGACGAACTGGACCGCATCGAACGCGAGATCCCCGGCGTCGTGGTGTATCCGACGGCCATGGAGGGCGGTCGCCTCTCCGAACAGATCGGGCAGGACAGCTACAGCTTCACGCTGGCCGAGGTCTTCGTCGGCGCCCGGGACGAGGCGGAGCTGATCGACAAGTACGAGCGCTGTGTCGCGGCGCTGACCTTCGAGTTCGAGGACGAGGCCGTTGAGACGGCCCGGATTCAGGGGACCGACGGGGTCTGCACGACCGACGTGGTCCACGTGACGGAGCAGGTCCGAGCGGCAGGCCGGGCCGAAGAGAAGGATGAACGCTGATGCGGACGGTGACCTCACTACCGGCCACGGTCATGACCGATGACCACGTCTGGATTCCAATGTCCGACGGGACGCGGCTCTCGGGCCGAGTCTGGCGGCCGACGTCCTCGGACGGCAGGCCGGTCCCCGCGATCCTGGAATATATCCCGTATCGCCATCGCGACCTGACGGCGTTGCGCGACTCGATCAACCATCCCTACATCGCAGGCCACGGCTACGCCTGCGTCCGGGTCGACATCCGAGGCACCGGCGACTCCGACGGCGTGCTCGTGGACGAGTACCTGGAACAGGAGCAGATCGACGCCGAGGACGTGCTCGCCTGGCTGGCAGCACAGCCGTGGTGCGACGGACAGACCGGGATGATGGGCATCTCCTGGGGCGGGTTCGCGGCCCTCCAGGTCGCCGCGAGGCGGCCGCCCAGCCTCCGCGCGGTGGTCATCGCCAGCTTCACCGACGACCGCTACGGCGACGACATGCACTACATGGGCGGATGCATGCTCTCGGACAACCTCGCCGAGTCCTCGACGATGTTCGCCTACGCCACCTGTCCACCCGACCCGGCCGTGGTGGGCGACCGCTGGCGGGACATGTGGCACGAACGCATGGACAGCAGCGGCCCGTGGGTCGCGCAGTGGTTGGAGCACCAACGCCGGGACGACTACTGGCGGCATGCGTCGATCTGTGGCGACTATCAGGCCGTGGAATGTCCGGTGTTCGCGGTGTGCGGCTGGGCGGACGGCTACTCCGATGCGGTGTTCCGGCTGCTGGAGAACCTCGACGTGCCACGCAAGGGGCTCATCGGTCCCTGGTCGCACAAGTATCCGCACCTGGGCGAGCCGGGACCGGCCATCGGATTTCTTCAGGAGGTGGTGTGCTGGTGGGACCACTGGATGAAGACCGACGCCTCGCGGGATGACGAACTCGACTGCGTCTCCATGCCCGGCGAGCCGATGCTGCGGACCTGGATGCAGGACAGCGTGCCGCCGTCGACGTCCTATGAGGAGCGCCCCGGCCGGTGGGTCGGCGAACCGTCGTGGCCCTCGCCGCACATCCGGCAGGAGCGGTACCTGCTGGCGCCCCATCGCATCCTCCCGGTGGACGAGGAGGCCGAGGAGCACGAGCTGACGGTGCAGTCACCGTTGTCGGTCGGCCAGTTCGCAGGCAAGTGGTGCTCCTACAACGCGCCGCCCGACCTGCCCTACGACCAGCGGGAGGAGGACGGCGGTTCGCTGGTGTTCGACAGCGAGATCCTCGAGGAGTCGTGCGAGATACTCGGCGCCCCGGTCGCGGAGCTGGACGTCACGGCGACGCAGCCGGTGGCCATGATCGCGGCCCGACTCTCGGACGTGGCTCCGGACGGCAGCGCCACGCGCGTCACCTACGGGCTGCTCAACCTGACGCACCGCGACGGCCACGACGAGCCGACGCCGATGGAGCCGGGCAGACGCTACCGGGTGTCCGTGTCGCTCAACGGTGTCGCGCAGTCGTTCCCGCCGGGACACCGCATCCGCCTCTCGCTGTCCACCTCGTACTGGCCGCTGGCCTGGCCGCCGCCTCGGCCCGCGCTGCTTCGCCTGCACACCGGGTCAAGCGGGCTGCTGCTGCCGGTGCGGCCGATCACCGAGCCGGACGGCGTCTCGCTGCGGCCCTTCGACCCGCCGGAGGGCGCCCCGCCGATCGCCACCACGAGTCTGCGACCGCCGGATCAGCGATGGACCGTCTCGCGAGACCTCGTCACCTATCGCTCCGCGCTGGAGGTGCTGAAGGACATCGGGCTGGTTCATTTCGAGGGAGTCGATCTCGACGTGGGCCGTCGTGCCTTCGAGCGCTACGGCTGGATCGCCGACGACTTCTCCTCGGTGCGCGGCGAGACGGAATGGGTCATGGAGTTCAGTCGGGGCGACTGGCGGGTGAAGATCGTCACGCGCACGATCCTCACCTGCACGCCGGACGACTTCCTGCTGCACGCCAGGCTCGACGGCTATGAGGGCGACGAGCGGGTCTTCTCGCGGAACTGGCAGCACGTGGTGCCTCGCGACCTCGTCTGAGTCTCCCCAGGCGGCGGGCCCGCCGCCTGGGGACAGCCGGGCAGCAGGCAGCTCGGAAGATCGCACGCCGGGATCAGCTGCGTCGTCGTCGACTCCGCCGGTCGAGGTGCGGGCACGGCCTGGCGGGCGCGACCGGCGTTCGTGCTCGGCAGGAGGAAGCCGTCGCGGTCGGCGGGGCCGCCGACGGGGCCGAGAACGGGGCCGCCGCCGAGGCCCTCGTGCGGGACGCCTGTGTCGGACCGGGGCTCGGTCGCGTAGCCGCCTGGCGTCGACTCGCGGACCCGGACCTCCGGTGCCCGGTCGAGTTCGGCGCGCGTGCGCAGGTACAGGACGGCCGTGCCGGTCGCCGCCCCCACCGGGGCCAGGGTCAGCGGCAGGAATCGAAGGACGTACGGATCGATCGCCGCGCCGGTGGCCGAGCGCACCGCGAGGTCGACGACCTCGGCCAGCAGCAGGCCGACGAGGAAGCCGAGAAACAGACCGATCAGGACGGTCAGGGCCGTTCTCACGCGCGTGCCTCCCCTTCTGACGACGACCACGGCGCCGCGTCGTCGTGTGCCGAATGGCGACGGACCTCAGTCAGCCGGTGGCGACCGCCGGCCCGAACGCGGCGAACACCTCGCGGTAGGCCGCATCCCGCCCGACCAACTCCTCATGCGGGCCGTGCGCGACGAGCAGGCCCTCGTCGAGGACCGCCACGGCGTCGAACATGTCGAGACACTCGGCGCGATGGGTCACCACGATCGTCAGCCGGCCTGTTCTGGCCGCGAGGACGGCCGCCAGCACGGTGTCGGCCGCCGCACCGTCGAGTCCCTCCGTCGGCTCGTCGAGCAGCAGCAGCGGCGGGTCCGCCAGGAGCGCGCGCGCCAGCAGCAGCCGCTGCCGTTGTCCGCCGGACAGCCCGTGGCCGCCCTCGCCCACCACGGTGTCCCAGCCCTGCGGCAGTGCCTCGATCACCGGAAGCAGCCCGGTCCGCGCCGCGGCCGTCCGCAACGCCTCTTCGTCGGCGTCGGGGCGCGCGAGCAGCAGGTTCGCTCGCACCGTCGTGTGGAAGACATGTGCGTCCTGGGTCATCGAACGCGACTCCGGGGTAGTGACGACGCCAGCGGCCGGTTCGACCTGGCCCGCGAGGACGTCGAGCAGGGTGCTCTTGCCCGCGCCGCTGGCCCCGACCACGGCCGTGGAACGGCCCGGCTCGACGTGCAGACTCACCCCGGCCAGCGCGGGCCGCGCGGCGTCGGGGTACCTCGCCCATAGATCGGTGACCGTGACGCCCGCCGTGGGCGGCGCGGCGCCGCGCGGCGGCGACGCGGCGGGGGTCCGCAACAACGCGGCGACCCGCCGTGTCGACGGCAGCAGCTCCACGAACCGATGTGCCGCCTCGACCAGCGGCCCGACCGTCTCGAAGGCGGCCAGTGCGGTGAGGGCGAGCACCGCCACCAGCACCTCGTCGGCCCCCGATCGCAGTGCCGCCAACGCCACCAGCACCGCCGAGCCGCCCTGGACGATCAGGCAGGCGGCGGTGGCCGTCGTCGTCACCGCTGCGGCCCGCCGCTCCAGGGCGGACACCCGGGCCAGCCGCCGGTCGGCCTCGGCACCCGCCCTGGCGGTTGCGCCGAAGGCCGCGAGCTCCCGCGCGCCGTCGACGAGGTCCAGGGCATGTTCGGCCAGCGCCGCGCGGGCCCTCGCCACTTTGGCACCGGCCCGGCGCAGGGCCAGCGCGGCGCAGACCGGGATCACCATGCCTGCCAGCAGCAGCCCCGCCACCAGCGGAACCGCGGCCTCGGGCAGCAAGACGAGGAACACCACGACCGAGCCGCCGCCGACCGCCGCCGCGGAGACCGCCGGGAGCAGCACCCGCAGGAGCAGGTCTTGCACGCCGTCCACATCGGCGACCATGCTGGTCAGCGCGTCGCCGTCCCGGCGAACGGCGCCGCGCACCACCGCCTGGTAGACGCGCGAGCGCAGGCGGGCCACGGCCCGCAGCGCCACGTCGTGACCGGCGAGCCGCTCCACATAACGGAACCCGCCCCGGAAGATCGCGAACGCGCGGACCGCCACGACGGCCGAGCCCAGTGCGGCGAGCGGCGGCTGCTCGGCGGCTCTGGTGATGAGCCAGGCCGCCGTCGCGGTCAGGGCCACCGCGCAGACCTCGGCGGCGATTCCGGCGAGGGCGGCGAACAGCAGCCGCCAGGTGCGCGCGGTGCGCAGGATCTCGATCACGGGCCCGCCTCCGCTCCGCCGATTCGTGCAGGTGAACGATCGTCCCGGCCGGTCGCATCCGGATCAGAGCTGTCTGGGGCGGGTTCTCGGCCGGTCGTCTCGACTCGCCTGGTCTCGGCGCCTGCTCCGGCGGCCTGCGCCGTCTCGCCTGGTCGTGGCGTGGCGGCCTCCGCGCGGGGAGTTGCCGCTCCGTCGGCCGCCCGGCCGTTCGTCAGGGTGACGACCCGGTCGGCGATGCCCGCCAGGGCCGGTCGATGCGCGACGAGCAGTGCCGTGCGGTCGGCGAGCAGCCGGGCCGCCGCCGTGACCACCGCCGCCTCGCTGCGCAGGTCGAGTCGGGCCGTCGGCTCGTCGAGCAGCACGACCGGCGCGGCACGCAGGAACGCCCGTGCCAGGGCGATCCGCTGACGTTGACCCGCCGAGACGCCCGCACCCCGCTCGCCGAGCACAGTGTCGTATCCGTCGGGCAGGGCCTCGATGAAGCCTGCGGCCTCCGCGGTGGCGGCGGCCGCCCGGACCTGGTCAGCACCGGCCTCGGGGCTGCCGAGTCGGATGTTGTCGGCGACGGAGGTGGCGAACAGATGCGGCTGCTGCGGCGTCCAGGCGATCCGACCGCGCCACCGGGCGATGTCCTGGTCGGCGAGGTCGACCCCGTCGATCAGGACCCGCCCTTCGTCCGGGGTCACGAAGCCGAGCAGTAGGTGGAGCAGCGTGGACTTGCCCGCGCCGCTGGGCCCGACCACCGCCAGCCGTTCGCCCGGCGCGATCGTCAGCGACACCCGGTCCAGGGCGGGCCGATCCCGGCCGGGAAACCGGACGGTGACCTCCTCCAACCGGATCTCCGGCGGATCGTCGCGGTCCGACTCCCGGCGCTCGTCGGGGCGGCGGCGATCCGACGCGGTGATCCGCAGGCGATCGGCCGGTTGCGGCGGGTCGGCAGGCGGCGGATCGATGTCGTCGAAGCGGACCGGGTCGCCGACGCCGACCCGACCGGCGGCACCGGCCGCCGCGCCGTCCTCGCGCGGTGAGAGCCGCCCACTGCCTGCCGAGCCTGCCGAGACCGAGACCGCCGTGGCAGGCTCGTCCGCCCCGGCAGACTGGTCCGCGAGGACGGCCCGCACCTCATCGGCCACCGTCATCCCCTCCGCCGCCGCGTGGAACCGGGTGCCGAGCGCCCGCACCGGCAGCAGGGCCTCCGGGGTGAGCAGCAGGACCACCAGCGCAGGAGCCAGATCGACGTCGCCCGCGATGAGGCGCAGCCCGATCGGCACGGCCACCAGCGCCACCGTGATCGAACAGACCAGCTCCAGGACCAGGGAGGACAGGAACGCCACCCGCAGCGCGCCCATCGTCGCGCGGCGATGTCCCTCGGCGATGTCGCGGATCACCAGCGCCTGGTGGTCGGTGCGTCCGAAGACCCGCAGGGTGGACAGTCCGACGAGGACGTCGCGGAAGTGGCCGCCGAGCCGCTGAAGCTCCTGCCAGCGATGGTCGGTCAGCTCACGGGTGCGCAGACCGATCAACGCGCCGAACACCGGGATCAACGGCAGTGCCGCCACCACGATCACCGCCGAGATCCAGTCGGCCATGCCGATCCGGATCAGCACCAGCGGCGGCACGACGACCGCCGTCACGACCTGCGGGAGATAGCCGCTCAGATACGGGTCCAGGGCGGCGAGGCCCTGAGTGAGCAGGGTGCTGAACTCGCCGCCTCGACGTCGGGAGTCCGCGCGGCGTACCAGCCTGCCGCCCAGATCCTGGCGGACCGCGATGCTCGCCCGTCGGGCGGCCGCGCCGAAGGCGCGCGTCACCACCGCTCGCAGCGCGACGACCCCGGCCAGCCAGGGCAGCATTCCCGAGTCCAGCCCGGCGATCGTCCTGGCCAGCAGTTCGGCCTGCGCGATGATCAGCAGGGCCTGGGCGAGGGCGTACAGCGCCCACCTGCCGCGCTCGCGACGCGGCATCAGGTCGTCCTGTCGTGTCCTCACAGGTAGGACGGCCTGTCCACCCGGTGACGGAACAACCACCACACCCAGCCCTGCGCGGCGACCAGCAGCGGAGTCAGCACCACCAGCACCGGCACCAGAAACGCGAGGGTGGCCGCGTCGGCGGCGGACTCCGCCAGCGGAAGCCGCGCTCCGACGGCCAGCACCGGCACCGCCATCGCCGCCGAGGTCAGGATGAAGGTTCGCACCTCGCCGGACTCGCCGGACAGTCTGCGGGCTCGTTCCCGCTGAGTGCCCGCCAGCCGGAGGGCGGCGAAGGCGAGTCCGTGTACGGCGAACAACGCGGCGATGCCGACGGCGGCCAGCCCCGCGCCGGGGCCGGTCACGGGCCGGTCGATGATCCCGGCCAACAGGCCCGCGAACATCCAGCCCCAGCTCAGTGCGACCGCCCAGCTGCCGAGGACGATCGCCCCGTCACACAGCCCCCACCAGATGCGCCCGGTCTCCCTGCCCCGCAGCCACAGGCCCATGTCGCGGATCACCCAGCCCGCGAGCAGCATGATCACGACGGGGAAGAGACTGCTCAGCAGGGCGCCTTCCAACACGGGGAAGCCGCCGATCAGGATGCCCGCCGTGGCCACCAGCCAGACCTCGTTGCCGAGGAAGAACGGTGCGATGGCGGCGATCCCCACCCGGCGTTCGGCGGCGTCGCGCCCCAGGAAGGGCAGCAGCATGCCCACGCCGATGTCGGCGCCGCCGAGGATGAAGTAGCCGACGGCGAAGAAGCCGAGGGCCGCGATGGCGATGATCTCCATGGTCAGCTCCGCTTCTAGAAGGTCGCCGTCGGGGCGGGCTCTGGACGGTGCTCGGCCTCGGGCCTGCCGAGTGCGACCTCGTCCGGTCCTCGGGCCGCCTGCCGCGCCAACAGCCAGTAGTTGACGAGGATCAGCACGCCGAACAGCACCGAGAAGGTGATCAGCGACCCGAGCATCGCCCCAGAGGACACCGGGGAGACGGCGTCCTCGACGCGCAGCAGACCGTTGACCACCCAGGGCTGCCTGCCCATCTCCCGGAACACCCAGCCCGCGATCATCGCGATGAAGGGCATCGGGATCGCCGCGATCAGCAGCAGATGCCACAGCCGGAAGCGCAGCACGACGGGGCGGAACCACATGAGCAGGAAGCTCGCCGCCGACAGCATCAGCATGAGTCCGAACATCGCGAGCATCGTGGTGGCACCCGCCTGCACCCATCCCACGGGCGGCAGATAATCGCCGGGGCCGTACTGCGCGACCATCTCGGCCTGCAAGCGGTCCAGTTCGGCCTGATCCCCGGCGTAGGCGGCCATCTTCATCGGCTGCGACTCGCCGGTGGGGGCGAACTGGATGCCGCCGATCGTCGCCGTGAACATCAGCGCAGGCAGGCCGACGGCCACCCCGATTCGCAGCGACCGACGGAAGAACTCCTGCTCGGGGGTGCGGCGGAACAGGTGGAACGCGCTGATCCCGGCCATGAAGAAGGCCGCGGTCACCAGCGCGCCGCCGAGGATGTGCCAGAAGGGCAGGATCGTGCTGTGGTTGGTCAGCAGCGCCCCGAGATCGGTCAGGACCAGGCTGTCGCCCTCGACGCGATAGCCGACCGGGTTCTGCAGGAAACCGTTGGAGACCAGGATCCAATAGGCCGAGGCGTAGGCGGTCAGGGTGACGACCCAGATCAACGCCAGATGCGCCCAGCGGTTGAGCCGATGCCAGCCGAAGATCCACAGGCCGAGGAAGGTGGACTCGATGAAGAACGCCACCAGCGTCTCCATGGCCAGGCTCGCGCCGAAGACGTTGCCCGCGAAGTGGGTGAGGCCGCTCCAACTCAGGCCGAACTGGAACTCCATCACCAGCCCGGTGACGATGCCGACCGCGTAGTTGATGACGTAGAGCTGCCCCCAGAACCGCGTCATCCTGGCGTGCACCTCGCTGCGCGAGAACGTCGCCCTGGTCTGGAGACACGCGACGATCGTCGCGAGACCGAGGGTCAGCGCGACGAACAGGAAGTGCGCACCCGCCGTGATCGCGAATTGCAGGCGCGCGAGTTCGAGGGTCTCGGCATTCACCCGATGAGGATCGTCGTGGCGTTCGGTCGCTGTCGTCACCCGCAGGCGGGTGATCGAGGTACCTCCGTGGATGTACGACCCCGACGACCCTGACACCGAGGGATGGCCGTCCCGGAGGCTCGAGTCAGGGTCGGGGCTCGCCTCGAGTCGGCTTCGACCGCCGCCGGAGTCGGCCGGGAGGGCGGGTCCTTGCGCGGCGCGGGCGGCCGGACGCGGGCGGCGCGGTGCGCCCTCGGTCTGCCGCCTGGCCCGCCGGACGGGGAGATCAGGCCAGCCAGCGCGGGGTGATCATCCCGGACTCGTAGGCCATCACGACGAGCTGGGCGCGGTCCCGCGAGCGCAGCTTGGTCATGATCCGGCTGACGTGCGTCTTGGCGGTGGCCGGGCTCAGCACCAGCCTGGCCGCGATCTCGTCGTTGGAGAGCCCCTCCGCGACCAGGGCGAGCACCTCCCGCTCGCGGTCGGTCAGTCCGTTCAGCACCGGACTCGGCTCGGGGGCCCGCCTGCGTCCTGCGATCTCGGCGATGAGCCTCCTGGTGACCGCCGGGGCCAGGAGCGCGTCGCCGCGCGCGACCACCCGCACCGCGTGAATCAGCTCCATCGGCTCGGTGTCCTTGACGAGGAAGCCCGCCGCGCCCGACCGCAGCGCGTCGTAGACGTAGTCGTCGAGGTCGAAGGTGGTGAGGATGACCACTCGGACCTCGGCGAGTCGCGGATCGGCCGCCAGCCGTCTGGTCGCCTCCAGCCCGTCCAGCTCGGGCATCCGGACGTCCATGAGCACCACGTCGGGCCGGTGCTCGGCGGCCAGCCGCAGCGCACCGTGGCCGTCGGCGGCTTCGGCCACCACCTCGATGTCGGGTTCGCCGTCGAGGATGGAGCGGAAGCCCGCCCGGACCAGATTCTGGTCGTCGACCAGCAGGACGCGGATCACCGGCCTGCACCCGTCGGAAGCCGGACGGTCACCCGGAGGCCGCCCTCGCGCCTGCTGCCCACGGCGAGTTCTCCGCCGAGCGCCCGCGCTCGCTCGTCCATGCCCCGCAGGCCGTTCCCCGGCACCGGGACACCGCCTCGTCCATCGTCGTCGACCGTCACGCGCACATCTTCGCGCTCGTACCCGATCGTCACGTGAGCCGTCCCCGCATTCGCGTGCCGGGCCACGTTGGTCAGTGCCTCCTGGATGATCCGGTAGGCGGCGCGATCGACCTCGGCGGGCAGTTCGCGCGCGGCACCGGTCACCTCGACGGTCACCGCCAGCCCTGTCGACCGAGCCTGGGCGGCGAGTTCGTCGACGCGGTCCAGGCTGGGCGAAAGGATCGCGGGGGCGGCCTCGTCGACCTGCCGCAGCATCCCGAGGGTCGCGCGCAGCTCCCGTAACGCCGAGCCGCTGGCCTTCTTGACGGCGTCGAGGGCGGCTCTGGCCTGGGCCGGGTCCTCGTCGAAGCGATGCAGCGCCGCGCTGGCCTGGACGTTGATCAGCGAGATGTTGTGCCCGAGAGCGTCATGCAGCTCCCTGGCGATCCGTAACCGTTCCTCGCTGGCCTGCCTTCTGGACTCCTCGACTCGACCGCGTTCGGCGACGGCGGCCCGCTGCTCGACCTCGTGGAGGTAGGCGAGTCGATTGCGCTGCACGGCGCCGATCGAGATCACGGCCACCAGCCAGCCTGCGAGCAGGAACATCGTGGCGTCGTCGACGTTGCGGTACTCGGCCCCCGCCTCGCCGTAGCCGACCGCGAGCATGGTGCCGACGGCCATGAGCACCGCCACCGTCAGGTGGCCGCGCGCGGCCACGGTGTAGAGGCCCACGGCGAAGGTCACCATCAACGGCCCGTCCACGGCGAACACCGGGTAATACACGCAGCAGGAGGCGAGGGCGAGCAGCGCGACCGTGACGGGGAAACGGCTGCGCACCAGCAGGGCCGCACAGGCCAGCAGGATCAGCAGCCACCCCCAGACATTGAGGGCGTCGGGGTGACCGGGGTCGTGATCGTCGAACAGGGTCCCGGTGACGACGATGATCGTGACCGCGAGGGCGATCAGCCCGTCGTCGTGCCGACCGCTCCGTTGTCCGCGGCGTCTCCCGCCGACGACTGCCATGCGCCGGAGTCTAGAACCCGCGCTCCGATGCTCGGCGATCTTCGGCGTCGGCCGTACGGCGGGAGCCGCGCCGGAGCGGCCCGTCGGGATCGATGTGCGCTAAACTTCCCTATCTATACCTATTCTGCGTCATTGAGGGACTGATGAGTGAGGATATGCTCTCGGTGGAACAGGTGGCGGATCGGCTCGGTCTGCACGTCCGCACCGTGCGCGGCTACATCCGCTCCGGCAGGCTGCCCGCGGTGCGGATCGGCAAGCAGTACCGGATCGCGCCCGCCGACCTGCAGGCTCTGCTGGGGCGTCCCGAGCCCCGGCCCGCCCGAGTCGCCGCCCCGGAGGTCTCCAGCATCGTGCAGATCGACGGGGTCTCGCCCGCCTCGGCCGATCGGCTGGGCACGCTCGTCCTGGCCTCGGTGAACACCGCCCGCGACCCGGCGCGCCCGCTGCGCCTCCAGACCGTCTACGACCAGGAGCGACACCGTATGAAGATCGTGATATTAGGTTGCCTCGCCGAGAGCGCCGAGGTGCTGCGCCTGCTCGACAGCGTCCTCGACGGCGACAACGGGCTGCTGACCTCGGAGGTGGACGGTGACTGACGTGCTGGAGCAGCGCGCAGGCGTCTCGGTCCTGGTGTGCGATCCGGCGGGGCCGACGGTGACCACGATTCAGGACGCCCTGGACCTGGTCGGCGCCGCCTTCCTCGGCGCCAAGGCGGTGGCCGTCCCCGCCGGGCGGCTGGACGAGAGCTTCTACCGCCTGCGCACCGGGTTTGCGGGCGAGGTCATGCAGAAGTTCGTCAACTACAACGTGCGGCTGGCCGTCATCGGCGACATCGCCGCGCACCTGGCGTCGAGTTCGGCGCTGCGAGCCCTGGTCGAGGAGTCGAATCGGGGTCGTCACGTGTGGTTCCTCCCGGATCTCGACGCGCTCGACGCCCGGCTGGCCGCCCTCGCCTGAGCCCGTCGCCGCCGGGTGCGGGCTGCCTGCGCGATCCGCCGCCGTCGAGCAGGAGCCGGGACGGCTCCTGACCTCGGCGGACCGGCCTCGCGCCTGACGCCGGGAGTCCGAGCGCCCGGCGGCTCTGCGGCCCGTCCTCGGTGCCTCGGCCGATCCTCGACCGAGTGGGCGACACCCGACGGGGTTCCGCTTCGACCCCCGACCGCGCACGGGACGGCCCTTCGCGACGGGCGGCCCGCTGCGTGCCATGTCAGGCTGCCTGCAAGACCGCGTCGACCACGCCAGGCGTGGGGCCAGCAGAAAGGGGGAGGCCGGTGTCCGGTCGTCGGGAGCATCCGCCCGCCATCGACCGTGCCGACGCCGACCTGGCCCTGATGGGCCGCTGGATCGTCGACGGACCGGAGAAGCAGACCCGCGCGGCGGAAGCGCTGCTCGCCGAGCGGTCCGGCTGGGGGTGGCTGGACGGCCTGATCTCCATCAGCTGCTACGCGAGCCTGGACGGCCGAGGGATGCTCACCTACTCCCAATGGGTGGACGAGAAGTCACTGCGTCATTTCATCGCCGTGGAGCGACCGTCGATGCTGCGCTTCGTCGATCGGGTGGTCCAGGGGATCGAACGACCGGGGGCGGTTCCGTACCGGGTGTACCGGTCCGCTGTGCTGCGCGACCCGAGGCCGCACTTCGAACGGATCAGCATCACCGTCTACGAGACGGCGGGACCTGATCAACAGCACGAGTTCTGCGACATCGTGATCGGTGTGTTCGAGGAGAGCAGGCCTGCGGGCCTGCTCGCCGTGTACATGCACGCCAGCCTCGACGGGCACCGGGTGTTCCAGTACATGGAGTGGGCCGAGCACGGTGCCTATGACGAGTTCGTCGGCATGACCGCGAACCGGGAACAGCTGCGGATGCTGGCCCGGTTTCCCGGCGCCTGGCTGATCGAGGTGGGCCAGTACCGATTCCTGGGCGGCGTCGAGACGGTGGGGTGAGACCGACACACCGCCGGTTCGGTGCTCCAGTCGACGGACCGATGTCGTGTGAGGAGGACGTCCCCTCGGTTCCACGTTGGAGTGATCGGAATCGAGAACCGTCCGAGAGGAACGGCTCAGGAACACGATCGATCCCCAGCCTGGTGTCGCGGATGCCGACGGGCCGGGACTGGCGCGATCGATGGCAGGCACGGGGGTTCGTGCCCGCCGCAGGCGGCGGCGATCCTGTGGCCGACACCGATGTCCGGCCCGGTCGAACGGTTGCCCGGGCTGTGTGTCCTCATGCTCGTAGCCCGGTGATGATCGCCGTCAGGACAACCCCGCCGCGACAGGTCAGCGCGAGTTCGTCGTAGCGGGTCGTGAGGCCGCGCCACTGTGGGGCGCTGCAGAATCCGCGTTCGACGAGGTGAGGGCCACGGTGGTCGATGCGGTCGACCGCCGGTGGCCGCCCCGCCGTGGCCCTGTCGGTAGCGTGATCAACAGTCGCGAACTACAGATGAGGAGCCGGATGTGACTGCAGTGTTCCTGCACGGGGTCCCGGAGACGGGCGTGATCTGGAACGGCGTGCGTGCGCGGTTAGCGGACGCCGGGGTGCCGAGCGTGGCCCTCGACCTGCCCGGTTTCGGTGCGCCGAGGCCCGCCGGTTTCGGCGCCACGAAGGACGAGTACGCGCAGTGGCTGGCCACGGAGCTGCGGGGGATCGACGGCCCGGTCGACGTCGTCGGGCACGACTGGGGAGCAGGCATCGTGCTGCGGGTGGTCACCGCGTTTGACGTCCCGGTGCGCAGCTGGGCGGTGGACTGTGCCTCGGTGACGCACCGCGACGTCGTCTGGCACGACATGGCGCAGATCTGGCGCACTCCCGGTCGCGGCGAGGACTGGATGGCGGCGTTCGTGGCCGCGTCCGCCGACGCAGGCGGTCGCCCCGGTGAACCCGGCTGGATGAAGACCGCGCTGCTGGCGTCCTGCCCGACACCGACGGACGCGGCACAGATCGAGAAGGACATCGACGACACGATGGGCGAGAGCATCCTCGCGCTCTACCGGTCGGCGACGCCCAACATCTTCGCCGACTGGGGTGCCGAGATGTCCCGGCCCACGTCGGCGCCCGGCCTCGTGCTGCGGGCGACCGCCGACGACTCCGACGACCCGGCCCGATCCAGGGAGATGGCCCTCGGGCTCGGCGCTCGTACGGCGGAGCTGGCGGGGCTCAACCACTGGTGGATGATGGAAGGGCCGGACGCGACGGTCACGGCTCTGCAGTCGTTCTGGGCGTCGTTGCCGTAGGCGCCGGGTCCGGTCAGAGGGGCCCTGCCTGCACTCGGGTGTCGCTCGGCTACCGGTAGAAGAACTGCGTCCGGCCAGGCGGATTCCGCTGGGATGTGTGGATTCGGCAGGCTGATTCGTGTCGACCGGTGCGGTCCTGCGCCAGCTGGAACGGCTGCTGCCTTCGTCGGATGGCCTACCGGGTCGGCCGTTCGCTGATCACCGCCGGGTGGCCGAGGGGATCATCTACCGGTTCTGGTGCGGGCTGGCCTGTCGCGATGTGCCGGTCGAGTTCGGGGGCGTGGCAGACGTGGTGGAAACGGCACCGCCGTTACGGTGGTGACGGCACGTGGGATTCGTTCCAGCAGGCCGCCGCACAGCAGCCGGTCGCGGACGGCGGCAGCACGCCGGACGCCGGACCCCGCCGATCAGCCGCCCGGACCGAGGGAGACCCGGGCAAGCGCCCCGGACTCCAACGCCGCCCAGAGCGCGCCGTCCGGGCCGAGGGCGATGCCGTGCGGCTCGGAGGCCGGGGTCGGCAGCGGGAACCGCTCGATCCGGCCGCCATGCTCGATGCGCCCGATCCCGTTGCCACCCCACTCGGTGAACCAGCAGGCGTCGTCCGGGCCCGCGACGACGGCATGGGGACGGGCGTTCGAGTCGGGCAGCGGGAACTCGGTGATCTCGCCGTCGACGCTGATCCGGCCGACGGCGCTCACCCCGATCTCGACGAACCACAGGGCACCGTCGCCGCCGAGGGTGATGCCGACCGGCGCGGCGGCGGGCGTCGGCAGCGGTCGAAGCGTGACGGCGCCGCGCAGGTCGATGCGGCCGATCGCGTTCGCCTGGTTCAGCGTGAACCACAGCGCGTCGTCGGGACCGGCCGTGATCGCCGAGGGCATGGCGTCCAGGACGGGCAGCGGGAACTCGGTGACCTCGCCGTCGACGGTGCAGCGACCGATGCGGTTCGCCGCCAGTTCCGTGAACCACAGCGCCCCGTCGGCCCCGGCGGCCACGCCGTACGGACCCGCCTCCGGCGTCGGCAGGTCGAACTCGGCGACCTCGCCTGTGGTGGTGATCCGACCGAGCCGGTGGCCTCGATACTCGCTGAACCACAGGGCGCCGTCCGGGCCGGGGACGATGACGGTGGGGCCGCCCGTCGCCGAGGACAGCGGATGTACCCGGACCTCGCCGTCGGTCGCCACCCTCGCGATGGCGCCCGCGTGGACGAGGGTGGTCCACAACGCGCCGTCCGGCCCGGCGGCGACGCCGTACGGCCCCGCCGCCGACGTCGAGACCGGGAACTCCTCGATGACGACCCGCGTCGTCCCGTCGTCGGCCCGCATCCTGGCTCCCCTCGTCGTCGGCGATCGACTCCGCCGGAAAGGTAGCCGCGCGACCGCCCGCCCGCATCCGGATATCGCAGCCGACCCGACCACCCGCCGGACTCCCGTCGACCCGTGGTCTACTGCGGACCCGCCGCCTCGCCGCGCCCGAGGAGACCTTGCCCGTTGCGACGGGTTCGTTCACCGGGTCGTCGGCAAGACCCGGCCATGCGGTGACCGTCACGTGAGCCCCTTCGCCAGTCGTCGCGCCATCGCGCCGACCACGTCGGTGCCGGTCGCTGATTCCAACCAGTCGAACTGCGGTCCGGAATCGGCTTCCAGGAACACCCGTTCGCCGTCCGGGCGGACGATGAAGTCGGCTCCGGTATCGGTGCGCCCCATCCGGCGCGTGAGCCGTGAAAGTCCTTCGCGGACGCTGGTCGGCAGCCCGACGAACGAGTACCTCGCGCCGTTGGGGTCGGCACGACAGTCTTCCCGGCAGCCGTCCCGGCATCGATTCGGATCGGCAACCACTCCTCGCCGATCGGTGCCGGCCATTGACCTGAACCTTGGTTCGGCTTGCAGGATGATCGTGTTCCCCCCCCGACGTGATGAGCGGAGCTTTTGACATGACCACAGGACGCCAGTCACGACGCGTGGCGAGCCGATCTGACGTAGGAACGATCCTGATCAGTCCGTGGATCGTCGGATCGCCACAGCGGCAGCGCGCCGCATCCGACTCGCTGATCGGCGAATGGGAGCAGCCGCCCTGGCCTGCCGGGTTCCTTGCTCTCACCTGCCTGCTGAGCCTGGACGGCACCACGGTGCTCAACTACGCGCAGTGGCGGAGCGACCCGGATCATCTGGCCTTCATGCGAACCCGGCGTCCGGCGATGGTCCGGAGCATCGATGAGGACGTTCCCGGCATCGAGCGGCCGGGCGTGGTTCGCTACCGGCTGCACCGCGCCATCGGCGCGGGTGCGACGACGGCAGGCGTCGACCACCGTGCGGCGGGCAGCATCGAGATCACCACGATGCGGACCGAGGACGTCGAGGCACAGGCGCGGCTGCTCGACGCGTGGACCGACGCGGCCGCCAGACCGGTGCCGGGACGGACGGCGCTCTACCTGCATCGCAGTGTGGACGGCACCAGAGCACTCGCCTACTCGCAGTGGGTCGACGATGCGGCGCGCGAGGCGTTCCACGCGGGACCGCTGCCCGATCCGCTGTCGCCAGAGGAGATCGAGGGAACGAGTGGGTGGGAGAAGGCGGCCTATCGGCGGTACCGCGACGTGGTGCCTGCCGAGGTGCCGGGCTGACTCTCGTCGGCGGGCACCGCCTCGGCCGCGGCGTGGGCGGGGAAACCCGGGTCACAACCCACGCTGGATGGTCGCCGACTCGGGGCGCAGTCAGGCTCAGTGTCGGCGAACGAGAATCGACCTGACGATCACCGAGACTGATCAGCGCGGGGGACGCGGCGGCCTGATTCCACGGGTGCGCGATGACCGCCCGGCCGCCGCCCCCCAACGTGATCTACTGCGGGCCGGACTATTGCGAAGCACGGCGGCACGATGGAGGGAGCACGCCCGATGGCACCGATTCGAGTGATCGTCGACACCGATCCGGGGGTGGACGACGCCGTCGCACTGCTCTATCTGGCCGCCCAGCGCGACCGGGTGGAGATCGTCTCGGTCGGCAGCGTGCACGGCAATCTCGCCGCTCGGCCCGCTGCGGAGAACGCCCTGCGCATCCTGGAAGTCGGCGGACTCGGCGCGGTGCCGGTCGCCGTCGGCGCCGAACTGCCGCTGGATCGGTCGGCCCTGTCCGGCGGCGGGTTCGTGCACGGCGACGACGGCCTGTCCGGCGCCGCCGGACCCGCCGCCTCGGCGCGGCCGGTCGACGAGCACGCGGCCGTCCGACTGGCCCGGCTCTGCCGCGAGAACCCCGGCGAGCTGTCGATCCTCGCGCTCGGGCCGCTGACCAACCTCGCACTCGCCCTGCACCTCGAACCGGCCCTGCCGCGCCTGGTCCGCTCGGTGATCTGGATGGGCGGCGCCTTCCATCGGCCTGGCAACATCACGGCCCACTCGGAGGCCAACGCCGCCCACGACGCGCAGGCCGCCGACCAGGTGTTGAGCGCCGGCTTCCCGCTGATGATCGTGCCGGTGGACGTCACGCTCCAGGTGTGGGCGGGCGCGCCGTGGTGGGAGACCGTCGCCGCCGCGCCCGGTGTGCGCGCCCGCGCCATGACGGCGTGGGCCCGCCGCTATCGCGAGGCCTACGCGGTGTACGAGGGCAAGGGCGAACTGGGCACCGTCATGCACGACCCGCTGGCCGCCGTGCTGCTGCTGGAACCGGACCTCGCCGAATACGAGGAGCATCCGGTCGTCGTGGAGCAGGCGGGCAGCCGGACTCGGGGCGCGACCCTGATCGACCGGCGCGGCTATACCACCGAGGTCGACCCGGGCCCGAACCGCCCGGCGGTCCGGGTGGTCACCGAGGTGGACGTGCCTGCGGTGCTGACACGCATTCAGGCGGCACTTCTGGTGGAATGACGACTAGGCGCCTGCCGCCGGGCCGCTCGGGCGGACCGCCTGTCACGACGTGGGCGTCGCTGGTGGTCCGCAGCGGTTCGGCCAGACCGTCAGTCGATACTCCGCGTACGGCTCGCGCCCTGTCGTCGCAGCGAAACACGACCGCATCAGGCATGCCAGGCCGCCCGCCTGCGGGTCGTGCGGGCGCCGGTCGGATCGTCGTCTGCCGTGCCCGCGACTCCGTCCGGCATCTACGGCATCGCCTCCTTGGTGGGCAGGCGGGGGACCTCGAACGCTGCCCGGTGGCCTGCCACACGGGGACCAGTCACCCGACCGCCGTGCGCCGCGACGGCTCCCACCACGATGGACCGACCCGCCCCGTCTGCGTCCTTTCTGGACAATGGGGCTGAGCCGCCGTGCCCACCCCGAACCGAGCACGGCCGGTGCCGAGCGGAGAGCCGAGTGCGGGCCGCGCACGCCGAGCTGGTGGGATGGGTCGATGGCTGAACTGAGTGTCGAGGCGTCGAAGCGACTGAACACCGAGCGCACCACAATGCTGTGCACGGTGCGTCCGGACGGATCGCCGCATGTCGCGCCCGTCTGGTTCGTCTACCGGGACGGCACCTGGTGGGTCAGCACCGGGGAGGGCAGCCGCAAGGCGCGCAACCTGATCGCCGAGCCGCGAGTGTCGCTGGCCCTGCCGGACGGCGAGGCCCCGGTGGTGGCCGAGGGACGGGCCGTCGTGCACCGGGTGCTCCACCCGGAGATCGTCGCGGCCTTCGCGGAGAAGTACGACGGCTGGGATCTCACCGAGCCCGGTTACGGCGTGGACACGACCGTGCTCGTCGAGGTGGAGGCGACCCGCTGGCTGTTCGGCGGCGCGGCGCACTGATCGACAGGAGGCCTCGCGACCGGGACGCGCCGACGGCGGGCGGCGCACCGGTCGCGGGCCGCAGCGCGGCAGAATGCACGGCGACCGTGACGCAATGGAGGCGGGCTCTAACAGTGACGACGTCCATTCATTCCAAGATCGCCGACGAGCTGGGTGTGCGGGAGACCCAGGTGCGCTCGGCGGTCGAGCTGCTTGACGGCGGGGCGACGGTGCCCTTCATCGCCCGATACCGCAAGGAGGTGACCGGCACCCTCGACGACGTGCAGCTGCGCAACCTGGAGGAGCGACTCCGCTATCTGCGCGAGTTGGAGGAGCGCCGGACCGCGATCCTGGACTCGATCCGATCGCAGGGCAAGCTCGACGAGGCGCTCGAGGCCAGCATCATGGCGGCGGACTCCAAGGCACGGCTGGAGGACGTCTATCTCCCGTACAAGCCCAAGCGGCGCACCAAGGCGCAGATCGCTCGCGAGGCCGGGCTCGAACCGCTCGCCGAGCGCCTGCTCGACGATCCGTCGCACGATCCCCAGGCCGAGGCGGCGGGCTTCATCGACGCGGACAAGGGCGTTGCGGACGTCCAGGCCGCGCTGGAGGGTGCCCGCTCGATCCTCGTCGAGCGCTTCGCCGAGGACGCCGATCTGATCGGCGGACTGCGCGAGCACATGTGGACCCAGGGCCGACTGTCCGCCCGGGTCCGCGAGGGCAAGGAGGACGCGGGCGCGAAATTCTCCGACTACTTCGACTTCTCCGAGCCGCTCACCCGGCTGCCCTCGCACCGCATCCTGGCGATGTTCCGAGGCGAGAAGGAGGAGATGCTCGACCTGGTCGTCGATCCCTCCCCGACGGACCCGGCCGAAGAGCAGGCCGGGACCCGACCGGGACCGACCGAGTACGAGACGCGGATCGCGGCCCGGTTCGGCATCGCGGACAAGGGACGGCCTGCCGACCGCTGGCTGAACGACGCCGTGCGCTGGGCTTGGCGGACCCGCATCCTGACCCACCTCGGCATCGACCTGCGGATGCGGCTGCGCCAGGCGGCCGAGGAGGAGGCGGTGCGAGTGTTCGCCGCCAACCTGCGTGATCTGCTGCTCGCCGCCCCGGCGGGCAGCCGGGCGACGATGGGACTGGACCCCGGTTTCCGGACCGGAGTGAAGGTCGCCGTGGTCGACGGCACCGGCAAGGTCGTCGCGACCGAGACCATCTACCCGCACGTGCCCGCGAGGAAGTGGGACGAGTCGCTGGCCGTCCTGGCCCGCCTCGCCCAGCGGCACGGGGTCGACCTCATCGCGATCGGCAACGGCACGGCCTCGCGGGAGACCGACAAGCTCGCCGCCGAGCTGATCACGCGGCATCCGGAGCTGAAGCTGACCAAGGCCGTCGTGTCCGAGGCGGGCGCCTCGGTGTACTCGGCCTCGGCCTACGCCACGCAGGAGCTGCCCGGCATGGACGTGTCCCTGCGGGGCGCGGTGTCCATCGCGCGGCGCCTCCAGGACCCGCTCGCGGAGCTGGTCAAGATCGATCCGAAGTCCATCGGCGTCGGGCAGTATCAGCACGATCTGGCCGAGGCTCGGCTCTCCCGCTCGTTGGACGCGGTGGTCGAGGACTGCGTGAACGCCGTGGGCGTCGACGTCAACACCGCGTCGGCGCCGCTGTTGACCAGGGTGTCGGGCATCGGGGAGGGCCTGGCGGAGAACATCGTGGCCCATCGCGACGGCAACGGGCCGTTCCGGTCGCGCAAGGCGTTGAAGGACGTCGCCCGCCTCGGCCCGAAGGCCTTCGAGCAGTGCGCGGGCTTCCTGCGCATTCCCGGCGGGGAGGACCCCCTCGACACGACCAGCGTGCACCCGGAGGCGTACCCGCTGGTCCGCCGCATCCTGGACGCGGGAAAGACCGAGATCGGCGCCGTCCTGGGCAACGGCCGGGCGCTCGCCGCCGTCTCCCCGGAGCAGTTCGTCGACGAGAAGTTCGGTCTGCCGACGGTCACCGACGTCCTCAAGGAACTGGAGAAGCCCGGCCGCGACCCCCGGCCCGCCTTCGTCACGGCCACCTTCAAGGAGGGCGTGGACAAGATCGGCGACCTCGTGCCGGGGATGCTGCTGGAGGGCGTGGTCACCAACGTCGCGGCCTTCGGCGCGTTCGTCGACGTCGGCGTCCATCAGGACGGACTGGTCCACGTCTCGGCGATGTCGAACGACTTCGTCAGCGATCCCCGCGAGGTGGTCAAGTCCGGGGACGTGGTCCGGGTGAAGGTCCTCTCGGTGGACGTGCCGCGCCAGCGGATCTCGCTGACCCTGCGCCTTCAGGACGAGGTCGACGCGCGCGGCGGCAACGGATCGGGCGGCAACGGCCGACGCGATCGGGACGGCGGGAACCAGAACGGCGGCGACGGCAGGCGCGGCGCCGGCCGTGGCCGGTCGGGCTCCGGCGGCCACACGGCTCGGGGCGGCAACGGGAACTCCGGCGGCGGGCGTGGCGGGAACGGCCGCGACCGGGATCGCGCGGGTTCCGGCGGCGGCGCGATGGCCGACGCCCTGCGCCGCGCAGGTCTGGACAAGGGCCTCGGCGGACGCTGATCCGGCGGAGGTGACCGAGAAGGCGGGCCGTCCGATCCCGGTGGGGATGGGGCGGCCCGCTCGTCGTTCCGGGTCCTGATTTCACTCGAACGAGTAGAGATCAGCCCACATGGTGGACATGGTGGACCGGCTGTTGGGAGCAACCTAGCCTCGCCGACAGGATGGCGACGACGTCACGACCGGTGGCGTTCGGCCGCCACCGTCGATCCCGGCCGCGCGCCGAGGCGGTGCGGACACCGGTCGATCCGGCGTCCGACCCGGCCTGACGTCGTGGCGGCCGCGTCCCCAGGAGGAGTCCACCGATGACCGTCGAGGCACCCGACACGACCCCCGTCCCCGAGCCGTCGGCACCGGACACCGCAGGCTGGTCCTTCGAGACCAAACAGGTGCACGCGGGCGCGGCGCCGGACCCGGCCACCGGGGCGCGGGCGACGCCGATCTACCAGACCACGTCGTTCGTCTTCCGCGACACCCAGCACGGCGCCGACCTGTTCAGCCTCGCCGAGCCCGGCAACATCTACTCGCGCATCATGAACCCGACCCAGGACGTCCTCGAACAGCGCATCGCCGCGTTGGAGGGCGGCGTCGCGGCGGTGGCCTTCGCCTCCGGCTCCGCGGCGACCACGGGCGCGATCCTGAATCTGGTGAGCGCGGGCGATCACCTCGTCTCCAGCCCGTCGCTCTACGGCGGCACCTACAACCTCTTCCACTACACGCTGCCCAAGCTCGGCATCGAGGTCACCTTCGTCGACGACCAGGACGACCTGGCCGCGTGGCGGGCCGCCGCCCGGCCGAACACGAAGCTCTTCTTCGCCGAGTCGCTGGCCAATCCCGGCAGCAACGTGCTCGACATCCGCGCGGTCGCCGACCTCGCCCATGAGGTGGGGGTGCCGCTGGTGGTCGACAACACCGTGCCCACCCCCTACCTGCTGCGGCCCATCGAGCACGGCGCCGACATCGTGGTGCACTCGGCGACCAAGTACCTCGGCGGGCACGGGACGACCATCGCGGGCGTGGTCGTCGACGGCGGCACCTTCGACTTCGGCGCGGGCGAGCGGTTCCCCGGCTTCGTCGAGCCCGACCCGAGCTACCACGGCCTGAAGTACTGGGAGGCCCTCGGACCCGGTGCCTTCGCCGCCAAGCTGCGCGTGCAGGTGCTCCGCGACACCGGGGCGGCCATCGCCCCGCTGAACGCCTTCCTCATCCTCCAGGGGATCGAGACGCTGTCACTGCGCCTGGAGCGGCACGTCGCGAACGCCCAGGCGCTGGCCGAATGGCTGGAGTCGCGGGACGAGGTCGCGACGGTCTACTACGCAGGCCTGTCGAGTAGCCCGTTCCACGACGCGGTGCAGAAGTACCTGCCGCGCGGCGCGGGCGCGGTCGTCTCCTTCGAGCTGCGGGGCGGCGTCGAGGCCGGTCGCGCGTTCGTCGACGGCACCGAGCTGTTCAGCCAGCTCGTCAACATCGGCGACGTCCGCAGCCTCATCGTCCACCCGGCCAGCACGACGCACAGCCAGCTGTCCGAGGTCGAACAGCGCTCCTCCGGCGTGACGCCCGGCCTGGTCCGGCTGGCCGTCGGGCTGGAGGGCGTCGACGACCTGCGAACGGACCTGGAGGCAGGCTTCCGGGCGGCCGAGGCGCACCTGTGACCCGTGCCCCAGCTGGATCGCCCACCCCGGTCGGCCGGTTCTGGCGAGACGGCGACGATCCCGGCGGCCGGCGGTGGGCGGCGCTCGACACGGCACTGCGGTTGGAGTCCGGGGTGCTGCTGCCCGGCGTGCGGCTCGCCTACGAGACCTGGGGCACGCTGAATGCCGACCGCTCCAACGCCGTGCTCGTCCTGCACGGCCTCACCGGGGACAGCCACGTCGTCGGCCCGGCTGGCACGGGTCACCCCACGCCGGGCTGGTGGGAGGGCCTCGTCGGTCCCGGGAGGCCGCTCGACACCGATCGACGATTCATCGTCGCCCCCAACGCCCTCGGCGGCTGTCAGGGCAGCACGGGACCGTCCTCTCCCGGCCCGGACGGCAAACCGTGGGGGGCCCGCTTCCCCCGGATCACCGTGCGCGACCACGTCGCCGCCGAGTCGCGCCTCGCCGACGCGCTCGGCATCGACGTCTGGGCAGCTGTCCTCGGCGGTTCGATGGGCGGGATGCGGGCCCTCGAATGGGCCGTCGGCCTGCCGGATCGCGTCGACGCGCTGCTGGCGCTGTCCTGCCCGGCGGCATCCTCCGCGCAGCAGATCGCCTGGGCGTCGACCCAACTGCACGCCATCCGCGCCGATCCGCACTGGCACGGCGGCGACTATCACCGCCACAGCACCAGCCCGGACGCAGGCCTGGGCGTCGCGCGGCGCATCGCGCACACCACCTATCGCGGCGAGGGCGAACTGGCCGAGCGGTTCGGCAGGCGGCCGCAGGCCGGGGAGGAGCCCGGCCGGGGCGGGCGGTTCGCAATCGAGTCCTATCTGGACCATCAGGCCGACAAACTGCTGCGACGGTTCGATGCGGGCAGCTATGTGGTGCTCGTCGAGTCGAAGAACTCCCATGACGTGGGGCGCGACCGGGGTGGGATCGACGCCGCACTGTGCAGGATCACGGCCCGGACGCTGGTGGCAGGCGTGGACACCGATGCGCTCTACCCGGTGGCTCAGCAGCGGGCCTTGGCCGAGGGCATTCCCGGCGCGGCCCTTCGGCTGATCCGATCGCCTTACGGCCACGACGGCTTCCTGGTGGAGACGGAGCAGGTGGGCGGGCTGGTACGGGATCTGCTGGGGGAGCCGTGCTGACGGGTCGCGCGGCGGACCGCCTGAGAGGACAGGGTGCGGTCTCCAGGCGAGGCGGCCAGCGCGGCCCCTCCGCCGTTCCCGTGGCGTTCTTCGGGCGCACGCATCGCATTTCCGACAGAAAGATGCGGCGACAATAATCGAGTCGATCAACGATTGAACCGACGATTCGCTGTTCAGCGCCGAACACCGCCGATATGCCGCGCGACGCCGCCGAGTCGTTGCCGATGAAGATCGACTTTTGACGGACTTCGGTGCCTGCCCGGCCATGATCCGGGCGGGTGATCTGCTTGGCCTATCACCTTGCTCCGAAATCCTCCTCCGCTACCTGCGATCGGATACGTTGAGCGGCGGGGAGCGGTATAGGGGGGCGGCATGAACACAGCCGGCGACAGTCCGAAGGCACCCGTTGATCCGGCGGTGTGGCACGAACCAGAGATGCGCGCGTCCTTGGCGGTCCGCGATATCGGCGCGGTCTATCGGCAGCTCAAGCGGCGCGGCGTCTCACAACGCAGGATCGCGGGACTCACCGGCCAGGCGCAGCCGGAGATCTCCGAGATCATGAACGGTCGGCAGGTGATGGCTTATGACGTGCTGTCTCGTATCGCCGACGGTCTCGGTGTGCCACGCGGATTGATGGGTCTGGCATATGACGGTGTGCAGGCCGTCGATCTGCGAGAACAGACGGAAGGAGACAGCGACATGGAGCGTCGAGGCTTTCTCGGCCTGGTAGCCAAGGCCGCCGTCGTGGGTTTGAGCGCCAGCGAACTGGAGAGTATTCGCGTGCTCCCCGAACCGGGGCCGAGGCCGAGCCGAGTCGGAATGCAGGACGTCGCGAATCTGGAGGCGACGATCGGCTTCTTCCGTGCTCAAGACGATCGATACGGCGGCGGTTCCGTCCGCTCGGCGGTCACCGCGCACCTGGAATGGGCGGACGGGCTGCTGGAGGCCGCCGCGAGCGACGCGGTGCGCACTCGATTACAACAGACCCTCGCGGACCTGCATTCACTGGCGGGCTGGGTGTCGTTCGACCTCGGGTCGACCAGACACGCGGTCCGCCATTTCGCCAACGCGCTGGTGCTGGCCAAGGAGAGCCGGGAACACGCGCTGGCGGCGAAGGTGCTCTTCCAGATGGGGCGGGTGTATCTGCACGACGGCGAGCCGGGGAACGCACTGAAGGTCTTCCAGCTCGGGCAGATGTCGGCCCAGGACGCGAACTCCCCGCGCGCGGTCGCCCTGCTGCATCTGAACGAGGCATGGGCCTACGCGGAGCTCGGCAACGCGGGGCAGACGAGGGTGCAGCTCACCAGGGCCGCCGAGGAGCTGGCCAGGGAGTCCGATCAGGACGTGCCGTCCTGGCTCGCCTTCATGAGCGAGGCCGAGATCGAGGGCATCGCCGGGATGGCCTACACCGCACTGTCGGCTCGGGACCGCTCGTTCTCCGGGGCGGGCCTCGAGCACGCCACCCGCTCCTTCGACATGAGAGCGGAGACGGACGCGCGGTCCCGCACGTCCGATCTGATCGCGATCGCGGTCAACCGGCTTCGGGCAGGCGAGGTCTCCGGCGGGGTCCGGGCAGGCGCCGAGGTGCTACAGCGGATGGACGGCGTCAGATCCTCGCGGCTGCTGGACCGCCTGGGGTGGGTGCAGCAGGCCGCTGAACTGCATGCCGGGCAGGGCGACGCCCGCGACCTGGCCGAACAGGTCTCCCGTCTCCGATCCGCCTGATCGTGCCTGCGGCGTGGATCAGGCCCGCCTCGACCGGCGCCTTCGGTCGCGCGGTTGGGTCGGGACTATCGGCTTCACTCCTCGCCCGCCCGAGCCCCAGACCGCCACGCTTGTCCGGCGTGGCGCCAGTGAGGGGAGTGATCGCGATGTTCTGGTCTCCGCAGCCGAGGGTCTCGCCGACCATGAGACACCCGGTGTCGGCCGCCCGAGTCTCCGGCCGGCGTCGGGTAGACCGAACCCGACATCGGTCCTGCCGGTGCGGGGGTCCTCGATGTCGATCCGCCTGCCACTCGGCACGGCCGTCGTCGACGATCACCGCTGCCCGGACCGTCGCCTGCCTGCCGATGCCCGGTGAAACCAGGCCGTCGCGTCGAGCAGTGCGCGGTCCGCGATGAACTCTGGGCGCGGCTCCGAGCCGGCCGGTGGAGGCGGTCGTCGTTGGATCGGCGTCTTCCGCAGCCTGGAACACCGGATGGACCCCAACTATCATTCGGTGACCGTGGCGGTCTGTGGTGCGGCATTACGTCCGGCGGACGCGGCGACCCCGATGTCCCCGTGTCCGCTGTGCTTCCCGCCCGGGGGCTCGGCGGGGGAATCCTCGACCGGGCAGTCCGGGAAGCCGCGTTCGCACCTGGGGCACGACCGTCCCGCTGCGCCCGCAACCCGTCCTGCGGCGCCTCCCCGGTCTTCGGCGGGTGTCGGGCTGCCGCGATCGACCCCGATTCGTCGGGCCGCACCGATCATCGACGGGGCTCTCCCGGCGTCGACCCGGTCGACCGGGTCGATCTCGGGCTCGCGCCGCTGAGCAGAGGAGACGACGTGCGATCACCGAGGGGGGACGGGTGGCCGTCAGATCGAGTCCGACAGACCCGCCGAAGGTCTGCGGGAGTGCCCACGACGGGCGAGCGATACCACCAGGACACGCTGCCGAGGTTCGGCCTGCTGCTGGACCGGCATGTCCTCCTCGGGTGCAGGCCGCCGCCCGGCGTCGAGGCGACCACGGTGTGCGGGCGGGTCGTGGCGATCCGGCCGGGGCCGTTCGAGGTCGAGCCGGGAGTGCCTGCCGTGGGCGTGCGGGACTGTCTCGAGTGTCAGGACGTGCTCTTAGGCCCGCCGCAGGAGGAACTGTCGGAGCGCAGCGGTGCGCCGCTGGTGTTGGCTCGGTTGACGAGCCGATCCGACGTCATCGGCATGGCTCGGCGGGTGGTGCATCTCTGCACACCCGAGGTGCCCGAGGGCTCGACGCTGCTGGCTCGCTGCGGGACCAGGCTGCCGAGCGCTCAGGCGGAGACCGTCGCCCCCGGCGAGGGGATGCCCTGTACCGCCTGCCTGCTCGCGGGCGAGTCGCCCGCCGTCTCGGCTGACGTGGCGGCCGAGTTCGGCCGGACCGCCTGCGGTTGAGGACAGGCAGCGGCGGGCCGGGTGCTGGCGCGGTAGCCGGCCCGCCGTCGCGAGGTGACTGAAGGCTCCGGTGGTCAGAGGCCGTATCGGCTGCGCAGATGTCGCCAGAAGTCCTTGAACATCCAGGCGTCGAACTCGGTGACCTGCGAGGCGGTGCCCGCCTTCATCAGGAACCCGCCCACGCCGGTGGGAGTCCAGTCGTAGAAGTCGTCCAGCCCGAAGGTGTGGCCGATCTCGTGCAACAGGATGTGGATGTTGTCCTGGCCGAGCGAGTTGACCATGTACTCGCTGCCGATGCGCTGCCCCCAGTCGCCGCCCGCGCCGCCGCCCATGCCTGCGGTCAGCCACAGCGACTGGTCGTAATGCCGCGCCGCGCCGCCGGGGCATCGTGAGTAGTCGCCGTTCTGGTTGAAGAACCGTCCGCAGACCTCGGCGCACTGCGGGGCGTTCTCGCGGATGTCGTTGACGTAGATGTCGACCGAGTCGTCGTTCCACTGCAGGGTCGACCGGTCGCGGACCGCCCAGCCGACGATGTTCACACCGACCTCGGCATAGGGCCAGCCGAGCACGCCCTGCTGCATGGTGCCCATCCACTTGGACACCTGTCGCCGCAGCGCGGTGTGAATCTGGTCGCGTAACTGCGCGGACACCGGCGCGGCGGAATCCCAGCGGACGCAGTAATTGATCTGACCGTTGTTCGCCACGAGTTGATCCCAGCCGTAATTGCGGAATCCGTACAGATCCGGGTAGGTGGTCTCCACGTGATTCCAGACCTCGGCCAGCGGCTGCACCAGATGACCCGGCGGATTCCAGTCCTGGGCGAGGTCCGCGCGATCGGCCGCGACCGCGCCGTCTGCTGAGCCCGTCGGAGCGGGAGTCTCGGCTGATCCCGTCGAGGTCGCGACCTCGACGGGCGATGGGTCCTGTTCGGCGTAGCCTGCCGGCGAGAGCGTGGTGATCAGCGCACCTGCGGCGACGATGCCGAGTAGTGGGCGAAGACGTCGATGGAGCATCTGCTGGACTCCTCACGAATCGTGCTCGGCGATGTCACGCGCCTGGCGATTCTCGGACGTCGGCACTGTCCCTCGCGTGACACGGCGGTCTGACCGGGGCGACGACCGCGCGTCGGCCGAGTCGATGAGCGCCCAGGCTAAAAGCGGTCGGTCGCCTGCGGCAATCATTCGGCTCGGTTTCCGGAATCGCCGTCGACACCGGCGTGATTCGACGACATGACGCGGCGCAGAATCGACGACGCCGAATTCGATCGCATCGACGGCGCCGAACCGGTGGGGCACCACTCCACGCGGGTGCGGAACGGTCTCGGACGTCATGCTGCGGCGTCGACCGAATCAGGTGACACCCCCACGAGCGTGGGGACATGGCCTCGGCTGCGGCGGTTCGGCTGCGCCCTCTGGCTCACCCTCACTCCTGGCGTGAGGAGCCGTCCGCATCGCTCGCAGTCCGGATCACGCCTGCGCCGACGGCCGCCTCCGGTGAGACCCCCACCGGCGTGAGGAGATGTGTCCTTCCGGGGAACTGACGCTCCCGCCGTGCGGAACACCCCCACTGACGTGGGGAGCGGCGAGCCGACCGTCGGCCTTGCTGTGTACCTCCGTGACACCTCCACCGGTATGGAGATGACAGTGACGAGACGCGGCGCGTCGCCGGGTGTGACGCGAGTTCGACCCGATTTCTTCGATCGATCTCCGTCCCGCCGCCGTCACCCTGCGGAGGAACCCGGTACTGGACAGGAGAACCCCCACGAGGGTGAGGAACGAGAGCTCGTCCGATGCTGGTCGCCGATGCGGACTGGGGTGCACCCCCACGAGGTGAGGAGACGACCGGACGGGAACGTCAGCGCGGACCGGTGCCCGACTCGGCCTCTCGGTCGTGCCCGGGCACCACCGGGATCAGGAACGCGACCTGGCCGGTACCACACTGAGCAGCCCGCAGCCGTAGGCCCGTGCCCGACCGATGCCGGAGAGCACCGCGTTGCGGAGCAGTTCCGCGTCCACCACCCTGGCGACGCCCTGGAAACGGGTGCGGGCATGGCGTATCGCCGTCCGGTCTCTGCTGCGCGGTGCCGTCACGGCGGTCGCCTCCGCCGACGCCAGTGCCAGGCCGTGCTCGGCGCTGCGTCGATGCCACCAGTCCAGGATCTCGTCCCCCTTGAGTGAGACGAGCTGTCCTCGACGATGTCGGTCGGTGTCCTTGGCCAGTCGTTTGCTGGTGTTGGCGACCAGTCGATAGTGCACGATCATCGTGTCCTCCAACGCATCGAGCAGCGCGGTCAGCTCGGTGGTCCGCAGCGTCCCGTAATCCGGCGGCAGGCGGGCGGGCTCCGGACGCAGGCTGCTCTGCACCAGCAGCTGATCACCGGCCGGGCCGGAGTCGACGCGGAACAACGCTCCCGCCTGCCTGCGGGGCATGTCGCCCAGCTCCTCCGGGAACAACGACATGACGGTCCGGTGCAGCCCGACGAAGTCGTGCAGATCCGCCCTGCTGCGCGAATTGCTCAGGTTCGGCTGGATTCGGGTGAGCCATGTGGTCATGGTGCGGAGATCCCAAGGTAGACGGCCAGGGTGTCGAGATAGTCGGCGCCGATGCCGCCGCACAGCTCGGCGGGCAGCGCCTCGGTACGGACCACGACTCGTCGGGTGTGGTACGTCCGTCGATGCGGATGGAACGAGATCGGGATGTCGTCCAGCTCCTCGCCGTGCTCCATGCCGGTCTGGTCGCCGTGGGCGGACCGGATGAAGTCGACGTCGACCCGTTCGACGGGATGGTCGGGCCGGGAGCGGGCCAGCGGCACGTGATACAGCTCGGCCTCGGCATCCTCGATCGGCTCTCTGGTCAGCAGCATCGGCTGATCGGCCGGGCACGAACGCCTGCCGAGATAGGGCGCCCAGTGCGGCACCCGGAGTGCGGCGGCGGCGCGGTCGGCCAGCTCGTCGGGGCCGTGAGCGGCCACGACGAATGCCGCGTCGCTGAGGTAGTGCCGCCGGGACACCAGGGTCGCGGTGGCCTCGGACCGTCGTCGACCCTCCGAGGTCGGCACGGTCCTGCTGCGTGGATAGCCGCCGCCGACCGTGTGGAAGTCGACCAGTCGGGTGCCGGGCCGGTCGACCCGCACGGTGAACTCCAACGCAGCCCAGGCCGGATCGAGGTCGTCGCCACGGGCCCGCCCCTCGGCGGCGAGGATCATGCCGAGCAGGGCCGATCTCGTCGGATGGCTTCTGGTGTCGCGTTCGGCGAAGGCGGCGGCGGTGCCCCAGGCCTGCAGCGGCCCCGCGAGTCGGAGCAGTACGCCGCTCATGCTGGCAGCCCGTTCACCGCACTCAGAGCGCCCGCGACCAGCTCCGGGAAGCTGCGCTGCCTGCTCCCCAGCGCGTGGAACGGCCCGTCGTCCAGGGTGGCGTGACCATGGAAGGCGATCTCGACGTCGCCGAGCAGCAGGCCGATCTTCGCGTTGTAGTCGTCCAGCCGCCGCCGGGAGGCCTTCGCGAAACCCGCGCCGTCGCGGGTGGAGACCGCGTCCTCGAAGGCGGCGGCCAGCGAAACGGGGCGGTCGCCGCGCACCGCGACGTAGGCGAGGTCCGGGACGGTGAACGGTGCGGTGCTGGTCTTCTTCGCGTTGGGCAGCGCGCTGAGGAAGGCGGTCACGAACGCCTCCGTCACGGCGGAGACCTCGGCCCGGTCGCCGCCGAGGTTCGAGGTCAGGTCCGCGAGGTTGAGGCTGGCATAGCGATAGAAGACCCCGGAGCTGAACTCGGCCGTGTTCAGATGTCCGCCGCCGGTGGCCTCCACGGGGTTGAGGTCGTCCACGGCGGTGAAGAAGTCGATCTCCGGCTCCGTGGCGTGCGTGGTGAAGGCGTGTGCGAGCTGCACCGCCCCGTCGACCTTGGACTCCGGCAGCTCGGCGAGCATGCGACCGAACAGCGCGGTGATGCTGTTGCGCCCGCCGATCAGCTCCTTCACCTGGGCGGCGGGCAGGACGCTCTCGCCCTTCTTCGCCTGCGGTCGCGCCCGACCTCTGAGCGCGATGAGCGCGGCGTCCAGGTCGCCGCGATGACGGACGCACAGCTCCACCAGCTCGTCGACGGCTCGAGCGGGCAGGAAGACGAGCACCGTCAGATCGTCCTTGTCGACGCCGAGACCCGCCGCCGCGGCGACGTGCCTGCCCGCGAACTCGGCGAGCTCGACGGGCCAGTCGTGTCGGTCGGCCAGTGCCCTGGCGACCTCGACGGGCAGCCGACGGGTGCGGACCGCCGCCTCACCGACGCCGCTCTCCACTTCGAGTCGCACCGCGCGCTTCCAACACTGACTGGACACCCTGGTGCGCGGCGTGCCGCCGAAGAGCAGCGACTTCGGGGAGCCGAGGTCGTCGCGGTTGAGATTGGAGTAGGGCAGCGTGTGCAGGATGTGGATGTCGAGATGACGGGGAGCGGACGCGGTCATCGCTCTGCCTCCTGGCTAGCGGGGTGGATGTCACGCGGGAGGGTCCGGTAGAACGACTGGAGCCAGCGACGCGCCACCATGCGTGGCTCGTCTTCCCAGGTGAGCAGGTCGGCGAGCAGTCGGGACCAGTCGATCTGCTGGTCGAGGTCGTGCAGCCGCCGGACCACGGCGGGCAGATGGCGGTGAATGCCGGTGAGACCCTGCCTGGACAGCAGGTGCAGGTGCTTCTCCGCGTTGCTCACCGGCATCGGTCGCCGTTCGCCTCGGCCTGCCACCGTGGCTCGGGCCAGGGCGTGACCGAGGTCGGGATGATGCGGTGCGGCCGGGTACGGTGCGGCCGACTGCTCGATGGCCGGGGCGAACGAGACCGGTTCGAATCGGACGTGGTCGAACGAGGCGGGGACGGCCCCCGGCCTGCGTGCGGCAGGCAGGAGAGCCGTCGCCGTCGCGTCGGCCACCCGCGCGTCGACGGTGCGGACGTCGAGGGCGCGCGGTTCGGTCGTGCCGCGCTCCGAGACCGCGACGAGGCCGATCGCACCGGGACTGCCGGGCCCGCCTGCCTGATCCGGAGTCGTCGTCCAGGGTCGGGCGGCGATGAGGCCCGCGATCGTGTAGAACGCCTGCTCGGTGCCGGGGGAGGCGTGCGGGGGCAGCCTCCTGGTCACGGCGGCGTGCACCTCGGGTGCCATCCGTTCCGGCCTGCGGCCCGCGCAGGCACGTAGGGCGGAACGGACCCGCGTCGACTCGGCGCACAGTCGCAGCACGTGCGCGACGAACTCCTCCCGTACCTCGCGACTGGGCTGGGTTCGGATCACCGGGTCTCCTTCGTGAGGACTCGGCTCAGTCGGCGCCGGGCGAGGTCGACCGCCCGCGCGATGCGCAGATCTGCCTCGTCGGTGGGACTGAGCGCGGCGTCGATCGCGCGATGGGCCAGCTGCTGGAACACCCACGGGTCGGCGTCGACGTCTCCGGTGCGCAGGCGGGACCAGAACTCGCGCTCCGCCGACGGCCAGTAGTGCTGCGCGGCGCGCACCGGCCAGGGACCACCACGGTCCTTCTCCCGAGACGCCGCCGACGTGACGTCGCGCCACGCGTCCCCGAGACAGTGCTGGAGCCTGCGGCCGACGGCCTCGGCGGCACGGTGCAGTTCACCGATGTGGATCGCCGTGATCGGGTCGTGCTCCTCCAGATGACGCAGAACGGGCGGTATCGAGGCGGAGAACCACTGCCGGTCGCGGGTCTGGCCGTCCTGGTCGAATCCGTAGGCGGCGAGACGCAGTCGGTCGCGCACCTCGCTCGGCAGCCTCGCCAGCCCGTCGAACAGCGCGGGCCTGCGCGGCGCCGCACCGGAGTCGACCGAGGCTCGCAACAGCAGGGAGTCCAGGTCTCGCCACACCGCTCGGTCACTGGACGCGGGGCGGGGGTAGGCCCGGCCCTCTCGGCTGGTGTCGTAGACGAGATAGGGATCGCGGGCCTCGACGGAGGGGGCTCGCCATGCCCAGGTGAGATAGGCGTCGGTGACGAGCGTGCCCGTCGCGTCGGGTACGAGCAGGACGGCGTGGCGACTGCGTCCGGTCAACAGGCCGCCGGGCCAGGTCGGCTCTGGCGGCGGACCGAGCGGGTCGAGGAGCGGCTGTTCCCACCCGCAGCGGTCGATACTCGCGTCCGCATTCGCCGGGGGGCCGGGCACGCCTGCGACGAGCGACTCGAACAGATTCGCCCCGATGGGGTGAAAAGAGGTTGTCGAGCGAAGCACGCCTTTCGTGCTGTTCGATTCGGCGTGCCCGGCGATCCGGCGGGCGGTGCACTTTCCAGCCGGTCCGTAATAAAGCTGTACCAGCAGGTGCAGGACTGCTTCGCCTGCGGGTATCGGTTGCGGTTCGACATCGCTGAAGTGGCCGAACCAGACCTGATTGTTGCCTGCGGGCCTGCCTGCCACGAGCTTGTTGACGCCGGACGCAACTAAACATTCCTCGATGAGTCGCGGCTCCTGCATCCAGGGACGATCCGCGTGAAAGAGGTAGAATTTTGAACGATTGCTCGTGAAGTGCTCCGCGACGAGTTCCGCACTCAGCGCACCCCGCTCCAGCACGGCGTTCCTGGCGGCCATCCAGCCGTCGACGTCGGGATCTGAGCTGTTTAACGCCGTGTTCAGCCCGGTGATCTGTGCCGTGATCGCATAGAGGACTCGCCAGAGCGCGGCGGCTGCGGGCGGGATGGGCACCGCCAGATCCTCGATCTCATGGGCTTTTTCGAACAGCTCTCGTAAACCGATACGGCGGACCGTTCCACCGGTACGTACCGGAATCCAGGGCTGTTCGGTCAGGTTGAAAGTCGACCGGTTGTCGACCATTACTCGACTCCTGTTCACTGCGTGCCGTTAGGTCGGCACGGTACATTCTGTTCGAGCATCGTCCGTCTGCGCGACCCCGTTACGGCGTCCGGGTGATTGTCGACCGGGTATTCCGCTGCCGCTTATTCGGCCGCAGGCTTCTGGCCGGCGTCGACTATTGCGGGTTCGCGGGCGGCGTGAACTGCTGTGACCCGTTCAGTGGCGGCCTTCGACCCTGCCGGGGGTTCCGGAGCCTGCCGAGTCGGCTGTTCTGTCGGCGGCCCGACCGACGCGGGCCCGGACCTCGGCGGCCCCCGGCCCGCAGGACGTGGGTTCGTCGCAGGCCGCCACGGCGGTGGGGTTCCCGCGACCGCGTCGCCCGACGGGCTCTGCGCCATTGCTCCTCGGCTGCGGAAGCCGGGCCAGGGCGGTGCGTCGAGGGGCCGAGGCGGCGAGGCCCGGGCCGATCGCCTCGACGCCGCCGCGCGGCGACGGCACCGTTCGACCAAGGGCACTGCCGGGGAGCGCGGGACGCGCAGGCACGACGGCGCCGACCATGGCGACGTCGATCGCGACGTCGATCGCGACGCACTCGGCGTCGCCGCCGTCCGCCACGCAGTGTTCGGGCACTTCGGAGCGGGCAGGTGCCTTCGGGCCGACGGTGCCCTCCGCGCGGACGAGGACCTCGCGACCGGCCTTGGGCTCGGGTTTCTCCCGAGTCTGGGGCCGCTCGGTTCCCGCTGGGCTCTCAAGGTGCTCCGCGACCGAGCGCGTGTCCTGCTCGGGGCCGGCAGCCGTCGGGTGAGAGGTCGTCTCGTCCTCGGCCCCGGCCGCGATCGAGAGGACGTCGGGCAGGCTGCGCCTGCCTGCCGGGCCTCGGTGCAGCCGCGGCAGCCTGCCTGCGGGCGGATCGGCGGCCTCGTCGTTCGCGGCTGGTGCGGGTAAGCGCCGAGAGATCGGTTCGACGGCCGGGACGGGCCGGTGCACGGTGTTCGACGACGTCCCGGTCGCGCCGGACCCGCCGACGGGTTTCGGTGCGACGGTGATCGCCGCCCGGTCCCTCCCCGACGGGGCGAGACGGAGATCGGTTGACTCAGACACCTTCGCTCGTGACCAGAGGACTGCCTCTGTCTCCAGACTCACGATGACTCCACCCTGCTGATCCATCTCCCCGCACACAGCTTGTTCACTGTGCTCACAAGATGCAGCAGCTTCGGCAGACATCACTCGATCAGGTGAGATTCCGTCGCTTCAGCCTGGTTCGCTCGGCGGCGTGACGCGGCGAACGTCGACCGGGGCAGGTCGTCGCCTGCCTGTCCCGGGGTGACAAGCAGTCAGCTGCTTGATGTACCGGGATCGCGTGCCTCGGTGACGTCCGTCCGGGCTCCTGCCGGGGCGGATCGGGGCGAACAGTGACGATCAGTGAGTTCTTCGGCCGTGTCGCCCAGCCTAATGTCACCTGATCGGCGGAGTCAGGTACGTCGAATGTGCGCCGATTTTCTGGGTACCTCCTTACCGGCCCCGGCACTGTCCATTCGTGTCGGGGCCGTGGCTTGTCCGGGGGCGGCCGTCCCTTGTGCACTCCGGCGCCTCGGCACTCCGGCGCCTCAGCCTCGCCCGGCCGCGTTGCTGCCGGTCGACCCGGCGTCCGGGTCGTCCCGTCGGCGCTCGACGTCCCGAGGTCTTGCGAGCACGAACGAGGCTGCCTGCCGTCGACGCGGCCTCCGACGGCCGCCGGTCGGCTGGCTCGCCCCAGAGCGCCCGGTCGATCCGGTGCTGTTCGCGGCGGTGATCCGTCGGGTCGTGGCCGACACCGCCCTGCCGCGCATCCGCCTCGCCAAGCAGCACGGCACACTCGCTGATCGCCCAGGCCGATCCGCAAGGCCCGCGCCCCGGTCGACGCGGCGCAGGCCTTGCGTGGTCTCAGCCTCGAATCCGCCCGAGGGCGGCGTAGGTGCCCGACCGCTCCGGCTCCTCGCTGAGCAGTTCCTCCGGGCCGTCCGGGCGCCACTGGGGCGTCCACACGATGCCCGGCTCGATCAGGTCCACCGGGGACAGCAGCGAGGTGAGGTCCGCGTGGCTGCGGTGGGTCACCGGACTGGAGGTCGAGGCGAAGAGCTTCTGCATCTCGGCGGCCTGCACCGGGTCGACGGCGTCCACGGTGGTGTGGGAGACGGCGAGGAGGCTGCCCGGTGCGAGCGGCTCCAGATACTTCGCGAGCAGCCCGGCCGGGTCGTCGTCCGGCGAGACGTAGTGCAGCACGGCGACCGCGAGCAGCCCGATGGGCTGGGAGAGGTCGAGCATCGCGGTCTCCGGGGCGCCGAGCACCGACTCCGGCTGCCGGATGTCGGCGGCGACCATCTCGACGCCGTCGATCGAGTTCAGCAATCGACGCGAGTGCGCGACCGCGACCGGTTCGTTGTCCACGTAGACCACTCGCACGTTCGGATCGACCGAGCGGGCGATCTCGTGGGCATGGCCCTGGGTGGGGATGCCGGAGCCCAGGTCGAGGAACTGGCGGATGCCTGCCTGGACGCAGTACCGCACGGCCCTGCGCAGGAACGCCCGGTTCGTCTGGCCGACCAGCGCCGCGTCGGCGTCGATGGTCAGGAGCTTGTCGAACGCCTCGCGGTCGACGGCGAAGTTGTGTGCCCCGCCCAGCGCGTAGTCGTACATCCGCGCCGGATTGGGCCAGTCCAGATCGATCCCGAGCAGCGGCTCTTCCTGGTCGGACATCATCGGCCTCCTGGCTGGCACGCTCGTTCGTCGGTACGGGGGCCGCCCGCCCGACCTTGCTGAGCAGGCTCGGGATGACGGAAGGCTCACCGTATCGGGTGATCGTGTGATCTGTTCGAGTGTAATGACCAGCGATGTCCGGGCTACCCGAGCCGCTAGGCTGATCCGATCGGATGACGGCGCTGCTTCCAGGCGGGAACTCCTCGAGGCTGCCGGCCCGCCGTCTCCCGCCGTGGCCGTCGGATCACGACTGATCTGCTCGTTTCCCTTTGTGCCGGCGGGCGACCAGGCAGGATGACTTCGTGGATCTTCCGCACACTCTCGCGGCTCGGCTCTACCTGCTCGCCTGCGACGTCGACCGCGAGCGGTTGATGCACCGGTCCCGGCTGGGACTCGTCCTTCGTGCCGCCGCGCTCGACGACCTCCTTCGCCGGGGACTGCTGACCACCGACAGCCGGGGGCGACCCGCGGTGGCAGGCACCGGGCGGACCGGCGACCCGCTGTTCGACGAGGTCCTCGGCGCCGTCGCCGCCGGGAAGCCACGCCCGTGGCGAGCCTGGGTGACGGAACGCGCGAAGGCGGCCGTCGGCCAGACCGGCCGCAGTCTGGCCGATGACGGGATGGTCCGGCAGTCGTCCCGCCGAGCGTTACTGCTCTTCCCGGTCCGTCGCGTCCGGGTCTCGCATCCCGAGGTCGTCGGAGAGCTGCGCCGCCGGGTGCGGCGGATTCTGCACGGCTCCGTGCGGGTGCAGCAGCTCGACCGTCGGGACGCGGCGATGGTGTCGCTCGCCGCCGAAGGCAGGCTGGCGGGCGTGTTCCACCCCGAGTCTCTCGGCAGCCACGACGTCCTCCTCCGGAAGCTTCGTGCCCGCGTCGGCCCCGTCGCGTGGGCGTTACGCGGAGCAGTCGAGGCGCGACGTCGGTCCTCGGGCGGCGGCGACGGCGGCGTCGGCGGAGACAGCGGGCACGGCGGTGACGGCGGCTGGGGTGACAGCGGTGGTGGTGACGGCGGTGGTGGTGGCGGCGGTGAGTGACCCGCCCGGACCGTCGACACCCCGCGCGGGGTACGGCGCAGTGGCGGCCGGTCGGGGCTAGGTGATCCCGGCCCGTTCCGCACGCCGAACCGGGGTGATCTGCGCTCTCCTAGACGAGGAGCCGAGAGGACGGGGCACCATGGGTGGTGTGGACGTGCGCGATGCTCTCGCCTCCCGGTTCTATCTGCTCTCCTGCGACCTCGCGGGCGAGCGCCTGACTGCGCGAGCCGAGCTGGGCTACGCACTCCATGCCGCCACGCTCCACGAGCTCTTCCACGCCGGACTGTTGAGGAACGAACGGGGTAAGCCCGCCGTGCGACGCTCGTGCCGGACCGGCGACGCGGCGAAGGACCGGTTTCTCACTGCCATCGGCCGACTGCCGCCCCGGCCGTGGAGCTGGTGGATCGGTCGCGGCCTGCCTGCGGCCGTCCGGCTCACGGGCGAGCGCCTGTCTGACGCGGGTCTGGTGCGGCACTGGTCCGGCCGAGCGCTGCTGATCTTCCCCACCCGACGGGTCCAGGTGCTGCGCCCGGAGGTCGTGGCGGACCTGCGGCGCAGGGTGCACGGCGTTCTCCAGGACGGCCTGCCGGTGCAGCGGATCGCCTGGCGAGACGTGGCGATGGTGTCGTTGGCCGCCGAGTGTCGGCTGCGGTCGGTGCTCTCCGAGCAGCAGTGTGCTCGCCACGACGCCCGGCTTCGGGAGCTTCGTGGACACGTCGGACCGGTCGCGTCGGCACTGCACGAGGCCGAACTCGGCAGGCAGGCTGCGGCAGCAGTGGCGAACCGGGTGGGCAGTGGTGGCGCAGGTGGCGGCGGCGGTGGCGGCTGCTGAGCACGGGACTGCACTGATCCTCGTGTTCTTCGGCGCCTGACCGGGAAACACGTCAGGATCGGGGCCGTGGATGCTCCAGAATCTCTCGCACCCCGCCTCTACCTGCTCGCCTGCGACCTCCAGCGTGATCGGCTGGTGAATCGGGACCAGCTCGGGCTGACGCTGCGGGCGGCCGCGCTCGACGACCTGCTCACGCACGGCCTCCTGACCGACGAGAACGGGAAGCCCGCCGTGGCTCGGTCCGGGCCGACCACGGCGGACCGACTCCAGGACGACCTGCTCGCCGCCGTCGAGGCGGAGAAGCCTCGGGCCTGGAAGTGGTGGGTGTCCCGCCGAGGCGGGGCCGCAGTCGATGCCGTCGGCGAGCAGCTGGCCGACGCCGACCTCATCCGGCACTCGACGGGCCGCACGCTGCTCGTCTTCCCGGCTCGGCAGGTCGAGGTGCTGCATCCCGAGATCGCCGAGGACCTGCGGCGCAAGGCGATCGCGATCCTGAAGGACGACCTGCCGATGGACCGGATCGATCGCCGGGACGCCGCGATGACCTCGCTCGCCGCAGAGGGTCAGCTTCGCACGGTGTTCTCCGGCGCGGAACGTCGTCGACACCGGGCCCGACTTCGGGAGCTTCGGGAGCACGTCGGCCCCGCCGCTGCCGCACTGCGCAAGGCCCTCTCGGAACGTCAGGCCGCCATCGCCTCCAGCGGTGGAGGCGGCTGATCCGTCGGGCGGGCGACGGCCGGTTCGGCGTGGTGGCGGCCGGAGCCCGCGAGACGGCGCGTGCTGTCGCGGCCCACCGGCGCCGATGGCTCGTCGGCAGCCTCGGAGTCTCCGAGAGTCGAGACCGGCGGCGACCGGTGGACCCCGCAGCCCGACAGCGCGGCGGTGCCTGCGGCCGGATCGTCCTGCCGCAGGCGGTCAGGAGGCGGCGTCGGGCAGATGCCACGCCGTGGTCAGCGACGACGGCAGCAGGTCGAGACTGAGCTCGATCGCCTCGCAGAGGCTGGTGACAGCCGTGCCGCCCCGGCCGCACCAGATGCCGTGCGCCACCCGGACTGCCGTGGTGAAGGCACCCACCGCCAGCCAGGCTCGCACCTCCACCTCCTGACTCGGCCTGCCGGTGCGTTCGACGATCTCGTCGACGAGCATCGCCTGTCGGTCGTCCCGCCGCCGAAGCTGCGCCGCGAGCAGCGGCGGGTTCTCCTCACCGAGCCGTGCCGCCAGTACCTGTCGCTCGGCGGCTGACTCGTTCAGGCTTCCCCAGGTCGCCAAGGCGGCGGCTCGCAGAGAGAAGAGGGGATGCTCCTCGACCGGGCGATCCCGGAACCGGTGCAGGAACTCGTCGTCCACCGCGTCCTCGACTGCGGTGACGACGTCTTCCTTGCTGTTGAAGTAGCGGAAGAAGGTTCGCTGGGACACCTCGCACGCGGCCGCGATCTCCTCGGTGGTGGTCGCGGCGAAGCCGTGCTGCGCGAACAGCCGCAGGGCCGTGTCGATCAGCGCCTCATGAGTCCGCGCCTTCTTGCGTTCCCGAAGGCCGAGGGCTGCGACCGAATCCTCCATTGGACATCGCCTCCTGGGTAGGAGCCTAACCCGTCGATCAAGATGTGGCATCCTGTGTCAAGAGTCAGCGATTGCCACTTCGCGCCTGACGGCTCTCGAAAGTGAGGACGTTCATGAGCCTGCCCACCACCGATGCGCACGCGCCGCCGAGGGCGTCCAAGGCCAACCCCTGGGCGACCCTGGTCGCGATCAGCTTCGGGGTGATGATGGTGGCTGTCGACGGCACCATCGTCGCCGTGGCCAACCCGGCCATCGGCGCCAGCCTCGGCACGACGCTCGCCGAGCTCCAGTGGGTCACCCATGGTTATCTGCTCGGGCTGGCCGTCTTCCTGATCACCTCGGGGAAGTTCGGCGACCGCTTCGGTCACCGCCGCGTCTACTTCATCGGCGTGATCGGTTTCGGTCTCACGTCCTTGGCGATCGGACTGTCGCAGGGCATCCCGGCCCTCATCGGGCTGCGCATCCTGCAGGGCGCCTTCGGCTCCGCGATCATCCCCTCCGCCCTGGGCCTGCTGCGAATGAGCTTCCCGAAGGAGAAGCTCAACCGGGCGATCGGCGTGTTCTCCGGTCTGATCGGCGCCTCGACGGCCGCCGGGCCGATCGCGGGCGGCGTCCTCGTCTCGGCGGTGAACTGGCAGGCCGTCTTCTTTGTCAACGTCCCTATCGCGGTGCTCGCCGTCACTCTCGGCCTGCGCCTGCTGCCTGCCAATCACGCCGTCGACCCGGACTCGCGGTTCGACGTCGTGGGCATCCTGCTGCTGTCCCTTGCGATGTTCGGCGTGGTCTTCGCACTGGTGAGCGCGCCGGAAGAGGGCTGGACGCATCCGATGACGCTCGGGTCGGCCGCCACCGGCCTGGTGCTGGCCGCTGTCTTCGTCTGGTGGCAGAGCAGGGTTCGCGAGCCGTTGCTTCCGCTGAGCATCTTCCGCTCCGCCTCGCTGTCGATCGGCACGATCCTGATCCTGCTGATGGCGCTGGCGATGTTCGGCTCGATGTTCTTCCTGACCTTCTACTTCCAGGGCGTCCAGGGACTCACCCCGCTGGAGACGGGGCTGCGGATCATGCCGCTGTCGGTGATGCTCGCTTTCGGGCCCCCCGTGGCGGGCCGCGTCATCGAGCGGTTCGGCATCCGGGTGCCTGCCGCGCTGGGCCTGCTCGCCACCGCCGTCGCGCTGTTCGGGATGTCCCTGGTGGACGCCGACACCGGTCCGGTCATGACAGGACTGCTGTTCCTGCTGCTCGGCGGGGGCCTCGGCGTGGTCATGGTCGCCGCGACCGATGCGATCGTGGGCAACGCGCCGATGCGGCTCTCCGGTGTCGCAGGCGGGATGCAGCAGGCCGCGATGCAGCTCGGCGGCTCCCTGGGTACCGCAGTGCTCGGTGCCCTGTTGGGCGGGCGGGTGGCCGCCACCCTCCCGGACCGTTTCGTCGAGGCCGGGCTTCCCGCGCCCAGCGGCGGGGAGATCGAGGGCATGCGCAGCCAGGTGTCCCAGGCGGTTCCGGTGATCCCGGACGGCGTGAGCGCCGACGTCGCCGCCGCGACGGCCTCGGCGAGTCACGCCGCCTTCCTCGACGGGATGGGCTTCGCCTTCACCGTCGGCGCGGCGGTGGCGCTGGTCGCGGCGGGCCTGGCGCTCTTTCTCAGCCGAGGCGAGACGGCGAACGGCCCGGTGGTGCACGTCTGAGCCGTGCGGCGGCGGATCGCCTGGTGGGGGAGGCGACCCGCCGCCGCGGTCTGAGAGCCTGTCTATTGATCCCCACTGTCCTGTTGCGCGGGGCCAGCGCGGCGATCTGCTGCGTTGTCGTCAGTCGACATGACTCCGGTTATGTCTCTTACCTCCGCCTGGCAGCTCAGCCACGCTGATCCCCGCTCACGACTCCAGGGGGATCACAGACAGACTCTGACACGGGCCACGGCAACCAGGACTCGGCGTGGGGCAGGGGTCGACGTCGAGTCCGTCGTGCTCAGCCGGTCCCGTCGTGGCCCGGCTGCGGCCGGCGGCCGCGCCCGGCAGGAGGAACGCTCCCGATCCGGTCACCGTGCCGATGCCGAGGTCGCCTTTGGCGTCGAGATCGCGGCCGTGAACGTGGTGACCATGGTGCCCAGCGTCGCCTCCACCCGCACCGTGCCCGGCATCGGCCCGCCCGTCAGTTCGACGGCGGCCTCACCCTGAAGGTTCGTGCGTACCACCGTCCGAGTGGATGCCGACTCGGTGAAGCGGGCGCCGGAGGTGGTGTCCCCGACGATCGCGAACGTGATCGGCGCGGCGAGCACCGGTCCTTCTCGCAGCGTGACCCGCACGACGAGCGGCCGAGGGAAGACGGCGGCGGGCGCGGGACGCTGGCCGTCGCCGCTGATCGCCAGCAGCCGGTCGAACAGCATGATCTTGCGAATGCGGTGGCTGCCGGTGTCGGCGACATACATGTTGCCGTACTCGTCCAACGCCACACCGTTCGGCGCATCGAAGGGTGTCAGCACCGCTCGTCCACCGACCCCGCCTCGTCCCGGCGATCCGGTGCCCGCGATCGAGTCGACGATCCCCGAGGTGACCTTGCGGATCCGATGACATCCGGTGTCGGCGATGTAGACGGCCCCCCGGCCGTCCACCGCCACGCCGTTCGGACGGCTCAACCTCGTACTGCCTCGATCCGAGGCCGCCCCCGCTCCGGCGATCACGGTGACCAGCCCGGTCGTCCCGATCCGGCTGACCCTGGCCGCACCACGCTCCGCGACGTAGACCGACCCCGCCCGATCCACGGCCACTCCGACCGGTTCCGAGAACCCGCCGCGCGATGTGCTGTCACCGGGTTCTGCGGCGCCTGCGACGGTGGTGATGGTTCCGTCGGTGTCGACTTTGCGGATGCGGTGGTTTCCGGTGTCTGCGATGTAGAGGGTGCCGTGGTGGTCGACGGCGACGCTGGTGGGTGTGGTGACGCGGGCTGCGTTGGCGGGGCCGCCGTCGCCGTCGAAGCCGGGATCTCCCGTTCCTGCGACGGTGGTGATGGTTCCGTCGGTGTCGACTTTGCGGATGCGGTGGTTTCCGGTGTCTGCGATGTAGAGGGTGCCGTGGTGGTCGACGGCGACGCTGGTGGGTGTGGTGACGCGGGCTGCGTCGGCGGGGCCGCCGTCGCCGTCGAAGCCGGGATCTCCCGTACCCGCCACGGTGGTGATCGAACCGTGGTGGACGCGACGAACCCGATGATTGCCCGAGTCGGCGATGTAGAGGATCTTGCGAGCCATATCGATCGTGACACCGGTCGGGTGGTGAAGCCGAGTGTGGACGGCTCGTCCGTCCGCATCCTCGCCGAACCCGCCGATGCCGCTCCCGGCGACGGTGGTGACCACCGCATCCACCGTGCCCGTCGATCCCGGCCTTACTGTCGTCGAGCTTGTCATGACTGACACTCCCGTTGCCTCGGCGCGTCTCGACTGGCGTGACGCGCGATGAACGGACGCGCCGAGTCGATCGGCGCGTCCCGGCGAGGAGCGCAGGGCCCTGGCAGCACCGAAGCCGCCGCCCGCGCTTCTCCTGCCATCGAAATCGTGGGGTGCCGGGACCGTCGACAGCAGGTTTCTCGGCCCAAGATCACCGCAACGAGTGGCGGACCCGCCCCGAACCGGGGGCCGAATTCGGCGTGGCGGCGGCAGTGGCGGTCGGTGCGACCGGGATCGCATCCCGCCGTTCGCTGTGGTGCGATCCCGGTCCGCGCGCGACGCGCCATGCTGCGGGAGACGGTGATGAGCCGATGCCGCCGAAGCCGCGAACGCCCCGACCGCTGGCGACCAGGGGAAGGGTGCTCGGCGAGCTGCACCCGCACACGCTGAGCGTCCGGAACAATCTGGCCCAGGTGCTCGCGGGCCTGGATCGACCCGCCGAAGCCGAACGGCACCTCCGGGTGGTGCTGGACGGGCGAGTACGCCTGCTCGGCGATGACGACCCCCTCACCGCGAGCACCCGGCACGGCCTTCGCCTGCCGTTGTCCTTGTCCTTGTCCTTGACGACGCCTCGCGACCGAGCCAGGCCCGCTCGCAGTCCGAGCGGCAGGCGCGCACCACCTCGGTGCGCGTCGGCATCGAGCGCCGCCTCGTGAGCGCGCTGCGGCCGAGCCGGACACGGAACAGACAGCGCACTGGCGGGCGTCGGGGATCGCCGACTCGGATGGGCAGGCGGCGCAAGAGAAGCAGCCGCTTCTCCCGTGCGGACCCAGGCTTCTCGGGTCGGTCACGACCAGGTTCGATCGGGAAAGACCTGCTTGGTGACCTCCTGGACACCGCGGGGAAACAGGCGACGAGATCGGCACAGCGTCGGGGAGCGCGTTCGCGCACCTCTTCCTGGTGGAAAGGGAAGGGCTGGACCCGAAGCGTTGAGGACACCGGTGGCAGCCGTGATGCTCCGTGAATTCGTCGTCCTGATCGTGGAGGTGGTGGCACCAGTGGCAACAGGCCGTGCGAGAACCTGGGCGAATGTGGACCTAGGTCACCCGGTGACGTATCGGGATGTCGTCACAGCTCACCTGCAGCTGTTGGCCGAGACGATCGATCCGACGATCGAGGCCGCCGCAAGTCAGGCAGCTGTCGCGGGTTCGCTGCTGGGGGAGTGGGCGGACGAGCCCGTCGAGCGGTTCGACGACCATCACTCGTTCGCGTCGAACGATGGCTCGCCGGTGGAGTTCTCGCTCGCGATGACCCGGTCCGCCGCGGAGGCGCGGGCGCTCTTCGAACCGCTGAACTCCGCGTCGGACCCGTCGTCCCCTCGGCGGGAGGGACGTCGCTTCGTGGAGCGACTGGACGAGGCCCTGAACGTCGACGTGCACCGGTTCCGCCTCATCGCCGACCTCTTCGACGAGACGAGCGGCACGTACTCGATGCTCGGCTCCGCGGCGCTGAAGACCGGCGGCACTCCGCTGTTCAAGGTGTATCTGAACCCTGCCGCTCGCGGGCTGCGGCCGCAGCAGGTCGTCGGCGAGGCGATGGGCAGGCTGGGACTCAGCACGCAATGGGAATTCCTCAGCGAGCGTCTCGGTCGCGATGGATTCGACCGACCACAGCAGGAGATCGCGTTGTTCGCGCTTGATCTCGGCGACTCGCCCGATGCCAGGGTGAAGCTCTACCTTCGGCACTCCGATTGTGGACCGGACGAGATCGAGCGGGCCGCGAGCCTGGCACGGGACTACCAGCCGGATGCCTTCACCAAGATCCTCGGCCGGTTCTACGACGACCCCGTCGAGCACGCGGCAAAGGCTCCGATCACCTGTCTCGCCTACCAGGGAGGCGGTCCGGAACCCGCCTCGGCCACGCTGTACTGCCCCCTTGACCCGAATCTCGACGACGATGCCGAGGCGCGCACGCGGGTCGTGGACGTGCTGACGATGTCGGGGATCGCACCTGACCTGTTCGACGACGTCGTCAGCGCGATCTCGGGTACCGACCCGTCCAGCGGGCACCGACTCAGCTGGATGAGCTGCAAACGGCCTGCCGATCCGGTGGTGACCGTCTACGCCGGTCTTGGCGGCACGCCGAGGTGACCGACATGACCACGGCGACGGATGACCGAGGAAACCCGGAACTGGTCGTTCTCCTCGACGATCAGTACGCACGGACAGGCACGGCACCGAAGGCGAGCATCCACACCAAGGACACGCCGCTGCACCTGGCGTTCTCCTGCTACGTCTTCGGGCCGGACGGCCGCGTGCTGCTGACCAGGAGGGCGCTCGGCAAGAAGACCTGGCCCGGCGTCTGGACCAACTCCTTCTGCGGGCACCCCGGCCCAGGGGAGTCCATACAGGACGCCGTCGCCCGACGCGGGCGACAGGAGCTCGGCATCGCGATCGCCGACCCGCGCACCGTGCTCCCAGACTTCCGGTACACGGCGACCGACGCGAGCGGGATCGTCGAGAACGAGTTCTGCCCGGTATGGACCGCCACCGTTGACTCGGACCCGAATCCCGAACCCGCCGAGGTGTGTGAATGGCGCTGGGCGGACTGGGCCGACCTGGTGACGGTCGCCGACCGCATGCCGTACCTCCTCAGTCCATGGGCTCAGCTGCAGATCCCTCGGCTGAGCCAGAACGGGACTCTCCCGGCGCCTCGGTGAGAAGCCGCGATCCGATCTGCGGCGACGGCCGGGCCGGGTCGGCGGCATCCGGCCTTCGCAGGTCCGGCCCGCTGTGTCCGGCCCGACGACCCGGACGACGGTGAGCGCGGCCGACCGGCGACCCGGTCGCCTTCGAGGCGCTGCGCCTCACGGATCGCCGGACGCACAATGGACCTGCGATCGACGTGGATCACCCCAGACGAGGGGGGAGCAGGCCGCCGGCCCGCTCCGCCCCGTCCGACCAGGTCAGCGTGCGTACACCGTCGGCCTCGGCGGGCTGCTCATGCCGTCGCCGATGAAGAAGCTCGGGTGCGGGGGTTGGTTATAGGCGGTGTTCTGCCAGGCGATCGCGACCCGGTACTGGGTGTCGTGCATCAGCGTCGTGATCCGGCGGTCGGTCTGGTGCGGGGTGCTGTAGATCCGCAGCGCCCGATTGTCGGTCGTCGGCCAGATGACCTCCTCGCGCCAGTCGCCGAGTAGATCGCCCGACAGCGCGGGCGTCGACTTGGTCCCGTTGACCGAGGTGACGCCGCTGCCGGTGAGCAGCCTGGTCTCGCCGGAGGTCCCGTATTTGTCGATGCGGGTCCCGTCGAGCAGCTCCCGCACCGGGTCGCCGTCCCACCAGGCCAGGAAGTTGATCGACGAGGGCTTGCGGCCCACGTTCTGACCTTGCGGATTCCGGATCTGGCCGTCGCGCGCCGACCACGACTCCGCGCCGGGGCTGCCCGCCCAGATGTCGCCGGAGACGCCGCGCCCGTTGTCGCCGCCGGACGCCGTGCGCCACAACGTCTGGCCGGTGCGGGCGTCGGCGAGCCAGGAGCCGGGCTGACTCGTTCCCTCGTTGACCTTGAAGTACTCCAGGCCAGGCCTGCTCGGGTCGAGGTCCCCGACATGACCTGCGTCGCCGTGGCCGGTGCCGTTGACCCACAGGCCGCGCCCGTCGTCGTCGACGGCCATCGCGCCGTAGAGGATCTCGTCCCGCCCGTCGCCGTCGACGTCGGCGATGGACAGGCTGTGATTGCCTTGGCCCTCCCACTGCGGGCCGTTGGTGGAGCTGTTGCTGTCGAAGGTCCACCGTCGGGTCAGCGAGCCGTTGCGGAAGTCCCAGGCGACGACGACCGAGCGCGTGTAATAGCCGCGAGCCATGATCAGGCTCGGCCGGGCACCGTCGAGGTAGGCGGTGCCCGCCAGGAATCGGTCGACCCGGTTGCCGTAGTTGTCGCCCCAGCTGCTGACGTTCCCTCTGGCAGGCACATAGTCCACGGTGGACAGGGCTCGCCCCGTGGTGCCCTCGAACATCGTGAGGAACTCCGGGCCCGCCAGCACGTAGCCCGAGGAGTTGCGATGATCGGCACCCGAGTTGCCGATCACGGTGCCCACGCCGTCGCGGGTCCCGTCGGCGGTCTTGGCCGCGACCTCGGCTCGGCCGTCCCCGTCATAGTCGTAGACCTGGAACTGGGTGTAGTGCGCCCCGGCTCGGATGTTGCGCCCGAGGTCGATGCGCCACAGGCGCGTCCCGTTCAGTTCGTAGGCATCGAGGTAGACGTTGCCGGTGGTCCCGGACTGCGAGTTGTCCCTGGCGTTGGTCGGGTCCCACTTCAGCACGATCTCGTACTGTCCGTCGCCGTCCAGGTCACCCACGCTGGCGTCGTTGGCCGCGTAGGTGTAGCCGCTGCCGCCTGCAGGCTGCTGGATCGGCACGTCCAGATAACCAGCGCCGAACTGGAGCGCGGGCGGGGATGCAGGCTGCTCCGAACCGTTGACCACGGCCCGGACCGTGTAGGTGCTGCCCGCCGCCGCACCCGCGTCCAGATAGTTGGTCGAGTTCGTGACGGGGGAGGAGTTGAGCCGGGTGGAGCCTCGATAGACGTTGAAGCCCACCGAGTCCGGATCGGTGGCCAGCCAGCGCCAGCTCACCAGGTTGCCGTTGCCGGAGCGCACGCTCACCACACCCCGGTCGAGCGCCTCCACCTGACGCCCCGCCTGCGACGGCTCGGGATCGGCGGCGGTCGAGGTCTCGGTGATCGTGTCGGACCGGGCGGCGTCCGCCGGGGAGGGCTGATAGGCGTTCGCGGTCGGGGCGGCCAGCGCGACCGAGGCCAGCGCGGCGAGCGCGGGGAGGGCGCTGCGGCGTAATCGTCGTGATCTCACGCAAAGATCTCCTTTGATCTCCAGTGGCTGACGGCGGCTCGTCGCGTGTGGGCAGTGCTGACTGCGTTGACGCAGCAGAAGTCCGCCAGATCGACGCATCACCCGGCTCGGCCTTGCACGCCGCTCCCTGCGCTGTGCTGTCACCTCATGTGCGGTGTCGACCCGAAGAATGATTACCACGACTATTCGGTCGGCGGGATGCGGCGACTGATCTTGGCCGATTCCGGCGATTCCTGTGGCGTCCGATCGGTGTTCGATGCGGTGCGTCAACGCCGTCAGGATCGGCATCGCCGCAGGTGAAGTCGATGGTTCTCGGGTCAGTGTGGCAGACGGTAGGGGGTAGACGTCATGTTTCTTCGTTCGACGGACTCCGCTCTGCTCGAGTCGGTCGTCGAATTCATCGAGCCGAATTCGACGGTCCTGGGCTGATCTGTCGAGCAGGATTCAGCCAAGTGGCGGAATCGAGGTCATCCTGCCGAAGTCGGCCCCGCAGAATCGGGAGAATCGACCGGCTCCGGTCCGCCGCCGGACGTCTTGTCCTCGCCGCGTCTGCGGAAGAAGGCGAAGCCGGGAATGCCGAGCACCGCCTGCCGAACCTCGTCCGCCACGCTCAGCAGTTCGTGGATGTCGGGGCCGACGCGGTCGAGCGTCGAGAGGATCGGCAGAATGTCGGTGAGCAGGTGTTCGGTCAGCGTCGGCAGCTGATCGATGAGTCGTATCGCCGCCTCGACCTCGCGATGCGAGAGCTCCTCGGTGAACTGCGTCGCCATCGGAGCGAGCCGGTGGGCGAGCGGCTGATAGAGCGCCAGGATCTGTTGCGCTCCCTTCGACGCCTGTTCTGCCTCGGTGACCACGGCGGCGGCCACCCCCGCCACCTGCTCCGCGTCGCCGACCGTCCCCGCCGCCCTCGTGACGATGCCGTCGGTTCGGCCCACGAGGGTCTCGGCCTCCGCGACCACGAGGCGGGTCCGCGCCAGCAGGTCGTCGGCGGAGTCCACGACCGTGTCGATCCGCACGACCAGCGACTCGACGGCATCGAGAAGTCGGATCACCCGGCCGGGCAACGCGACGACGGCAGCGGCCGCCTCGACGGCCCAGCCCGCTGTCCTGGTCACCGTCGTACTCAGCCGTTCCGCCATCGCCACCGGATCGAGTCCCCACGACACCATCTGGTCACTGTGCACCCCGCACGCCTGGGAGGCGACCCGATGGCCGGTCGCATCGATGCCGGGGACCACCGGCTGTCGTACTCCGTCGGAGACCCGGCCCCGTCGCTCCGGCCTGGTCGTTCCGGGCATGATGAGCCCATGCGCGACGTGGAGATCCAGGACGACAGCATCCGGCTGGGCCAGTTCCTCAAGCTGGCCGACCTCGCGGCCGACGGCGGCGACGCGCGCGAGCTGCTCGGCGCGGGCGAGGTGACCGTCAACGGCGAGCCGGAGTCCCGGCGCGGCAGACAGCTCGTCCCCGGGGACGTCGTCACGGTCGGCGAGGACGGCGTGCGGGTGTTCGCACCGGGGGCGTGAGGTCCTTCGCGACGGTGGATCGTGGTCCTGGTCGGGTGCACCCGGCCGGCGATCGGGCGCTGAGTTCGCCGTCCGGCCGGTCCGGGTCGTCGGGCCGAGCCGGTGGCGTCTGACGTCAGATCGCCGCGATCCGCCGGTGAGAACGGACCCGAGAACTGCTGCTGATCGACGGCGACTGTGTCCGATGATTCCGAAGTCCGAGGCCAGTTCGGATTCACGCCCTAGATTTCCTGCGGAAAAGGGACTGATCAACCGCTTTTCTGCGGAGGCTCACCGCTGGTGCGACCCTGATTGTGTGAGCAGGCAATAATCTCACTGGTCACTCGGATGGGTGACATTCTCGGTTTTGGATGGAGTTTCTCGAAATCCATCCTCGAACTGTCGGTCCGGCCCTCTAGCTTCCTCGGCGTGATCGATGATCCAGCCGATTCCCTGCCGAGCCGTCTGCTGGTGCGCAATCCCCGGCGCGATCCCGGCCGGGACCGCGACATCCTGCGACTCTGGGCCAAAGCAGGCAAGGAAGCCACGCCCCATCCGCTGATCTGCCACGCGGTTGACACGGCGTCGGTCGCATTTCGGCTGTTCGACCTGTTGCTGGGGCCGACGATCCGTGCGGAGCTGATCACGGCGTTCGGTGATTTCGAAGGCTCCGGTGATCGCGATGAGAACGCCCGGCGCTGGGTTGCCGTCCTCTGCGGACTCCATGACCTGGGCAAGGCCTCACCAGCCTTCCAGGCGTTACGACTGGACCTGGCAGTGCGCCTTCACCAGGACGATCCGGTGACGCGATCCGCGCTTCATCGCGCTGCCGAGAAGTGGCACGGGCGACGAGTGGAGGCGCCGCACGGCTGGCTCACTCAACTCCACCTGAGCCGAGCGCTGACGGCGGCAGGCGCACCGCATTCGGTCGTCGAGGCCGTGGCACACGGGCTGGGGGGACATCACGGCCTCATCCCCGACGGCTCTCGACGGCGGGCGACGGAACACTCGATCCAGGACCACGGTGGAAAGTCGTGGGCGCTCCGAGTCGACGAGCTGGTGGACCGGCTCATCGAGTTGTGTGAGTTGTCGGGATGGGAGTCGCGTCCGTGGCCCTCGGCCCGGATAGGCGTGGCGGGTGCGGTCGGTCTGGCCGGTCTCGCGTCGGTGAGCGACTGGATCGCCTCGGACTCGACGAACTTCGAGTGGGCTGGAACGGGCATCGACCTCGTCGACTATGCGAAGACCGTCGACGGACTCGCGGCCAAGGCGATCGACCGGCTGGACTGGACCTCATGGACTCCGCCTGCGGACACGCGGTTCAGTGCGTTGTTCCCGGGAACGCCCGCCGATCCGACCGTGCCGCGACCTGTGCAGACGGCGGCCGAGGAGCTGCTCGAAGACGTCACCGGTCCCGGTCTGTTCGTCGTCGAGGCGCCCACCGGCGAGGGTAAGACGAAGCTCGCCTTCCAGGTCGCGGCGGGTCTGGTTCGCAGGTTGAGTCTGTCGGGGATGTACATGGGGATGCCGACGCGGGCGACCGGGAACCAGGTCTTCGACGAACTCGACGATCTCATCAGCAGTCATCAGGCGGGCCTGCGTCTGCGGCTACTGCACGGCGCCGCCGAGCAGTACCTGAAGGCACGGGGAAAGCCGGTCGAATCGTCGAGCAGGCAGCCCGTCCGCCCTGCGGGCGTCGGCGAGGATCACCCCGAGGAGGACCTGGCCGAGGTTCGCGACTGGTTCGCGGGCAAACGCGGGATCATCGTGCCCGTCGGCACCGGCACGGTCGACCAGGCACTGATGGCGGCGATCCGTTCCCGGCATGTGTTCGTTCGCCTCGCAGGCCTGTCGAACAAGGTCCTGATCATCGATGAGGTACACGGCTACGACGTCCACACGTCCACGCTGCTCGACCGGCTGCTTCAGTGGGCAGGCAGGCTCGGCGTCCCGGTCATCCTGATGTCCGCCACGCTCCCCTCGGTGCGCAAGGGCGAGCTGATCCGCGCCTGGCGTGCCGGACGGCTGAACCTGCCGATCGAAGCGGTGTCCTCCGTCGAGCCGGGAGCGGCGTACCCGGAGCTGACCTGGGCCGACCACGCCGGGGTTCGGACGTGGAGCGATGCCGACACCGCCGCCTCGCATCGGGTGTCGGAGCTCAACGGCAACCGGATCATCACGGTGGACCTCACCGCGCTCGCCGGGGACGACGTGGCGGCCCGCGCGGAGTGGCTGCTGGACGAGATCGAGAAGGCCGACGGCATCGCGGTGATGCACAACCTGGTGCGCCGCGTGGCGGAGACTCGCGATGCACTGCTGCGGGCATTGCACAGGCGCGGCTCGACCCGGTTCGACATCGACGACCTCATCACGATCACCGGGCGGTTGACCATCGCCGAACGAGCCGAGATCGAAGCCCGACTCAAAGACCGGTTCGGGCGAGGTCGCAGGCCTGCTCGGCCCACGATCGTGATCGGCACCCAGGTTCTCGAGCAGGGCCTGGATCTGTCGTTCGACCTCGTCGTCAGCGATCTGGCACCGATCGACAGTCTCGTCCAGCGAGCAGGACGGATTCGGCGACACGAGGCGCACGGAACCGAACCTCTGCGGGTGCGGCTGGTGATCACGGGCGCGACGGTGGAACCGACCGGAGTGGAGCTCCCTGCCTACACCAGCCTGGTCTACCCGAGGCTTCTCCTGCTGCGTACCTGGCTGCTGCTCGCCGACCGGCCGGACATCCGCTGCCCGGAGGACCTGCGGGAGCTCGTGGACAGGCTCTACGACGACGAGTTCGTCCTGGACGTACCCGAGGGCTGGGCGACGACCTGGCGGGAGGCGGGCGCGGCCGTCGCCAGACGGCGGGCCGACGATCGGCGCCGATCCGAGATTCTCCGGCTGCCCATGCCGCACAACCCGAAGGCATTCCAACGGTTGACCTGGCAGCCGACCGCCGCGAATCAGACCCGCAAGAAGGGACGGCCGGATGACAGCCGTTGATCCGATCGACGACGACCGAGCGGAACCCGCGGAGATCCGGATCGTCGTGCTCCACGGTGTCGCATCGCCATCGGGCGGGACTTCCTCCGGGACCTATGCCGTGCCCCTCGAAGGGGACGAGCCCGTGGACCTGACGCGAACGGGCGAGCTGTCGGCGTCGATGGAGGCAGCACTGTGGAATTCCGTGGTCCGGCTCGTGTCGCCCTTCGAGATCCCGTCGTCGGTGGTCGATGCCCTGCTGGAGCTGTCACCGCCTCCCGCATTCGAGGGCTCCCCTCGGCTCGCCCGGCATCGGGCATTGGTTCTCGGCGCGGAGGGAACCGAGGTCGGCGGCGCCGTCCTGCGGTATCAGCGCGGAGTCGGGCTGGTGGTGCGGCATGACGAGGGCGCGGACCACTGAGCAGGTCGGCACCGTCGGCGTCTCCAGCCGACGTGTGGCACGAGAAGAAGCGAAGGAATTGGATTGGTCTTCGATCTGATCAGCGAGAAGTGGCTGCCGGTCGTGACGACCAGCGGCCAGACCGACGAGATCGGTCTGGCGACCCTGTTCTCCTCGGCAGGGGAGCTGCGGCGACTGGTCGGCCAGACACCGACGATGACCGCTGCGTTGCACCGCATGGTGCTCGCATTGGCGCACCGCGCGCTCGGGCCTGCCACCGAGGATGACTGGGCCGTGCTCTGGCGGCGGGGCGACTTGTGGACCGACGATGTTCGGCGGTATCTACGGGACGACCGAGAGCGTTTCGATCTCTTCCACCCGGACCGGCCCTTTCTGCAATGTCGGAGCCTGGCGACCCGGGAGCCGTCGGGCATCGCCAGGCTGGTCCCGTTCCGGGCCAGCGGAAGCAACGCGACCCTCTTCGATCACACCACCGCCGGGGATCGACTGCGGCTGACCCCCGCCGAGGCAGCGCGATGGCTGGTGACCTTGCAGTGCTATGACCCCGGCGGGCTGAAGACGGCTGCCTTCGCCGGTGCGGCGAGGGCCTCGGAACGTGCGCCTGCCAACAACTTCGGCTGTGTCCTGGTCGAGGGCGCGACCCTGAAGGAGACGGTGCTGCTCAATCTCCTCTGCTACGACCCCCTGGCAGGCGAACCGCCCCTGACCTACGCCGACGACTGTCCGAACTGGGAGGACCCCGGCTCGGCGCAGCCGAGGCCGGACGAACGCCACCCACGGGGCTGGACCGACGTCCTCACATGGCCTGCCAGGCGCGTGCTTCTGAGTACCGGTGACAGTGCCGAGACGCCGATGGTCGACGGTGTCGTGATCACGCCGGGGACGCGGCTCCGATCCGCTTCTGCGGATCAGCAGGACGAGCGAATGGCCGCGTTCCGGCGGCCGATCATGCGCGGCACCAAGCGAGGGCGGTTCGAGCTTCGGCCGGTCAAGCTGGAGGAACAGCGGGGCGTCTGGCGACATGCGGAGGAACTGCTGTTGCCCAGTGACCAGCGAAGCAGCATCGACCAGAGTGATCGGCGGCGGCCTGCGGCCCTCGATGCCATCGCCGATCGCACCGATTCCGGTCTTCTGCCTGATGACGCCGTGTACACGCTGCGGGTCTACGGCCAACAGCTCGACAGCAAGGCCGCCGTGGTGCAGTTCTGGCAGGAGGAGTCGGTGCCTGCCCCGGTCGCGCTGCTGCGGGCCGGTGTCGGGAGCGCCCGGATGGGCGACGTGATCGGCTACTCCTGTCGGCTCGCCGACGATGTGGGCTTCCTGTTGCGGCGTCTGGACAAGGGCTACCGCGAGGAGTTCAAGGCGACGCCGCCACCGGAACTAGAGCTGTCCTACTGGCCGCACCTCACCGGCCCGTTCCACACGTTCATCGTCGCGTTGGGCAAGGCAGTGGCCTTCGTGACGGGCGAACGGGAGCACACCGCCGTGGAGGCCTGGCGTGGTGCGGTTGCTCAGATCGCCCACGCGGCGGCCGATCGGTGGGTGTACGGCGCCGCTCGGCTCGGCGCTCGAGAGTTGTCGATGGCGGGAAAGCATGACGGCACCTTCCGCCACAAGCTCGACGAGCGGCTCGCGCTCCATCGCATCGAGGTGAGCCGGTTTCTGCGCCCGGAAGATGGAGAGATGATGTGACGACGGAATCGATCGCCGTACGGCCGCCCCGGAATCGGGATGTGTTCGTGGCCTCGTTGTATCGGCTGCACTCCGGGCTGAACTCGACCAATGCGCACCGGGTCGCGGATGCGCGCAGGGTGTTGGCAGCGCTCCGGCGAAGCCTGGTGAGTCCACATCAGGCGTCGGCCGCCTATGACCTGGTGTTCGGCGCCGAGCCTGCGCCGGGGGAACAGGATGCCTGGCTGTTGACGGCAGGTCTGTTCGGCATCCACCCGCAGGCGCGGGCATCAGGTCGCACTCTCGGTATCGCCATGCGAGACCTCAAGGGTGATGGCCAAGGCATGATCGATCGACGGTTCGAGCAGTTGCTCGCGGTCGATCGTCGGAACCTTCCCCACTATCTGCGGCAGGCCGTTCGACTGTTGAAGAGCAAGCAGATCGCGCTCGACTACGGGCGATTGTTGGACGACGTCGCCGTCCTGCTTGATGCAGGGGCCGCCGAGGAACAGAAGCGGCGCGTCCGTCTCGCCTGGGCGAGGGACTTCCACAAGCCACGCCACGCAGCGGTCGTGCCTGCGACAGGTGATGACTCCGCAGACGACTCCGAGGAATCAGCGCACGTGAACAACACGAACGACACGGAGAACTGAATGATCATCGAGCTGCACCTGCTCCAGTCGTTCCCGGTGAGCAATCTCAACCGGGACGACGTCGGCCAGCCCAAGACAGCCACTTTCGGCGGTGCCGTGCGCGGCCGGATCTCCAGCCAGTGTCTCAAGCGCTCTGCCCGCCAACTCTTCACGCTGCACGGCCTGAGCGAGGACGAGACCGGGGTGCGTACCAAACGGCTGCTGCATCAGGCTGCCGTGATCCTCGCCGATAAGGGGCTGGGCGAGGAGGAGCACACTCGGCTCGTCGTCGAGGAGGGCTTGGCCGAGCTGGGCTTCCACGTCGATCGCAACACTCGGCTCACCGAGTATCTGCTGTTCGTCGGTCGGGGCGCGACCACCTTCCTGGTCGACTACTGCATCGCGAAGTGGACCGACCTCTCCGCCAGGGCGGCCAAGAAGCTCGCCGCCGCCGCGAAGGCCGCCGAGAAGAAGGACGGTGCGAAGGCATCGGCCAAGGCGAGCGAGAAGGCAGCGAAGTCGAAGCCTTCGAAGGAGGTCCTGGCCGAGGCGGCACGAATCCTGGACGCGCGGCGTGTCGCCGACGTCGCACTCTTCGGGCGCATGATCGCCGACAACAAGGGCTTCAACGTCGATGCAGCCTCGCAGGTGGCGCACGCCATCTCCACCCACGCGGTGGCCACCGAGTTCGACTACTACACGGCCGTCGACGATGCCAAGCCGGACGACGCCTCGGGTGCGGACATGATCGGCACCGTCGATTTCAACTCCGCCTGCTACTACCGCTACGCCAACGTCGATCTCCACCAGCTCGACAGGAACCTCGACGGCGTCGAAGACCTGGTCGCGCGGACCGCGAAGGCCTGGCTGTACTCCTTCGTGCATGCCCGTCCCAGTGGGAAGCAGAACTCGATGGCGGCGCTGACCATGCCGCACACCCTCCTCGGCGTGGTGCGGGACAACGGGTCCTGGAATCTGGCGAACGCCTTCCTCAAGCCGGTCGACAGCCTCGACGTCATGGCCGACTCGACGGACCGGATGACACAGCACTTCGACTCGCTGCGGCGGTTCTACGGCAGCGCCGGAATCCGGTCCGTCACCGCGGCCGCCGTCGCGGGCACCCTCACCCACGTCGACCAGGAAGACGTCGTGTCCAGTCTCGACGACTTCGCAGGTCGCGTCCTCGCGTCGGCGAGCGTCGGCACCGGGGTCTCGGTGCCGTGAGTCTGTCGCTCGCCCTGTGTTTCGACGCGCCGATGCAGTCGTGGGGTGCCCGGTCCCAGCACATCCATCGGGATACCGCTCGGGAGCCGACGAAGTCCGGCGTCGTCGGTGTCCTCGCCGCAGCCATGGGTGTTCCTCGGGAGGACACCGAGAAGATCACCGCGCTCGCCGAGCTGAGTCTCGGCGTCCGCGTCGACCGGGAAGGTCTCGTGGAGCGTGACTTCCACACCGCGCAGAACGTGCCCAACACCGAGGGCCTCGGACATCGCACCGTGATCAGTCACCGCTACTACCTCTCGGACGCGGTCTTCCTCGTCGTGCTCGAAGCCGAGGGGGCCGACCAGGAGGCGCTGCTGCGGCGGGCGGAGGCAGGCCTGCGGGCACCGGCGTGGCCCCTGTACTTCGGCCGGAAGGCATTCGTGCCCGCACGGCCGCTGCTGCACGCGTCGGAGCCTGCGGACCGACGGGACCACCCCTCCGGATGGGGCCTGTCCGACCTGCCGCTCCGCACCGTCCTCATGACGCACCCCTGGCTGGAGGCCGATGACAGTCCACATCGGCTCGACGGTCGACCCCGTGGCGAGGATGCGCCCCGCCCACTCCGCGCCGTCATCGACTGCGACGCCACCGACGAGCGAGCCGAGATTCGATCCGACCATCCGCTGTCCTTCGCGCGAGGCGATCGACGCTTCGCCAGCCGATCATTCAAGACCCTCGACATCCCGCTCACCCCAGCCATGATCTCGCCGGGAGACCGCTCGTGTTCCTGAGCCGACTCACCGTCGACGTGACCTCGCGGAACTTCCGCCTGGACTACGCCGACGTCCATCAGATGCACCGCACCGTGATGTCGGCCTTCCCCGACCTCGACGCGAAGCGGACCGCGCGGGCACACTGCGGGGCGCTGTGGCGGCTCGACGAGCACGAGCGCGGCTTCGTCCTGCTCGTGCAGAGCAGGCTGGAGCCGAAATGGGCGGCGCTGCCCGCCGGTTACCTCACCGCTCCGCCGGACGTCCGCTCGCTCGATCCGTTCCTGCGGCTGATCGCCCCGGGGCGCAAGATCAGTTTTCGGCTGGTCGCCAATCCGACGCGAGCGATTCATCCCCCCGGCTCCGTACCGGGGACTCGGGGGCGCGGCAGGCCCGTGCCGCAGCGGCTGCCCGCCAAGCAGGTGGAGTGGCTGGCGCGGAAGGGCGAGCAGCACGGCTTCGTGCTCCCGGTGGGCCGCGACGGCCAGGCGGACGTCGCGCCCGCGCCCCGGCCGGGCCTGCGCGGTCGATCGGACGGCAACACGATCACCATCGAGCCCGTTCGCTTCGACGGGCACCTCGTTCCGACCGATGTCGAGGCATTGCGTGCCGCGGTGCTCGCCGGGATCGGGCGGGCCAAGGCCTACGGGTGCGGGCTGATCAGCCTCGGTCCCGCACGTGAGGCGGGGTGAGCCGAGGTACTCCGCCGGTGCCGTCGGGCGACACGTTCCGGCGGCACCGCTCGGTTTCGCGTCGACCATGATTACCACCGTGCTTGGCAATGTCGAATCGTCGTCGAAGACGCCCATTTGTTTTCCGGAGAACTCAATCGCATCGACGGTTCCCCCGCGTGTATCAACGACATCGTGGATTTCATCACTATGATCGTCAGCGCAGCCACGGTCGGGTGATGGGTGGCTGCGGCACGGTGGGCAGGCGGGTTCCGCCGGGCCCACGGGTGGTGGTTGGGGGGTCATGGAGGAGGATTCCGAGCAGCAGAGCATCGGCGTGGCGAATGCCCTCTCCGGCGCCGTCTTCGGCACCGCAGTGCAGGCCGGGCCGATACACGGCGGAATTCATCTGCACACCGCTGAAAGGCCGAATCGAGTCGCGATTCCCCGGCAGATGCCGTTCGGGTCGAGCCGCTTCACGGGTCGGGCCGAGGAACTTCGGCTGCTCGACAGAATGCGATCCGACAGTAGCAGTCGATCATTGACCGTCGTGTCCGGCCTGGGCGGCGTCGGGAAGACGACGCTGGCCGCCCAATGGCTGCAGCGCATCACCGAGGAGACACCGGACGGGCAGCTCTACGCCGACCTCGGCGGCTTCGGCGTCGACGCGGTCCTGCCCGAGCGGGTTCTCGCCGCCTTTCTGCGGGCACTGGGAGCCTCCGACCAGCAGATCCCGGACGAACTGCCCGAGCGAACGGCGTTGTTCCGGACGATGACCGCGGACAAGGCCGTGGCGGTGCTGCTCGACAACGCGGGCACCGCCGCACAGGTCCGGCCACTGCTTCCGACGTCCGCCCAGTCCATCGTGGTCGTCACCAGCAGGGTCCGGCTCATCGGACTGGGGATGGACGGCGCCCGGTTCCTCGCGCTGTCCCCGTTGGACGAGGAGAGCGCGGTCGAGCTGCTGGCCAGCTTCGTCGGCTCGGAACGGGCGGCGGCGGAGCGGGACTCCACGTCTCGACTGGCTCGGCAGTGCGGCTGTCTTCCGGTGGCCTTGTCGGTCGCGGGCGCCCAACTGGCCGCCCGGCCGAGGCTGCGGATCAGTCGCGTGGTGACCAACCTCGACGACCAGGAGAGTCGGTTGACGCGGCTGTCCGCCGAGGCGGTGTCGGTGGAGAGCATCTTCGATCTGTCCTATGGCGGTCTTCCGTCCGATGCCGCGCGGTTGTATCGCAGGCTGGGGTGGCATCCCGGTCGCGAGTTCGGCCTCGCCGCCGCGGCCGCTGCGGCGGGGGAGTCCGAGGACGAGACGGACGAACTGCTGGAGACGCTCCTGGAGTCGAATCTGCTGGAGGAACGTGCCGAAGGCAGGCTCCGCTTCCACGACCTGCTGCGGCTGCATGCGCGCTCGCGGTGTGCTGTCGACGAGGGTGCCGACGCGGCGCGGGCCGTCGTCGAGCACTATCTGCGCGCGGCGGTGCGGGCCGACCTGGTCCTGATGCCGCTGCGTCCGGCGGAGGGCCCGATGTTCGATGCCGTGCGTCCGGAGCCCGCCGCGTTCGCCTCCCCGACGGAGGCGCTCGCCTGGCTGCTCGTGGAGCACGACAACCTGACCTCGGCGCTGCGCCAGGCGATCGAGCGGGGCTGGGACGACCTGGCCTGGCAGTTCAGCCAGGCCATGTGGGGGCTGTATCTCAACACCCGGCGATTCCGCGAGTGGATCGACAACCACCGACAGGGGGTTGCGGCCGCCCGGCGGCTCGGCGATCCGCTCGTCGAGGCGCGGCTGCTCGTTCAGCTGACGGTCGCGTTGTCTCGCGCGGGCCGGTTCGACGAGGTCGTCGAGGAGGCTCGACGTGCGCTCCGGCTGGCCGAGGAACTCGACGCGCCGACCATTCAGTCCACGGCGCTGGCTCACCTCGGCGAGGCAGCCCGACGGCGACACGACGGCGAGGAGGCACTGCGGCTGCTGCGGCGGGCGCTGTCGATCGAGGAGCAGGCGGAGTCGGGAACCGAACGCGGGGCGGCCTTGCGTCGTCGACTGCTGGGCCGGGTGCTTCTCGACCTCGGCCGCTATGACGAGGCGATCACCGAACTGACCAAGGCGAAACTCGTGCTGATCGGCTTGTCCGACGTCCCGAATGCCACGCGGGCCGCCGTGGTTCTCGGTGATGCCCACGCCAGGGCTGGTGACTTCGAGGCCGCTCAGGCCGAACTGACCGCCGCGTTGGCGGCCGTCGACCAGACCAGTTCGGTGTTCGTCCGCGCCGAGGTGCATCGGGGCCTGGGGGAACTCCACCACCGTCGTGATGAGTTCCCCCAGGCCCGTGTGCATCTTCAGCGTGCCCTGGTGTTGCTCGGGGAGGAGAACCCCGAGGACGCCGCCGCAGTGCGCGAGCGGCTGTCCGCCATCGCCGCCGAGGCGGCCTTCGCCACCGGGTCCCCCGATGGCGAAGGCGCGCTTCCTGGTTCAGGACCCGAGCTCGGCACGTAATCGCACCGGTTCGCCCTGCTCGTTCCTGCGGACCACCAGCCGCGCCGAGGCGAGTGCACTCAGCGGATGCTCGGCGAGCAACCACGGATAGCCGATGGCCGCCCACGGCCGAGGCGTGGACGAACCGATGTCGGCCGACACCACGACCCGCTGCCGATCGCGGGCCGTGAGCTGGACCCGCCGCCCATCGAGCGAGACGACGACGAGCGCTGCCGCGCTGCTCGCGAGCAGTTCCTCCGCCAGCTCCGGCGATGTCGACTCCTGGCCGGAATTCGCGACGAGGACGTCTGCCAGCTGCCGTCCCCGTGCGGTCAGGTGGTCGAGGTCACCGACGACGAACCGGCCTCGGGTACGCGGCGGGACACCGGCCGTTCCGGGGATGCTGCACCCAACGAGGTGGATGCCAGGTTCGTCGGGGTCGTCGGCTCGCACCGGCCAGGCCGACACCGAGGCATGCGGCGGTCTCGACGGGCGAGTCGCCGGGTGATCCGGTAGTCCGGTCATCGCGGAATGCTCCCATCCTGCGGCAGCGGATCGGGTAGGGGCACCGGCGAGACGGGGACACCCCTGACGGGCTCGTCGAGGCCCAGCAGCCGGTACATCATCTGACGCAGGATGCCGCCTGCCTGGTCGGGGCGTGAGGTCACCTGAGCCGCGAGGCTGCCCGCCTGTCCCGCCGGATGTGTTCGGATCGCCTGCTCTACCTGGTCGCGAATCGGGCCGTCGAGCCGCAGTCGCCCGGCTCGTCTCGCGACGGACGCGGCGAGGCCGTCGGGCCTGAGCTGAAACTCCGGGCAGGCCGCGAGCAGCACTGGTCGATCAAGGGCGGCCCCGTAGACGGTCACCGAGCCGTGATCGCCGATCACACAGTCCGCCGCGATCAACGCCGCGTGCCACCCGCGCTCCGGCGGCAGCAGCACGAGCCCCGCGTCCAGCGCGTCACCGAGCCAGGCCCGCACCTGACTGCGGCCGTGCTGCGTCCAGGTGTTCGGATGCAGCACACCCACCACGAGGAATTCGTCGCGGGGCAGCCCGGCGGCCACCCGATGAAACAACTCGGCATGTTCGCCGAATCCGGACTGCTCGGTCCAGGTCGAGCTGACGACCACGAGCGTGCGACCGTCCTGTGCACCGAACGCCCGCCGGTACTCCTCGCGGAACGGCAGCGAGGCCCGCAGCCGGTCGAAGCACAGATCGCCTGCGACCACCGCCGTGGGCAGCGCCTCGGGGCAGGCCTCGGCCAAGGCGTCGAGTTCGTCGTCATGGGTGAGGGCGAGTCCGGCCTGGAGCAGTCTGCCGTTGTAGGTCAGATACTGGCGGGACAGCCCGTGTTCCGGATGGTAGCCCCGGCCGGGATCGGCCGGACGCAGTCGGGACTTCAGCAGGCTCGCGCCGTGCGGCAGTGCCAAGACGGGTCCCTTGACGTGTTCCAGATCCTCTCGGGTCGCCGCGAGGACCAGATCGAACCGGGTCTGCGTCGCCTGCTGCCACGGCAGCCGCACGAAGCCCTGCGCGTCGGCGAAATCCCTGGCACCCGGCCAGACCTGACTGTCGCCCGAGGCGGTCATGAACAGTTGAATCCGGTGATCGGTCTCCAGCAGCGGCAGGACGTCCAGCAGCCGGACACCCGCGACCAGCGTCGGGACCAGCACCAGGACCTGCTTACAGCCGCTGCGGGTCAGCCACCGTTCGCCACCGAGGCTGACCGGCCCGCGAATCCACGCTTCTCCGAACATGATGATTCCCTTTCCTCCCCGACCGGCGCGTAACGCTCGGGTTCTCCGAGCCGACACACCCCGCATCCGGTCGACACCAGGTTCGGAGCCGATGTGGACACGCCGGGGGCACGGCGGGGGACGGTCGAGGGGACACAGCGGGGACAGGCCGGGGACACGGCTGGTCCGGCCCGGTGCGGAAGATCTTGAAAATCTCGGCAGGCCGGCTTGACAGGGTGGCGCGAGGGACGGCCTGTTCGCCGGTGCCCGATATCCAGCGACCACGTGAGTCTCTGCGGCGGTGGCCGTTCGCCCCGCGGGTCCCCAGACAGATTCGGCGGATCGACTGCACCTATCGAGGGAACGCCCTCCGCCGCTCGGGGTAATTCGGGCCGTTCGACCGAACCACTTCGGGTGAAGGTCTCGATTGTGATCCGTGTCTCGATGAGACTGGTGGCGAATCCGGTGCCAGCGGGAGGGCGGGGCTGGGTGACAGTCGAATTCAAGATCTTGGGGAAGACACGAGCGGTCGTCGACGGTTCTCCGGTGCTCTTGCCCAGGGCCAAAGTGCGGGCGATCCTGGGTCTGCTGATGTTGCATCCGAACACAAACGTCAGCAGGTCGAAAATCATCAGAAACGTGTGGAGGCCAGCGGAGTTGGGCAAGGCCGCAGCACACCCTGGTGGGCGAGAAGCTGGCCTCCGGAATCTCGTCGAGACGCATATCAAGAAGGCTCGGGGAGGATTGCGCGGGCAGCAGGCGGAGATCAAATCCGCTTCGGACGGCTATCAACTGCTGATCGACAAGAAGCTGATCGACTTCCATCGATTCCGCGCGGAGGTCGAGACGGCCAGAACCCGTGCATCGGCCGGTGAACACGCTATGGCACGTGGGCTTCTCGCGGATTGCGTCGAGCTGTGGAACGACCAGTTGCTGGAGGATCTGAACGGTGCGGAGGCAGAACGTACCCGGTCTCTGATGATTGCCGATCACTTCGTGCCTGCCTGCCTCGCTCTACTGGACAGTCGACTCGCCCTCGACGAGCACCAGGAGGCGTTCGGGCTGCTGAACAGGCTGGTGGACGAGCACCCGAAGAACCAGCAGGTGGCGATGCGCCGCCTGACCGTGCTCGCGGCGGTCGGCCGAGTCGACGAGGCGAAGGAGCACTACGAGCACTTGGTCAGGGTGCTCGTGCAGGAAGGAGTTCCTGTCCTGGCAGAGCTGCGGGGGTTGTACGGCCGGCTGAAATCTGGCGGGTTGAACCGGGCGGCCGTACCAGGAGAAGCGGGACGCACGCCGCCTCCATCGGCGCAGGACCTCACTCGCCCTTCGATACAGCAGTGGCCGCCGAACCTCCTGGTGGGACGAGAGCGGCTGCTGAAGCGGCTCGACTCGCTGTTCCCCGTGACGGATCGCCCGCAATCGGGTGTGGTCGTGCTCCACGGGGTGGGAGGGGTGGGTAAGACCGCACTGGCTCTCACCTGGGTCGCTCGGATGGTGGCGCGAGGCCGTTTCGCCGATGGTCAGCTCTTCGCCGACCTGACCGGTTACAGCCCTCTCGGGAAGAAGGAACCTGCGGAGGTGTTGCGCCGGTTCCTGCTTGACTTCGGGATCGAGCCGGACCGCATTCCGACGACCCTCGACCGGTCCGTCGTCCGCCTGCGAGAGTTGACCGTCGGACGCACGGTGGTCGTCGTCTTGGACAACGCGCTGGACGAGGAGCATGTCCGGCCGCTGCTCGCCGCGTTGTCCGGCTGCCTCGTCCTGATCACCAGCCGCAATCGGTTCGAGAATCTCATGGTGCACGGTGGCGCCGATGACGTCGAGGTTCCGCAGCTCGACCAGGAGGAGGCCGAGCGGCTGCTGCGGCGAGTGATCTCGGAGAGCCGGCCGGCGCTGGACAAGGACGGGCTTGCCCTGCTGATCGAACGAGGTAAGGGCATCCCGTTGGCGCTGCGAGTCATCGGAGCCAGGGTGAAGAAACAGAGCCGGGTACCGCTTGCCGTCATCGCCCGCGAGATGCGGGGAAACCAGTTGCTCGATGTGGGCGACAAGACCTCCCTGGCGGCGGTGTTCTCCTACTCATACATCGCGCTGGCCGAGGAGTCTCGCCGGGCATTCCGGCTGCTTGGCGGCCACCCCGGTGCCAGCTTCGGCGTCGGGGTGGCCGCAGCCGTGGTCGATCTGACGGCAGCCGAGGTGCGTCGCCACCTCGACGTCCTGGTGAGTGGTCATCTCCTCAGTCAGGGTGCCGACGATCGCTACGAGTTTCATGATCTGATCCGTGAGTATGCGATCAGTCGACTGGAACGAGATTCCCTCGCTCCTGAGCGCGGTTCCTCGTTACGAAGGATGTTGGACTGGTATCTCCTGACTGCGCGGAATGCGTACCGACACATTCATCCAGAGGAGGACCCGCCGCCTCCGCCGCCTGCATGTACCTACGTTGTTCCATCCGAGCTTGATGGAGTAGATCAGTCATTGTCCTGGTTCTCTCAGGAGTGGGAGAACCTGTCAGGCGCGGTCGGCCTGGCTCATCGAGAGCGGTTGAATGGTCACGCTTGGCGGATAGTGGCGACATTTGAAGATGTTTTGTATCGATTCGGTAGGGCGGCTGAACTGATTCCGGTGCTCAAGATCGGCATAGCTGCCGCCCGCGAAGTGCGGGAGATCGAGCCTGAGGCCGAGGCTGGACTGTTGAATAATCTGGCCTTCACGTACATGAACGAGCGTCGGTATGACGAAGCATTGGTCACATATCGTTCTTCTTATGTGCTTGCCGTAGAGCGTGGGGACCGGGTGAACCAAGCTCTGGTTCTGGGCAACATGGCATACTTCGAATTTCGACTCGACCACCCAGACCGTGCGGTTTCCTTGGCCGAGGAGTCGGTGGCGATCTATCGCTCGCTGGGAGTGGGGCCGAAGATCGGCAACGCACTCGTCGTACTCGGCGTCGCTCGCCGAGCGGCTGGTGACTTCCTGGGCGCTGCCCGGGCCTTCAATGAGGCAGCGAGGGCAGGCCGCAAGGCCCAGAGCTTGAAGATCCAAGGCGATGCACTCGCCGAGCTGGGGGCTCTTTATTATCACGTCGGCGATCTCGACGAAGCCATTCAGGCAGCACTTTCTGCAATTCCACTACTTGAGAAAGCAAAGCTTGACCACCGCTGCGGATACGCACACCTTGTCGTTGGGCGGTGCCATTATGCTCGACTGGAGGTCGACGAGGCGATCCGACATTACGGCGCAGCAGTGCTGTTGTATCGCCGCCGGCCTGATCGGGTCGCAAGCGCCGAGGCGTTGACGTTCCTCGCGCAGGCGTTGGCAGCGGCGGGTCGGAACTCTGAGGCGGAACATAGTCTGGTACTTGCCTCGGAGGTCCTGGATGGCCGGGACGAAGCGCTCGATACGCAGATCAACACACAGTTCTCGCTCCTCTAGGCCCGGGGTGCGCCGTATCGCGTTCGCCGCCGAGGAACTGCCGCACTAGCCCAAGCAGCTCCATATCACTCGTTCGGGTCGACTTTCGCCCATCGGATTGACGAGGCTTCGCGCTCGCGGTAACGGGCGCCGCCAGCTTGCTCGTACGGGCCACTCGTCCGTACTGATATCGGGCACTATAGAATGATCAACAGCGCGATCGTCGATCGCTCTTAGTGGCCAGAGTCTGGGGAGAAGGGTATTGGCTAGAGCCCCGTAACGAGATCAAGGACCCGAATATGCCTCACCCCGAATGGGGCGCGAGCGGGGTCATGGGAGTATTTTTCCTGACCGCGTGGCTGATCTTAGTTCACTTCCCGCTGTAGCGCTGTGGGGAGGAGAAACAACCCTGACGCCGCCTAAACGCCAGGGTTACTTCTCCTCCCCGATCCCTTGCGGGCGGGTCGGACTATGGGGCAAGAGTGGTCAGTGGCTTGCCCGGCCGATTTTCATTCTGGTCAGTGGATCAAGATCTGGCTAGGTCCGATCGGTCGAGTTCGGACCGCAGATGTCCGAGCTGACTGGTTACTGACGGTAATCATTTTTTGATGTGCGGGATGCAGAGTGCGTGAACTGCATATGTTGATGTTTCTGTTGCTTCAGTGCTGATTTTACTTTGTTCTGCCCGTGCAGTCAGGGCCGATGTTTCAGTCCAAGCTGTAGGCCCTACTTCTGTCAGCCCACAGTTGGTGCCCGTCCATCACGAGCCTGCGAAGTGCCTCCGAGTAGCTGAGGTCCTCGGCCTCGGCGCGGTCGGCGATGGTGGCGACCGTGGTGGGGTGCAGCAAGAGAGCTCGGGGTTGTGCCTCCGTCTCGGGGTCTCGGAGCGGGATGCAGTCGCCCGTGCCGGTGCTCGGTCGGCTGTCGACGCTGTCGAGTGCGCTCATCGTGTCCTCCTGATCGGGTTGCGTGGGCTCGTAGTCCTCTGTGGACGTCGGGGCCGAGCGTCGTGGTCTCACGAGGCGAGTGATCCGAACTGCGCCGGGCAACTCACGGGGTGATCCGGACCTGGCGCTCGCGGCAGCTGGGGTGGGCACACCGGAGTCGGCGCAGCCGCGTGTGGCCGATGGTCTCGGCGTCGACGACCTGCCAGGCGTGCCGGTGATCGGGTTCTCTCGCGTCATCGTGGAGCTGCGGAAGCAGCGAGGTCTCGTCGTCGCGGTGGTCCATTAGGCGCGATGCCTGGCCGGTGTCACCCCGATCGCCGGCCGGGCGGGTGACAGGGCCGGTGCGGTGTGAGAAGGGAGCGGGCCATCGAGGATTCCTTTCCTGGCAGGGAAGGAGAAGGACGGGCTGGGTGCCGGGTGCTCCGCCGGAGTCGGGGCGCGTCGGAGCACCCGGCGGTCGGTGGGCGCGGTGTGCTCAGCGCGGCAGCCAGAGCCGCGAGCGCAGGAGACGCGGTGCGCCGGGTCGGTCGGGATCGGGGAGTTCGCGGAGCGCGTCGACGCAGTCGGTGAGCCGGCCCTCGTGTTTCCGGAGAAACCCGCCGCGCTCTCCGTCGATCATGCGGACGGCTGCGGCCGATCCCTGGTGGTGACGTACAGGGCGTCGAGATGACCTCTCGGCCGTCGGAACCCGACCAGCGCGGTGAGTTCGCCGTCCTCGTCCCGATCAGTCGTCCAACTCCAGCCCGCGCGCCGCAACGCCAGCAGCCCGGCGAGTTCGGGATAGCGCCGCAGCGCCTCGGCCTCGGTGATCTGGGCAGGCCGTTCGCCTGCGGACGCCGTTGTCATGCCGCCTCCCGAAATCCGGCCACGGGCAGCGATCCGGCGAAGGCGAACACATAGCCGGTGGGTTCCGGCCGGGGCCGGTACATCGGCGCTGCCGACGGCGAGGGGTGCCGATGTCGGCAGCGCGCCGTGGTTGTTGCGCGGCGGCCCGGCGTCGTGCCGCGTGCCTCGCGGCCGACCGTGGCTTGCCCCGCCGCTTGGGACGTCGCCGCCACCCGGCGAGTACCTGTGTCATGGGTGACGGGGTGGTGCGTGGCGGTGGGGATTGGAGTGCGAGGGAGTGCGATCCCCACCGCCGGAAGGCCGCCCGAGTGGGGGAGGACGGCCTGGCTTCGACGAAGTTCCTCCGCTGCGCAACGAGCCAGGATCGCCGCGACGGAGTTCGGCGACGAGGCGTCGTCCGGTTGCGACCGTGCACAACGGACCAACGCCAGGCCGGAGAGCAGCAGTAGCCCGCTCGCGTAGATACCTGGGTGCATCGGGACCTCCTCGGTGAGGGGACCCGCCCCGCGCCTATGCAGGCGAGCGAGCGGCGCGGAGCGGGCGGTGTCGGCAGGAAGCTGCCAACGAAGGAATGTTATCGAGGAATGTTCCTGAGATACATGACTCGTCTGGGTGATCTGTCTCGTCAGCAGGTTGAGTCGCGCGCAAGACTGTCCCGGAAGATCTACGTCGAGGGGGTATCGATGTCTCAGAAGCCTGGACGCACGGTGCAACGACGCCTGCTGGGTGGCGAGTTGCGACGGCTACGTGAGTCTGCGGGGCTCACGATCGAGGAGGTGGCCAGCTTCGTCCGGATGAGCACCTCGGTCATCTCGAAGATCGAGAACGGCAAGCAGGCCATCCTGCCGCGTAACGTCACACTGCTGGCGCTCTGCTACAAGCTGGATGAGGAACTGTCGTCGTCACTGATTCGGCGAGCCGAGGAGATGGAGAAACCGCCGGGCCTTTCGCGTGCCCTCGCTGACACCGTGCCTGGCTGGTTTGATCGGTATGCCGATCTTGAAGGCGACGCCAGCGCGATCACCAGCTACGACTCTGAACTGATCCCAGGGCTGTTGCAGACGGCCGACTACATCACGGCGATCACCCGCGCCTCACGGCCGAATGTGTCCGATGAGGAGGTCTCCCGAGCGGTTGAAAGTCGACAGCAGCGCCAACGCCGAATCCTGGTCCCAGGAGGCCCCGCGCTCCGAGTGATCATCAATGAGGCTGCCTTGCTGCGGTTGGTCGGCGACAGCGGTGTCATGCGGCGTCAAGTTCAACATCTGAGCACCTGCGCTGAGCAGGCTGACATCCGCATCCTGCCCTTGAGCGTCGGGGCTCACCCAGCCATGGGCATGACCTTCCTGCGGCTTGCCTTCACCGACTCCGATCTTGACTTCGTCTACCTGGAAGCCGATTGCGGAGCCTTCTACCTCGAGGATGCCAATGACGTCGTCCGCTACGACGCTCTGCTTGAGCGCGTCAGCGACATCGCGTTGACCAGGGAAGACAGTGCTTCTTGGCTCGCTACAGTGGTCAGGCAGGAGTGAAGGCGAGCGAAGGAGCATCAAGATGACCACTCTCCAACCATCGGGTTGGCGTAAGTCCTCGCGAAGCAACGGCCAGGGCGGAGCGTGCGTCGAGGTCGGGTCTGCGCCGGGCACGGTGGGTATTCGGGATTCGAAGAATCCCACGGGTGGGACGTTAGTCGTGGATCGCGCGGTGTTCACTGTGTTCCTCGCGGCGATCAGAGATCGATGACGGGGGGTCATGCAGTGGATCTTCCCCAGTGGCGCAAGAGCCGACGGAGCGGGAACAAGAACGCCTGCATCGAGGTCGGTTCCGCCCCTGGTGTGGTGGGCATCCGGGACTCGAAGAACCGGGACGGTGGGATGCTGGTGGTGGATCGTGCGGTGTTCGGCGCGTTCCTCACGGCAGTGAAGAGCCGCTGAGCCCTGGGCAGCCGGCGTCCGTGGCGCGTCAGCGAAGGGGCGCCGGCTGCTCGGCGCACTGCCTCAGCGTCCCAGATGGACGAACCGGTGTTGCCAGGTCAGTTCGATGTAGGTGTCGCGACAGTGATTCTCTGCGGAGCGCTCCTCGTGTCTCGGTGGTAACGGATGTCAGCGTTGGGGCGCGCGCCCCGTCGTGATCTTGCGGTTCCTTCCCAGGGGTGAGTCGACCGCTGGTCAACTCGATGTCGAGTCGCGGCAGATTCGTTGCGCCGACTACCGGGGGTCACGGTTTGCCAGGACAGCCGTAGACGTCCATCTTGGCTAGGCGGTAGCGGCTCAAGGTCGTCGGTCGAGAGCTGCCGTTGGGACATGGCGACCTGTCAACCCGGTAGGGCCGGGGGGATGACTCGGGTCGGAGTTGCTTCGGCGAAAGCGTTCCACAGCAGGTTGAGCGGGTGGTCGTAGGCGTATCGCTCCCGTTCGCCTTTCCGAGCGAAGATGCCGGTGACGATCTCTAGCCGAGGGGTGTAGTCATCGGCGAGCTTGATCTTACGAAGACCTTGGCCGGGTAGGCTGCCATCGAGTGCCGCCGCCGCGACGCGTTCGGTGGTGAGCAAGCAGCCGTGCAGTAGGTCGCTAGTGAGAAGGTTGAGTCCGTAGTTGAGAGAGTCGATGTCGGCGATGACGTCGAGCACGCCGCGGTAGTCGGGGCCGTACCAGCGGCTGAGGAACTGGGCGAGCAGACCGGAGGTCGGGGCGAGTAGCGGCAGACCGGGCAGTCGGTTGGCGGTAACCGGGTTGTCGGGAAGTTCGCGTGCGCTGAGATTGGTCAGTAGAGCGACGCCTTCGCGATGCCATTCCAGGAAGTCGTAGTCCAGTGTGGGTGGTCGGCCAGGTTCGGCGGCGAAGCTGCCGCATACCAGATCGACCTTCTTGCCGTCGAGCTTGCGCCATAGGTCTCGGGTGCGGACATGCTCGATCTTGAGGTGCACGTCGCGGCGCTCGAAGTCCTCGCGCATTGCGTGCCACACGACGCCGAGGAACTGCACGGTGAACTCGGTGGTGCCGAAGGTGACCGTGGAGCCGAGCCGACGTCGACTGCTGTGCAGGCTGTCGGTGACCGCCAGCAAGGTTTGCTTAGCAAGGGCGACGACCTCTTCGCCGGACGGGGTGAACAGGAAGTCTTTACTGCGGCCTTGTTTGACCACGAGCGCCTCGCCCACCAGGCGGGTAGCGGTCTTGTTTAGGCTGTCGAGTTGTTTCTGCACGCTGGACTGCTCCCGCCCCAGCACGCGGGCGGCGCGCTGCGCCGTGCCGGTGGTGCGTACGACGGCGAGGGTTCGCAGTTGATCGAGGCTGACGTCGAGCATTTCAGGCGGACAGCCTAGAAGCGTGGTCAGCACGTCCGCTGCGTCGGCGTCATCGTTGATGTCCGGCACCGCTCCTCCTAGCTTTCGGCCTAGGACGCCAACTGCGACATGGGAATTGTCTGGTCGGACAGTTGGGTTGTCGTTGATCGCAACTCCCCCCAGGTTGTCCAAGAAATGTTCGCTTGAACACTTCTAGTCACGATACTGTTCGGCCGAACATTTCTTGGTGGCTGGTCCGGGCCGAACCTGTGGTGATCGGCCGAGCCAGCCTGGTCCGTCTTGGAAAGCTTGGAGGTTCGATAGTGACCGCTCGCAGCATCGTGACCGGCGGCATGGCCGCGTCCTGCTACTTCCGTACGTCCGTTGAGCCGCCGTTTCGTAAGGCGCTGGTGCAGATCAACGAGGACTGCAACCTGCGCTGTGCTCACTGCTTCGTGTCCGCGACCAGGGTCGGCAAACAGATGCTGTTGACTGAGATAGTGGACAAGGTGGTCCCTCGTCTGGCTGCTGCCAGGGTCCAGCGGGTCACACTCACTGGCGGGGAGCCATCGATCCACCCGGATTTCCTGGACATCGTCCAGGCGTTCCGGACGGCCGGGATGGACGTCGGAATCTGCACCAACGCGACCACCCTGGACATGGTCCAGATTGCGACACTGGTCGAGCTGGGTGTGCATTGCAATGTCTCTCTGGACGGGTTCGCCGCCGACTCGCATGGAAGGTTCCGCGGTGACCGGGCCAGCTTCGCCGTCACCGTAGCTACCGTCGAACAGCTCGGCAGGGCTGGCATCCTGCAAGGGCTGCTATGTACGCCGAACACGTTGGCACAGAACGAGGAGTATGCACGGTTGTGTGCGTTCGCCCGTGAGAACGGCGCTCGCTACGTGCTGCTCAATCCGCTGGGGAGTATGGGCCGTGGGGTCAAGTCACGCGGCGTACTGGCCAAGACGACGTTGCACATGAGGGAGATATTCGAGCTGACCGCACCTTTCGACGGGCCGGAACTGGACATCGCGCACATCCGCTTTCCCAACACCCCGGGGCGGCCGTTGGCCGGATGCGAGGCTAGGACGATCATCTATGTATTCACCCCGGGCGAGGTGACGGTGTGTCCGTACCTGGTGTTCGCCGCTCGCACTCCGCAGTCGCGGCACGCCGCAGGCGAGTTCATCGTTGGCAACATCTTCACCGACATTGATGTTGCGCAGCGGCTCGATGACTATCGCTTCCATGATCGCTACCAGGTTGGCGACAATGCTACCTGCGGGGGATGCTCGATGAACTCCGGTTGCGGCAAAGGCTGCCCCGCTGCGGTGGTTGCTGCGGGTGGCCGGATCGGTGACGTCGACACAGAACAGTGCCCGGTCGTCGGTGAGACACACATTGAAGGGCGTCGGTTGCTGCCGCTGAGTCCCGCATGACCGGACCGGTCCTCGATGGGGGGCGCCGCCTGCCCGGCGTGTTGATCACGCTGGATGGGCCGGGGGGCGTGGGTAAGTCCACCACCACGTGCCTGGTCGTCGAGACTCTGGACATGCGCAGGATACCGGTGCACGCGACGACTCAGCCGTCCCGCGCGGCGGTAGGCGAACTGGCACGGCACGGTACGGATAAGTACCGTGGCATGGCCTTAGCCTGCCTATGTGCGGCTGATCGGCACCACCAGCTTGCTACCGAAATCATGCCCGCCCTGCGCGAGGGCAAGGTGGTGGTGTGCGACCGATACGTCGCCTCCTCGATAGTCTTGCAGGGTCTCGATGGTCTCTCCTCTGAGGTCGTGTGGCAGCTAAACCATGGCGTATACCGCCCCGATCTTTCGATCATCCTCAACGGCGACCCGAAGGTGATCGATGCGCGGCTACGGGCGCGCGGCGGGCACAGCCGCTTCGAGCGTGCAGAGGACAACAGCGACATGGAGGCCGGGCTGTACGTCCACGCCGCAGTCGACTTACAGAACAAGGGCTGGACTGTGGCCACGCTCGACTGCACCACTGACCCGCCCGCCAGGATCGCCGCCACAGTCGTGTCCCGCATTCAGCGCATTCTGACCGAGAAGAGTCCGACATGTCTCTGAGCCTGATTACCGTAAACGTCGGTGCACCCTCCCTCGACCGTGCCCGGCGCCAGCTTCGGTGGCTGGCCGACCGTCCCGAGGACGTTCTCATTCTCACCGAGACCAAAGCCACTGCGGGCAGCCAGTTCCTGGCCGATGCGTTCGCTGCCGCCGGCTACGATGTGACTTTCCCCCAGCATGCTTCCGGCGAGCTCGGCGTGATGATCGTCAGCAAGTCGTCCACTACACCCGACCCGCTCAGTGCGGCGATGGATTACCTGCCCTCGCGCGCTGTCGGAATCGTGGTCGACACCACCGACGGGCCGCTGCGTGTCGCAGGCGCCTATGTGCCCTCCCGCGACACCAGCGTGAACAAGACTGCGCGCAAGAAGACCTGGATTCAGCGGTTCCAGGAAGCCTTGGAGAGCACAGCGAGCGACGCTCCGCTGCTGCTGCTCGGCGATCTCAACGTTCTCGAACCCACACATACGCCCCCGCATTCCGGCCAGTTCGCGCCGTTCGAGTACGGCTTTTACACAGGCCTGACCGAGCGACACGGTCTGGTTGACCTGTTCCGCCATCTGCACCCCGGTCGGGTCGAACATAGTTGGGCGCGCCGCGCTGATCTGGGTTACCGCTACGACCACGCCCACGGCTCCCGTGCTCTGGCGGAGCGGCTCACCGCTTGCGAGTACGTCCACGAGACCAGGGATTTCGGTTCTGATGGCGCGCGGCTGACCGACCATTCCGGACTCACCGTGTGCCTGACGCTGACCGCGGCCTCGCCGCTGCTAACGTCAGACCCCGCCATGGCGGCCACGCACGGCGAGCCGGAGCCGACGCTGTTCTAGCTCGCGCGGCCTCCGCCCCGTCGTCGTCGGCTGCCGGTGCATCTGCCCGTCAGTCGACCGCGAGGACCCGCCGCAGGATGCCCACTCCGACCAGCACCGCTTCCCCGCGCATCGGTGCCCGCGTGCTGTTGCTTGATCCCACCGACCGCGTGCTTCTCATCCATGCCCTCGACCCCGGTGATCCCGAGCATCACTGGTGGGAACTGCCCGGCGGTGGCCTGGACGAGGGTGAGGACCTCCGTGCCGCTGCCCGCCGTGAGCTTGCCGAGGAGTCAGGGATCATCGTCAGCGACCTCGGCCGTGAGCTGTGGGTGCGCGAATCCCGGTTCCGCTATCGGGGCCGTGACCACCACCGCATCGAGCATGTGTTCCTCGGCCGCACCCCGAGTACAGCGCCGCAGGTCGCACTCAAGCCCACCGCGAACGAGAAGGCCGGTCTGATCGAGCGTCGTTGGTGGTCGGCGCCCGAGCTACGGCAGTGCCGCGACAAGCTCTTGCCTGCCGAGCTCCCCGGCCTGCTCGACGATCTGCTGGCGGACCGGTTCAGCCGCACGCCCCGGACGATCACCGGCTGATCGCAACGCCGATGATCTGTCGCGCCGCCGAATACCTCGTGTGGCTACGCGACGAAACCCGTCAGACCGAGTCTTAGCTTTTCGGCCTGGCGAGAAGTTGCTTGGTCAACTGACGGAATCCGGGAACCTCTGCACATCCCTACCGCGTTCTGCTATGGATGGTCGGACATCTCGGCCGATCCGAAGCGCCTCTTCCGATCCTGCGCCGCTCACGAGTGAGGACGACTCATGCCTCCCGTCCCGCCGCCCTTCGGTACGAGCTGGTCAGGTGCCCGACCGCGTGACTGATGCAGTCGGACGCTATCTGAAGCGTATGAATCTGGCCTACGCCGGGTTCGATTTCGTGGTCACTCCCAAGGCCGGATGGGTCATGTTGGAGGCCAATACAGGACCGCAGATCGGCTGGCTCGAAGCGGCGACCGGTGCACCGATCACGGCGGCGATGGCCGCCATGCTGGAGAAGGGACTGACATGACGACTTCGAGCAACGCCACGGGACTTCACGCGGTCGTCGACTGGCCTGTGCGTGCCGCCGCGCTTGCCGAGGAACTGGCCGCCGTGGGCAAGCTGGCCTCTGCTGCCTGGCGCGCTGCGGTCGAGTCGGTGCCTCGGCACATGTTCGTTCCGTCGTTCTACGTCCGCCGCGACGGTCGGATGGTCGCCGTCACGGCCGCCGATCCGGCCACCAGGACTGAATGGTCGGAGCAGGTTTACGCGAACACCGCGCTGGTCACCAAGATCGGTCAGGACGAGGCAGGCGGACCTCCGATGTTCCTGTCCTCCAGTTCTACGCCGGGGTTGATGACGCGCATGCTGGAGGCTCTCGACGTGCGCGACGGAGCTCGGGTCTTGGAGATCGGCACCGGCACCGGTTACCACGCCGCGCTGCTCTGTCACCGGCTCGGCGATGAGCAGGTGTTCTCCGTCGATGTGGAGCCGGACCTCGTCGACACCGCCCGTGCTCGGTTGGCCGAACTCGGCTATCGCCCCACCCTGGTTGCCGGGGACGGTGCCGCTGGACTGGTTGCGCATGCTCCATTCGATCGCGTCATCGCGACCTGCTCGGTGCCTGCTATCCCGTTGCCGTGGGTTGAACAGACCCGGAGCGGCGGGGTGATCCTGGCCGACGTCAGAGTCGGCCTGGCCGCTGGAAACCTCGTCCGGCTCACCCGCACTGCGCCCGATCGGGCCGAAGGCATGTTCGACGCCGGGCAGGCGGCGTTCATGGAACTGCGGCACGCACCCGGCGCGGGCGAACGAATGTCCTACGCCCGGCGCTCCGACGACCTGCCGGTCACCAGGTCTGTCACGACGCTGGACCCACGGACGCCGTGGTCGAACCCGGTAGTGTGGTTCCTCACTGCGCTGCGCATCGGCGGCCACTACCGGCTCGGCTACGCAGGCGTCGATTCCCGGAACGGTCCCGATGCGGTCAGTATCACCACCCCGGACGGCTCCCGTGCCGAGATCACCCTCGCTGTCATCGACGGGGAGCACATCGTGGCGGAATCCGGCCCGGTACGACTCTGGCAGCACCTTGAACATGCTCATCGGCAATGGGAACAGGCCGGCAGGCCGAGCTGGCCGCGCCTTGGTCTGACCGTCACCACCGATCATCAGTCGGTTTACGTCGACGAACCGGGCAACCGGCTCGCTGTGCTGACCGGCAGGCAATAGTTGGGCGCGCCGCGCTGAGCTGGGCTACTGCTACGACCACGCCCACGGCTCCCGTGCTCTGGCGGAGCGGCTCACCGCTTGCGAGTACGTCCACGAGACCAGGGATTTCGGTTCTGATGGTGCGCGGCTGACTGACCATTCCGGACTCACCGTGTGCCTGACGCTGACTGCGGCCTCGCCGCTGCTCACGTCAGATCCCGCCATGGCGGCCACGCACGGCGAGCCGGAGCCGACGCTGTTCTAGCTCGCGCGGCCTCCGCCCCGTCGTCGTCGGCTGCCGGTGCATCTGCCCGTCAGTCGACCGCGAGGACCCGCCGCAGGATGCCTACTTCGACCACGATCATCGGCTGACCACAGCGATACCGGGACCGCCCACCGGGCAGGCCGAATCACGCCATGCGGAACACCTCGCCGGGAGCGGCGTGGTCGACCCGGCCCGGGTAGTGGGCCGCTGCCCGCGTCACGGCCTCCGGCGGGGTCAGGAACGGGCTCAGGTGGGTGACGATCAGCTTGCCCACGCCCGCTTTCGCGGCGGTCTGGCCTGCTTCCTCGGGGGTGTGGTGGACGGGCGGCTCATCGGTCGACGCCGTCGCGCTGTCGGCCTCGCAGAGCAGGACGTCGCAGCCCTGCGCCAGGGTCGTGAGCGCCGCGCAAGGCGCGGTGTCGCCGGAGTAGACCAGCGACCGATCTCCGCTGCGCACGCGGAGGGCGAAGGCGGGCATGCCGTGGTCGACGGCGCGCGTGGTCAGCGTCAGACCGCCTACCTCCGCGTGGTGTCCGTCGGTCAGTTCGGTCACCGCGAACGCCGACTCGACGGGGCTTCGGGTCGGGCCGTTGGTGAGGAAGCCTGCCAGCCGGTCGGTGCTGCCCGGCGGGCCGAAGAGCGGGATCGGGGCGTCAAGCCGGACGTCGGCGTAGAGCAGGGCGTAGTAGGCGGTGAGCAGGTCGGCGCAGTGGTCGGCGTGCAGATGCGAGAGCCAGATTCCGTCGAGGTCCGTGAGCCGCGTGTGCCGTTGCAGTTCGGCCAGGGTGCCGGTGCCCGCGTCCACCCAGAGTCGCGTGTTCGCCGTGGACACCAGATAGCCGGAACACGGGTTGTCGGGGCGGGGATACGGGCTGGCGCTCCCGAGCACCGTGACGGCGAGGCTGCTCATCCGGGCAGCGTAGGAGTTCGTCGGCTGCCTCGGCCGGCCCCGCTGTCGCTTCGAGCGGCCGACGGACTGAGCATTTATCGGCCCCCGCAGCGGTTCCGTCGAGCAGCCGCCGGACCGGACGCCGGGCCGCAGGGGCCGACTCGCCGCGCTGATGCGGCTTCGGGAAGTGCGTCCGGCCGAGTCAGCGGGCTGTCGCGCCGCTTTCGAACCCGCATCGCCCGAGCCCCACCTCGACCATCCCCGTGCTCCACGCCGGATCGCGAGCCGATTCGCCCGCAGTAGACGCTCGACGCAGCGGCGGCGGCCGACGTGCCGCGACGCCGCGGTCGGCGCCAGGATGTTCAGTTCATCGAGACCCGGAGGAGACCGACGAAGCGACGCCTCTCGTTATGATAGTCACTGTTCGTGTAGGTTCCTATTCGGATAGTGACAGCATTTCAGGTCAATCCTGCGTGCATGAAGGAGCATTCCGTGGCGGTCCCTGTCCAGTTGTCCGTCGAACATGCCAGGCCGCTCCACGTGGATCCGGTGCTCCGCCAGTTACAACACCTGAGTCCCGTCCACCGGGTCCGCACCGCCTCGGGGGGTGAGGCGTGGCGAGTCACCGGTTATCGCCAGGTACGGCAGCTGCTGGAAGACTCCCGGCTCGGTAGATCGCATCCCGACCCCGACAACGCCGCGCGCACCGGCGAGGCTGCGATGCTGGGCAGACTCCGTACCAGCCACGAGACCGAGAAGGCCGACCACCTCCGGATGCGCACCCTGCTTCGTCCGCAGATGGCGCCCGGCCGAATGCGAGCCGCCCGGCCGCGCGTGGAGGAGCTCACGGCCGAGCTGCTCGACCGGCTCGCCGCGCAGGACCGGCCTGCCGATCTGCACGCCGCTCTCGCCCAGCCACTGCCCGGCACGGTGATCGCCGAGCTGCTCGGTGTGCCGCTGGCCGACCGGGACAGGTTCCAGGCCTGGACGCACGCCGCAGGCTATGTGAAGGATCACGCTCATTCCGAGCAAGGGCTCGCCGCACTGGTCTCCTACGGCCGTGAGCTGGTCGCCCGCAAGCGTCGCGAGCCCGCCGACGACATCATCTCCCGACTCTGCGCCGCCGATCCCGTCGACGGCGTCGACCTCGACGACGAGGCCGTGGCGGTGTTGTCCATGACGTTGCTGTTCGGCGGCGAGGCCACGGTGATGGCCATCGGCCTCGGCGTGCTGACGCTGTTGTCCAACCCCGCCCAGTGGCAGGCGCTGCTGGCCGAACCCGCCCTTATCCCTACCGCGATCGAGGAGATCCTGCGCGGAATGGACAAGGGCGGCGACGGGATCGTCCGCTATGCCCAGGTCGACGTCGAGGTCGGGGATGTCACGATCCTGGCCGGGGAACTCGTCCTGCTCGACACCGGCGCCGCCAACCACGATGACACGGTCTTTCCGGAGCCTGATCGGCTGGACGTCACCCGGCAGGTCTCGTCGCATCTCGCCTTCGGGCACGGCGTTCACTACTGCATCGGCACCGCCCTGGCCCGGCTCGAACTCCAGGTCGTCCTCGCCCAGCTGATTCCGCGCTTCCCCGCGATGCGACTGGCCGTTCCCGTCGAGGAGCTGCGGATCGACCGCGACATCCTGGCGGGCGGCCTCGTCGCGCTTCCGGTCACCTGGTGAGCCGGTGTCCGGCCTGATCGACGCTGCCCGCCTGCGTACTGCGGCGGACGTCGATCGCCGCAGACTCGCGGTACGGCGCGCAACGGCACGCCGGAGAAGGCTCGTCGCGCGCGGGGTCACGGGCTCCGACCCGCGTGCATCCTCGCGCCACGGGGCAGCGTCGGCTCACCGGCGGGCAGCGCGCGGAACACCGCTCGGTCGGGCGGCCGATCGCGGTCCGCAGCCGATGATCTCGGTGGGCCGGTGCGGCTGCCGGTTTCTCGGCAGGCGATGGTCGGTTCGGCTGCTCGACGTTCGAGAGTGCACATCGGAATCAGGCTCATCGGCGGGCGGATCACGGACAACTCGATGGAGTGACAAACGTCGGAATCGTGCCGAACGCGACGAATTCGTTGCTATCGACGATTTCCCGCGCGTTTCCTCGATCCCGGCGTGGTCGGTCGGCCTGCGGCGAGCCGCCATGCGTGAGAGGCGCGGTCGCCGAGGCCGTCGACAGACCCCGGCCTCGCGTGCCGGGCGCCAGGTCGGCACCGTCTGATCCGGGTCGGGCACCGGTATCTGCCTGCATGATCACCGGCCTGCGACCGCTACGGTCCGGCGCCCACCACCGCAGCGGCCGAGGCGGACGATCCCGGCTGGCCTGCTCGTGAGTCGCCGGTCCGGACCCGGAATCCGGGGCAGGCACGGGATTCCCCCGATCGAGGTGATCTGTCCTGCGATGACTGCGAGACCGCGCTATTCGGCGTCATCCTGCTAGTGTTGGCGCCATTCGCTGGTGAACCGGCGGTAGTATGCAGGCGCCGCCGAGGGAGATCCTCGTCAATAGGCGGGGCACCACGATCTGTCGATTCCGCGAAGCAGCGATCTCATGGCCCACGACGTCAACGGACATCCGTATTGTCCCCATCGGGACCCGTGCCGGCGATGGTGGTGCGTGCACCGATTCCTGGTCGTCCTGCTCACGATCTGGACGTTGATCATCGGCCTCGTCGCGATGACCGGCGGCCCGACCCGCAGTCTCGAGCGGGGCGCGATGATCTGCCGCGATCTCGACGGTGACGGAATCGTGGACTCGGCCTCCTGCCGACAGATCTGGTGACCTGCTCTTCGACCACCGCCGTTCGATGCCGTGCTCGACCGCGTGGGGCGACTGCGACGTTGCGGGCCGCTGTGACGTCTCGATCGACCGCGCTTGAACGCCCCACGCTCCGACGACGGACTCAGGGACGTAACGCGTCCGGCCGACAGTCGTCCGACGATTCTCGGCCTGATCGCCCGTCGTCGTGCCTGTCCGGCTCCTCGACCTCGTTCGCACCGACGAGGTCGAGGAGTCCGCCGGTCGTCGCAGCCGTCGAGGACCCGGCGTCGAGGACCCGGCGTCGATCCACCGGGCGCTCGCCGCCTGCCCGACCTCAGTGCGCGGCGATGGTCCGCCTCGCGGTGTCCACCACGTGCTCCATCAACGTGGTGAGCACCTTCTTGCCGGAGTCCCGCTCGCGGGCGTCGCACATCTCGACGGGAATGCCGGGATCGAGGTCCAGTGCGTCGCGGACCTCCTCGTCGGTGTAGACGTCGGCATCGTCGAAGCAGTTGACGCCGACGACGAAGGGAATCCGGTTGCGCTCGAAGAAGTCCACCGCCGGGAAGCAGGTGTCCAGTCTGCGGGTGTCGGCCAGCACCACGGCACCCAGCGCACCCATGGCCAGCTCTTTCCACATGAACCAGAACCGGTCCTGACCAGGGGTGCCGAACAGGTAGAGGATCAGCGACGGGTTGATGGTGATTCGACCGAAGTCGAGCGCCACGGTGGTGGTCGTCTTGTTCTCCACACCAGAGAGGTCGTCGGTGCCGACGCTCATCTCGGTGAGGTTCTCCTCGGTACGCAGCGGCGAGATCTCGCTGACCGCGCCGACCATCGTCGTCTTGCCGACCCCGAAGCCGCCTGCGATGAGAAGCTTCGCCGACGTCACGCCGATGGTCGAGGATGGGGGTCTGTCAGAGGTCACGGAGGCCATTCAGTACCGCCTGGAGTAGGTCCATGTCGGGGGTTTCCACCGGAGGTGGCGGGTCCTGGAAGATCAGGTAGTCGTGGTCGATCAGATCGCCGATCAGGACCTTCGCCACCGCGAGGAGCACGTCGAGTCGGGCGGAGATCTCGGCGATCGACAGCGGGCGTCGTTGGCACATCCGCACGATCTCGGCGGACTCCCGATCGAGTGTGACGGCGTCGGAGTCCGGCTTGATCGCGACCACCAGCGTGATCATATTCAGCTCGTGGCGACCGCTCGGCGCACGGCCTCGGGTCATCGCGAAAGGCCGGACCAACGGACCGGCCTCCTCGTCGAACCAGGACTCGCTCCCGTCCATGATCACGGCGTCGGGTCAGGCTGTAGATCCTCCAGGGCGTCCCGGCGTGGACTTGCCGTGAGATTCGTGCCGACCTGCTGCACCATCACGTTCATCTCGTAGGCCACCATGCCCATGTCCGCCGTGTCGGCGGCGAGCAGGGCGAGGCAGGCGCCGTCGCCCGCAGCGGTCACGACCAGGTAGGCCCGGTCGAGTTCGATCACGGTCTGCCGAACCTGGCCCTTGTCGAAGTGGCTGCCCACTCCGCGCGCCAGGCTCTGGAAGGCCGAGGCCATCGCCGAGAGATGCTCGCCGTCCTCGCGCGACAGGTTCTGCGAGCGGCCGATGAGCAGTCCGTCCGCGGACAGCACCACCGCCTGCTCGGCACCCACCAACCGCTTGACCAGGTCGTCCAGCAGCCAGTCCAGATCGTTCGTCTCGGGTTTGACCATCGTGTCCTCGTCCGCTTTCTTCATCGGCCCGTTCACAGATCGGGGTTGGTCGGGTTGTCTCGGCCCTCTTTGCTGCCTCGGACGAACGCCGACATCGCGGCGCGCGCCTCCTCAGGGGACCGAGCGGGGCGCACGTCGGTCGGGCCTGCCGGGCCTGGGGATCGGATCTCGCCGGTCAGCTGCGGGGCGAGGTTGCGCTGCCTGCGCCGTCGGGGCAGGGGGGCTCGGGTGTCCGTCGCCGACGGGGGTGTCCCCGTGGACGGTTTGCGCACCGGCAGCGCGGCACCCGGCTCCTCCCGGCGCGGCGTGGGAGAGTGGCTCGGCGGAGTCGGCTTCTCGGACGACATGTCCTCCTCGGGCCAGTGCACGGCCGCTGTCGAGACCTCGCCCTGCTCGGCCGAGGACGTTGCTGGGACAGGCCGGTCGGTCGAGGCCTGTGGGGACCCGGACTCCTTTGTACTCGCCGAGCCGTTCCGCGTGGCGGACTCGGCGGGCCGTCCGCTCACCGCCGCGCCCTCGTCCGCAGCGGAGGGGGCGGCCGCCGTTCCGTCGGTCGCCGGAGTCGACGCCGAACGCGCTCGGCCTCCCTCGCCGTCGCCGGCGGCCTCACGAGTCGTCGTGGCGTCGCCTGTCCCCGCCTCGCCGGGGGCATCCGCAGCAGGAACGACGGCTGCCGGGGAGACGATGGTGTCGGCGTCGCCTGGTTCGTAACGGGGACGCTGGTCGAGTCCCTGCCGGGGCAGTCCGCCCGGCAGCACGCGGCGCCGGGGCAACTCGCCGCGCTGATCCGCCTTCTCGTCCGTCCGCTTCGCCATCAGCGTGGCAGGCAGCAGCACGATCGCGTGGACTCCGCCGTACGCGGACTCCGCGAGGGTCACGGTCACGCCGTGTCGATGCGCCAGCTGGGCCACCACGAACAGACCCAGACGCATCCGTTCGGACAACGTCATGACCTCGAAGTTCGGCGGATCGTGCAGCGTGGCGTTGAGCCGCTCGCGTTCCTCCTCTGGAATGCCGAGGCCCTGGTCCTCGACCTCGACCACGACGCCCTTGCCGACGAGGTTGCCCCGCACCTCCACCCGCGAGTCCGGCGGGGAGAAGGACGTGGCGTTGTCCACCAGCTCGGCGAGCAGGTGGATGAGGTCGGCCACCACGCTGCCCTCCATCGGCACGTCGGGCAGCCGCAGCGCGTGCACCCGCGCGTAGCCCTCGGTCTCCGAGACGGCACTGCGGACGATCTCGTCCAGCGGCACCGGATTCCGCCAGCGGCGTCCCGGTCGCTCGCCGCCGAGGATCACCAGGTTCTCGGCGTTGCGGCGGGCGCGCGTCGCCAGGTGGTCGAGCTTGAACAGCAGCTCCAGGTGTCGGGGGTCTTCCTGCCTGCTCTCGGCCTCGTCGAGCACCTCGAGCTGACGACGTACCACGACCTGGCTGCGGTGGGCGATGTTGAGGAACACCGCGTTCATCCCGGTACGGGTCTTGGCCTCCTGGACGGCGGCCGCGACGGCGGCCCGCTGCGCGGAGTCGAAGGCCTCGGCGACCTCGCCGATCTCGTCCGAACTCGGGTCGGTCGGCGGGAGATCGGTCTCCGGCGAGATCTCCTCGCCCTTGCGCACCCGTTCCATCACCGCGGGGAGCCGGACCTCGGCGGACTTCAGCGTCTCGTCCCGCAGCCGGTGCAGTCGACTGATCAGCCGGTTGGACATCCGCGCGGCCACCAGCATGGCGGCGATGGCGGCGGCGAGCACGACCACGCCCGCGATCAGCGAGTTCACGAAGGTGCGCTCACTGCTGGCGCTGGCGAGTTCTTGTGCGTGTCGATGCTGTCCGATCCAGATGTCCAGCAGCGACTCGGACACCGTGCGGGCGGACTCCTGCCAGGCGTCGATGTTCAGCGGCAGGCCTGCATCCTGCGGGTCCGTCGCGAACGCGCCACGGTCGATGATCGCGTTCTCCACGGAGGTCAGCCTGTTCCACGGCTCGCTCGCGAGCAGTTCGGAGTGCGCGGCCCGGCCCTCCGGGGTCAACGTGGGCAGCACCTGGTCGATGCCGACGTGGTACGCGTCGACCTGCCTGCGGTACTCCTGGCTGTCCAGGACGGACATCCCGCCGGAGGCGACACCGCCGACGCCGAGGGCGTTCGATCGCGACATTCCCTCGAGGAGGTCGAAGAGGTCGGCGGCGGTCGCCTTCGCGCTGGCCGCCTCGGGGGCGCGCGCCGTCTGCGCGATGCCGTCCAGCACGAGTCCGCTGATGCCGATCAGCTGGTTGTAGAAGGCGTAGGCCTCGCGCTGGGGAAGCGATCCGTCGTCGACGCCCTGGCGGATGGCGGGCAACTGCTCCAGCGACTCGTTGTACCGCTCGCTGGCGGCGCCGATCGCCTCCGGGTTCGCCCGAATGAGACGTGCTTCCAGTTCGGGTCGCTCGGTGAGGACGTCGTCGACCTGCCTGCGCTGCCGTTCGAGACTGCTGAAGTCGTCGTCGCCCGCCAGTCGCAGCAGGCTGAGTCTTCGCTCCTCTTCCAACGTGGTGATGAAGCGCAGCTCCGGTTCGATCGACTCTTCGACGAGGTTCGACCACTGACGCTCGGAGTTGCCTTGGACCAGCAGGTAACCTGCGGCGCTGAATCCCAGGACGAGCAGTGCGATGCTGGGAATGAGGGCGATCGTCAGAACTCGAGACCGGATCGTTCGGCCTCTGCCCAGCCAGGTCGGAATTCGCGTCATTGATCAACTCCGGCTGCGCTTCGTTGGACGGCTACGGACCCGGGGGAGCGTGGTCACTCGCCCGTGGCCACCTCACCCGGCTGCCCATTCTGCATTACGCCGCAAGGGTGAACACCAGTAACCAGGTGAAGTGGTTGGCTTTGTCCGGTCGAACTGGACCCATGGCGGGGACCGGTGCATTCTCGGCGCCTCACACCGCGAGGAAATCGGTCCCTTGTGGACTTGCATACCCTCTTCCACGTCTAGTAAAGGGCTGGGCCCGTTCCCCGCCTGCGCACTGTCGCCGCCGGTCGGAGGGCTGTGGACCCTCCACGGCAGACCTGCGCTGCTGCTCGGCCTCCCGTCAGTGCAGCCAGGATGATCTACTCCTCGGCCGCCGATCCGCCGACTGCATCCCCGTTCTGTCACCGGGGCATCAGCGGCGTCCAGTACACAGTGGAGGGATGCGGCACGCCGAGACGAACACGAAGGAATGACAACCTTCTCGCGCGACGAGCGCGATAGCTCCGATCATTCGCTCGGGTGATCGCATCGCGAACCTCGGGAGGGCACACCCCGCCGCCGCGCGGTAGCCGAGGCCTGCCCGGCCGCCCGCCGGACCTGCTCAGCGGGGGAACTCCGTGAGTCGGTCGAGCTCCTCGGGGGTCAGCGTCACGTCGACGGACGACAGGAGCAGATCGAGCTGATCTCGGGTGCGGGCGCTCGCCACCGGGGCGACGACGCCGGGCTGCGCCCGAACCCAGGCCAGCGCCACTGCCCCGAGGGCGACGCCGCGGTCCCGTGCGACGGCGGCCAGCTCCTTGACCGCCGCTTCTCCTCGCAGGCTCGCCCGCCGATAGGCCCGAGCGACCAGGGCGTTCGCGCTCACGCCGTCGAATCGCGGATCACTGATCCGGAAACCGAGCGACAGGAGAGGTTCGTAGGGCAGCACCGCCAGCCCGTGTCGGGCGACCTTCTCGGCGAGAGCATCTTCATAATCCCTGCGTCGGACGAGGCTGTACCCGGGCGGCTGCACCGCGACATAGGCGGCCAGGCCGTCCCGTTCGGCGGCCGCCATCGACTCCGCGAGCCGCTCGGCCTCGATGAAGGCGGCACCGATCTGGCGTACCTTGCCTGCACGGACGAGCCGGTCCAGCGCGCCGAGGAGTTCCTCGACGGAAACACGCCGGTCCTCGGCCTTCTCGGCCTCCTCCGGGTCAGCGGTGACGTCCTCGGTATAGAGCAGGTCCAGGTGATCGGCCCGCAGCCTGCGCAGCGAGGCCTCGACCGAGGTGCGGACGGCGGCGGCGGAGAGCCCGTCGCCGTCGCGGAGGCCGTCGCCGCCGGGGAGGCCGCCGACCTTCGTCGTGAGGACGATCTCGCCCCGACGCCTGCGGGCCTGCCGCCATCGTCCGATGACCGTCTCGGATTCGCCGCCCACGATGCCGCCTGCGCTGCCGTGCCGGACGCGGGTGTCCACCATGGTGCCGCCGGAGCCGACGAAGGCGTCGAGCAGCGCGAAGGACTCCGCTTCGTCCAGACGCTCGAGGGCGGCTCCGCCGAGGGCGAGGGGGACCTCCCGCAGTGTCGTCGCACAGTGGAGGCCGTTGCCGCCGGGCCGGGAGCCCGTCGAGTCCTTGAGCATGACTCTCCTGACGTCCGCCTGCATCCGGCGGTTCCGGCACAGGACTCGTCGTGCCAGGCCCGCCCGGCCCCGGTGTCCGCCGAGCGGCCGCGAGACTCCCGGCGCGCTGCGGGGTGCACCGTCGAAGCGGGCGCGCGGACCGCACCCGGTCTCGGCGGCAGGGCCGTCGGCCCGGCGCGGCCTCGGTCAGTCGCTCGCCGCCGTGAGCAGCGAGACCTCGTCGGAGTCCAGGACCAGCGACACCGAGTCGAGCAGTGTCGCAAGCTGCGCGACGGTGCGGGCGCTGACCACCGGGGCGGCCACCGTGCGCTGCGCCCGCAGCCAGGCCAGCGCCACGGCCGTCACCGAGACCGCCCGCTTCTCGGCCACCGTGTCCAGGGCGGCCAGTACCTGCTGCCCCCGCGCCGAGACCAGGTGCTCGCCCGCCCCGCCGCTGCGCGGGCTGTCCACCTCGACCCCGGGCCGGTACTTGCCGGTCAGGAAGCCTGCGGCCAGGGCGTAGTAGGGCAGCGCGGCGAGGCCGTGTCGGGCGGCGCTGTCGGCCAGCGAGCCCTCGTAGGTGTCCCGGGAGACGAGGTTGTAGTGCGGCTGAATCGCCACGTAGCGGGCGAGCCCGTCGCGGTCCGAGGCGAGCAGCGCCTCCTCCAACCGCTCCGCGCTGATGTTGGACGCCGCGATGTGGCGCACCTTGCCCTCCCGGACGAGGGCGTCCAGCTCACCGAGGAACTCTTCGACCGGCACGGACGGATCGTCGAAGTGGGTGTAGAGCAGATCGACGTGGTCGGTCGCCAGCCTGCGCAGCGAGGCCTCGGCAGCTTTGCGGATCGCCCCGGCGGACAGCCCGGTGGCGTCGGGATGGCCGCCGACCTTCGTCGCCACCACGACCTCGTCCCGGTTGCCCCTGGCCGTCATCCACCGGCCGATGATCTCCTCGGACACCCCGCCGGGATTGCCCGGCGCCCACATCGAGTAGACGTCTGCGGTGTCGACGAAGTCGCCGCCCGCCGCCGCGTAGGCATCGAGGATCTCGAAGGACTGCTGCTCGTCGGCGGTCCAGCCGAAGACGTTCCCACCCAGGTTGAGGGGGAACACGGTGAGGTCGGAGTTGGCGAGCTGGATTCTGCTTTCCGCCGGGGAGGTCATCTTTCGCCCAACCTGTCCCGGACCGGTGGTATTCCAGGCCTGCCGCCCCCTCGCGGGCGGCGACGGTCCTGCCACCGCCGCCCCTTCGAGGTCGCCGCCTGCGGCCGGGCCCGTTTCCCGGCACGACACCGGGAGGACGTCGCCGAGGCGGTCGGTGTGGACCAGGCCGACTTCGCGGCTGTTCGATCACGCCCGCCGACGCCTCACCCGGCTGCGACCATGATCCCCGAGATGGCGTCTTGCTCGCCGCCGCCCGCGCAGCCAAGGTGATCTCTCGCGGCGGAGATCTACTCTCGCGAGGCGGATTCTTCCCCGCCGAGGCGGGCGGCTCTCTCGCCGGTCGGGCGAACAGTGAGGTGATGCGAGTGAACCGGGGCGACTGGCCGGTGGTGGTGACCGACCGCTGCGCGCACAGCTGCGCGGAGGCGATGGGCTTCGCCGACCAGGACGAGGCCAGGGCCTGGCTGCACGAGCAGATCCGCGCCAGGGGAGCCGTCACCGATCGGCTGCCCGCCGCCGTGGCGGGCCGACGCAGCCGATCCGGCTACTTCGTGGTCATCGAGGACGAGGTGCTGCTGCCGCTGGCCGAGGACCGCGACGGCGCCGCGCAGTGGATCGCGACCAACTGCGTGATCTTTCCCAGCCGACGCGGCTCCTCGGCGGCGCCGCTGTCGTTGTCCGGGAGACGCCTACTGGCGGAGATCGAACTGCTGCCGCACGCGGTCGAGCGGTTCCAGCAGTACTGCGGCGGATCAGCCGATCCGGCGGCGGCGCGTCGGGAGCTGTACGAGGTCCTCGCCCCGACCGCCCGCGCGACCAGCAGACCGCCGCGCTGGTCGGGCACCCGGCACGCCGATTTCTACCTGGTGGCGGGCGTCGAGGGCGAGTACGTGCTGCCGTGTCGGATCGGCGGAGGTCGACGGCCCTTCGACGCCACCACCTGCATCCATCGCTCCAGGGACCTGTTCGAACTCTCGGGTGACCGGCTGCTCGCGAGGTGTGGGCTCGGCGCGGACGCGGTTCCCGCCCGCAGCGCGGGCCGGGCACTGATCGAACGGGGCGGTGCGTGTCACGCGCGGCTGGCCTGGCATCGGCCGTCCTGGGCACCTGCGCGTTCGGAGGCCCGTTGGTGGCTGGTGCTGGCGCCTCGGCTGGCGGTCCCGGTGGCCTGGCGGCCGGAGCGGCGGAGTCGGCCCTTGATCGCGCTCGGCCTGATCGACCGGCGTCCCGTGCTGGTTCGGCTGCTCGACCGGCTGCGGGGTCTTGCTCGTCGCCGAACCTCGGCACCGAAGCGGCCGGGCGCCTCGCGAGGGCGCGGGAGTACGGGCGGACGTCCGTCTCGAACTCCCGCCCGGAGACGCTAGCGCCGTCGAGGTCCCGTCGACCGTGATGGTCGTCGTCGGTCTCGGTCCGGGCCTCGGAATCGGCCCGCTCATCGGCGCGGCACTGCGGGACGTCCCGCTGCTGGTCCCGGTAGTTCGGAATCACGACCGCCCGGGCCGTCAGCGGAAAGACGGACCGGTGTCGCCCGGAGCGAATCCCCGCCGGTACGTCGGTCGGCGGGCCGACCGTGCTGCGGCCCGGTATCCGCGCGAGATGCCGTCGAAGGGGTGTGCAGGAGAGCCTCGGCGGTGTAGATCAGTAACCTACGGCTCCCGCACCGACACCGAATGTCAGGCGAGGCGTCGGGGAGGGGAGCGTGGCCGATGGGTGTTGAGGTGGCGATCACGCCGGGGACGAGTCGGTACGACCCCGACGACCAGGGGTGGCACGGTCAGGTCGGGACGCTGTACGCGATGCTGCGCGAGGACGTCGGCGACGTCACGACTCGCGGCACCACGGTGCCTGGCACCAAGGGCGCCCTGGACACCACGCTGATCGCGCTGGCATCTTCTGGCGCGCTGACGGCCGCCGTGGCCTGCTTCCGGTCCTGGCTGACCCGCGACAAGACGCGGACGCTCACACTCACGTGGACCGACGGCTCCGGAGCCGAACAACGAATCAGTGTCGCGGGCGACAACATCGACCGGGTGTCCCTGCAGGCGCTGGTCCGCGCCGTCGGTGAGCGGATCGGCGACCCGAGACCCGACGGCGGCGATCCGGGTCATGCCAGGCAGGTCGACGACGGGGCCGCGTGATGGGGGCCGATCGGCGTTATCGCGCCCTGCTGATCGGCAACGGCGACTTCCCGAACGATCCGCACGGCCTGCCTGCGTTGCACGGCCCGGCGGCGGATGTCGCACTGCTGAGACGCGCCCTTGTGGACGGGGACGGGGCACTGTTCGCGCGGGAGGACGTCCTCGTGCTGCCGGACCGACGGGTGCAGCGGCTGCGGGAGAGCCTGGACGGGTTCTTCGCCTCGGCGGAGCGTGATGACGTCCTGCTGCTGTACTACAGCGGCCACGGCAGGCTCGATCTGGACAATCGGCTGCACCTGTGTGCGAAGGACACCCGCACGGCCAGCCTGCGGGCCACCGCGTTACGGGCCGAGGACGTCAACGAGATGATCAGCTCCTCGCCTGCGCGCAGCACCATCGTGGTGTTGGACTGCTGCCACAGCGGTGCGTTCAAGGGCGCGGACGTCCTGCGGGGGATGGAACCGCTCGCCGGTCCGGGCGGGGTCGGGGGCTCGGCGGGTTCCGGCGGCTGGACTTCGGGGGCTTTCCGCCCGGGCTTCGCAGCGTGGCTGGGCGGGCTCGGGGGACGAGCCGGCGGAGTAGGGGGGCGGACGTCGCGCTCGCCTCGCGGGGCCGATCCCCGTCGGCCCGCGTGGAATCCGACGGGCGCGGCCGACGCCGAGGGCAGTTCGTCGGGCCGGACCCCGCATCGCGGCCGGTACGTGCTGGCGAGCAGCCGGTCGACGCAACTGGCTCAGGACACGACCGAGCCGGGCCGGGCCAGCCCCTTCACCGCCGCGCTGGTGCGCGGGCTGACCGAGGTCGGCCCCGGCGAGGAGCTGACCGTGCCCGACCTCTACCGGCGGGTGCATCGCCGGGTCGGCGCCGGGAGCGGTCCGACGCCGCAGCTGCGGTTCTCCGGCGAGGGGGAGTTGGTGATCGCGCGGCGTCCGGGTCCGCTCGCGTCGGACGCGGCTCAGTCGCCGGATGGTGCCGGACGAGGCGGTGCAGGTCCGTCGGCCGCCCACGCGGCATCCACGCCGTTCGCCGGGACTGCGGCGGCGACCGACGGCGAGCAGGACACCGAACAGTGGCGATGCCGCCGCATCCGGGACAGCGGAATCGACTGCCTGCTGGAGGTGCGCCGGGGACTGCACCGCCACGTCGTCGAATATCGCTCGGCCCCGAAGCATCGCGGGCAGGTGTTCCTGGACGGGCGCCGAATCTATCAGGGGTCCAACCTGGTGGACTGCGAGTTCATCCTGGGCAGGCACGGCTCCCGAGCTCGGTTGGTGGTCGCCGAGACCGACATCCGGCTCGACGTGGACGGACAGGAGGTCTACGGCCTCGGCCGCGCCGCACCCGGCTCGCCCGATCATCTGGAGGAACGGGCGGCGGCGATCCGCGCGAGCCTGCTCGGCCGCTTCGGCGGCATCGTCAAGGAACCGGAGATGCGACTGCGGGTGACACCGAGGCTGCGGCTGTCCGATGTGAACGCGGTCCGGGTCCGGACGAGCCGGTCGGCGCGTGCGGCGGAGATCGCGCCGATCATCGCGGTCATCACCCATCGGTATGCGGGCGACACCACCGAGCACATCTGGTTCACCGATCGGGCGATGCACGTGCGCGGGCAGAACCGAACCCTCGTGGTCCCCTACCCTCGGCTCGCCGAGATGACGGTGTCGTATGGGAAGGCGAGGCTGACCCTCGGTGAAGACGAGGTGTCCTTCCGAGGTCACGAGTCGATGCGGCGTATCGGCGAGGTGATCGACACCGTGCGGGCCGCCGTGGTCTACCAGGACACCGGCCTGGGTGATCCGCCGCCGCTGGCCAGGCACAGCGGCGGGGACGTCCTCGGCGGCGGCACGCGGCAGTACGGGAACTCGGGTCCCGAGTCTCCCCGTGACCCGCAGTCCTGGCTGCTGGCGATGGCGATCGGTCTCGGAGTCGCCCAGGTGTTCTTCGCGTCCGGGTCTCGGGACGTCGAGCTGTTCCACTACGGCGTCGGGCTCGTCTCGGTCCTCGCCGGGCTGCCGTGGCTGATCGCCGCCCCGCTCCTCGCCCGGACTCGTCTCTTCCGGAGCTTCGGCGGCAACCTGACCCTCACTGCCTTGTCTGCCGTCGGCTACGCCGCCGCCTTCAACTGGGTGCCGGTCCTCGGGAACGCCTGGGCCAGGTCCGCCGGCGATGAGGAGATCCCCCTATACGGCTGGCTGATCCGCCTCGGCGACAGCGGCATCGCCATCGGCGGCGTGGACACCGGGGCGCTGGGGGAGTGGCCTCGCGTGTGGGGCACGTTGTTGCTGGCGGCCGTCGCCTTCGCGGTGGCGTGTACCGATCTCATCCTGCTGCACCGCGAACGACGCCGAGCGGAGCGGGAGCGGTAGGTCCGGGGTCCGTGCGGGTTTGCGTCACGAGGACGACGCCCTCCGCCGCAGCCCGAACCGCGTCGGGGACCGTGGGGAGAACTGCGGAAAAATTGCGGGGACGAACCTGACGGCCGGTCGTCGTCGCCGCGAGCCTGTCCGCGCCGGCCGTCGAGTACAACCGTGCGAAAGGCCCGGCACCGCCCACAGCGCCGGGCCTTTCGGTTCCGCACCGGACTCCGGCCTACTTGACCGCGCCCATCGACAGGCCCCTGACGAGCTGCTTCTGCGCGATCCAGCCCGCGAGCACCACCGGCAGGGAGGCCAGCGTGGCCGCCGCCGAGAGCTGCGCCCAGTACAGGCCCTCACTGGTCATGAAGCCCACCAGGAAGACCGGCACGGTGGCCGCGTTGGCCGCCGTCAGGTTCACCGCGAAGAAGAACTCGTTCCAGGAGAAGATCACGCAGATCAATGCCGTCGCCGCGATGCCGGGTGCCACCACGGGAAGCAGCACCCTGCGCAGCGTCTGCGGCAGCGTCGCCCCGTCCACGTGCGCGGCCTCCAGGATCTCGACCGGCACCTCCATCAGGAACGACCGCATCATCCACACCGCGATCGGCAGGTTCATCGCCGTGTAGAGGACGGTCAGCGTCCAGATGTTGTCCGCGATGCCGAAGGTCTGCGTGGTGACGTACAGGGGCACGATCACCGCTGCGGCGGGCAGCATCTTGGTAGAGATGAAGAAGAACAGCACGTCGCTGGTCTTGCGCACCGGGCGGATCGACAGGGCGTAGGCCGCCGGGACCGCCAGGACGATCACCAGCAGCGTCGACGCCGTCGTGGCCCACAGCGAGTTCAGCAGGTAGGGCCCGACGCCGCGCTCGAACACCCCGGCGTACTGCTCCAGGGTCGGCACGAAGAACAAGGTCGGCGGCGACTGGAAGGCCTCGGCCTCGGTCTTGAACCCGGTCAGCACCATCCAGAGCACCGGGAAGAAGAACGCGAGCCCCAACACCCAGGCCAGCGTGGTCAGCAGCACCCCGCGCACCGTGCGACCGGTGCGCGACGGCGGGCCGTCGGAGGAGGACGCCGAACGTGCCGCCGAGCCTGCACGCTGTGGGGACTCACCGGTGATGACGCTCATGCTTCCTCCCTGCCGAAGGTGCGGAAGATCATCCGCAGCGCCACGGTCGCGACGATGATCGTCCCGGCGACCACGACGACGCCGAGTGCGGCGGCCTGACCGACGTCGAAGCCGAGGAACGCCCGCTGGTACAGGTAGAACGGCAGGTTCGTCGTGTCGGTGCCGGGGCCGCCCTGGGTCATCATGTAGATCGTGTCGAAGGTGTTGACCACGTAGATCGAGCCGAGCAGCAGGCCCAGTTCGATGTAGCGGCGCAGGTGCGGGATGGTGATCAGGCGGAACGTCTGCCAGGCCGACGCACCGTCGGTGGCCGAGGCCTCCAGCTGATCCTTGGCCTGGCTCTGCAGCCCGGCCAGCACGAGCAGCATCATGAACGGCGTCCACTGCCAGACCAGCGCCACGATGATCGAGGCCATCGGGAACTGGCTCACCCAGGCCACGCTGTCCACGCCGAAGGGGCTCAGCACGAAGTTCAGCAGGCCGAACAGCGGGTGGAAGATCGTCGTCTCCCACAGCAGCGCGCCCGCGACCGGCATGATCAGGAACGGCGTGATCAGCAGGGTCCGCACTACGCCCCGGCCTCGGAACGGCCGGTCCAGCAGCATCGCGAGTCCGATGCCGAGCAGCATCGCGATGATGACGCAGCCCGCCGTGATCAGCACGGTGTTCAACGCCGCGGTGCGGAAGGTGCTGTCGGTGAACACCGCGACGTAGTTGGCCAGTCCGACGAACTCCTGTGAGCCGGGCCGGACCAGGTTCCAGGACTGGAGGGAGTAGAAGATCGTCAGCAGGAAGGGAAGCTGCGTGACGATGATCGCGAAGATCAACGCGGGCAGCAGCGGAGCCCGCCGGACCCAGCCCTGCTTGCGGGCGGCCGCGCGGCGTTGCGTCGACGTCGGTGGTCTCGGTCCGGTCGCCGTCGTGGCGTCGAGAGTGGTCATCTCGGGACGGCCCTCAATTCTGGTAGGTCTGGCCGACGGTCTCGGCATAGCGCTGCGACTGCTCCAGCGCCTCGTCCACGGTCACCGATCCCGCGATGGCCGCCGAGATCTGCTGACCGACGCGGGTTCCGAGATCCTGGAACTCCGGAATCCGCAGGAACTGCACGCCTTCGTACGGCACCGGCGACACGCTCGGATTGCGCTCGTCGGCGCTGGCCAGCGCGTCCAGCGTCGGCTCCGCGTAGGCCTGGGCCTCCGCCGCGTACTCCGGGATCTCGTAGGTCGACTCGCGGGCGCCCGGCGGCACCCGAGGCCAGCCGAACTCCTCGCCGACCATGCGCTGGTAGTCCTTGTCGGTCATCCAGGACACGAACTCCCAGGCGAGGTCCTTGTTCTCCGAGGTCTCCGGGATCGCCAGCGCCCAGGTGAACAGCCAGCCCGAGGTGTCGGTGTCCACCACGGGAGCGGGGGCGTAGCCGCTCTCGCCGACCACGACGCTGTCATCGGGGTTCTCCACCGAGGCCACCATGGCCGAGGCGTCGTACCACATCGCGGCCTGCCCCTGGCTGTACCGCGTGATGCAGTCGGAGTATCCGCTGGTCGCCGCGCCCGGCTGACCGTGCTCGCGCACCAGGTCCACGTAGAACTGGACGGCCTCGCGCACCTCGGGCGAGGTGAGCTGCGCGTTCCACTCCTCGTCGAACCATCGGCCGCCGAAGGTGTTGATCACCGAGTTGAGCGGCGCCAGGTTCTCGCCCCAGCCCGCCAGGCCGCGCAGACAGATTCCGACACGTCCCTCCTCAGGCGCCTTGAGGATCTCGGCGAACTCCGCGATCTCCTGCCACGTCGGGTTCGCGGGCATCTCCAGCCCGGCCTCCTCGAACAGGTCCGCGCGGTAGGCGAGGAACGAGGACTCGCCGTAGAACGGTACCGAGTACATGTCGTCCTGATAGGACAGTGACTCGCGCACCGTGGGGATGAAGTCGTCGTGGTCGTACTCGGGCGAGGCGTCGATCGAGGGCTGCAGATTGGTCAGCCAGCCGTTCTCCGCCCACATCTTCGTCTCGTAGTTGCTGACCATCACGACGTCGTACTCGCCGCCGCCGGTGGCCACCGAGGCGGTGATCTTGGCTCGCGCCTCGTTCTCGGCCAGGCTGACGAACTCCAGGTCGACGTCGGGAAACTCCTCCTCGAATCGCGGAGAGAGCGCGATGGCGTCCTGCATCTGCGGGTTGGACACGATCGCGACGGTCAGCCTGGTGCGGCCGTCGCCGCCGCCCAGGTCGCCCGCGCCTGCGCAGCCTGCCAGCAGGGTCGTCGCGGTGAGCAGTGCCGCTGTTCTCATTCGGCGGCGGCGGGGGTCTCGCGGTGAACCGGCGGTGGACACCGATGTCCTCCTTCGCGTCAAGGTCTCTCGCGGATGCCTGACTACGGCTGCCTTGCTAGGTCGTCCCCGGAGTCAGGGAGCGATCTGGATCTTGACTCCCGTGCCCGCGCGCACCATCCCCACGGCCTCGGGAAACTCCTCAAGGGGGAGGGTGTGGCTGATGAGTCCCTCGCTGCTGACTCGCCCGGTCTCCAGCAGTCGCAGGGCGGGTTCGAAGCTGTCCAGGACGGCCATCGAGCCCACGATCTTGATCTCGTCGTTGTAGATGCGGAACGGGGAGAGGCTGATCCGTGCGGTGTCGGCGGCCACGCCGAAGATCTGCAGCCTGCCGCCGCGCCGCAGCGCGTCGAAGGCGTCCTCGATGGCCTTCGGCGCCCCGGTCACGTCCACCGATGCGTCGAACGGCGCGGCGTCCAGCTCCGCGACGCTGACGGCGACGTGCTCGGCACCGAACTTCGTAGCCAGCGGCAGGCGGGCCGGATTGCGGTCCACTACCGACACCCGCGCACCGCTGCCCGCCAGCAGCTGAGTGAGCAGCAGCCCCATCGTCCCGGCGCCGACGACGAGGATCCGCTCGCCGATCTGGGCGCCGAAGACGTCGAGCCCGTGCACCGCGCAGGACAGCGGCTCCACCAGCGCGCCCTCGCCCATGCTCAGCGAGTCCGGCAGCCGGTAGGCGTTGACGGCGGGCACGGCGACGTACTCGGCGAAGGCCCCGTCGACCGTGTCGCCGGTCGCGCCCCAGTTGGCGCACAGGTTCCCGTGACCGGTTCGGCAGGGCGTGCAGTACCCGCAGAACAGGGAGGGGTCGACGGCCACCCGGTCGCCGACGGCGATGCCGGTGCGGACGTCGGAACCGATCTCCACGACCTCGCCCGCGAACTCGTGCCCCGGCACCAGGGGGAACGGGGCAGGCGGGAACTCACCGTCCGCGATGTGCAGATCGGTGCCGCAGATGCCGCAGGCGCCGACCTTGACCACCACGTCCGAGGCACCAGGAGTGGGGTCGGGAACCTCGCCCACCCGTAGCTTGCCCGGTTCGTCGATGATCGCAGCTCGCATGACCACTTCCTTGTGTCGCTCATATGAGCACGGTTCTGCTCGTTTGTTTAGGGAGTGAATACCCTGGCGTATGCGCATGTCAACAGCTGACGGACAGGAGCATCGATGGACCGAAGCGGAGTGAGCGGCTGCGTAGGATGGCGCCGATGACCGAGCGCCCCGTGACCGTCGAGCCTGGTGACATCGGTCCAGTGGAACTTCTGCTGACGACCTCGGTGGCGCGACGCTTCTATCTGGAGTCCCGTTCGAAGGTGCAGATCGCCGAGGAGTTCGGCATCAGCCGATTCAAGGTGGCTCGGCTGCTGGACTCGGCCAGGGCGGCGGGCCTGGTCCGCATCGAGATCGGCAGACCGGCAGGCGTGGACCCCGAGCTCTCGGAGCGGCTGCGCACCGCATTCGGGCTGCGCACCGCCGTCGTCTCGGACGTCTCCGGACAGACCGATCCGGAACTGCGTGAGCACGTCGGCGGCCTGGCGGCCCGGCTGCTCGGCGAGGTCGTCGAGGAGGGCGACGTGCTCGGCGTGGCCTGGGGTCGGTCGCTGCAACGGATGAGCGCGCGGCTCACCGTGCTGCCGCGCTGCACGGTCGTGCAGCTCTGCGGCGCCGTGCCACAGCCCGACGTCGAGGACCATTCACTGGAGCTGACCCGCCGGGCGGCACAGGCGGGCGGCGGGACGGCGGTGACCTTCTACGCGCCGCTGGTGATGCCCGACGCCTCCAGCGCCGCCGCGCTGCGCGGCCACTCCGACGTCGCCAGGGCGATGAACCGCTGCGGCGAGTTGACCTCGGCGGTCGTCTCGGTCGGCGGCTGGTCGCCCGGCACCTCCACCGTCTACGACGTCCTCGAACCCGCCGAGCGGGCCGTCTTCGCCGAACGCGGCGCGGTGGCCGAGATCTGCGGAATCCTGTTGGACGCCCAGGGACGGCCACTCGCCGACGGGCTGCAGTCCAGGGCGGTCGGCGTGACCTTCGAGCAGCTGCACCGGACGCCGGACGTCGTCGCGCTCGCCTACGGCGCGGGCAAGGCCGCCGCCGTCCGCTCGGCGCTGCGTGGCGGCCTGATCACGACGCTGGTCACCGATGCGGCGCTGGCGAGGGACCTGCTGGCGAAGTAGTGCCGCCCGGTGCCCTCGAGGGCAGCGAAGTCGAGTCGTACGGGCAGGCTTGGGCTGCCCGAGATTCCCCCGCCGCTGACGCGGTCACGTGGCCCGGCGTCCGCGTTCCCCGGCGCATACGGGCGGGGCGACACCGGTCTGCGGGGGCTTTCTTCCCGGGGCCTGCCGGGTGGTGCGTGAGGTCGTCTCAGGTGCGGTGCGGCCGAGGCTCGGGCGGGCTCGGACTCGGCGGCCGACGTCGCAGGCCTGCGGGTCCGAGGCCGCCGCACGGGTCCGGCGTCGGCGGGCGGGCCGGCCCCGTGCGTCCTCGGCTAGCGGGCGCGCGCGATCACCCCGATCGGAACCCGGCCGTCGCCGGTGGCCGCGATGACCTCGGCCTGGACCTTCGGATCGATCCCGCCGTACAACTCGATCAGCCGGGCGCCCGCCGCCGCCTCCGACGCGGCGACCGTGACCGCCGCCGCCGCGTCGGGCACGGCGATGAAGTTCGTCCGGCCCGACTCGTCCTCGACGGTCATCCGGTCGGTTGTCGGGTCCGCGCCCGGCTGGAGGTAGATCATGGAAGCCGTCAGGTCCTCGCCGAGTTCGAAGCCCGCCTTGAAGCTCTGGACGCTGTCCAGCGACTCGAAGCCGTAGAGGATGACGCCGACCGACGCCCGATCGCCGACCGAGGCGAGCACCCGCGCCTGCCAGACCGGGCCGGTGGCCCCGCACAGCTCGATGGAGTCGGCGCCCGCCTCGACGAGCGCGACGGCCTTGCGCGCGGCGGCGTCGGGATCGGGTGCGGTGGCGATGGTCGTGCGATGGCTGCCCTCGCCGGTATGGACGTCGTCCTTCGCCGCTTCGTTGAGGATGATCCCGAGGTGCGACATGAGCTGCTCTCCTTCGTGTCCTGACTCGGCACCGAGCAGCTCCTGCGGGCTCCCCGGTGCCTGTCCGTCCCACGCAGTCTCAGACCTCAACCAAGATTGATGTCAAGCTCGGGGCGCCCGGGACGGCTTGTCGAGAGCGGCCCGGTGGCAGGCGGCGGCTCGACGAGAGGCAGTTCCGTCGGCGATGACGGCTCGCACCTGACCGGCGCGAGCGAGCCGGCGGGCGAGGCATCGAGCGACGGCGCATCCGGCTGGCCGCCTCGCGTCCTGTGGGTCAGGAGCCGCCCTTCGCCGCCTTCTTCGCCGCCTGTTTCGTGGCCCTGACCTCGCCGAGAGAGGCGGCGTCGACGACGTCGGCGACGCTGCGACGGGAGCCCTCCTCGCCGTAGGCGCCCGCCGCCTCGCGCCAGCCCGTCGGTCGGACATCGCGCTGCTTGCCCAGCAGGGCGAGGAAGATGCGGGCCTTCTGTTCGCCGAAGCCGGGCAGGGCCGTCAGCCGCGTGAGCACCGTCGCGCCGTCGGGCTCGTCGCGAGTCCAGATCTCCTCGGTCCTGCCGTCGTAGTGCTCGATCAGATGGTGCGCGAGAGCCTGGAGGCGCTTGGCCATCGAGCCGGGGAACCGGTGGATCGCGGGGGTGCGCGAGGCGAGCGCGGCGAACTCGTCCGGGTCGGCCTCGGCGATGCGGCGGACGTCGAAGCCGCCCATCCGCTCGGCGATGTCCCTGGGCCCCTTGAACGCCTTCTCCATCGGAACCTGCTGATCAAGCAGCATCCCGCAGAGCAGCGCGAACGGGTCCGAGGAGAGCAGGGCGTCGGCGTCGGAGTCCTGGGCTAGGCAGAGCGTGCGGGTCATGGCGGACAGCGTCGCACGGCCCGACCGCCCGGCGGGTCCGGCGGCGGGTCGTGTCGCGGCGGCGAGCCGCTGTCGGGCGGTCGCCGCCGTCGGCCTGCCCGGCTCGGCCCGGCGGGTCCGCCGCCTGCGCCGCTGTGGGCCGGACCCACTCCTCAGGCCTCGACCTGGTCCTGGTCGGCCTGCGGCTCGGGAACAAGCGCCCGGATGCCCGCGACGACGTCCTCGACCGGCGGCATCGACTCCGGATCGATCAACGCCTGCACGATGAAGCCGGTGACCAGCGCATAGACCACCGAGCCCAGACCTGCGGCGGCACTGTGCTCGATCTCGTCCGGTTTCTGATCGAGCATCATCGAGGCGAAGGCGCTGCGTCCCTCGCGGAACCCCTGGGCCAGGGCGCTGCGCATCGACTCGTCGAAGTCGGCCTGCGCGAAGGCCTGCACGCTCGCGACGAGCAGGTCGCGTTCGCCGGGGATTGCCTCGAACAGCTTCGTCACCAGGGTCGCGAAGCGGTGTGACGGCTCCTCGGCGTCCGCAGCGCGGACCGCCGACTCCATCGTGTCGCCCCATTCGCTGGTGGCCGCCAGCACGGCGGCGTTCATCAGCGCGTCCTTGGACCCGAAGTGGTACCCGATCGATCCGAGGTGAGCCCCGGAGGCCGCCACGATGTCGCGCGCCGTGGTGGCGCTGTAGCCCTTCTCGGCCAGGCACTTCTTCGCGCCCGCCAGGAGGTCGTCCCGCTGACTCATGCCGCCATCCTAGACGTCTTGAACGGACGTACGTATTGACAGTGATTTGAACGCACGTACGATCAAATCATGGCTTCTTCGACTCCGACCCCGGTCCGCGCGACCGCGCGAACGTGGTGGGCGCTGCCCTTCCTGCTGCTGCCTGCGCTGCTGACCTCGATGGACATCTCGATCCTGTTCGTCGCCTCCCCGGCGATCACCGAGGCGCTCGATCCCACGGCCACCCAGTGGCTCTGGATGATGGACGTCTACGGCTTCGTCATGGCCGGACTGCTCATCACGATGGGCAGCCTCGGCGACCGGATCGGCCGCAAGCGGCTGCTGCTCATCGGCTCGGTGCTCTTCGGCGCCGCCTCCGTCGGAATCGTGTTCTCCTCGACCCCGGAACAGCTCATCGCCGCCCGCGCCCTGCTCGGTGTCGGGGCGGCCACCCTGGCGCCCTCGACCTTGTCGCTGATCAGGAGCATGTTCACCGACCCGCGTCAGCGGCAGGCGGCGGTGGGTGCCTGGACGGTGGCCTTCACCGGCGGGGCCGTCGCGGGCCCGATCGTCGGCGGCGTCCTGCTGGAGTACTTCTGGTGGGGCTCGGTCTTCCTCATCAACATCCCCGTGATGCTCGTGCTCCTGCTGACCGTGCCGTTCCTCATCGAGGAGTCGCGGAATCCCGACGCGCAGGGCTTCGACATTCCCGGCGCGGCCACCTCGCTGATCGCGATCGTCAGCCTCGTCTTCGCCGTCAAACACCTCGTCGAGTACGGGATGGACCCGCTCGCGGGTGCGGCGCTGGCACTCGGCCTCGTCTTCCTCACGGTCTTCCTCTGGCGGCAGCGCAGGGCGAGGTACCCGCTGGTCGACCTCACTCTCTTCCGCAGCGCGCCGTTCAGCGCCGCTGCCTGCGCGAACGGCGTCGTCTCGTTCTCCGCCGCCGGGCTGGGGCTCCTCGCGTTCACCTTCCTGCAGACGGTGCACGGCCTGAGCCCGCTGAACGCCGCGCTCTGGGCCCTGCCCACCTTCGTGGGCACCCTCCTCGGCGCGACGCTGGCCGCCGTCCTGGCGGCCCATGTCCGTCCGGCCGTCCTGCTCGCCGCCGGACTGCTCATCGGCGCCGCGGGATTCGCGCTGGTCGGCGTCATCGAGCCGGGGACGACGCTGGTGCTGTTCATCAGCGGTTACGCCGTGCTCACTTTCGGCATCGGCATCGTGGGCACACTGGCGAACTCGCTCATCCTCACCACCGCGCCGCCCGAACGCGCCGGTGCCGCCGCGGGGATCTCCGAGACGAGCAACGAGCTGGGCGCGGCGTTGGGCATCGCCGTTCTCGGCACGGTGTCCACCGCCGTCTATCGCGCCGCGATGGACTCCTCGGCCGTCGAGACGACGCGCGCGGCGGAGGAGACCGTCGCGGGTGCGCTCGTCGAGGCGGGCGCGCGCGGCGAGCCTGTCGCAAGCGAGCTGCTCGCCGTCGCGTTCGCGGCCTATACCGACAGCGTCAACGCGGCGGGACTCGGCGGGGCGGTGGTGCTCGTGCTGGTGGCGGGCTTCGTCGCCGTCGCGCTTCGCCGGGTCCCCGCCTCGAACGGTGACGACGGGACCGAGCGAGCCGAGGCCGCCGAGGTCGAGGCTGCGACGCCGGCCCGCTAGCCCCCGCCGCGCCGCCGAAGGGGGACGGCGGCGCGGTGGCGGCTCGCCCGGCCTGCGGCGAGAGTCGGGACCCGGCGGCGGTGCCTGCCAGTCGCCCGGCCGGGTGAGTGGGTGGTCCCCTCAGCGTTCCGCCTCCCGTCCCTCCTCCTCCGTCGTGGGCTGTGCGTCGCCTGCGTGCGCCGCACCGGTCGGCGGCTGTCCCCGGAGCAGCCCGGACACGACGACGGCCAGGACGCCGAGCACGGCGGCAGCCGTGGCCGTCGAGGCGGACATCCCGTCGACGAAGGCGCGCCGGGCCAGTTCGAGCAGCGGTTGGCCGACCTCGGCGGGCAGCCGGTCGATCACGCCGACGGCGGCGCCGAGACCGGACTCGACGACCGAGACCGCCTCCGGGGGAAGCTCGGCGGGCAGCCCGTCCTGGACCCCGGACCGGTAGACCAGGGCGCCCAACGATCCGAGTATGGCGATGCCCACGGCGGCGCCCAGTTCGTTGGCCGTCTCGGCGAGCGCGGAGGCCGCTCCGGAACGCTCGGGGCTGACCGAGGCGACGACGACGTCGGTGGCCAGCGTCGTGATGGGACTGATGCCGCCCGCCGCGAGGAAGGCCCCGATGACGAGCTGCGCGAGGCCGTCCTCAGCCGGGCTGAGGCTGATGACGATCATTCCGGCGGCGGCGAGGGCGGCGCCGACGCCGAAGATGGGGCCGGGACCGACGCGGCTCGCCAGCACGGAGGTGGCGGCGGCGCCGAGCGTGATCGCGGCCGTGATCGGCAGCAGCCATAACGCCGAGGTCAGTGGGGTGAACCCCAGCACGAGCTGGAGGTGCTGGCTGAGGAACATCGTGAGACCGGCCAGCGAGAACATCGCCAGCAGCCCGGCGACCACGGCACCGCTGAACCGGCGATTCCGGAAGAGGGAGACGTCCACGAGCGGGCTGGTGAGCCTGCGCTGCCGCAGCAGGAAGACGACGGCGGCCAGGACGCCGATCGCGGCGGCGGCGATGCTCGGCAGGGTGATCGCGAGCGCCTCGGCGGCGGACTTGACCGCCCACACGACCGGCAGGATCGCGGCGAAGGAGAGCGCCACGCTGAGCAGATCCATCGGTTCCGGGCTCCCGTGTCGGTACTCGGGGATCACCAGCGGCGCGACGGCGAGCAGTACCAGGATCATCGGGACGTTCACCAGGAACACCGAGCCCCAGGCGAAGAACTGGAGCAGGACGCCGCCGATGATCGGCCCCAGCGCCACGCCGCCGGCCAGCGCCACCGTCCAGACGGCGATAGCGCGGGTCCGCTCGGCCGGGTCGTCGAACATGTTCCTGATCAGCGACAGCGTGGAGGGCATCAGGGTCGCGCCGCCGACCCCCATCAGAGCCCGACCCAGGATCAGCAGCTCCGGCGTGGTGGCGAAGGCCGCCAGCACGGACGCGGCGCCGAAGGCGGCGGCGCCGATCAACAACAGCCGTCGGCGCCCCATGCGATCGCCGATGCCGCCCATCAGGATCAACAGGCCTGCCAGCAAGAACCCGTAGACGTCCAGGATCCACAGCATCTCGCCGGAGCTGGGCGCCAGATCCTCGGTGATGGCGGGGATCGCCATGTGCAGGATCGAGATGTCCATCGAGGTCAGCAGGACGGGCAGCGTCAGGACGGCGAGCCCCAGCCAACGTCTGGAGTCTGCCGTCGTGGTGTGCGGGTGCATCGTTCTCCTCGTGCGTACGCCGTACTCATCCGAATGGGTACACCGTACGCCGGCTTTCGAGCCCGTGTTCGATCACCCTGGAGTCGTGGGCGGGGATCAGCGTGGCTGAGCTGCACGGCGACCGGAGGAGGCCATAACGGAGTCACGGTGACTGACGACAACGCCGCAGATCGCCGCGCTGGCCCCGCGCAACTCCGAAGGCGGGGATCAAGGACAGGTTCTTAGGATGGCGTGCAACGAGGAGGGCGGTGCACGCACGATGAGCAGGACGGCGCGGGAGGGTCAGGGGCTCAGCCGGGAGCGGATCGTCGCCGCGGCCATCGAGATCGCCGACGCGGAGGGGCTGGACGCGGTGTCGATGCGGCGGATCGCCGACCAGCTGGGCTCGGGCACCATGTCGCTCTACCGCCACGTCGCGGGCAAGGACGATCTGACCGTGGCCATGACCGACGCGGTGACGAGCGCCTACGCCTACCCGGCTGCCGACGGGCTCGACTGGCGCGAGCGGATGTACGTCCTGGCCAGACACGACTGGAACATGTACGAGGCGCACCCCTGGCTGCTCTTCGCCGACATGACCGCGACGCCGCCCTTCGGGCCCGCCGGTCTGCGGGCGATGGAGTGGGCGTTGTCCGCGCTGGAGCCGCTGGGCCTGTCGTTGGAGGAGTCCGCGCGCGCGATCATGACCATCAACAAGTTCCTCCAGGGCAGTGCTCGGTCGGAGCTGAGCGAGCGGACGGGCGGCACCCGGCCCGAAGCGGACCCGGTGGACCCCGGCTCGCGGTGGCAGGCTCGGCTGGCGGGCGTGGACCTGACCGACCATCCCCGGCTGCGCGAGCTCGCCGCCCTCCCGGGAGTCGGCGCCGGGCGGCCGTGGTTCGACTCCGGTCTGGAGCTGATCCTGGACGGCATCGAGGCGCGAAGCCGGGTCGTCGCGGGGCCCTCGGGCGCCACGGGTTAGCCCGTCGTCGACGTTTCCCCTGCGATCGGAGTATTCGCCGGTGCTCCGCTCGTCCACTCGGTTCGTCTCATCGGATTGCGGTGCTGCGCAAACAGGTCAATGACCTTGTCGGTTGATCGACAGCGCGAGAACACTTGATCTCGCGCATCACCGCCGAGGGGAGTGCCGATGTCTGATCGAGTCGTGTCGCTGATCCGGACCGTGATCCCGGTGTGGTGGGGATCGATTCTCGCCTGGCTGGTGAGCCTCGGCCTGCCAGACGGCATCGCCGAGGCCGCCGCCGACCTCGGGCCGTTACTCGTCGGCCTCACCATCGCGGGCTGGTACGCCGTCGCGCGCTGGCTGGAGTCCCGGCTGCCGACCTGGCTGGTCCGGGTGCTCTTCGGCTCGAGCCGGGCCCCGTCCTACGCGGCGGCCCCGAGCAGTGCAGGGCCCGCGACTCCGGATGCGGTGCCGACCCCCGCCGCCGCGCAGCCCGCGACGGTGGAGAACGGCGCGCAGACCACGGACCCCGCACCGGGCGCGGACGCCGCCGAGGGCGGGAGCAGCATGGACGGCCGCGCGGGATGAACGAGCCGACGGATGAGGAACTCGACGTCACAGGCGGCGTGCTGACGCCGGGCCTGTGGGAGTGGCGACGCAGACGGATGTTCGCCGACGTCGAGCCGGTGCGCATCGTCTGGATCGGCTCGTCCACCGTGGGCGGCGAGGGTGCGCGCACTCAGGAGGGCACCGCGGCGGCGCTGGTAGGCCGGACGCTCGGCGAGCCGGGCACGCACTACCCGGTCACCGGGATCGGCGGCTGGACGATGCTCGGCCACCCGGAGATCGTCTTCGCCGATCTCGCGCTGCGCTCGGTGAAACTGATCTCGGGCGACGAGATCCGGCGGACGCTGCCCGACTGCGATCGGATCACCGTGCACTTCATGCAGGGCGTCGGTGCCACCGAGTTCACGGTGTGGATCGACGACAGCGCGTATCCGGTCGTTCCCGACGCCGCCGGATCGTCTCGGCGGGCCGACGGAAGCTGGCTGTCGCCGCTGCTGCCCCGCGCCGACCACGTCATCAGCATCAGCACCCGGGGCGCCGTGATCGTCAACGGCGCCTACGCCCATCGCGCCCCGCACGGCCGAGGCATCGAGACCTACAACGCGGGCCGAGGCGGGACCCGGGCGTCGTCCTACGGCCGGTCGCCGGAACTCGGCCAGATGTGTCGCAGGATCGGACGGCTCGATCCCGCCCTGATCGTGCTCGTGGTCGGCAGCAACGACTACTCCGTCGGAGTGCAGCCCGCCGACTACCGGGCCCAGGTCGCCGACCTGGTCGCGCGACTGCGGACGGCCTGCCCCCGCAGGCCCTCGATCCTGCTGGTCCATGCCGCACGGCGGTCCGACACCCAGGCCCCCTTGCATCCGTGGTCGGCCTACCGCGATCAGCTCCGCCAGATCGCCGAGCTGATCGACGACGTCGCCTTCCTCGACGTCTCGCCGCACTGGCCCGTCGGCCTCGACGCCGACGAACTGGGGCTGCTGGTGCCCGACCGCATCCACATCGGCCCTGCCGGTCATCGCTGGCTCGCCGAGCTGGTCAGCGCTGCCCTCACGGCCTCGATCACGCCTGCCTCGGCCCCGGTGCTCACCGAGGAGCCAGTGCCGGGCGGTGATCCGGCGACCCTGCCCGGCGTGATCTCGGCATGGCGGGCGAGCACTCTCGCAGGCGGCGCGGGGACGCCGGTCACGCGCTGGGCGCCCCATGCGGGCCGGGAGACGGCACCGCTCGCCCAGGAGCTGCCCGCGTCCCGCCCGTTGCTGCGGGTCGACGGGCCGGGCCGACAGCCCTATGTCGAATGCAGTCGGGCGGCAGGGCGTTGGCTGCGGACCGAGGACTGGGCGGCCGAGTACGACCTGCCGATCAGCGTGCTCATGGTGGTGCGGCAGCCGAGGGACCTCCTCGGCAACGTCTACAGCGGCCGGTCCGGTCGGTATGTCTGGCTCGGACACATCACCGGGCAGGACACTGACGGATTCCAGACCACCGGCGCGGGCGGCACCGGTCCGCCGAACGCGGCTCCGGTCTGGACCGGCGGTTCACCGGGCTGGCAGCTCATGGCGCAGGTCCACGACGGCGCCGCCTCCCGACACCACGTCTACGGGCTCCCGCCGGAAGGCTTCGTGGGCGGCACGATCACCGGGCTGCCGGGCCTCACCCTGGCGAACAGCTCGACGGGCGGAGTCGCGAGCAGCCATGACGTCGACCTCGCCGAGATCATCCTCGTCCACCGAGCCTTGACGGTCGTGGAGGTGGAGCGGGCGTTTGCCTGGCTGGCTCGTCGCTATCGTCTCGACCGGTCCGGACGCAGCCTGAGCTGACGCGCGTCGGAGCCGGTCCGGCTTGATCAGCCTGCTGCGCTGTGCGTGCGCGATTCGATCTCCGACCGGGGCCAGGCGACACAGCGGCGGGCGGGCGCGGACCGAGGACCCGTCCGGCGTGGCCGGGGCGGCCGACGCTCAGCTACTGGTGACGTCGTGGCGGCGGGCCTGCCCTGTCGAGCCCCTGCCGCCGGGGCGGCGGACGCGCCGCTCCGCCGCTGCCTGCCACTCGACTCAAGACTCGGGTGTGCGCGATCGGACCGCCGTCGGCGCGATCCTCCGAGACAGCGGGGCAGTCACCGACGCACCGATCCATCGGGACGTCGAGGGCTCGCGGCACGGCCGACGCGGACGGGACGGGGCGTCCCCGAGACCGACTTCCGGGGTGATTCTCCGCGTCGATTCTGCGCGGTGCGGCTGATCCCTTCGACAGGAGAAGTCCACCCGTTCGGTGCACAGTCTCGCGGCCGACTCCCGAACAGACACTTCCGACCTGCTGATCTTCGTCGCACGGTGCTCTGAGTCGGTCTCGCATCTGTTGCCGCCCGCAGCGGGCTCGGTGACGATGAGTGGCGAACCGCTGCTCAGAGCTGCGGACGCGAGGTCGCTCTGGAGCGAACATCGCGCCGGGTTGACACTCAGGAGACGTTGAATGGCACAGGGTTTCTCTCGCGAGCCGGGTACCGAGGGGCCGCTTTCGGGAATCTCTCCCGAAGGTCACCGCAAGGTCTGGCGATGGGGATTCATGATCGCCATCGGCGGTTTCCTTTTCGGTTATGACACCGGGGTCGTCTCCGGCGCGTTGTTGTTCATTCGGCAGGAGTTCGAGCTCAGCTCCTTCGAACAGGGCAGCGTGGTGAGCGTGCTGCTCATCGGCGCGATCGTGGGCGCACTGGTCGCCGGGCGCACCGCCGACCGGCTGGGCAGGCGGATGACGCTCGGCCTGGAAGGGGTCATCTTCGTGATCGGGACGGTGATCGCGACCTTCGCCGTCGACTACGAGATGCTGCTGGCGGCCAGGCTCGTGCTCGGCCTCGCCGTCGGGGCGGCCTCGGCGACCGTGCCGATCTATCTCTCCGAGGTCTCGCCCGCCGAGATCCGGGGCCGCATCCTCAGCCTCAACCAGGTCATGATCACCACGGGCATCCTCACGTCCTACCTGGTCGACCTCGCGTTCTCCTCGACGGAGAACTGGCGCGCGATGTTCGGTACCGGGCTGGTCCCGGCGGTGGCGCTGGTGTTGGCCGCGATTCTGCTGCCGGAGTCGCCGCAGTGGCTCATCCGGCGCGGCCGGGCGGACAAGGCCAGGAAGCTGATCATCTCGATCGCCGACGAGGAGGCCGCAGACCGGCTGGTCGAGCGGGTCGAGCATCGAGACCAGGCCGAGGAGCATCCCGAGGGCACGCAGACCCGACACGGCTGGCGGCTCCTGCTGGACGCCTCGGTCCGACCCGCGCTGCTCGTCGGTCTGACGCTCGCCGCCGTCCAGCAGTTCGGCGGCATCAACACGATCATCTACTACGCGCCGACGATCATCGAGCAGACCGGGCTGACGGCGTCGAACTCCATCTTCTACTCGGTGTTCATCGGACTGATCAACTTCCTGATGACCCTGGTGGCGCTGCGACTGATCGATCGGACCGGCCGCCGCGTGCTGCTGCTCGTCTCCCTGGGGGTCATGTTCGTCTCGCTCGTGCTGCTGGGGCTGAGCTTCGCCCTCGGGCTCAGCCCGGTGCTGTCGTTGGTGTTCATGGTCCTCTACATCGCCGCCTTCGCCTGCGGGATGGGGCCGGTGTTCTGGGTGCTGATCGGCGAGGTGTTCCCGCCGTCGGTGCGGGCGGTGGGATCGAGCGCGTCGACCATGGTCAACTGGCTGTCGAACTTCATCGTCGGGCTCAGCTTCCTGCCGCTGGTGGACGCGATCGGTCAGGGACAGGCCTTCTGGATCTTCGCCGTGATCTGCGCACTCGGCTTCTGGTTCGTCGCGCGGCGGGTTCCCGAGACGGCGGGGCGGGAGTTCGACGAGGTCGACGCGGCACTGCGGACGCGGTTCAAGCGGGGACGGCAGGCAGAAGAACAGGACTGACTCGCGCCGCCTACTGCGCGGTCCGTCGTCCCGGCGCCCGGCCGAGGACGGCGTTCGGAGTGGCCTCGCGCGACGGCCCGGTCGACTCAGTCGGCCGCTGGCTTCTCCGTCGGGAGCTGCCTGCGCTGGTAGTGCCGGGCGGCGCGAGCCCGGTTGCCGCACGCGGGCTTGCAGAACTCCTGTCGCCCGTGGGACTGGAGGAAGTAGCGCACGCAGCGCGGCGCCGGGCAGGCCCGGAGGCGCTCGCGATCCGGTCCGGTAAGGAAGTCGATCGCCGCCGCCGCGAGCGCTCCCGCCAGTCGGGTCACGGCATCGGGCTGAATCGGGCGGCGCCGCGCCGTGGGCGGTCCGTCGTCGGGCCAGCTCAGGGCCGGTGCGACGGGGGCGAGCGCCGCCGCGGTGTTGATGCGCTCGACCGCCTCGGCCACGGGGAGCAGCCGGTGGGCGTCGGCGCGAGAGGGCGCGCCGGGGACGCTGCGTGCGAGCAGGGCACCCGTCGCCGCGCGCAGGGCGACGACGGCCGAGCGGGCCCCTTCGTCGGCGCGGAAGCTCGCCGGGTCGACGACGTCGTGCAGGAGGTCGTGGTTCTCCGCGAGCCAGTCCGCCAGGCCTGCGGGCTCGGTCAGGTCGTCGGCCACCCCGCCCGTGCCGTCATGGCGGATGGTGCCCGCGAGTCGCAACGCCGATCCGCCGTTCAGCGCAGTGAATTCGGTCGAGTGGGCTATGCCACGAACGCATCACGACCGAGACGATCTGGCACTGCCGCGCTGGCCCGATCCCCGGCATGATCAGAGGTATCGGGCAACGAAGCCCGTCGGGCGACGGTCGTTCCTCATCGAGGAATGCGACCGACCCGAAGCTGTTCACGGATCGACGAGTCACTGCGTGGTGGCGGCCGGGCATTCCCGGCGGTGCAGGGCATGTCGATCCGACTGGGGTGCGGCTGTCGAGGTACGCGGTCTTCTCGCGTGGTCGACGGCTGCTGATTCACCGGCTGATGTCCGATCGGTGCCGAGAATCCATGGTGGACCGCCGATGAACCGTGCGGTTCATCGGATCTCCCGCCGTCCGTGCGCGAGACGATTCATCACCGATGCACTCCACACAGTGCATCGGCGATGTGACGTGTCAAGGAGTAGAAGAGATGGCCGAATCCGCATATAACCCTGCCCGAGATTCCGCGATCATCGGCGACACGGCGATTCCCGCACGCCGGGAGGCCTGCGTCGTCGGCGACCGATTCGTCGCGCTCACCAAGATCGAGGAAGTACAGACCGTCAGCCAGTTCGTGGCGTCGCTGCGTCGCGGCGGACCCGTTCCCGAGCGGGTCCTCGCGGTGCAGGGGGTGTCGCAGTTCGAACTCGACTACCTGCGGGAGGAGCTGAACAAGCGGCAGGCCGCGGGGACCGAGATCGTGCCGCCGGTCTCGCCCCGGTTGGGACGAGACATCGTCCACAAGCAGCGGGAACCCAACGTCCTGCTCGCCGATCTCACCCGCACCGGCTCCGACGCCTACACCGCCGGGCTGTGGCTGCACGCCGACAACGAGCTGTTCGGCGATCACCAGACCGGCCAGCACGTTCAGGGACTGGTGATCATCGAGGCGATGCGCCAGATGTTCATCGCCGTCTTCGAGACGGCCTATGGCCGACACAACAGCCATCGGGACTTCTATGTGGTGTGGGACTCGATCGACATCACCTTCCAGTCCTTCCTCTTTCCACTGCCCGCCTCGATTCATTGCGAGATCCTCGAAGAGGACCTCTCCGACGAATCGCGGGCCGGTTATCGGATGCGGATGCGGGTGTTGCAGAACGAGGTCTGCGCCGCCGACGCCACGGTGCGATTCGGCGGTTACGACCAGAGCCGCATCGAGGCGGCCGAGACGAAACGCGCCCGCCGTGCCGTGCACGAGTACCTGCGCGCCAGGGCGGCCGCGACCGAGCCGGTGGGGGTGACCTCATGACTCGGGCCCCGAAGATCGCCGCCGTCTACGACGTCGACGAGACCCTGCTGTCGGTCAAGAGCATGGTGGACTTCCTCCGGTTCTATCTCGCCGAGACCGAGATCCCACCGGACTCGGACCAGGCACGGCGGCTCGCCGAGTTCCAGACCGCACTCGGCGCGGACCGCGAGCCGCGCGAGCAGCTCAACCGGCGCTATTACCGGGTCTACACCGGGGAGCGGGCCGACCGGCTCGCCGAGCTGGGGCGCCGCTGGTTCGCCCTGCGCCGGGCCGAGAGCGGCTTCGTGAACGCGGTGGTCGTGGCAGGCCTCCTCCGGCATCGGCTGGCGGGCCATGTCGTCGTCGCGGTGTCCGGGTCGTTCGGCGCCTGTCTCGATCCGCTGCGGGAGGCGCTGGCCATCGACCACGTCCTGTGCACGGAGCCCGTGGTCGACGCCGACGGCATCCACACCGGGGAGATCACCCGGAGCCTGATCGGCGCGGGCAAACCCGCCGCGCTGCGTGAGCTGGCGGCGGCCGAGGGCCTCGCCCTGCCGTTGAGCTTCGGCTACGCCGACCACATCAGCGACGTCCCGCTGCTGGAGCTGGTCGGCCATCCGGTCGCGGTGCACCCGGACGAGAAGCTTGCCGAGCACGCCGACCGGGCAGGCTGGGCCCGGATGCAGCGCGCTCTGTGGTGACCGAGACCGAGCACTGCGGGTGCGGCTGTGCGGTGGCGGCCTGGTCGCTCGGCCCAGCCCGGTCGAGCCGCCGGAAGTCGGTGGCGGGTGTCCGACGACGGGCGGCGGGCTCGGCGGCGCTGCCGATCTCGATCCCGGCGCGATCGTCGGACGCCGACTCGGCGGGTGCCGCGGGCTCGGCTCGACGGCCCGGGGCAGGCGCCTCTCGGCGCACTGGTTCCGATGCTCCCCGACCGGCCGCCGAGCCGCCGCGACGACTCGCCGTCGTCCGTGCCGACCTCCCCGGGCGGCAGCATCCGTCGTTTCCCCACGATTACGGGCTCGATCCGCTCGCCTTCGACGAACTCGATGAGCTGGAGGACCACCGATGACCATGACCCTGCCCTCCCGAACCCTGCCCGATCGCCTCACGACGGAGATCGGGACGCTGGGCTGGGGCGCCTACCTGCCGGAACGGCTCGTCACCAACGAAGAGGTCGCCCTGCCCGCCGGAGTGGACGCCGGCTGGATCGAGCGCAAGACCGGTATCCGGCAACGTCGCCGCGCCGCCCCGCACGAGGCCGCCTCCGACCTGGCGACCGACGCCGCGCGCACGGCCCTGGCCCAGGCGGGCGTGCGCGCCGAGGACCTCACCGCGATCGTCCTCGCCACGTCGACCCCGGACCACCCGCAGCCGCCCACGGCCTGCCTCGTTCAGGAGCGGCTCGGCGCCACCTCCGCCGCCGCCTTCGACCTCAACGCGGTCTGCAGCGGATTCGTCTTCGCCCTCGGCGTCGGCCGGGACATGCTCGCGGCCACCGGCGGTCTCGTGCTGGTCATCGGCGTCGACGTCTACTCCCGCATCCTGGACCCCGCCGACCGCAAGACCGCCGTGCTGTTCGGCGACGGCGCGGGCGCCGCCGTCCTCGGCTCGGTGCCCGGCGGCCGGGGTGTGCAGTCGATCCGGCTGCTCAGCTCCGGGTCGGAGAACCAGCTCATCCGGGTGCCTGCGGGCGGAAGCAGGATTCCCGCCTCGGTGGACTCCGTTCGAGCCGGACAGCACTGGTTCACCATGGACGGACGCGGCGTCCGGTCCTTCGTGGAGGAGCGGGTGCCCTCGGCGTTGGCGGAGTTCCTCGCCGATGCCGGGGTGGCGCCCTCTGAGGTGCGGCATCTGGTGACCCACCAGGCCAACGGCCGGATGATGGACGACCTGTTCCCTCGGCTCGGGCTGCCCTCGGCGGTCGTCCATCAGAGTGTCCAGCGCTACGGGAACACCGGCTCGGCATCCATTCCGATCACCCTCGCCGAGGCGGCTCCGAAGATCGCCGAAGGCGACCTGGTGTTGATGGCGGGCTTCGGCGGCGGGATGGCGATGGGGTTCGCGCTGCTGCGGTGGTGATCGGCCTTCGTCGGCCGTGCCGGGGGCCCGCAGGCCTGCTCCGGCGTGGCCGAGCCCGACCCCGGGCGGGCCTCGGTGCCCGCCGACGAGCCCGCGATCCGGTTCGGCCGGGAACCGAGGGTCCGCCCGATCCGACGCGCCACGCGCCCCTGCGGCGTGGCACGGACTTCACGGTGCCGCGACCGGGCCGGAATGCCGAACGAGGTCGACGCGCGCCTGCCGAGGCGGCAGGCGTCCCGGCACCGGGCGCGCGTCCCGCCGCGTCTGGTGCGCGACGCCGTCTCTCCCCTGCACCCGGCGCGGGGGAGAGACGGCGCACCGCCTTGCGAGCCCGCCCGGCCGGATCGCTCGGCCGGGCCGCTCGGCGGCTCGCAGAACAGAGAAGTCACGACGAGCACCGCACGAAGGCGAGACTCGGCCGGCCGACCCGGCGGGAAGGAGATCCACGATGGACGTCTCTGCACACCCCGAGGTACTGGTGATCGGAGCGGGTCCGAGCGGCCTGCTCGCCGCCTGCGAACTGCTCCGGCGGGGCGTCCGGGTGCGGCTCGTCGACGCCGCACCCGCCCCCGTCACCTATTCGAAGGCCCTGCTGCTGTGGCCGCGCACCGTCGACGTCTTCGAGAACCTCGGAGCGGGTCCGGCGGTGGAGAAGCACAGCGTGCGCATCAACTCCTTCCGCTACTACTCCTCGCGACGGCAGCTCGCCGACGTCCGCTTCCCGTCGGAGCTGGCCGCCCGCGCGCTGCCCCAGCGCTACACCGAGGACATCCTGCGCGAGACCCTCGCCGGTCTCGGCGGCCGCATCGAGTACGGCAGCCGGCTGCTCGTGCTGGATCGGATGGACTTCTCCGGCGACCCGGCCGCCACCGAGGGGGTCACCGCCGTCCTGGAGCACGCCGACGGCACGGTGGAACGCTGCACGGCCGACTGGCTGATCGGCGCGGACGGGGCGGGCAGCGCGGTGCGCGCGCAGCTCGGCCTCGCCTTCACCGGCTCCACCTATGCCAGCCGGTTCGTCCTCGGCGATGCGCGGGTGGAGGGCGACCTGGCGTCGGACGAGGCGCACTACTTCCAGTCGCCCTCGGGGGTGCTGGTGGTGGTGGCGCTGCCCGACGGCCTGTTCCGCTTCTTCGCCAGCGCGCCAGCCGAGCAGCAGACCGGCGAGGTGGACCTGCCGCTGATCCAACGACTGGTCGACGAGCGCGGCCCCGGTGACCTGCGGCTCGTCGATCCGCAGTGGCTCAGCGGATTCCGCGTCCACCGCAGGCAGGCCGACCGCTTCCAGCTCGGCCGGGTCTTCCTGGTGGGCGACGCCGCCCACGTGCACAGCCCGGCGGGCGGACAGGGGCTCAACACCGGTCTTCAGGACGGACACAACCTCGCCTGGAAGCTCGCCTCGGTGATCCGGGGCGCGGCGCCGATGACGCTGCTGGAAAGTTACGGGCCCGAGCGGCACGCGGTGGCGGCGCAGGTGGTGCGCGACACCGACATCCAGACGCAGGCGTGGATGGCGCGCAACCCGGCCGTGGTGGCCGGGCGCGACCTGCTGTTTCGCGCGGCGGACCGGGTCGGACTCATCGAGCGCGGCTACCTGCCGATCATGGCGGGACGGCGGTGGCGGTACCGCCCGGCGGAGTCGAGCGCGCTGCTGCGCCCGGCGGCGAACGAGGATCGGGGAGCGCTGCGGGTCGGCACTGCGGCGGGGCCGATCCTGTTGTCGCACCGGGACGAGGAGCGCGACACCAGCTGGACGCTGCTGACCGAGGGCGTGCCCTGCCCGGCTCCGGCGCCCTCGGTGCGGGTGCTGCCCGCGCGGGGCGTGTGGTCGCGGCTGCCGGGCTGCGGCCGGACCGCGTTCGTGCTGCTGCGCCCGGACGGCGTGGTCGCGGCGCGCGGCAGGGTGTCGGAGCTGGGCGCGGCGTGCCGATGGGTGGCGGACCTGCTCGGCGAGTCGGGGCGGGTGGCGGCGGGCGGGTGAGGTGAAAGGTCGGCGGCTGAGCACCGCCGGGGCGCCCGGCGTGTCTTCGGCCTCCCGCAGCGATTCCTGAGTGGGCCGCTCGGTCTTTCCCCTGACCGAACGGCCCACTCAGTCGTCTTTTCCGGTGTGTCGGCGTTCGGAATGATTCAGGCGGCGTCGGATTCTTCACTCTCGTCGTTCTCGTCGAGGGCGGTGACCCTGGCGGGGTCATGCCAGACGATGCGGGCGTCGATGTGGTCGTCCTCGCGACGGAAACCGCGCAGGGCGTTCTCCGGCCTCTCCAGGACCATGCGGCAGGTGTGGTCGGTGGAGACCAGCTCGGCATGGCCTGGAAAGGCGAATCCCCAGGCCGCGATGCGGGCGTCGGCGCGCTCGCCGTACTCCTGGACGACGGCGAACAGTCGCGGTGCCTCGTCGGCGACGATCTCGGTGAGGATGCGGGCGAACGTCTCCTCGTCGCAGAGGGGGCGAATTGACGTCGCTGCGCGGGAGGTGGTCGCGGCGTTGGCGGAGGTCTCGTCCTTCGCGTTGGGCTCGGTCATGTGCACTCCTTGATCGTGTGACCCGATCGTGTTAGCGATCTTCCTGATACGGTCGAGTTACCGTAGCTTGAGTTGGGAAACCCATAATTGGCAATGGGTAACCCATATCCTTCACTCCGATGGATGTAAAGCTTGATCAATTCGAGGAGGGTGGCCGACGTGAACTCGGGAGTCAGTCCTACGCTGCGGCTCTGGCAGGTCGCCGAGTCGTGCAAGAACTATCGAGACGCTGCGGGCCTGACCATCGAGGAGGCGGCCGATCGGCTGAAGCCGCGCTCACCACGCTGGTCGCGATCCAAGATCCAGCGGTTGGAGACTCGGCTCTACGCACCGCAGCCCGCCGAGATCGAGCAGCTCACCGCAGGCTACGGCGTGCCTGCGGACGAGGCGGCGGCGCTGGTGCAGATGGCTCGCGAGGCCCGGCAGAAGGGTTGGTGGCAGACCAGCGCGATTCCGAAGAAGTTCCAGACCTTCGTGGGGCTCGAAGCGGCGGCGACGGAGATCCGAGGATTCGAACTGGCCCTGATTCCTGGTCTGCTCCAGACCTCGGACTATGCCCGCGCCTTGATGTCGGCGATCGAACCTGCGACTCCGCCGGATGTCCTGGAGCATCTCGTCGCCGCTCGGATGGTCCGTCAACAGGTGCTTCTGCGTCCGGAGCCGGTGAAGTTCTCGGTGATCTTGAGCGAGTCCGTGCTGCGCTGTCAGGTCGGCGGCAGGCGGGTGATGCGTGGTCAGCTCGAACGACTGGTGGAGGTTGTCGACGAACTGGGTGTCGTGCTCCAGATCGTTCCGTTCAGCGTCGGACCGCACGCTGGGATGGAGGGCTCATTCATGGTCTTGTCGCTGCCGGACCTGGCCTCTGACGTGGGATATGTCGACGGCACGGTCGGTATCGTGTACCTGGAGACCTCCGACGACGTCCGCCGCTGCTTGATGCGCTTCGCCGCCTTGAGCTCGATTGCATTGTCGCCGGGAGACTCGCTCAAGATGGTGTCGTCAGCGCTGGCTGACTATCGATGAGCTATCGGATGAGGTGTGTCATGGCCGGACGGCGTTCGACGGCAGGGCAGTGGCGGAAGTCGAGCCGCAGCGGCGCCGCGAGTGGTGGTGGGCAGTGCGTCGAGGTCGCCTTATTCGGCGGGGACGATCTCGCCATCCGCGACAGCAAGGCCCCGGAGGCTGGGATGCTGTCGCTGACCAGCGTGCAGTCCGCTGCCTTCCTAGCCGGTGTCAAGGCGGGCAGATTCGACGTACGCAGCTGAGCCCGGTCGGTTGCGTACGCATGATGCGGTGCGGTCGGCGGACCCCGCCGACGAGCGTGTGCCCAGTGCTGTCGGTGCGTGCTCAGTCCTGCGCCGAGAATCGGTACTCCACGATGTAGGCGTTCGCGTCCAGCGTCATCTCGTTGACCTCGACTGCCTGGTCCGCATCCGTGTAGGCCGTGCGAACGATGACGATGACCGGCGTCCCCTGTGTCAGACCGAGCGCGGCTGCCTCCTCGCTGTCGGGCACCCGGGCACGAAGCTCTTCTCGGAAACGAACGGGTTCGTGGCCGAGGTCGCGGAGCCGGGCATAGGAGCCGCCGGGTCCGGTGTCGGCCTCGGTGATCGTCGATCCGTCGACGAGATCGGCCGGAAAGTACGAGGTTGCGAGTTGCACCGGTTCGTCGTCGACGAGGAACCGACGGCGACGCACCCACACCTGACGATCCTCGCTCAGGCCTAGGACATGAGCGACGTGGGCGGGTGGTGTCTCGCGAGAGGTCGCCACAGCTGCGACCACCTGATGTCGGTTTTCGTCCGTACTCCAGATCGGCTGTCCCGAACTCCAGACCGCGCTTCGTAGGCGGTCCGGCGAGACTCGGCGGATCGGACGGAACTCACCTGAGTGGATCGTATCGACGATAGCCCGGACTTCGGTCTGGTGATCTCGGCGCATCTGGCCTCTCCTACCGGTAAGCCTCGTGCAATGCACGTCGTCTGCGGCGGGCGTGCGACCTGAGTCGGTGAAGCGGACGCACGCCCTATGATGTCACGCAAGGTGAGGAGGCCGTCATTGTCCGTCGCTGAGGTGCTCGCTGCGCTTCGCCGTGCGCACGCTCGGCTGAGTGAGGCGCGCGTGGAAACCGGCATCGCCGCCACCGCGATCGCGGACGGGGCTGCGCACTTCGCCGCCGCGACCGCCGGTTCCGCGCAGTAGGAGGTCAAGCAAGCCGACCATGCTGTTCAGGCCGCAACTGAGGATGTGCGCGCTGCGCAGCTGCTCATCAGGCAGGCCCAGGACGTGATTGACGCCTATTGTCATGCTGTCGTCGGGCACGGCGTCGCCGACGTTTCGCCGCTCGTGGCGCCCGAACCTGACCGTGCATCTCCGCAGGCGCCTGCCCGTTTGCCGTCGGAGCCGCAGCAACAGCCGTCCGCCGAGCGTCATTACGCTGACTGCATCGCGGAACTCCGCCGCAACAAGGCCAAGATCAACACTGCTGAGGTCGTTCGCATAGCCAGGCATCGGGCGGGGCATCTTGTCTGGCTGGAGACGGGGGATTCGGAGATATCTGGGCAGGAGCACATATTGAAGTCGGGGCGGAAGAAGAGTTTCGAGGATATTGGAATCCCGGCCGATCGCATCATTGACTTCATCTTTAACAGAATTGAGAATGAAGAGCCGGTGGGATACTATGGAAACGGAGGCGAGGTGCATGAGATCGAGATTGGGGGCGCCAGTAGAAGGGTGGTCATCGTCATTGGAGGCAACGGCTACTTGGTGACAGCGTACCCGTTGAAGAAACGACATAAAATTCGGCCGCGACAGAAGAGAGAGTGAGGCGGCATGGGTAAGAAAGTGCTCCTGCTGGCGGGGTTCGTGCAGGGCCCCTTCTTCTATCATGATCAAGATGGCAACTGGATGAATCACCTGGTAGACGAGGCGGGGGAGGACCTCGGGCTCAGTGCGGAGCTGGTGGCAGACCTGACCCGGTGGGACGAGGAGTACCAGGACATCTACGATTCCGGCCATCCGCCGGACTCCGCATTCCCGACCGCCGAGGCGAAGCTCGCCTGGACCGAACGAGGCAGGGCGTTGGCGGCACGCATCAAACAGGAGTCCTCGATCGCGGTCGAGGTCGATTATCAGGCCAACGGATCGATCCCGGAGGGAACCTGCGTCTTCTGACTGGTGCGGTAGGCCGAACTCGAACCTCACCCCTGCCGCGCCCGCCCTCACTCCTCGAGCAGATGCCGCAGGAATCCTTCCGGCTGCGCGAGAAAGCCTCGGGTCAGGGCCACCGGCTCGGCCTCGTCGTAGGTGACCTCGTCGATCTCGCCGTCCGAGTCGATCTGGAGGATCTGCGCACCGGGCACGGCCAACAGGATCGGCGAGTGCGTCGCGATGAGGAACTGACAGCCCTGCCTGGTCAGGTCGCCGATGCGAGTGATCAGCGCCAGACAGCCGCGCACCGACAGCGCGGCCTCGGGCTCGTCTAAGACGTAGAGGCCGTCGGGTCCGAAGCGGTGGGTCATCACGTCGAGGAACGACTCGCCGTGCGAACGCTCGTGCAGCGGCACCCCGCCGTAGGCGTGCCCGACCTCGAGACGCTCGATCTCCGTTGCGACGTTGTAGAAGCTCTCGGCGCGGAGGAAGAAGCCGGTGCGCGGCTTCCTGATGCCCCAGCGCATGATCAGGTGATCGCCCAACGACGATTCGCTCGCGCGGGTGGCGAAGCGGAACGACTGGGTGCCGCCCTCGGCGTTGAAACCGGCCGCGACCGCGGCGGCCTCGATGAGGGTGGACTTCCCCGTTCCGTTGTCGCCCACCAGGAACGTCACCTGCGGATGCAGATCCAGTTCACGGCGGCGGGTGAGGTGGCGGACGACGGGGAGGGTGAAGGGGTAGCGGCCGGTGTCCGATGCCGGGTCGAGCTTGATCTGTTGGATGAACCCGCCCGTGCTGGTGCGGGCGGTTCCGTTGCGGCTCACCGGTTGTCGCTCCCTGCCTGCGTCGAGTCGGGGCGGTCCGTCGATCGCCGAGGCGGGCGGTGCGGAAGTCCTCCCTCGTCGGAGCAGCGTAGTGCGCCGGCCGCCCGACTGGGGGAGGGGCGGGCGACCGGCGCGATTCGAGGCGACGCGGGGTTCAGCGGCCCGCGATCACCCCGCTGGTGTGCCACGCCGCCGTGGCGGCGCGCACGGTCTGACCTGCGGCGAGTCCGCCTGCCGCTGCCGCACGGTTGACCGCCGACACCACGCCGTGCTGCCAGGTGTCGTCGGCGTCGCCGATGCGCGCGGTGTCGTTGTCGACGACCGCGCAGGCGGTCTCGGCCGCGTCGAGCAGGTCAAGGGCCGCCGCCCCCGCGCGGTCCTTGCCCATGCCCGCGTCGTTGAAGAAGATCAGGCCCGGCAGGAACCTGGTTCCCCACTCCGCCGAGCTGCTGCCGCCGTGCGAGCCGGTGACCGCCACCGACCCTCGGTCGTCGAGGCTCAGCGAACTCACCGAGTCCACCAGCACCACAGGCGATCCCGTGGCGTCCCGCACCGTCGTTCGTAGCATCGGACGTCCTCCTTGTTCGGCAGCAACCGGGTGTCGTGGGTGGAAGCGGGTGACACGGACTTGATCAGGCGGTATCGCGCTCGCCGTCCGGTGCGGCAGGCTTCGTGGCCGGACGGCGAGCGCGGGGGTCCGGCCGTTCGCCGCAGCGGCCGCCGCCGGACCCCGGCTCGGTGTCGGGTGCCGAGCCGGACTCCGGGATCGTCGCTGGTCCGGCGCCGATCAGAACCGGGTGCCCACCGGCGCGGGGAGGCCGTCCAGCTCGGCCAGATCGCCGGGGGTGAGTTCGATGCTCAGGGCGCCGAGGTTCTCGGTGAGGTGACCGACCACGGTGCAGCCGGGGATCGCGACGAGGTTCGGGTCCTGCGCCAGCACCCACGCCAGCGCCACCTGCGACGGCGCCGCGCCGTGCCGCCGGGCCACTGCCTCGACGCCGTCCAGGATGCGCATGTTCTGCTGGAGCGCCCCGTCCTGGAACCGGGGCATGGCCGCCCGGAAGTCGGTGTCGGACAGCACGCTCGTCTCCCGCACCGCACCGGCGAGGAAGCCCCGGCCCAGCGGCGAGAACGCGATGAAGCCGACGCCGTGCGCCACACACCAGGGCAGCACCTCGTCCAGGGTGTCCCGCGACCACAACGACAGCTCCGACTGGAGGCTGGCGATCGGCGCGACGGCCGCCGCCCGCTCCAGATCGGCGACGCCCGCCTCGGACAGTCCGATGTGGACCGCCTTGCCCGCCGCCTGGAGCTCGGCCATCGCGCCCCAGCTCTCCTCGATCGGCACCTGGGGGTCGACTCGGTGCAGCTGGTACAGGTCGACGTGGTCCACGCCGAGCCTGCTCAGGCTGCCGTCGATCGACTTCCGAATATGCTCCGGCGTCCCGTTCGGCGTGACCTTGACGGTCTTCGGGTACAGCGTCATGTCGGGCACCAGACCGCACTTGGTGGCCAGGGTGATCTCGTCGCGCCTGCCGCGCAGCGCCTTGCCCACCAGCACCTCGTTGGTGAACGGCCCGTACAGGTCGGCGGTGTCGATCAGGGTGACGCCGTTGTCCACGGCCGCCTTGATGACGCGCACGGACTCCGCGTCGTCGCGCGAACTCTCGTCATAGACCCAGCTCATCCCCATGCAGCCCAGGCCGAGGGCGGTGACCTCCAGCCCGCTGCGGCCCAGGGCGCGACGGTGGGCGGGCGACCCGGCGGCGGCGGGGACGGTCTGCGTGCTGCTGTCCACGTTCACTGGTGTCCTCTCACTTCGATGCCGCGTGCTGCGGCGGTGTGCGGCGATGGGGGAGCAGGGCACTCACGGTGCGTCGGGACCGGCGGTCACCAGGCCCTGCGCAGGAGCCGTCGCGGATGCGGCCCCGCCTGCGAAGATGCGGCGCGGGTTCTCGACGAGCATCGTGTGGACGTCGGCGTCGGTGACCCCCAGCCGCCGCAGCGCGGGGATGACGTCGTCGTGAATGTGGGTGTACTCCCACCGGGGGAACAGCTCGGGTCGTCGGTCCGCCGCGAGGTAGTCGATGAAGCAGCAGGTGTCGTGGGAGAGCACCATCCGGTCGGCGTGGCCGCGCCGGACCAGTTCGGCGACGATGGCGATCCGCTGCTCCAGCGAGGCGATCGGATCCATGCCGAAGCGGTCCATGCCCAGGTAGCAGCCGCCGTCGATCAGCCGAAGCAGGTAGTCGACGTCCTCGGTGTCCCCGGAGTGGCCGATGATCACGCGCGACGGGTCGACGCCCTCGGCGACCAGCAGGTCGAGCACCTGGTTCCCGTTGCCCACCACCGAGTTCGTGTGGGTGGTGATCGGCACTCCGGTGGCGAGGTGGGCCCGCGCGCTGGCCCGCAGGATCTCCTCGGTCGCGGGCGACAGCTCGGGGTCCTCGTGCGCGGCCTTGATCACGGCGGCGCGGACCCCGGTGTCGCCGATGCCCTCGGTGATGTCGCGGATGAACATCTCCGTCATCGGGTCCGGGCCGCCGAAGAGGGTGCCCGGACCCTGGTAGAAGAAGTACGGCGGCATCTCGCGGTAGGCGTAGACGCCGGTGGCGACCAGGATGTTCACCGGGCTCTGCGCGGCGATCCTGGCGATGCGCGGGATGAAACGACCCTGGCCGAGGGCGGTCACGTCGACCACGGTGCGGACGCCGCGCTGGTAGGCGGCCTGCAGGCGCGCGACCGCGTCGGCGACTCGTTCCTCCTCGTCCCAGTCGAGCTGGTAGTTCTGCTGAAGTTCGGAGCTGAGCACGAAGATGTGTTCGTGCATCAGGGTGGGGCCCAGCTCTGCGGCGGGAACTGACCCGCGCGCGGTGGGAACTGTGGACACTTCGCCTCCAGATCGGGGTTGTTCGAGAGTCAGTGCGAGCCGACGGCGTCGGCGTCGGGCATGCTTCGGGCCGTCGGTGCCGAGGCCGTCGCCGACGAGCCGGGAGCGGGAGCCGCCGCCTGCCCGGTCGCGGCCGGGCCGGCCTGCGGGACGGCGCCGGGGCGAGCGGCGGCCCGCCGGTCGCCTGCGGAGCGGAAGCGGTCCACGAGCCAGACGGCGACGGCGACGGCGATCATCCCGGCGGCGACGGCGCACGCGCCGATCCAGCCCCAGTGCTGATAGGACAGCGCGCCCAGCGCGGTTCCTGCGGAACCGCCGATGAAGTAGCTGGTCATGTAGACCGTGGTCAGTCGGGCGGGCGCCTGGGCGGCGAGTCGGTAGACCTCGCTCTGGTTGAGCAGGTGGACGCCCTGAATGCCGAAGTCCATCAACACGATGCCGAGCACCAGCGGCACCACGTGGAAGCCGCCCGCATAGACCAGACCGAACGAGGCCAGCGTCAGCACCAGCAGACTGATCGTCGCGGGTGCCTGGAGACCTCGGTCGGCGAGTCGTCCGACGCGGGCCGCCGCGAGCACGCCGCCCAGGCCCGCGAGTCCGAGCAGGCCGATGCCGGTCTCGCTCCAGTTATACGGCGGCCCGGCGGTGAGGAACGCCGACGACGTCCAGATCGCGTTGAACGCGCCGTAGCAGAGCGCGCCGTAGAGCGAGCGGCGGCGCAGTACGGGCTCGGAGGTGACGAGTTCGCGGATCGAGCTGAGCAGCCGCAGATAGGGGACGGCGGAATCCGCCGGTCGATCCGGCAGCGCTCGGTGCAGGGCAAGACCGCTGAGCAGCATCAGCACCGCCGCGACTGCGAAGACCGAGCGCCAGCCCGCGAGGTCGGCAAGCAGGCCCGAAACAGTTCTGGAGAGCAGTACTCCGGTGAGCATTCCGGTCATCAGCGTGCCGACGACGCGCCCGCGTCGATCCCCGCTGAGCACGGCGAGGTAGGCCACCAGCACCTGGACGAGCACCGTCGTCACGCCGACGGCCGTCGCCGCGACCGTGAGCACCGTGAGTCCGGGAGCCAGCGTCATGACCACGAGGCCCGCAGCAGTGAGGACGGTCAGCACGACGACCAGCCGCCTGCGACGCAGCACGTCGGCCAGCGGAAGCAGCAGGAGCAGGCCCAGCGCATAGCCCACGTGCATGGCGGACAGCGAGGATCCCGCCTGGCTCACACCGGCGTCGAACTCCCGGCCGATGGTGTCGAGCAGAGGTTGCAGGTAGTAGAGGTTGCCGACCGTGACACCGCAGATGACGGTCAGCAGCCACAGCATCGGGATCGGTGGGGCGCCGGTGGTCACCCCCGGGCCCGGAGGGCTCGCTCGACGTTCGTCTGCCATCACAGCATCCTGACTACTATAAGAACCTTGATTCGAATCAGAACCTATGGCAGTTCGGGCAGTCGGTCAACCCTTCTCGGGGTTGCGGGGACATGTCGGCGAGGTGTCGCAAACGCCGGCGCCGGATGGCTGTGGGCGGCGCTGGGCGCGGCGGCCCGCGCGGCCAGATTCGGGCTGAAAAACGCCGACCTGGCGTCACACTGAGTAGTATCACCTAGTCGTGCGTTGCTACGCGGCGGTAACAACGGTCCGGGTCGGCGCTCTCAACCGGTCGTCCTGGTTCATTCGGCGGCGCCCGGGCGGCCAGCGGTGCCGGATTATCGACGGCGGGGTTTGTGGTGTCAATCGGCCGGTCCGGGGCTTGGCTGTCGACTGGGACTCACAGAAAGTGCGTCAGAAAGTCATCCGTCGCGAGTATTGTGACGTTACCGTGGCAACTACCCTGCGGAAGGAGTTCTGGTGGATCTGGAGACTCGGCATCTGAAACTGCTGCAGATAATCGCCGAGGAAGGCAGTTTTCGACGGGCCGCACAGCGCTTGGGGGCCTCGCAGCCCGCTTTGTCACGGCAGATCTCGCGACTGGAGAAGTCGTTGGGCGCCAATCTGCTCGACCGGGCTGCCAGCGGGGTGCGCCTGACCCAGGCCGGGCAGCTCGTCGTCGAGGCGTCCAGGAAGGTGCACTCCGAGATGGGCAGCCTGCTGACCAGCCTCGGTGCGCTGGTGGGGCGCGGTGGTCAACCGCTGCGTCTGGTGGCCTCGTTGAACCCGTCGGTCACGGTCGCCAGGCTGATGGCCGACGGCCATCAGCTGGAGATCATGCGGTATCCCGACGGCGACGCGCTCGACATGCTCGAACGGGGACGAGCCGATCTGGCGCTGGTGGTCGAAGATCCGGTCTCGCGATTTCGACCGAAAGTCAACATCGGAATGACGACGATCATGCAGACGCCGTTATGGCTGTGCGCGCTGCGCGGCAGGCCGGAAACAGCGGTGGATTCGGTCTCGTTGGCCAGTCTGCGGAATGCGCCGTGGATTCTGCCGGAATCCGGCTCGTCGAGATCGATCGTGGAGAACCTCTGTCTGCTCGCCGGATATCTGCCTGCTCCGATTCTGGTCGGGGATGACGACGTCGTGTTGTCCGGATTGGCGGCCGGCGTCGGCGTCGCTTTACGCGGACCATTATTCGGGCTCTCCGCCAATCGGGACTTCGTCACCCGGCCACTCGAACAGGAGGCGCTGGAGCATAAAATCTGCGTGTGGCGGCGGGATCGGGTGCCGGAAAGCCTGGTGGGAACGGTCGTGGACGCCCTGCAGCAGCAGCATCTGGCACTGGCAGTCCGCCATCCGGAGTATTGGGACTGGCTGGAGAAGCACCCGGAGGCCGTTCCCGAGTACTCCACTCGGGTGCCGTTGCAGGCCGTCTCGGGGTAACGGCGTCGGCGGTGAGAACGGCCCGTCGGCATCGGCCGACGACGGGGGGAGGATCTTCGTCGATGTGTCGCGGACGTCGCAGGGAAGCGACGCCTCGGCGCCTCGACGTCACTCCGCCGCCATCCGAGGCGACGCCGTGCCGCCGACTCGTCGCTATGCGTGTCGACGCATGGGATGCTCAAGACGTGCTCGTGCCCTGATCGAGGCGGAGTTCGAGGATTGTCGCGAAACCGCCGATTCACCACGCTGCGCGTGCATTGTCGCTTCCGAGCGCAACGACATTCGAGCCCTGCTATTCCACCGGGCTCGAATGGTTATCACGCCCCTGTGTGCGGCCTCTACACTGGAGCCATGACGCTGTCGATCAGTGACCGGATCGGACATCACCTGAAGCGGGTCGATCAGGAGCTGATCGCCGCCAAGAGCGCGGTCCTGAGCCCGCACGGCCTGACCGTGCCGCAGTACACCGTCCTGCTCGCCCTGTTTCAGGAGCCGGGCCTGTCCGGCGCTGCGCTGGCGCGGCGGTGCCTGGTCACCCCGCAGACGATGTCGACGGTCATCGCCACCCTGGAGGGCAAGGGCCTGGTCGACCGGCAGAGCCACCCCGTGCACACCCACGTGCAGGAGGTCCGGCTGAGCCGCAAGGGCCGCACGGTGCTGGCCAAGGCCGACGAGGCCGCCGTCGAGGTCGAGCGGGAGCTGTCCGGGCGCTTCACCCCGGAGGAGAGCGCCCTGCTGCTGGAGTTCCTCGGTCGCTGCTCGAGTGCGCTCGGCGAGGTGCGCAAGCCCCCGCGCGGCACCGCTCGGTGACCCACGGGTCGGTCTCTCGGCAGGCTCGGCGGCCGTTCTGGTGTAGAACGAAAGTCAGCGTGACGTCGACTCCCGGTGCGAAGGAGCGGACGCCACGCTGACTCGGCGGGCGGCAGCGGACGGGACTCAGCGCGTCGGCGTCACCGCCGCAGGCGGCAGCGGCTTGCGGACCTTGCCGAACACGGCCAGCAGGAGCGCCCCACCGACGGAGACGATCGACGCGACCGCGAAGGTCCCCGTCCAGCCCAACGACGAGTCGACCAGATACCCGGTGATCATGGGCGCGAGGATCGACGCCGTCGTGGCGAACATCTGGACCGCGCCCGACACCGAGCCGTACACCGGGCCCGGCACCGCCTCGCCGACGATCAGCCAGTACTGCGCGCCGGTGAAGTACAACAGGAACACCACCACCGTCATCAGCGCCACCGCGCCGAAGGTGCTGCTGATTAGGCCGATGCCGCCGAACAGCAGGCCGGTCGCGGTCAGGCAGATCACCACCGTCCACCGCCGCGGCCCCACCGAACGGCCGGTGCGCCGGACGAGGATGTCGGTGAAGACGCCGCCCAGCGCCAGCCCGATGCAGCCGCCGATCCACGGGATCGCGCCCGCCACGGCCAACTCGCTCAGGTCGATGCCGCGCTCGTTGACCAGGTAGGTGGGGAACCAGTTCAGGAACGTCCACAGAATCCACGCGTAGCCGAAGTACGCGACGGCGGTGGTCCACACCGCGGGCCGGGTCAGGTATCGCCACCACGGCGGCGCTTCGGCGACGGTCGCGTCGTCCGCCCCGTCGCCGACCTCGGCGGCGGGTGCGGCGTCCTGGCGGATGTAGGCCAGCTCGGCGGGCGAGACGCGGGAGTGCTTCTCCGGAGTGTCGCGGACGATGATGAACCAGCCGATGGCGAAGAAGACGCCCAGCACGCCGAAGATGATGAACGGCACTCGCCAGTTGCCCTGGGTGGCACTGAGGATCGCCACGACCGCCGGGGTGCCGATCGCGCCGCCCAGCGGTGTGGCGGCGTTGGCGATGCCCACGGCGGTGCCGAGTTCCTTCTTCGGGAACCAGTTGTGCATGATCTTCGCCGTCACCGTGGCCTGTGGGCCCTCACCCGCGCCGAACAGCAGCCGGATGATCAGCAGGCTGACGAATCCGACGCCTGCGGCGGTCAACGCGGTGAAGCAGGACCAGAAGATCGCCGCCCATCCCATCACCTTCGCCGGACCGTACTTGTCCGCCAGCCAGCCGCCGATGAAGCCGAACGGTGAGTAGGTGAAGGCGAACGCGGCGAGGATCCAGCCGAAGGCCGCATTGGAGAACCCGAACTCGTTGATGATCAACGGTGCGGCGACGCCGATGACGGCGCGGTCGGCGTAGTTCAGGGAGAGGATCACGAAGTTCGAGGCGAGGATGGCGTACCGGGTCCTCGATCTCTTCTCGCCCGTCGGTGTGGCGGCGGTGGGGGTAGGGGCGGTCACGGGACGTCCTTGTCGACTTGAGGGATCAGAAGTAACAGCGGGCCACCGAGACGACGACGTCGTCATCCGTCGCGATGACGGCGGTGAGCCAGCGGTCGTGTGCGGTGCACGGATGGGAGATGCCCAGCCGCACCAGGTCGGAGGGCGCGAGCTGCGCCTCCGGCGGGACGGTGACGAAGGCGTGCTGGTCGTTCAGCGCGGTGACCGTCCAGCCCTCGGCGGGGCGTGCCGATCGGCCCGCGTGGTCTCGGGCCTCGATCGGCACCGGCATCCCCTGGTCGAAGTTCAGGTCGCGCCTGCCTGCACCGAGGATCGCCAGGCCGGGTTCCGGCCTGCTCAGCACCGGCGCCCAGACCTCGATGGACGGGGTCAGCCGCTGTGCGGGATCGACGGCGGTGCCGCCGCCGTCCAACGGAGACCGCGCCTCGTAGATACCGTTGTCGTGCGTGAGATAGGCCCCCGGCCTGGCGATCAGCCGTACCGGCCGCTCGCCGGTCACTCCGCCGAGTTCGGCGGCGACCACGTCGAAGTAGAAGCTGCCGCCCGCCGAGATGACGTGTTCGGCGAGTCGCGGATCAGCCTGCGGCAGCACCAGTTCCATGGCTCGACGCACCGAACGCAGGTACTCGGCGACGGCCGCCAGGCCCGCCTCGTCCCTGGAATGGCTCACCGAGCCCTCGTAGCCGGAGACCCCTGCCAGCGCGAGCCCGTCGGCGGCGGCGACCGCGTCCCGCACGGCGGCCACCGTGTCGAGGTCGCGGCAGCCCGCCCGGCCGCCCGCGTGTCCGATCTCGATCAGCACCGGCAGCGGACGGGCGGCGGGGGAGCCGTCGAGCGCCTCGGCCAGCACCGCGACGCCCGCCACGGAGTCGACGTAGCAGTAGAACTCCCTGGCCTCGTCCTGCGCGAGCCATTCGACGACCTGACGGGCGAAGTCGCGATCCACCAGCTCGTTGGCCAGCAGGATGCGGCGGTGACCGGCCGCCATGAACACCCGTGCCTGGTACGGGGTGGCGACGGTGACTCCCCAGGCGTCCTCGCGCAGTGCGTACTCGGCCAGCTCCGGCGAGGTGGTCGTCTTGAGATGCGGGGCGAGGGACATGCCGTGCTCTGCGGTGTACCGGGCCATCAACGCGGCGTTGTGTCGCAGTGCCGACTCCCGCAGCACCAGTTGCGGCCAGGAGAACCCGGCGTCGAACAGTCCTCGGCCCAGTGCGCTGAACTCGCCGAGGGTCTGCGCGGCGGCGTCGGCGGGCATTCCCTTGAGCCGCCAGCCGATCGGGCCGTCCTCGATCAGGCCGGGGGAGGGAGTCGGGAAATCGGATGTCGTGGTCACGTCGTCTCCTGAGTCAGGCGATGGACTGGCGCAGCAGGGCGTCGATCACCCCGCGTGCGGCGTTCAGTTCGGACAGTGGCACGAATTCCGCCGGGGTGTGGGCCTGCGCGATGGCTCCGGGACCGAAGACGACGCACGGGATGTCGTCCCACGCGATCTTGGAGGCGTCGGTGCCGTGCCCGACGCCCTTGGGCTCCGGGTTCTGGCCCGCCGCCGCCAGTACGCGGGCGACCGCTTGAACGAAGGGGGCGTCCGCGCTGGTCTCCAACGCGTAGTCGACGATGTGCGGCTCGGCGATCTCGACGCCCGCAGGCCAGCGGGCCAGCAGCTTCTCCCGCAGGTCCCGCCAGACCGCATGCGGGTCCTCGCCCGCCACGGTGCGTCGGTCGATCGTCAGCGTCGCGCTCTCGGGAAGCACGTTGGGGCCGGTCCCGCCGCTGAGCATCGTCACGGCCAGGGACGGGGGCCCGACGAGCGGACGGGCCTGGGCGTCCAGCGACGGGGCGTACTCGTCGGTCAGGTAGTCGACGATCCGGGCGGCGGTGGCGATCGCGTTGGTGCGGCCCCACGGCTCGGAGCTGTGACCGCCGGGGCCGCGAGCGGTGATTCGGCAGCGCATGCAGCCCTTGTGCGCGGTGACCATCCGCAGCGAGGTCGGCTCGCCGATCACCGCGCCGATCACCGGTCCCGTCGTGGTCACGCCCGCCTCGCGCAGCCCGAGGACACCCCGGTAGACGTGCTCCTCGTCGACGACGCCCGCCAGCGTGATGGTGTGCGGGCGGGGCTCGCCGCTGGCGGCCAGATCGGCCATCGCGGTCAGGAACACCGCGAGCGGTCCCTTGGCGTCGCAGGAGCCTCGGCCGTAGAGCAGACCGTCGACGACGGTCGGTTCGAACGGCTCGACCGTCATGCCCTCCGTTTCGACGGTGTCCAGGTGCGTCTCCAGCAGGATGGTCTCCGCGCTCTCACCGGGCAGTGTGACCAGGACGTTCTTCCGGCCGTCGAGCACCTCGTGCAGGGTCGCCGTCAGTCCGTGCGCGCGAGCCCAGTCGGCGATGAACTCGGCCAACGGCGTCTCGGCGGGCTCGGCGCGTCCCCTCGGATTGACGCTGGGAATGCGGATGAGCTGAGCGAGCAGCTCCTCGACGTCGGTCACGACGATCTCCTGACTCCGTGTGGCGGGTGGATGCTGGTTGCGGTCGGACCAGACGGCGAGCGTCGGCCCGACCGGGCGTTCGGTCGCTCCAGCTGGGCCTGCCGAGCGTGGTCGGCCTCGGCTGTGGCGCTCGTGCCGGTGGTGGCGACGGTGTTCGTGGCGGTGGTGCCTGCGGACCTGCTGTCCACGGCGGGTCCGCCGGACACCGGCCCTCCGTGGAGTTCGGGCTCTCCGTGGGGTGTCGGTCCGCTGTCGGTAGGGGAGCGGAGGTCCGCGACCGTCGCGACCTCGGGGCGACCGCCGATCGGCCTGCGGTGTTCGCCGCCGCGGCTGCGTCGGGGATTCACGGGCTCACCGCCCGGACGAGAGCCCGAGCCCGGTCGGTGATCTGCGACCAGTCCCCGGCGGCCACTGCTGGAGGCGACACCACATCGGCGCCCGCCGAGACCGCGACGGCACCTCGGGCGAGGTAGTCGGCGGCCGTCTCGACGGTGACTCCGCCGGAGGGCACCAGCCGGGCTTCGGGAAGGGGGCCGAGCAGGTCGGCGAGGTACTTCGGGCCGAGCCTGCCCGCCGGGAAGATCTTGACCGCGGCGACGTCGAGGTCCAGCGCGGCGAGCACCTCGCTGGGGGTGAAGGCACCGCCCAGCAGCGGCGTCCCGCTCTGGCGGGCAACATCGGCGACGTCCCGGCGCAGGCCGGGAGTGACGAGGAACCGGGCGCCCGCATCGACGGCCTGACGAGCCTGGTCACCCGTGCGCAGCGTGCCCGCGCCGACGACGCCGCCCAGCCACTCCATCGCCTCGGCCGCGACGGTGAGGTGCGAGAGGACGTCGGGGGTGGTGAAGGTGAACTCCACGGCGCGGATGCCGCCCGCCACCAGCGCGGCGCACAGCTCTGCCGCGTCCGGGATCTCCGGCGCGCGGACGACCGCCAGCAGCCGATCGGCCTCGATGACTCGCATCGCGGCGGCGTCGATGCTCATCGTCGGCCGCACCCTCGGACACCCTGAGTGTCGATCGCGTCCATCTGTCGCTCCTCTGCGGACTGGTCCGGTTGACCCGGCACCGGTCGGTTGTGCGCGTGGGGCCGGCCGACACTCGGCCGATTCCGCCACCCGAACGGCTTCGTTGCGCATTTTGCAACGGCCGTTGCGTAATTCGATGGAGAGGTTGTAGCATTCGCTCGCATCGAGGTCAATGACTCGGCGTAGTCGGCGCCCTCGACGTGATCCGGGTCTCTCGGCGCAGTCCCTCCGGTCGGCCCCGACTCGTAACCGTCTCCACGCCACGTGATCAGGGAGCTGCGCATGCCGACATCGCCGCCGGAGCCGAGGGCCGTCTGCCTCGGCGAGTCGATGATCGTGCTGGTTCCGGATCAGGTCGGTCCGCTGGAGGACAGCGCCGTGTTCCACCGGTCGGCAGGCGGCGCGGAGTCCAACGTGGCGGGAACCCTCGCCGGGTTGGGCATCGCCACGAGCTGGCTCTCCCGACTCGGCGCGGACGGCTTCGGTCGTTACGTGCTCGCCGACATCGCGGCCAGGGGAGTCGACGTCTCCGGCGTCGAATTGGACCCGCTGCGGCCGACGGGCCTCTACGTCAAGGAACGGGCCGCGCCGGCCGCCGGAAGCGGACTCGACACCGAGCAGGCCGGGGAGTCCGGCGGCACTGATTCCGGCGGCACTGATTCCGGAGGCGGACGGCGGGCCGACGGTGACGGCGCGGCGGACGGCCCGGACGGTGTCGGCCCGGACCGTGATGGCGCGGACACTGTCGGTCCGGACACTGCCGGCCCGGACACTGTCGGCCCGGACGGTGTCGGCCCGGCGGCCGATGCCTCGGCGGGAGACGGCGCGGACGGGCCGGATGCGGACGGGCCGGATGCGGACGGGCCGGGCGCGGACGGCCGTGGCGCGAACCGCCGCAGTGGGGCGGGGCAGGGTGACGTCACGCGTCGCCGGATGCACTACTACCGCTCCGGCTCGGCGGCCTCGGTCATGTCACCCGCGTTGCTGGCAGGCGGCCCACAACGCGAACTGCTCGCCGCCGCAGACCTGGTGCACGTCACCGGCATCACCGCCGGGATCTCCGACTCGGCGGCGGAACTGCTGTTCACACTGCTCCGCAGGCCTCGCACAGACACCCTCGTCAGCTTCGACCTCAACTGGCGACCGATCCTCTGGCACGACCGCGATCCCGCGACACTGACCCGGCTCTGCGCGCTCGCCGACATCGTGCTGCTCGGATCCGACGAGGCCGAGGCGGTGCTGGGCGCCGCCGAGCCCGCGCGACTGCGGGAGATCCTGCCCGAACCGCGCACGCTGGTCGTCAAGAACGACGCACACGATGCCGTGGCCGTGGACCGCGACGGCGCTCAGACGACGGTGCAGGCCCTGCGTGTCGACGTCGTCGACACGGTCGGCGCGGGTGACGGCTTCGCTGCCGGATACCTCGCCGCCACCCTGCGCGGCCTGCCGCCGCGACAGAGCCTGCGCTTGGGGCACCTCTGCGCCGCGCTCGCGTTGACGGTGGCCGGAGACCACGGTCCACCGCCACCGCCCGAGAGCGTCGACGCGCTGTTGACCTGCACCGATCAGCAATGGGCGAGCATCGTGGTCGGCGCAGACGGCCTCCGGACCTCGCCCTGACGGCGGTAGCGTACGGACGCCTCGGCGGCGACCGCCGAGGCGGACGAGCGCGTCATGAGGAGCGGAAGAAGTGAGTCAGAGCCTGACCAAGGCATTGCGCATTCTCGTCGAACTCGGTGAGCAGGCACGCTCGCTCACCGAACTCGCCGAGCGTCTCGACGTGCACAAGACCACGGTGCTACGACTGCTGCGGACGATGGAGGACGAGCGGTTCGTCTTCCGCGACGAGAGCCATCGCTACCACCTCGGCTCGCGACTCTTCGCGTTGTCCAGCCTCGCCCTGGAACAGCGTGAGGTCCGCAGCATCGCCGCCCCACACCTCGCCGAGCTGAACCGGCGCACGGGACAGACCGTCCACCTCGCCACCTTCGAGGGCGGTGAGGTCGTCTACGTGGACAAGTACGACTCGCGTCATCCGGTGCGGATGTACTCCAGGATCGGGCTGCGGGCGCCGTTGAACTGCGCGGCGGTGTCCAAGGTGATCCTGGCGGCGATGCCTGCGACGCAGCGTCGCCAGGTGATCGACGGGATCGACTTCGTCCGCTTCACCGACCGCACGATCACCGATGCCGCCGCATTGCACGACGAACTGGATCGCGTCGCCGCCCAGGGACATGCCGTCGACCGTGCGGAACACGAGTCGTTCATCAACTGCATCGGCGCACCGGTCCACGACGCGGGCGGGCGGGTCGCCGCCGCCGTGTCGGTCTCGGTGCCCGACGTCGTCCTGGGCTATGAGCAGGTGTTAGAGCTGCTGCCCGACCTGCTGGCCACCGCCGCGTCGATCTCCCGCGACTGCGGCTTCCATCCCTGACACCCGAACCGACCGTCGGGTGCCGGGCTCGCCCGCACCGAAGAATCGAGAGGAACCCGTCCCATGTCGCACCCCAAGACCGCCCTCCGCACCGATGCCGCACCTGCGCCCGCCCATACCTTCTCGCAGGGCGTTCGCAAGGGCCCGATCCTTCAGGTGTCCGGGCAGGGGCCGGTCGACCCGGACAGCAACGCCTACGTCTTCCCCGGCGACGTCCGGGCGCAGACCACCAGAACGCTCCGCAACATCGAGGCGATCCTGGCGGCGGGCGGGGCGAGCTTCGACGACGTGGTGATGCTGCGGGTCTACCTGACCACTCGCGACGACTTCGCTGCGATGAACGAGGCCTATGGAGAGTTCGTCTCGGCCCGTGTCGCCGGGGGTGTGCTGCCTGCCAGGACTACGGTCTTCACCGGCCTGCCTCGGGAAGAGATGCTGGTCGAGATCGACGCGATGGCCGTGCTCGACTCCTGAGCGGATCTGCTTTTCTGAGCGTGTCTGCCTCCTGAGGTGGGTGTGGGTCGTCGGGGTCGTCGTCTGCGGGAGCCGCGCCGACCTCACCGCCGTCCGCCGCTCAGCCGGGGTGCCGCCCGCCGGTACGAGTACGGCTTTCTGAGTGCCTGATGCCGTGACTCGGCGCGGCGGCCCGCTCGGCGGGCGAGTCGGCCGGACCGCGACCCGACGGCCGAAACTGTCTTCGATTATGTCTGACGTCTACCCATGTGGACAGCGTCTGGTTAGACTGCACCGGTATCCATCGATCGCCGACGATCGCAGTCGGTCGACTCCTCGGAGGAGCCTTGGTGCCCGAGAGCGTGACAACCGAGCCGCATCGCATCCGCGAGGTCCGGGTGACCCCGGTCGCCTTCCGGGACCTGCCGCTGCTCAACGTCGTCGGCGTCCATGAACCCTTCGCGCTGCGCGCGATCATCGAGATCGTCACCGACTCCGGACTCGTCGGACTCGGTGAGACCTACGGCGACGCGGGTCACCTGGATCGGATTCGCCTGGCCGCCGCGCAGCTCATCGACGTCGACGTCTGGGACGTCAACGAGATCGCGCGACGAGTCCACGCCACCCTGGCCGCCGACACGTCCAAGGCGGGACACGGCATGAGCGGCATGGTGACCGGCAGCAGCACCGCCGACCGTGTGCTCTCTCCTTTCGAAGTCGCCTGCCTGGACATCCAGGGCCACGCCATCGGGCGTCCGGTCAGTGACCTGCTCGGTGGTGCGGTGCGGGATCGGGTCGACTACAGCGCCTACCTCTTCTACAAGTGGGCAGGTCACCCCGGCGGGGCCGAGGACCAGTGGGGCGCCGCCCTCGACCCGGACCAGCTCGTGGCCCAGGCCCGCCGGATGATCGACGAGTACGGCTTCAGCGCGATCAAGCTCAAGGGCGGGGTGTTCCCTCCCGAAGAGGAGATCGAGGCGATTCGGGCGCTGCGCCGAGCCTTCCCCGACTACCCGCTGCGCATCGACCCCAACGGCGCATGGACGGTGGAGACGTCCATCCGCGTCGGCAAGGAGTTGGACGGGGTCCTGGAATATCTGGAGGACCCGACCCCCGGCATCGAGGGCATGGCCAGTGTCGCCAGAGAGGTCTCGATGCCGCTGGCGACGAACATGTGCGTCGTCGCCTTCGACCACGTCAAGCCCGCCGTGGCACAGGATGCCGTCGGCGTGATCCTCTCCGATCATCACTTCTGGGGCGGTCTCGGCCGTTCACGGGTGCTCGCGGGCATCTGTGACACCTTCGGGATGGGACTCTCGATGCACTCGAACTCCCACCTGGGCATCAGTCTCGCCGCGATGACGCATCTCGCAGCGGCCACGCCGAACCTCAACTACGCCTGCGACACGCACTGGCCGTGGAAGTCGGCCGACGACGACGTGGTGGTGCCCGGCGTGCTGCGCTTCGAGCAGGGCGCGGTGCCGGTGCCCACCGGCCCGGGCCTCGGCGTCGAGCTGGATCGTGATGCGCTGGCCAGGCTGCACGAGCAGTACCTGAGCAGCGGGATTCGGGAGCGCGACGACACCGGCTACATGCGCAGGGTCCAGCCCGACTTCGACCCCACGGCTCCGCGCTGGTGACGACGTGCCCTCGGCGCGTGCGGCGACCCGAAGGCAGGCCCGGCGGTCGGCAGCCCTGCGGCGGCCGCCGAGATCGGGTATGGGCGGCAGTCGGATCGGACGCCCACCCGATCGCGCGGGCCGGGAGGTGTCGGCCGAGCCGCCGCATGGACTCCCACGGCGCGACCGGGAGCCCGGCCAGCGTGGCGTCGGCCGTGGCGCGACCATGTCGCCCGACCAGGCCGCCGAATGTGGTGCAGACGGCCACTGCGGTGAGTGCCGTGAACGCGGCTACTGCGGTGAGTGCGGTGAACGTGTGAATGACCATGACACGACTATCGAACATGTGTTCTATTTGGGCAAGATATCGATCGAGTGGAGTGTGGATCGCGCGGTCCGGCGGCGGCACCCGACACGGCGGCATCCGACCCGGCGGCATCTGCCCCGGCCGCACTCGGCCTCGAGCGCGCCGAGCAGCACGCCGGGCGAGCGGCGCAGGCCCGCATGCCGAAGCCGTTCAGCGGCGCCGCCGATCCCTGGCGATGCCGCGCCGTCCGCAGCAGCGAACGGGATGCGTGCAGACCGACACACCAGGTCGGCTGGGCCACCGGCAGACGGCGGGTATGAACCGGCACCCGGACCACGGCCCGCCACCGAGACCCTGCCACCAGCCCCCGCCCGAGACTGCCGCCAAACGCCGCGCGAGAGCTCGCCACCAGAAACCCGTCCACCAAGGACCCAACACCGAAACCCGTCCACTGAGGGCCCGTCCCCTGCGGACCCGTCCCCCGAGGACTCCGCCGCCTAGACCCGCCGCCCAGCCCGCCGCCTAGACCCGCCGCCCAGACCCGCCGCCCAGCCCGCCGCCTAGACCCGCCGCCTAGACCCCCGGCCCGAGGCCCCGCCACCGACACCCCGCCACCGACACGGCGATCCCGAGGAAGGACCCTGTAGGCGATGAAGATCGTCCTGACCGATCCGGTGCTGATCCGGTTCTTCACCCCCGAGCTGACCGCTGCGGGCGCCGACGGCCATGACTGGCGGCTGCTGGCCGGTCGCCCCGACGACGAGGTGGCCGAGGAACTCGCCGACGCCGACGTGCTGGTGGCCGCCAGGATGACGCCTGCGATGGCCGAGCGCGCCGAGCGGCTGAGGCTGGTGCACGTCACCGGCGCGGGCTACGACCGCATCCCGTTGGACGCGTTGGCCGCAGACGTGACGGTCTGCAACACCTTCCACCACGGCCGATCCATCGCCGAGCACGTCGTGATGGTGACCATGATGCTCTCGCGTCGGGTCCTGCCCGTCGAGCGTCGGTTCCGTGCGGGCGAGTGGGAGTCCGTGGTGTTGGACTCCGCCGCGCCGTTGGGCCTCGGCCTCGCGGGCCGTACGGTCGGCGTCATCGGGCTCGGCGAGATCGGTCAGCAGCTGGTGCGGGCGACGACCGCGCTGGGCATGCGGGCCCGTGCGGTCCGCCGGAATCCGCGGGCCCCGCTGCCAGCCGACCTGCGACTGGATCATGTCGGCGGCGACGACGACCTCGACACGCTGCTCGGCGCCTCCGACGTCGTGGTCGTCACGGTGCCCTTGTCGGCGGCCACCACCGGCCTGCTCGGCGCCGAGGAGATCGCCGCGATGCGTCCCACCGCGCTGCTGGTCAACGTCGCGCGCGGCCCGATCGTCGATGAGGACGCGTTGTACGAGGCGTTGGAGCAGCGGCGGATCGGCGGTGCGGCGCTGGACGTCTGGTGGTCGCATCCCAAGGACGGCGTCGGCACCCGAGGTCATACTCGGCCGTTCCACACGCTGGACAACGTCGTGCTCACGCCGCACCACTCCGGGCACACGGCGGAGACCTTCGGCGGCCGGGCCGCCGAGATCGCGGCGAACATCGGGCGGCTGGCGGCGGGGGAGCCGCTGACGAACGTGGTGCGCGCGGGGCGGTGACGGGCAGGCCGCCGTGCCCGTCGACCGGAGGGGACCGCCTGCCGGGGGCCCGGTGGGCCGGACCGGTCGACGGGAGCCTCACCGACGCGGCGGGAGTGGCGACTCGGGAACGGCCGACGTGCCGCCCCGCCGTCCCCCCAGCGGCATTTCGGCAGGTTCTTCGAAGCAGGCCCGCGTGCAGACCAGGGCTCGGCAGCTCAACGGCTCGGCGTGCGCCGGGATTGCGGCGTTGCGCCGCACCAGTCGACCCCTCGCCGCCTCGCCCGCGCCGATCGCCTGAGGACGCGGTCGGAACTCCCGAGCTCGCCGCGCGGCGAAACCCGCGCGATCATCCGACGAGAGCCTGTTGTGCTCCGGCGGGTCCATACTCAGGATCGAACCCGCAGGCGCGGCTGCGACGTCTCCCGAGGCGGCGTGTCCTCCCGACCGGCCGCGGCGGTGGAGGCGTTGCTGCGGTTCATCCCGTTGGGCCGGAACTGGATGAGCGCGGCCCTGGCTGCGGGCTGGTTCGGCCTGGTGAGCGGGTTTCCGCTGGGACGGGGGACCTATGACCCCGGGTCGTCCGGCCATCGCGCCGACGACGGGTCGGCGATCCTGATGCGAGGGCAGCCCGAACGCTGACGGCAGATCGGTGCGGCAGCGCACCCCGGGCGGACCGGGGCGGAACGGCCCGATCTCGACGACCCTGGCAAGGAACCGGCGAGCGACGCGGGGCTGCCGGGCGTCGATGTGGATCAGTCGGGTAGTGCCCTCCCCCGGTCGTCGAGCACGGCGCGTACCCGGCGGAGGCGGTCCCGCCACCACCGCACGCGCTCGGGATCGGTCGGCTCGTAGGTCGCCAGCAATGCCGGATCGGGCGCGACGGGCTTGCGGGGCACCGGAAGCCAGCCGCCGACGGGCCGCAGGGACGACGCCTCGGCGACCACGTCGCCGCGCAGCAGCGACAGCGTGCCCAACCCGCAGGCCAGATCCAGGGCGGGCAGCGCACCTGCGAGCGCGAGTTGGGCGCCGAGCCCGACGCTGGTCTCCAGCGCGGAGGAGATCACACACGGCAGCCCGGCAGCCTCGGCCACCCGCAGCGCGCGCCGGACCCCGCCGAGCGGCGTGCACTTGAGCACCGCGATGTCGGCCGCTCCCGCCACGGCCACCCGCAGCGGGTCCTCCGCACGCCGGATCGACTCGTCGGCGGCGATGGGGACCGTCACCCGGCGGCGGACGGCCGCCAGTTCCTCGATGGTCCGGCACGGCTGTTCGACGTACTCCAGGCCGCCTGCCGCCGTGTCGAGCAGGCGGATGCCGGTCACCGCGCCGTCGACGTCCCAGGCCGCGTTGGCGTCCACCCGGATCGCGCCGTGCGGGCCTAGGGCGTCGCGAACCGCTCGTACCCGAGCGAGGTCCTCTGCCGAGGAGTCGGGGTGGTCGGCCACCTTGACCTTCGCGGTCTCGCAGCCTGCGGCCTCGACGATCTCGCGAGCTCGCTCGGGGCCGACGGCGGGGACGGTGCAGTTGACGGGAATCCGGTCGCGTACCGGCTCCGGCCAGCCCTCGGTGCACTGTTCGACGGCGGTGGCCAGCCAGGCGGCCGACTCCTGGTCGTCATACTCCGGGAACGGGCAGAACTCGCCCCACCCCGCAGGCCCCTCGAACACCATCCCCTCTCGCACGGTGATGCCCCGGAAGCGGGTGCGCATCGGGATGGCGTAGACACGCGCGTTCTCGAAGTCGATCTCGTTGGTGCTCACCCTGGTGGCTTCCTCGGCTCGACGACAATGGCGGGCTGCGGATCTGGCGGGGCCGCCCTCGGTTCGGGACCTCGGAATCCGCATCGCAGTCCGATTCGGACGGACGATGAGGACGATGCCGGCAGGTGTATCGAGTTCGTCCCGACCGACGTCGTCCAGCGCGACCGACCTCGGCGTCTTGCGCGCTGAAACCGGCCTCGGCCTGTCGCCGAAGTCCGTCGCCAGTGTGCCGAGCCTAGTGATCGACCCGGTGGAGAGGGTGCCGTGCCCCGCCCGACCCTGTCGTGCAGGCAGCGGTGTTCCCCGATGCGGACACCGACCGGCGGCCGCGAATCGGGGCGCCAGGACTCGGGCCGCCGGACCCCGTAGGCAGCCCGCGGCAAGGCTATGGCACGACTACGACGAGGCAGGCCGCAGTCGAACAAGCCGCAGTCGAACGGGCAGGCAGGTCCGCCGGGCGCCGGTCACCGCAGCACCCGGTAGGTCAGGTGCTGCGCGGCGGGTGTGGCCGTCGAGTCGAGCAGCTCCAGCCGCACGGCGGCGGCCGTCGACGTCGGGAACAGCGGGGTGCCCGCACCGAGCACGACGGGAGCGACGTGCAGTGAGAGGACGTCGACGAGCCCGGCGCGAAGGAACTCGTTCGCCAGCGCGCCGCCGCCCATGATCACGACGTCCTTGCCTGCGGCGACGGCCTGCGCCTCGTGCAGGGCCTGCTCGAGACCTCCGGTGACGAAGGTGAACCGGTCGGCCAGTCGCACCGTCTCCGGCACCGAGTGGGTCACCACGAACGCAGGCGGCGGGGCCGACTGGTCGCGCTCCCCGCCGTAGCCGAGGTCGCCCTGCCAGCCGTGCGGTCCGTCAACGAAGTCGAAGGTGCGCCGTCCCATGATGGTCGCGCCGGTTCTGGCGACGGAGGCCGCGATCAGCTCGGCCGTCTCCTCGGTCTGCTCGCCCATCACCCAGGCGTGCAGGACCTCGCCGCCGATGCCGACTCCGTGCTCCAGATCGGCGCCGGCAGCGGTGACGTATCCGTCCAGCGACATCGAGATGTCCACGACGACCCGACCGGCGGAGACCGACTCGGGCGGCGTCTCGACCGGCAGCGTCTCGGCGAGCCGGTCCATCGAGTCCCGGACGCCGTGCGCCATCCCCGCGTCGATCGCGGCGTCGCGGGCCTCGATCGAGGGGAACACGGAGCGGGTGCGCAGCCGAGTGCGGCCGCCGAGGTCCTCGAGTTCGGTGGTCTCCAGGCTGACCTGGCCTGGGGCGCCTTCGTACTCGAAGGTCTTGATGATCAGCGTGTTCGCGACGACGGTGTGGAAGACGCCTCGGAAGGCGTAGTGACCGCCTGCCGCGTCGCGGTGGACATAGCGGTAGGCACCCGCCTGTCGTGCGTCGTACTCCTCTACCCGCAGGTCCAGTTCGCGCGGGCCGAGCCACCGGGCGACGAGGTCGGGCTCGGTCGAGGCGCGGAAGACCTGCGCGGGCGTGGCGTCGAACTCTCGCTCGATGTCGATGAACGGGGTGTGGGGCTCGGACGTGATGGTGGTGGGTTCGCGGCTCGTCATTCCTGCTCCTTGAGGGTGTCGAGGACGGCGTCGAGACTGCGGTGGCGTCGCTCGACGACCAGTCGGTGCGTGTCGATCCAGCTCGTCAACGCCTCCAGCGCGGCCGGATCGAGGTGGCAGGGGCGACGTTGGCCGTCCCGGCTGCGGGTGATCAGTCCGGCGGCCTCTAACACCTGGATGTGTCGTGAGACGGCCTGTTTGGTGATCGAGAACGGCTCGGCGAGTTCGTTCACCGTCGCGTCGCTGCGGGACAGCCGCGCGATCAGCGCCCGGCGGACGGGATCGCCCAACGCGGTGAACGCCCGGTCCAGGCGGTCCTCCTCATCGGCAGACACGGTGAGATCAACCAATCTGTTGTTCAACAAGTTAGTTGACTATAAGCTCCGGCCCGGCGGCGTAGGCAACGGGGTTCGTCGCGGCGACCGCGCCGTCTGCCGTCCCACCGGCCTCGGCCGGGCCTCTGATCGGAGGGCAGGCTGGCGCGGACCCGCGTCCGAGGCGCTCAGGTCGTCGACGCGATTCGGGCGGTCGGGCGATGAGGGAACGGACGGCGATTCCCGAACACGATCAGCCGATGGTCAGCCGTCCGGGTGTCCCGGCCGTGCAGCGGCGTTCCGCATGCGGATGCCGCTGAACCCGAGCGTGCTCGTCACGACCGAGTCCCAGAAGCCCCACAGGTTGTCGAGCACGCGAAGTTGGATGCCCGCCGACCGGTGAAGTTCGAGGAGATCACCGACGAGTTCCGGCGGGCCGAGCGGCTCGACGGGCTCGACCGCGACCATCGCGCTCGGCTCGGGCTCGCCGAAGGGCGTGAAGTGCTGTGCGGAGAAGCGATAGGCGAACAACCGGACGCCGAGGAACTCGGCCACCCGGCTGTACTCGATCGCGTGGACGCGGTCCCCGCCGCCGGGGCCGAGGATGCGCTCGCGGTCGACCGTCGACGTCGTGGGCAGCGTCCATGCCATCGCGCGCGGACAGTCCCGGGGGAACCAGTAGTCCGGGGCGCGAGGGTCGTCCACCGCCCAGACATAGGCTTTCGGCTGCCTCGCCGTGGCGGCGACGTGCGGCACGAACCTCGTGATCGAGGGGTCCTCGGAGAAGTGCAGCACCTGTCCCGGCTCGGGTCGCATGCCCTACTCCTAGCGCATCGGCGACCCGAGGTGCCCGCGAATTCCGGACAGGCGGCGGCCCGACTCGGTCGGCGCAGGGCAGGGCTCGACGCCGCGCCCCGCGGCCCGCGGACTCCCGCCGCCGTCGATCAGACGAACTGCTGGACGATCAGCACCACGGCCCCCAGCACCGACACCGTCAGCACCACGTATCTGATCCGGCGGACGTCGAGCCTGCGGGCCAGCGGGCGGGACAGGAGCAACCCGAGCGCGGCGGCGGGCAGCAGCAGCGCGGTGTGGGTGACGATCTCGGCGGTGACCTGGCCTGCCACCGCCAGCGCGACCAGGCTCATCACCGAGCCGACCAGGAAGAACGCGCCCATCGTGCCGCGCAGCGCCGGTCCGACCTTGCCCTGCCACACCAGGGCCATCGGCGGGCCCCCGATCGAGGTCGCGGTGCCCATGAGGCCGGAGGCCGCCCCGGCGGTGATCACCGCACCCGTCGTCGGTCGTGGGGCGAAGCCTCGGATCGTGATGAAGACGCCGAGCAGTACGACACCCGCCAGGAACAGACTCAACGCCTGGGTCGGCAGCACGGCGACCAGCGCCGCGCCCGCGATCACGCCCGGCACCCGGCCCAGCAGGGCCCAGCCCGCGCCCCGCAGGTCGAGGTGTTCGCGCTCCAGCACCACGGTGGCGGCCGTGACCCCGGTGGCCAGCAGCATCACGCCGACCGGCACCAGACTCGGCTCCACCAGCGCCATCACCGGTCCCGCCAGCATTCCGAGGCCGAAGCCGATGGACGCCTGAAGGAAGGCGCCCACCAGCACGACCACGCCGAGCAGGACCAGCTCGGCGACGCTCACGAGTGAATGGGCGCACCCGAGGCGTCCAAGGGGAAGTGACAGAGACCGAGGTGTTCGACATGGCGTGGATTCACAGCAGCCGAACCTAGTCCGGCCGCAGCGGCCGACGTCGCGGTGGGCTGCTCGACGTCGTCGGCGACCGGCGTCGTCGGCGAGTCGACCGATCCCGACACCGATCCCGCCACCACCGGCGCGGGCTCCACCTCGGCACAGCGTGCGGCCGCGTACGGGCAGCGGGTGCGGAATCGACAGCCCGACGGCGGATTCAGCGGCGAGGGCACCTCGCCCTCCAGCAGGATGCGCTTGCGGCCCTGCGCCGCAGGCGACCGGTCCAGCGTCGGCGCGGCCGACATCAGCGCCGCCGTGTACGGGTGCAGCGGGCGGTCGAAGACGTCTTCGGTGGGGCCCTGCTCGATGACCTTGCCCAGGTACATCACCGAGACCCGGTCGGCGACATGGCGCACCACCGACAGGTCGTGGGAGATGAAGACGTAGGAGACGCCGAGTTGCTGCTGGAGATCGGTCAGCAGGTTGAGCACCTGGGCCTGCACCGACAGGTCCAGCGCGGACACCGGCTCGTCGCAGACGATGATCTCCGGGTCCAGCGCCAGCGCGCGGGCGATGCCGATCCGCTGGCGCTGCCCGCCGGAGAACTCCTGCGGATAGCGCTCGGCGTCGCCCTCGCGCAGCCCGACCAGGTCGAGCAGCTCCCGAACCCGGGCGGCGCGGGCCGAGGCCGTCGGCATCACGTCGCGGTGGGTGCGCCAGGGTTCGGCGATGATGTCGGCGGCGGTCATCCGCGCGTTGAGCGACGCGTACGGGTCCTGGAAGACCATCTGCACCCGGCGTCGCCACGCCAGCAGTTCCCGACCCTTCAGCGCGAAGGGATCGACGCCGTCGAACCGGATCTCGCCGGAGTCCGGGCGCTCCAACAACAGCAGCACGCGGGCGAGCGTGGACTTGCCGCACCCGGACTCGCCGACGAGGCCGAGGGTCTCGCCCCGGCCCAACCGCAGGTCGACGCCGTCCAGCGCCGTCAGTCTGGTGTTGCCGGAGCTGTTCCTGGCGACGCGGAACGTCTTGGTGACTCCCGTCGCCGAGAGCAGCGGCCCCCGGTCGGCGGCGGAGCGGCGGGGGAGGGTGGCGGTCTCAGACACGGGCGAGCTCCTCCGAGAAATGGCACGCGGCGGCGCGGCCGGGGCCGGTGGGCGCGAGCACCGGACGTTCCTCGACACAGCGGTCCCTGGCCATCGGGCATCGGGCCTGGAACACGCAGCCGGTGGGCACGGCGCTGAGCTGCGGCGGACTGCCCGGCACCGATGGGAGCCGCTCGCCCTTGGCGACCCGCTCCGGGACCGAGTCGAGCAGGCCGCGCGTGTACGGGTGACGGGGGCTGGCGAACACCTCGTCCACCAATCCCGTCTCCACGACGCTCCCGGCGTACATGATCGCGACGTCGTCGGCGTGCTCGGCGACCACCGCGAGGTCATGGGTGATCAGCACGACCGCCATGTCCTGCTTGACCTGGAGGTCCTTGAGCAGCCGCATGATCTGGGCCTGCACCGTGACGTCGAGTGCGGTGGTCGGCTCGTCGGCGATCAGCACCGCCGGATTCAGCGCGACGGCCATCGCGATCAGCAGCCGTTGCCGCATGCCGCCGGAGAACTGGTGCGGATAGGACCGCGCGCGGACGTGCGGCTCCGGGATGCCGACGAGGTCCATCAGCTCCACGGCCCGCTTGCGTGCCTCGCGGCGGGACGCGCCCTCGTGGATGCGGAACGGCTCGCCGAGCTGGGCGCCGACCGTCTGCACCGGGTTCATCGCCGTCAGCGCGTCCTGGAAGACGATGGACAGCACCGGGCCGGCGAGCTTGCGCCTGCTGCGCCGATCGAGGCCGATGACGTCGGTGCCCGCGACGCGGACCGAGCCGCCGGTGACCTCGGCGACCGGATCGAGCAGACCGACGACCGCCTGGGCGGTGATGGACTTCCCGCAGCCGGACTCGCCGAGCAGGGCCAGCGTTCGCCCGGAGTGGGCGGCGAAACTGACCTGATCGACGGCGCGGACCTCGCCCGCAGCGGTGCGCAGGTCGACGCAGAGCCGCTCGACCTCCAACGCCGCTCCGTCCGTGGTGCCGCCCTGCTGGCGTGCGGAACGAGTCGTGACGCTCATGAGGTGACCTCCGGGGCGGCGGGGCCTGCACCGCGCTTTCGGCGCGGCAGGGTGAGTCGCCACCGCTGGCCGGGATCGGTGGCGAGCCGGACCCAGGCGGCGAGGATGGTGGCGGAGACGGTCGTGACCACGATCGCGACCCCGGGCAGCACGGCGATCCACCAGGCGGTCTGGAGATACTGCCTGCCCTGGGCGACCATCAGCCCCCAGCTCACCTCGGGCGGCTGGATGCCGATGCCCAGGAAGCTCAGCGACGACTCGGTGAGCATCACGAAGCAGAAGTCCAGGGTCGCGACGGTGAGCAGGGTGGGCAGCGCGATGGGCGCGACGTGCCGGACGAGCGTCGGACCGGTCCTGGTGCCGAAGGTGCGGGCGGCGTCGACGAACAGCCTGCTCTTCAACTCCGCCGCCTCGGCGCGGGCGGTCCGCAGATAGACCGGGATGCGGGCCACGGCGAGGATGGCCACGATGTTGGCCACGCTGGGCTCGAACACGTACAGCACGACCACGGCCAGCAGCAGCGACGGGAAGCTGAGGATGACGTCGGCGACGCGCATCGAGACGTTCTCCCGCCAGCCGCCGCTGTAGCCCGCCCACATGCCCCAGGACGAGCCGATCAACAGCGAGAGCAGCACGGCGGGGATGGCGACGGACAGGGTGGTGCCGCCCGCCTCGATCAACCTCGCCAGCATGCTGCGGCCGAGGACGTCGGTGCCGAGCAGGCCGAAAAAGCCGTGATCGAAGGACGGCGGACGCAGCGAGTCACCGAGGTCCTGCCGGACCGCACGGTCGCCAAGGAACAGCGGTGCGGCGGCCGAGACCAGCACGATCCCGCCGAGGAGCACGGCGGCGACGGCGGCGAAACGGTCCCGGCCGAGCAGGGTCCACCATCGCGTACGACGTCGGGTGCGGGGCGAGGCCGCCTCGGCCCGCGCCGGGTCGTCGAGAGACTGGGTCATCGAGAGTGGCTCCTTCCTCACGCGGGGACGGTCTGGCGGACGCGGTTGTCGAGCAGGGCGTAGCAGACGTCGATCACGATGTTCAGGACGAAGATCGTCACCGCCGTCAGCAGCACGGCGGTCTGGAGGACGGCGAAGTCACGTTGGAGGATCGAGTCGATCATCAGCTTGCCGATGCCCGGCCAGCCGAAGATCGTCTCGACCACCACGGCCCCGTTGACCAGACCGATCGTCAGGTCTCCCGCCACGGTCAGCGCGGGCACCGAGGCGTTGCGCAGGGCGTGGCCGAACACCACCCTCGGCTCGCTCGCTCCCTTGCTGCGGGCCACCTTCACGTACGGCGCGGACAGCGCGGCGACCATTGCGCCGCGCACGACCTGCACCAGCACGCCGAAGGGCCGGATGAGCAGCGTCGCGATCGGCAGGATCCACACCTCGAGGCCGCCGTCGACGCCCGAGGTGGGCAGCCACTCCAGACCGACGCCGAGGATCAGCACGCCCATGATGGCGAACCAGAAGTCCGGGATGCTGGCGGCGGTCATCGACAGGAAGCTGGCCGAACGGTCGGCGGGGGAGTTCGGCCGGTAGGCGGCCAGGCTGCCCAGCAGCACCGCGCCGACGATCGCGATGAGCATCGTGACGGCGGCGAGCTGAAGCGTGGCGGGGAAGGCCGCGAGCACCATGTCGCCCGCGGGCTGCCCCGTGCGCAGCGAGACGCCGAAGTCGAAGCGGATCACCTGGCCGAGGTAGTCCCAGAGCTGGACGTAGATCGGCTGGTCGAATCCGTTCGCGGCGGCGAACTCGGCACGCTGTTCCGCCGTCGCGCTGACCGGCAGGTAGAGGTTGGTCGGATCGCCGGTGAGCCGGGCGAGGAGGAAGACGCCGAAGACGACGACGACCAGCGGGATGGCGCTGGAGATGATGCGCTTGCGCAGGAAGGTCAGCATGGTGAGTCCTCTCAGCGCTCGGGCCGGACGTCGGCGAGCCGCAGCTCGTCGCCGGTGGCGGAGTTCGGCTCGTAGGAGACCCGAGGGGAGATGCCCAGCAGTCCCTGCATGTGGGCTAGGTAGGCGTACTGCGCAAGGGTGTCGTTCTGCTCCGCGAAGACCCCGGCGAAGGCGTCCTGCCGATCGTCGCCTGCGGTCTGATCGGCCTCGGCGATCAGCTCGTCGAGCTCCGGGGTCCCGAAGGTCGACTGTGGACCATCGGAGAGCAGGTACTGGCTGGTGGTGAATCCGGCGTCGCCCGCCTGGTTGCCGTGCATGATCAACAAGGCGACGGGGCCCACGTCCTCGGGGAGGGGCCGGAGCTGATACTCCAGGTGGGCGGCGGTGTCGGCCATCTGGATGCGTACCTGGAGGCCTGCCTGGGCCAGCTGGTACTGCAGGGCCTCGGCGGTCTCGGCGACCTTGGGGAACTGGCCGTTGCGGGCGATCAGCGTGATCTCGCGGTCGACCGGGACGCCGTCGGCGGCGGCCTCCTCGACCAGGGCGCGGGCCGCGTCTGGATCGGCGGCGCCCACGGTCAGCTCCGAGTTGTGGCCGACCACCCCCTCGGGCACCAGTTGCGCGGCGGGCACGGCCATGCCGTCGAAGAGCGCGTCGGTGATGCCGTGTCGGTCGATGGCCAGATCGATCGCGCGGCGCACGCGGATGTCGTCGAGCGGGGCCTCCCGGCCGTCCAGCCGCAGCGCGGTCGTCTCGTTGTTGGGGTAGGGCAGCGAGTTCTCCGGCGTGGCGTCCTCGGGGTTGAGGCCGGTGGCGATGTCGGCCTCGTCGGTGGCGATCATCGCCGCGCGCACGCTGGACTCCGTCCGCCAGACGTACCGGACGCGGGCGAAGGCGGGTGCCTCGCCCCAGTAGTCGTCGTGGCGGCGCAGGCTGATGGAGACGCCGGTGTCCCAGGCCGCGACGGCATAGGGGCCGGTGCCGATCGGCTCCCGGACCTTGGCCTCGGTGCTGGTGGTGCGCGGGACGACCTCGATGAAGCTCAGCCGCAGCGGGAGGATCGGGTCGGCCACGTCGGTGGTGATGGTGAGGGTCGTGTCATTGACGACCTCCAGGCCCAACTCCTGATCGCCGAAGACGTAGCCGTCCACATTGCACGCGAGCGCGGAGTTGTTGACGGCCCGGTCGATCGAGAACGCGGCGTCCTCGGCGGTGAAGGCGGCGCCGTCGTGGAAGGTGACGTCGTCGCGGACCTCCATTCGCCACTCGGTGTCGGTGACCTGTTCCCAGGCGGTGGCCAGCAGGGGCTCCAGCTCGCCGGTGGTCGGGTCGCGCTCGATGAGCGGCTCGCTGATGTTCGAGCGGGTGACCACGCCGGTGGACGTCAGCGACGCCTCACACGGCTCCAAGGTCGGCGGCTCCTGGTCGAGGACGATGCGCAGGGAGTCCCCGGCCTCACCCGCGTCGCCCGTGCTGTCGCTGTTGGCCACGGTGCAGGCACTCGTGGCGGCGGCGAACACCAACATCGCGGCGAGGCCGCTCCTGGCTCGGGACCGTCCGATGCGGACGGGGCGGTGCACGGAAGACAACATCGTCTCTCCGAGAGTCGTGGTGGGTGCTGAACGGGCCGATCTGGCGCCAGAGTGTCTACAAACGCGCACTTGGTCTGTATGGGTAGACAGACCGTAGGCCTGCCACCGGAGAGCGTCAAGACTTCGACGAGATCAGAGAGCGGTCAGCCTCAGCAGCGCGTCCAGCGCCGGATCGTCGTGGTCACTCCGCCAGACACAGTGCGCCTCCACCAGGTCCGGCGCAAGACCCGCGATCTCGGTGAACGCCAGGTTGGGCAGCCGGAGCCGGGAGGACGACCTCGGCACGAGCGCGACGCCCAGGCCCGCGTCCACTAGGGCCAACAGGCTCTGCACCTGCCCGACCCGCTGGACGTAGCGCGGCTCGACGCCCGCGTTGCGGAACACCGTGATGATGAGTTCGTGCAGGTAGCGCGCCTCGACGGGGCTGTAGGTGATGACGGCGTGCTCGGCGACGTCGGCGAGCCTGGGCGGGCGGCCGAGTCGGGTCAGCGGATGGTCGCCGGGACAGGCCAGGATCAGGCTCTCGGCGTGCACGCGCCGCACGCTGAGCACGTCGGTCGGGGTGACGCCCCTGGCCAGCCCGACACTGAGCTCCCCGGCCAGCAGGGCCTCCACCTGGTCCCTGGTCACCATCTCGGTGAGGGTCAGCCGGACGGCGGGCAGATGAACGGCCGCCGTCTTGATCCAGCTGCCGAGCACGGTCTGGGCGGAGACGGCGGTGAACCCGATGCGCAGCACACCCGTGGTGCCCTCGGCGGCATGCTGCGCGGCCAGCGGCGCGGCGTCGACCAGGCTCAGGATGCGCCTCGCCTCGGCCAGAAAGGCCTCGCCCGCCTGCGTGGGGATCACGGCCCGCGCGGCGCGGACCAGCAGTTCCACCCCGAGTGACCGCTCCAGCTTCTGCACCTGACGGCTCAACGGCGGCTGGGTCATCCGCAGGCGGGCGGCGGCCCGGCCGAAGTGGGCCTCCTCGACCACGGCGACGAAGCCTCGAAGCTGATCCAACGTGAACGGCGCGGCCACCGGGTCTCCTCTCGATGCGTTGAAGGTATCAATCGATGCGTATTTCGTGTTAGACAGGTATTGGTCGAACTCCTTAGCCTCGGCGGGAGTCCCTCGACACTGGAGCCTGAGCCATGACGCTGTTCACCCCAGAGGATCTGCGGTCCGTCCTCGGGACTGGCCTGCTGACCTTCCCGGTCACGCACGCGACACCTGACTTCGCCTTCGACGAGGACGGCTACCGCGAGCACGTGGCCTGGCTCGGCACCTTCGCCGCCTCTGGCGTCTTCGCCGCAGGCGGCACCGGCGAGTTCTTCTCCCTCCTCCCCGACGAGGTCGGCCGCGTCGTGCGCGCCGCCGTCGCGGCCACCCCCGACGGCAGGCCGGTGATCGCCCCGGCCGGCTACGGCACCGCGCAGGCCGTCGCGATGGCCCGCGACGCCGAGGCAGCAGGCGCGCACGGCGTGTTCCTGCTGCCGCCGTATCTCACCGAGCTGTCCCAGGAAGGGCTCATCGCCCACGTCAAGGCGGTCTGCGAGGCGACCTCGCTGGGCGTGGTGGTCTATCACCGCGCGAACGCCGCCTTCGGCTTCGACGCGGTGCGCAGGCTCGCCGACGAGTGCCCCACCTTCATCGGCTTCAAGGACGGCGTCGGCGACGTCGACCTGATGACGCGCATCTACTCGGCCCTCGGCGACCGCCTGCTGTCGATCGGCGGACTGCCCACCGCGGAGACCTACGCCCTGCCGTACCTGGAGATGGGCGTCACCACCTACTCCTCGGCGATCTTCAACTTCGCGCCGGAGTTTGCCGTCGAGTTCTACGACGCGGTCCGCGCGCGGGACGCCGCGACGGTCTACCGCAAGCTCGACGAGTTCGTGCTGCCCTACCTGGACATCCGCAACCGGCGTGCCGGGTACGCGGTCTCCATCGTCAAGGCGGGCCTGACCGCCATCGGGCGCGGCGCAGGCCCGGTGCGGCCGCCGCTGACCGACCTGACAACCGCCGAACTCGACGACCTCACCGCACTCGTGACGAAGGTGATCAAGGCATGACCTCCTCCGACTCCGCAGGCCCGCCTGCGAACCCCACGGCCGTCAGCGGGGCGATGCTGATCGGCGCCCAGGACGTGCACGGCGAGCACGGCGAGGTGCGCGGCGTCGATCCGCGGACCGGCGAGTCCCTCGAACCCGCCTACGGGCTCGGCGGCACGGCCGAGGTGGAACGCGCGACCCGGCTGGCCCAGGAGGCCTTCGGCGTCTACCGCCAGACCTCGCCCGAGGCCCGCGCGGCCTTCCTGGACAGCGCAGCGAGCAACATCGAGGCCCTCGGCGACGTGCTCGTCGGCCGGGTCGTCGCCGAGAGCGGCATCCCGGAGGCGCGGGTGCGCGGCGAGCTGGCCCGCACCACCAACCAGCTTCGCCTGTTCGCCGCGACCGTGCGGGCGGGCGACTGGCTCGGCGCCCGGCTGGACACCCCCGACCCGACCCGCGCGCCGCTGCCCAAGCCGGACCTGCGCCAGCGCAAGATCCCGCTCGGCCCGGTCGCGGTGTTCGCCGCGAGCAACTTCCCGCTCGCCTTCTCCGTCGCGGGCGGCGACACGGCGTCGGCGCTGGCCGCCGGGGCCCCGGTGGTCGTGAAGGCCCACAGCAGCCACCCCGGCACCTCCGAGCTGGTCGGCCGCGCGGTGCGCGCGGCGGTGGCGGAGCACGGTCTGCCCGAGGGCACGTTCTCGCTGCTGTTCGGCGCCGGTCGCGACCTGGGCACCGCCCTGGTTCGGGACCCCCGGATCGCCGCCGTCGGCTTCACCGGCTCCCGCTCCGGCGGCCTCGCGCTCGTCGAGGCGGCGGCCGGGCGCGCGGTGCCGATCCCGGTGTACGCGGAGATGTCCAGCGTCAATCCGGTCGTGCTGCTGCCCGGCGCGCTGGCCGAGAAGGGCGCCGCGCTGGGCGCTGAGTTCATCGCGTCGGTGACCACCGGAGCGGGCCAGCTCTGCACCAGTCCCGGCCTGGTGTTCGCCGTGGACGCCGATGCGGCGGCGACGGACGCCTTCCTCGCGGCGGCCGCCGCCTCGGTGGAGCAGGCGCCCGCTGCGGCGATGCTCACCACGGGTATCGCCCGCGCCTACCAGGAGGGCGTCGACCGCCTGGCCGCCCGACCCGGCGTCACCGCCGTGGCCGCCGGAGCCTCCGACGAGTCGATCGACGCCTGCGGCCGGGTGGGCCTCTACGTCACCGACGGCGCGACGTTCCTGGCGGACGAGTCGCTGCGCGACGAGATCTTCGGCGCCACCTCGCTGGTCGTCCGGGTGCGCGATCTCGACCAGCTCCGCGAGATCCTCGACGGGCTGGAGGGCCAGCTGACCGCCACCGTGCACGCGGTGGAGTCGGATCACCCGACGGCGGCCACGCTGCTGCCGACGTTGGAGCTGCTCGCGGGGCGCGTGCTGTTCGGCGGCTGGCCGACCGGCGTCGAGGTCGGCCACGCGGTCGTCCACGGCGGCCCGTTCCCGGCGACCTCCGCGCCGGCCACGACCTCGGTCGGCACCAGGGCGATCGAACGGTTCCTCCGCCCGGTCAGCTACCAGAACGTGCCCGACGCCCTGCTGCCGTCGGAGCTGCGAGCCGACAACCCACTGGGCGTCCGGCGTCGTGTCGACGGCGAGCCCGGCCGGGTCTGATCAGGGGCTCCGGCGGAGTCGGCCGTCTGCCGTGCTGCGGGGCGAACCCGCCCGCGCCGCTGCGCACGGCGTGACCTCGGCTCCGCCGGGCCGATGTCGACCGCGCCACAGGCGTGCCCTCGGTCTCGACCGGTTCGGCCGCCACGACTCGAGGTGGCGGCGGTGACCTCCGATCCCGCCGCCACCTCGCCCCACCCGCCTCGCCGAACCCCGCTAAGAGGAGGGTGCGGTGAACGCCGACGGACACCACCACGTGCCGCCGCAGGACGGGACCGCAGGCCCGAGACACGCAGGAGCAGTGATGAACCCCCCAGCACCGAACGGCACGGTCCTCCAGGTCAGCCCGCTGCTGCCCTCGCTAACGGCGGCGCTCGCCACCGGGCATCGCACCGTGGTGCTCGGTGAACAGCCTGATCCGGCGGCCTACCTCGCCGAACACGGCGCCGAGGTGGTCGCGGCCGTCACCACGGCACGCATCGGCGTCGGCAACGACCTGATGGACGCCCTGCCCAACCTGGGTGCGATCGTCCACTTCGGCGTCGGCTACGACACGACCGACGTGATCAGGGCACGCAGCCGGGGCATCGACGTGTCGAACACTCCGGACGTGCTCACCGACTGCGTGGCCGACCTCGCGGTGGGCGCGTTGATCGACGTGCTGCGCGGGCTGTCGGCGGCGGACCGCTACGTGCGGCGGGGCGACTGGCAGCGAGGTGCCTACCCGCTCACCACCAAGGTCAGCAGGAAGCGCGTCGGAATCCTGGGCCTCGGCCGGATCGGGCAGGCGGTCGCTCGTCGACTCGCGGGCTTCGACGTCGAGCTGAGCTATCACTCGCGTCGTCCGGTGTCGGCGGTGCCGTACCGACACGTCGAGTCGGCCACGCAACTTGCGGCTGACTCGGACATCCTGGTGGTCACCACGTCGGGAGGTGCGGAGACCACCGGGCTGGTGTCCGAGGAGGTCTTGGCCGCCCTAGGGCCGTCTGGTTACCTCGTCAACGTCGCGCGAGGCAGCGTCGTCGATGAGAAGGCGCTGGTCTCGGCGCTGGTGGAGCGGCGGATCGCCGGGGCGGCGCTGGACGTGTTCGTCGACGAGCCGAACGTTCCCGCCGAGCTGCTCGACCTGGACTCCGTCGTGCTCCTGCCGCACATCGCCAGCGGCACCCACGAGACCCGGGAGGCGATGGGCGACCTCGCCTATCGCAACCTGCACCAGTTCATGACCGACGGGACGCTGGTGACTCCGGTGCCGCGCGCCTGAGACGCGCGGTCGACACGGGCTGATCAGGCAGTGTGCCGGTGGAAGCCGGTGCTCGCTTCCGGCGAGTGTGCCGCGATCGGCCCGCCGCCGTCGGCTACCGATTCCGGAACTGATCCCGGGCGGCCGTTTCCGCCGGGTTCAGTTCCTCCAGGACGATCTGGATGGCGCCCGTCGCCGAACCCGTCTGCATGGCGAAGCGTGCCTGGGAGATCGGCCGGGTCAACGGATTGCGCCGATGGGCCTCCGCCGCCTTCTCCGCCGCCTGGATCGCCCGGACTGCGGATGCGAGACGCCGTTGGAGCTGCTCCGCCTCGGGGTCGAGCAGCTCCACGGCGCAGGCGATGACCCTGTCGGCGGCGCCGTCCAGTTCGCTGACGCGATGGATGCAGGCCGGGGTCTTGAAGGTCATGAGCAGGTCGCGGACCTCGCGGAGACTCGCTTCGGCATTCGTGGTCACCCGGCCAGTATGCCCATGTCCAGCGTCGGCAGTCCGTCTGATGTCGGGTCTGATCCAGGTACGCGCAACGACGTCGTCCGATGTGGACGAAGCATTCTCAGTCGCCCCCGGCGGATCAAGAACACGCTGCCTGCCGATGCCGGAGAGCAGCCCTGGCAGTCCCAGGCGGAGAGCATCATCCCGTTCTGCGAGCCCTCGTGATGTGGTCCCGTCGGCCGACGACGGGTTCCGTCCTCGACTGGTGCAGCCTGCTCCGGGGGGCCTGTGGCTCATCGTCGGACGAGGTCGTCGACCTCGGCGGCGAAGAGCTGTGCGGGGTCGAAACCCATAGCGGTGAAGTGGCCTGCGAGTTCCAGGGAGAGGACGCCGTGGAGTCGGGTCCAGAAGGTCAGGGCCCGGTGGAGCACCTCGGGTGACGCGGAGTGGCCTGCCGCCCAGTGCCGATGGTCGTGGAGGTGGATGGCCAACGGTGTCGGGGGTCGCCTCGGCAGCGTGACGTAGGCGTCGAGCAGGACGGTCATGATCTTGCCCGAGATGGCGGTGGTGTCGGCGGGGGCGTGGTAGCCCGGAATCGGGGTGCCGTAGATCAGCAGGTATCGGTGGGGGTCGGCCAACGCCCAGCGTCGCAGGGCGTGGGCGAGGGCCCTCGGGTCGGCGCCCTGGGTGGCGGCGGTCTGGTGGACGGCGTCGGCGAGGCTGCGGTAGGCGTCTCGGATGAGTTCGGTGATCAGCTCGTCGCGGCCTGCGTAGTACCGGTAGAGCGCGGGGCCGCTCAGGCCCATCTGCTTGGCGATCGCGTTGAGGGAGAGCGCGGAGGTGCCCGCAGCGGCGATCTGCTGCCGCGCGTGGTCCTTGATCTCCTCGCGTACCTGAGCGCGGTAGCGCAGACGGGGGGTCGTTGCCTCGGTGTCGGCCATGGCCCGCCTTCTCCTAGTCGGCTGATCGACGCTCCCGCCGCGCTCCCGGCTCATCACGCCTGGTGGGAAGCTATCAGGAAAGTTACTGGTTGTTAGGCAGGCGTGCCGATGCAACTCTTCTCAGGTCAGTGACGGCCTCTCACTATTGCTTGACTCCCTGACTGCTCCGCCCGCCAACCGGCCGCGCCTGCGCACTCCATCGGGAGACCGCGCCGGGGCCAGGTCGCGGGCCTCGAATCGCGGCTCGCCTGGTCGGCGGCGTGGTCGTCAGCTGGTTCGCGTGCCTGCCGGCCGGCTCGCGTCGGCGCTGCCGAGCTGCCGCCGCTCGACGGTGCGGGCGGGGGCGAGGTCCCAGGCGGCGGTGACGTAGTCGTGGTCGGAGACGGCCTCGGCATCAGAGGGACGATGCACCCGATACGAGCCTGCTACCAGCGTGCCGGGGACGGCCGTGGAGGCCATGATCCGGTCGATGCGCATCGAACAGTTCTGCTCGTGAGTCGTGGGTGTCGGATCGTCGGCCAGCTCGCCGAAGTCCCGGAACTGCAGGTCGTGGCGCAGGTAGTCAAGCTGGGCGGTGTCGACGACCCACCGCCCGGACGTGGTGTCGTAGCGGCCCTTCTGGAGGGGCTTCCACCACGATCCGCGCTCGAGATGCGCGGCGCCCCAGTCGGTGGGGCGGATGTCCTTCTCCCACGAGCTGGTGGCGTTGAAGTCCCCGGCGATGATCGTGGGCTTCACCGACCGCTCGGTCAAGATCGCGGCCTGCCGGTCGAACTCGGCCCGGCCGGCGCCGCCGGGCCAGTGGATCGACGACAGCCACATCGGCACGCCGAGCACCCGAGCACGGAGGAATCCGGCCACCGAGTAACCGGTGTCGGCGACCATCGGGTCGTGCCACTGCACGGGCTCCACGACATCCGAACTCACCAACAGCATCGGATGGTTCTTCCGTCCGACGCGCTGAGAATAGAACGGCAGATAGCGGGCCGAGCCGCCGAGGAGTTCGGACAGTCGGTTGGTCGCCTCCCACAGCGGCCGCTCCCCGTCACGGCGATACTGCGGACACTCCCCGAGCATCAACACATCCACCGGACATCGAGCAATCGTCTCGATCAACGGACCAAGCTCGATACGACCATCCTCCCGCAACCCACCGTTCTCATAATTGAACGTACCGATCGTGAACACACCACTCATGAACAGTCCTTTCGCGATGATGACGTACGAGTTCGCCGAGCAGGACGGCGCGGGCCGCAGGACGTCCCGCGCCGCCCGTCGGCCCGACCTACGCGGGGGTGCGCGTGGGAGGAAGGCCGGGCCGCCCGTCTCCGGGGAGTGCGATCGGAGACGGAAGAGGGGGCGGGAGGCCGACCGACGGCGACGACGCACCCAGACACGCACCGCAGAACAGCGCGCCGAGGCGCTGTCTGTCCAGCAAGGACTGCGCCCGCCGACCGCACCGCGTGCGAAGCAGGTTCGCCTCCGCCGAGGAGTCCTGGCAGAGGTGCGCCACCAGTGCCCCGTCCGCTGCGGCGGGCACTTCGACGAGCAGAAGGGGCGTCGGCTCGGTGGGCGCCGTTGGTGGGGGACGGTGGCCGGTCATGACGTCGTGGCAGTGCCAGCAGGGCCGGACCGCCTGGAATGCCACCTCGTCGACGTCGACCTCCGGTGGCGGTCCCACGAGCATCATCCGTCCGCACAGCGCCACGACCGGGCGTCCGTCTGCCGGCCGGTGCCCGACGATCAGATGTCGTTCCAGACAGAGACCGGCCTGCGGGCGGGTGTCCTGGGTGAACCACGGCTGGTCGTCGTCGTTCATCGCGCCACCGTCAGGGTCGGCCGCCGGGTGTGGGCGGGCCGGTGGAGTGTGGCGAGACAGTCCGCGCAGGACTGGTCGTCGTAGTAGAGGTCGTGCAACGGCAGGTGATTGAGCGGCGTGAACCGGGCGGACGGCTCGCAGGCAGGCCGGACCTGCCTGCGCCCGTCCCAGTCGGCGTCGCCGAGGTGGGTGTCACCCATGCGCACCGAGCGCACGAACCAGGCCGAGGCGATCATGGGGCGACCCCCGGCGGGAAGCACTCACGGCAGCGCAGCAGACGCAGGTTCTCGGCGGCGACGGTGATGACGCAGCCACACACCGACACGGCCGTGTCCTGGTAGACGGGGTCGCGGCGATGCTCTATTCGGCGGAACCGACCCATCCACCGGATGCCGGGCTGCGCGGTCTCCGGCGCGCCTGTCGTAGCTGCCACGGGCTTCTGCACGGCGGCGGGGGCGGCGGGCACAGCGGCTTCGGCGGTCGGTGCCGTGGACGGTGTCGACGGCCGGCTTCGGCCCCGGCGCGTGTCGTTCATCGGGCACGTCCCCAGGTCCGATGCCGTACATACGGCCGGATTCGCGACGACCGCGCCGTGGGAACCCGCCAGAACGGGGACACGCGAACGCGGAGGGCCGAGTTCCCGCCCGTGGGCAGGGCGGCAGGCGGCCGACCCGTGCACGGCCTGCCGCTTCGCCGACGAGGCAGCAGGAAGACGAGTGTCTCGGTGATCGCCCAGATCACGGCCCGCCTCACCGCAGGCTCCCCGAGAGCACCCGAACCCACCCGTCGGCCGGCGCGGGTACGGCCACGCGGTCGGCGGTGTGGCGGCTGCCGGCTGTTCCGGAGCGCGTCGGGGTGGCGGGACGGCGAGGTGCCGCCTCGGCGAACCGCGTCGGTGCGCAGGGCAGCGGCAACGCGGGGAATGCGTCACTCGACACCAGACGCGGCGACACGGCGACCGCCGCTGCTGCCGTCTCCGCGTGAACACGGGCGATCACCAGCCGCGCGGAGGAACGAGAGTCTGCCTGCGCGGCCCAGGGCCGTCGGGCTTGGGAACGTCGTTCGGCGGCGCGAATCCGCCGCCAGTCCTTTGTAGACGGCGGACGGCGTGGTGGGTGCCGGGCTCGCCACCAGCGCCACGCCAGGTCGAGACCGCCGAAGATCATCAGGGAGGTGCCTGCCGCAGTCAGCATGAAGAAGAATTGATCTTCAACGAGCCTCACCGTTCGTCTCCTTCTGAGTTGGCTGCGTGCTTCGCGACAGGCGGAATCCGGGCGTCGATCTCTCGTGCCCCAGGGACTTCATCGTCGGAACTTGGGGTGCGCCCACGTCATGAATCCGACTGTGCTGGAACCCGGATTCCCACCGCCCGGATCTGTGGGCGGCAGGTGGAGAAGGTCCTGCTGCGGCTGTGAAATCCCGCTCCGGACGACCGACGCGGCAGCTCTCCTTCCGTGTAGCCGAAATTACACTAGGAATCCTAGTTGAGAAACAGATGGACCTGGTGCATCAGTCGATCGAGTGAAGGAGGGAGACTGGCGGGATGGCAACGGATGACCCAGGACCCGTGATCCAACGACTGGTGCTTGGCGCGGAGCTGCGTGAGCTTCGGGAGGCGTCGCGGATCACTCCGGAGGAGGCCGCTACCAGCCTTCGCTGGTACAACACGAAGATCAGCAAGATCGAACATGGCGATGCGAAGCTCACCGAAGGCGATGTCTCCAAGCTTCTGGCTCTGTACGACGCCTCTGAAGCGACGGCAGATCGAGTACGGCTCCTTGCGAAGGAAGCACGTCGAAAGGTCCCGGCCGCCCGGGTGACCGACTGGGCTAAGAAGTACGTTGCTTTGGAGGCCAGCGCGACCGAGATCAAGATGTGGTTCGGTGACTCCGTGCCCGGGCTGTTTCAGACCAAGGATTACGCACGCGCGGTGCTGTCAGCCTCGGTCGTGGTGCCTTCGGTCGACGTGGACGAGATGGCTGAGAGCCGAACGCGCCGGGCGCTTCGTCTGACTGAGCCGACGGCGCCGCTCGTCTGGGCCATCCTCGGCGAGGAAGCTATCCAGCGCCCGGTCGGTGGCGCAGTGGTCCTGCGCGGCCAGCTGGAGCACATCCGTGATCTTGCCCGGCTAGACCACGTCACTGTGCAGATCATGCCGCAGAGTGCGGGTGAGCATCCTGGACTCAACATCGCCTTCACGCTGCTGCACATTGCGGACGCTCGAGCTACCTTCGCCTACATCGAGAGCCTGACGAGCGCCGACTACCTTCCTCGACCACGCCATACGCAGGCATATAGCCTGGTCTTCGATCGGTTGCGCGTCGCGGCACTGAGCGAGCGGGACTCGCTCGCGATGATCAATCAACAGATCGCTCGACTTGGCTAGGAGTGGTGCACCTTGCGTGCCTCGGAGATCCCATGCATCCAATGGCGTAAGCCGTTACGGAGCAACGGGGCACAGAACTGTGTCGAGGTCGGGCGTGCGTCGAGCTTCGTCGGCATCCGCGACACCAAGAACCGAGCGGGCGGGATGCTTTCCGTGAGCTCGCCGGCGTTCGGAGCCTTAGTCCTCGCGATCAAGGATGGCCGGCTGCGTTGATACGCAGGTCAGGCCGACGCGACCTGGGCGCACAACCGGAAGCTTCCTGATCGTGCATGTCGTATTGACCGAGCGAGCTGAGTGCGTCCTGCTTGCCGTCGCGGCCAGCCCACGTCGAAGCGCGCCGGATGAGGCGCACGTCACCTTCCTCCGCTGTCATATCTCGGCGGGCTGTCCGGTCAGAGAGGTGTCACCACGGACAACCACAGGGAGTGCACCATGAGTGCTCGCTTGAACCTCTTCGACAACCCGGTCTCGGCCAAGGCGCTGCGGCACATCGTCGGGGCAGGCAAGGCGGTCGCGGATTCGACGTTATCCGCCGAGACGCAGGAATTGGTGAAGATCCGCGTCAGCCAGATCAACGGCTGTGGCTTCTGCACCGACATGCACACCAAAGAGGCCGCGCACGCAGGGGAGACCGCGCAGCGCCTCCACCTGATCGCGGTCTGGCGGGAGGCGACGGTGTTCACCGACGCCGAGCGCGCCGCCCTGGCACTCTCCGAGGAGGCCACCCGCATCGCCGACGCGGCCGGTGGTGTCTCGGACGACGTCTGGGCGAACGCCGCCAAGTACTTCGACGAGGATCAACTCGCCGCACTGGTGTCGCTGATCGCCTTCATGAACGCCGTGAACCGGCTGAACGTGATCGTTCAGCAGCCCGCAGGCGACTACACGATCGGCCAGTTCGGCTGACGAGAGATCAGCTGATCAGACCGCCGGGGCCGTCGCGCACCAGGACTCTCCTCGAACACGCTGTCCTTTGCCGGGGAGGTTTTCTGGTGCGCAGGCGGTCCGGTTGATCCTTGCGGGTCGGTCTTAGCCGCTTCCTCCTGACGGTGTTCGCGGTGCTGCTGGCAGCCACGATGACCGAGACCTCGTCGAGCATGAGGATGGCGGCGCGTTTGAGCGGCATGGTCGGCGACAACCCCGCCCAGTCATCGTCCAGACCGACGAGGAAGGCTACGAGCCCCTCGGACATGCAGTCGATGGCGCGGTAGCTCCAGTCCAGCCCCAGCGCGATGTAAGCGGCGCGGTGCAGGGGAGAGGGTCTGTCCGATCGGGGAGCCATGGACAGCGAGCTGCTTCGGTTCCCTCACGTTGGGAGGTCGTGCTCGGCGAAGGCGCCGCCCATGAAGCGGTCGGTAAGCGGCCCGGTTTCGGGATGCTGGGCGGCGTTGTCGGCGGGCTGGTAGCCGAGGACGTCCCAGCCAGTGCGCGGCCACCAGGACTCCGTGTTACGCGAGGAGCCGTACACGGTAAGGAACGGGGAGTTCAGGGGCCGGGTGGCGGCGGAGTACAGCAGGGCGGTGGCGTCCCGAGAGCTGAGCCAGGTCGCCCGGTGGCGGGGCTCGGTGGGCTGGGAGCGGTAGCTGCCGATACGAACGGCGACGACCTGTATGTCGGTCTTGTGGGCGTAGAGGTGGCCCAGGGCCTCGGTGGTGACCTTGCTGACGGCGTAGAAGCTGTCTGGCGCCAGCAGCGCCGAACAGCCGACGGGGCTCAGGCCGGTAACGTGGTGGCTGCTGGCCAGCACCACCCGCAGCACCCGCTGTCGGCGGGCCGCTTCCAGCACGTGGTGGGTGCCGGTGATGTTGTGCTCGACCATCTCGGCGAACGGCCCCTCCTGAGTGACACCCGCGAGGTGGATGACTGCAGAGCACCCGGAGGCAGCCTGCTCCACCACGGACTGCTCACGCAGGTCGGCCTGGATGAACTCGGCACCCTCTGGCGGACCGGCGTCCGGGAGCCGCCGGTCCAGCAGACGCAGGGGTATCCCCTGGGCGGCGAGGTCGGCGGCCACGTGGCTGCCGATGGTCCCGCAGGCCCCGGTGATCAGCAACGTCACGGCCGGTGGTGCAGCATCGCCGCCACGCCCTCGTCACTCGGCACGTAGGACACGCCGCGCAGGACGGCGACCGGAGCGCCCCGGCCGCGCTGCCCGAGGATGAGCCCGGCCGCCGCGGCGATCAGGTCGGTGAAGGTCTCCTCCTGCCGCTTTCCGCCGTGCTCGGTCGTCCGCAGGGGGCCTACGCCAGCCGCTCCGATGGAGATGACGGTAGCGCCGCGCCGGTCGGCGCGGCCGTCCGAGTCCGCGACCACCACGGCGATGACCGCACCGGTGTAGGTGGTCAGGGCATCGCGCAGGGCGCGGGCGGAGGCGTCCGGGTCCACAGGCAACAGCCACGCGCCCTCGGTGCCGACGCGGTCGATCCCGGCGGAGGTGAGCTCGTAGCCCAGGGTGTGCCGGGCGATGATCGGGCCGCGTTCCGTGGCCAGGAAGTGCTGTGTTGAGTTGTCCAGGATCAATTGCACGATCTCGGGGGGCTTGCCGGTCCGGGAGGAGATGCCCAGGGCCTCGGGGCTGGGAGTGATGCCGGCCAGGTCGGCGTAGCGCTTCTCCGCGATGGACACCACCTTGCTGGCGACGACGACGATGTCCCCGTCGCGCAGTTCGGTTCCGGTGCGGGTAAGCACGTCGCTGATGGTGCCCGCCAGGTCGTCACCGGGTTGGAGCTCGGGGAAGGGCTCCAGCCCGAAGGCGGAGAAGCCGGAGGTCGGGACGGCAGTCATCGGCGGGCTCCTGCGGGAGTGCGGACGGCGGTATGTAGGTGGGCGTGCGCGGCGGCGAGTGTGCCGGCCCGCTGCCGAGTGGTGGCGTGTCGTGCGCCCGGCGACCCTGACCTGTCGGTCTCAGCCGGTTCCTCCTCGCGTCCGAGCCCGCACGTGCCGGCGTTCAGAAGACGCAGGTGCCGTTCTCGTAGCAGCCGTTGGCCTGGTAGTCGACGCTGGCCACGATCGAGGAATCCTGCTTGATCCGGGCGGCCAGTTCCTTGCCGCGCTCGATCCAGGCACGTTTCGCTTCGGGGCTGGGAAAGCGGGAATCGGGCGGATAGGTGTGATCCAGCGTGCGCTGGTACTCCTGATCCCAGTCCTCCAGGTCGGTGGCGGTGGCCTTGCTGAGACCGAGGTAAGAGGCTGCTTCAGCGACGGTGTGGTTGCACCGCATCGTGTCGTCCATGTCGAAGAAGAGCGGTCCCTCGCCGTAGCCTGCGAGCATGGACACTGTGATCGTCATCTGGGTCATCATGTCCGTTCGTGGTGTGAAGCGGATCAGAGGACGTAGGTGCCGTCCTGATAGTGGCCGTCGGCCTGATAGTCCACGCTGGCGACCAACGGGAACTCCTGTTTGACGCGGGCGGCGAGTTCCTTACCGCGCTCGATCCAGGTCGTCTCGGCTTCGGGGGTGGGAAGGCCGAGTCCGGCGGGTAGCTTCCGTCGTAGGTGTCGGCGTCCCAGGCCTCCAGGTCTGCGACGAGGCCGGCGCTGAGACCAAGGTCCTGCGCCGCATGCTGGACGGCGTGGTTGGTGGAGAACACGCCTGGCACACGGTAGAAGAACGGACCTTCGAAGAAGTCGGTCAGAATCGCGACTCTGAAGTGCCTCCAAGTGAAATGATGCCTGCGGAGTCTGCGGCGTGCGTCAAGATGAATGTCATCGCTGTGCCTGAAGCTCATCGAGGGCGGTGTTGATCAGTGATACGGCCGCCACCCCGGTGACTGCCTGCCGGGCGAGTTGCCGAAAAGCCTTATCGTAGAGTGCGATTTCTCGTGGCTGACTTATGCTCAGTTCAGCTGAAATCGTCTCCACTTGAATGAGGTGTCTGTCGAAGATGATGAATTGATTTGTCGGTGTCCGGTATTCGGCATTGTCTGGGATAATTCCGAAACTGACGCGAGGAAGTGACCGTGCGGTCAAAAGTCGATTCAGCTGGCCGATCATGGTCTCGGTGCTGCCCACCGTCGTCCTCAAGGCCTGTTGGCTGATGATGAAATGAAAGCGGCGATCGTCACGCCGGAGAATCTTTTGCCGTTCCATGCGTTCCTCGACACCCGAGTCGAGATCATCCGGGACTGCGTAGAACTCGATCACGGGACGCATGACTTCGCGGGCATACTCGGCCGTCTGTAGCAGTCCCGGTATGAGGACCGGTTCGTACCATCGCATTATCCTGGTACTCGACTCCAGTCGTCGCGACGCGCTTTGGCGGCGGCGCGTCCCAGTGCGCAGCACTCGCCGCCATTCTACGTACATTGACTCGATGTTGCGGACGGCGGCGATCAGATCAGGAATCTGGCTGTCGGCTGAGCTGTGCTGACACCAGGCGCGAATGTCTTCCTCGGATGGGGTCTGCCCGCCATGTTCGATCTTGGAGATCTTCGAGCTATGCCAACCAGCGAGGGCAGCCAGGCCTCGGCCGGTCAGCCCCGCGTCTTTGCGTAGATCACGTAGCTGCTGGCCGAGGGAGCGTCGTGCTTCGTGGAGGGCGTGCGTCACTAGACCGGGTCCTACGTCGTGACGTGATCGGTATCCCGGTATTGACGGTGCGGGATCGCTGCCTGCCAGACTCGATCGCGCACCGCGCGGCAATGGTCCACGATGACGGAGTCGCTCGTGGCCGCGCCGCCGCCGAACCGACCGCCGGGTTCGAAGACCGTGAACACCACGAGCGAATCGTCGAAGAGCCAGAAGTCGTCGGCCGACAATCTACCGGGGTCGATCATATGGCGAGGAAGCCACCGGATCTCCTCGCCGGCGGCGATATTGTGCTCGGCCACGGTGAGGCCCCACCTCGTGTAGTCGGCGTGCGGCACAGTCACCACTCGTGCTCGACGAACGACCCGCCCTGCTGCGGTCGCCGTGCGGACCAGGTCGAGCCATGGTTGAAACCAACCGAAGTCATCGGCCTGGCCGGTGAGAAACTGATGGAAAGGCCCCGATTCCTCCGGCGTGTGGTAGGCGTCCTGGACTTCCAGGTGAAACGCTTCCCGTGCGAAGTCGCGGAAGAGCGCGTCGAACGCCTCACCCTGTAGCAGCTCCACTGACCCAAACCTCCTTGCTCGTCGGAATCTCGACGCACGTCTCGTGTCCAGGGATGTCCAGCTGTGCCAACGTCTCGGCGTCGGTCACGGGCTCCCCGGAGAGGATGAAACTTCCACGGCCGGTGTCGTCGAGTCGGGTATCCAGGCATTTTCCCTTCTCGACGTGTCCTAGCAGGCGATGGGGGATCTCGACTCGTGTCGCGTGTCCGCTGACCTTCCATCCTTGCACCACGTAGGTGCCTCGGTCGGTCGCGTACAGGGCAGGAGAGCCTCCGCCCTGTGTCTCCTTGCCGAGGAACATCAGCTGCATGACTACACCTTCCACCAGGGACGTGCGCGGGGTGCTGGGTGACTTCATGGTCGTCGTGCCTGGGATATTCCGTCAAGAAATCACCCCAGGAGAAGGTATCGGCGAGCAAATCCGAGCAAACTTCTGGCCCCGTCGTCGCGCCGGTCGCTACAGTCGGCGCCAGCCATGGTGATCAGGGCATCGACTGGACGCGGAGCCTCGGTCAACCTCGCTGACCGAGGTCGGGCGAAACGGGGGTTCGGACGAACGGACAGGTAGACGGTCCGAAACTGGGCCGATGAGTGATCGGACGTCCTGGGCGCATCTCATATCTGGTCCCTCGGCTCAGCGGGTACGGACGCCGTGTGCATCGCGATGTTCGAGCGCTTGTGGTGATTTCCTGCAAGCAGGACAGATCGCAGTTGTCTCCACTACGGTGGGACGCCGCTCGACGCGATGCGAGATCAAGCAGGGTGCCGTACCTACGGATCGCCGTCGGCGAGGATGGATCAGCCCGTCGAGAAGTGTGACGGCGGGAGAGCATCAGCCTAGTGGCAGGTTCAGCGGACAGATAACGGATACAGGGAGAAGAGCACGATGTGGGACATCGGCCGGATAGAAAGTGAGGACTTTTTGTGAAATCTTCGATTGTGCCCTCCGGTTTGCCCGTGCGCCCGTCTGACCTCACGATCTCCGAGGATGAACCGAGTATCGGCGACGCGCGTCCGTTCGGCCTGACACGTGTGGAGGCGGCGGATGCCGACATGATCGCGGTGAACGGAATCACCTACGACCGGTCTCGGCAGCTCAACGTCGACGGTCGCGACCAAGCGGTTGTCAACGCCGATCGTCCGATTCACGCGGCCACTCATTACGATACAAAATTCGATATGACCTGGGTCACCGACAAGGACTGACCGGAGATGACTGCCGCTACCATCGCTGTGATCACCCGAGACCAGGACATCACGGCAGATCTGGTCATCGCCGAACTTGCTGCCCGTGGGGTTGCGGTCACCCGGTTCGACGTCGCGGCGTTCCCCGAGCGCCTCGAACAGGTTTCCTATCTGGAGCCCGGTCACCGGGAGTGGACGGGAACGCTACGTGACGATCTACATGAGCTGGACCTGTCGGTCCTCCGCGCGATCTGGTATCGGAAACCCGCGCCCTTCGTGCCTTACCACGGGCTGTCTTCGACAGAGCGGAGATGGGCCGTCGCAGAGGCTTTTCACGGCTTCGGCGGCCTGCTTGCCTCCCTCAACGTGCACTGGATCAGCAGGCCGGATCGCATCGCAGCTGCCGGCCACAAGCCGCTGCAGATGGCTCTCGCCGCAGCTGCCGGTCTGACGGTTCCCCCGTCGTTACTCACCAACAGCCCGGACGCGGCTCGGGAATTCTGCGTCGCGCACTCCGGAGGCGTGATCTACAAACCGTTGGATGGCGGACCCGGCAGCGAATCCGGCCGTCGTGTCGCTCTCCGCGCGGCGCCTGTCACTGCCGACGACATCACTGCAGGCGTCCGTCGCACCACGCATCTGTTTCAGGCGCGGGTTCCCTGTGCCTATTCGGTGCGGCTCGCCGTGGTTGGACGACGGTTCTTCGCCACCCGGATCGATCTGCCTGCTGGTACGGACACCGTGGATTGGCGTGCTGAGCACGCCCGTCTTCAGTACACGCCCATCGGCGTACCCGACGATGTGTCGGCTGGGGTCAGCTGCATGCTGGAAGCCCTCGGACTGAACTTCGCAGCGCCTGATTTCGTCGTCGACCACGACGGACGGTGGCACTTCATCGGCGACCTCAACCCCAATGGCCAATGGGCGTGGATCGATGCCCTTCGTGGACCCGTCACTGTCGCCATGGCCGACGAACTCATCGGAGAAGGACCATCATGACCACCCTTGACGACAACACCTCCCACCTTCGGACTGGTCTCGCGGAGGACCTGTCGAGAGTCCTGACGTCTGATGTCTGGCGCAGCGCCTTCCTCGCAGTGCCCCGGCACCTGTTCGCCCCGCGCTTCGCCGTGTACGACGCAGTCCACAACTCGTTCGACCAGCACGACGTCCAGGATGATGATCCGGTGCGCCGGGCGAAGGCGATGACTGCGGCCTACCGCGACGACACACTGATCACGCGGTTCGACGACGACGGAGTCCCCATCAGTTCTTCCACCGAACCCAGCCTCATGGCAGCCATGCTGGAGCAGCTCGACATCGCTTCAGGTGGCCGCGTCCTTGAGATCGGGACCGGAACCGGCTACAACGCTGCCCTGCTCTGCGTCGGCCTTGGTGACGACGTCGTCACCACCATCGACGTCGATCCCGACCTGGTTGCCGATGCCAGGACTGCCCTCGCCGCCTGCGGCTACACACCCGACACGCGCTGCGGCGACGGGGCCGTGGGAGTGGGCGACAGAGCCCCGTTCGACCGGATCTTGGCCACGTGTGGGGTCGACCGCGTGCCGTCTGCCTGGCTCACGCAACTGTCCGAAGCGGGTGCGATTCTGGTCAACGTCAGCAAGGGCATCGTGCTGCTGCGTCGTGACGGCAGCGGGGTGTCCGGCCGGTTCCTGAGTCAGGCGGGGTTCATGCCGCTGCGTTCACCGCACGCCGCCGATCCGATTTCGACGTCGCCCCGAGACGTGCTGGCGGCTACAGAGATCACGCCGGACAGTGTGGACTCGATGCCTGCTTCTGCCGTTGCCGGCCTGCCCTTCGTGATGGCCTCGTTCTTCGCAGCACTCGTCGCAGAACGCAGCAGGCTGGTCTCCTCCGGGGCGGAGGCAGACGCACCCGACGCTTACCACTGGACTCATGTCGCGTCGGGCTCCTGGGCCAGGGCGGATCTCGACGCCTACGGCGTGACCATTCGCCAGGCGGGACCGAGGCGACTCTGGACCGAACTCGTGCCCATCCTCGATGCGTGGCATGCGGCAGGCCGCCCCGGTATAGACCGATTCGGGCTGACTGTCACAGCGGGTGGGCGCCACACACTCTGGCTGGACGAACCCGCGAATGTCCTCCGCGATCTCGGCTGATCAACTGGGCCGACGCGCACGGGCCGACTTTGTAGCCTGTGTGTTCCCCGTGATCTTGCGCCGGTGGCTCCGGGCGATCGATGCAAGAGCGAGGGTCGCGAGGAAGGCCGTCGGCGATATTTCGGTGTCAGCGCCGCCGTTCCGGATGGCCCGTTAGACTCGATCCGAGTGAACGAGAATCCTGTTACTCGCGAGTAGAGTCCCAGGTCAGCAAGTGTTCTCCCCGCGCACGCGGGGCTGTTCCTGCACTCCGCAACAGCCCGAGATCAGGCTGCGCGTTCTCCCCGCGCACGCGGGGCTGTTCCCGAACTCCCGCATCCTTTGGTAACAGGATCATCGTTCTCCCCGCGCACGCGGGGCTGTTCCCTCCGAGACGCTCCGGAGCACGATCATGCTCGGGTTCTCCCCGCGCACGCGGGGCTGTTCCCGCGGGGGGTTCGTCGTCTACCTCGGAATCCAAGTTCTCCCCGCGCACGCGGGGCTGTTCCGGCATCGGCCAACCAAGCGTGTGCCGCCGTGCCGTTCTCCCCGCGCACGCGGGGCTGATCCCGCTGCGAAGGACGCTGGGATTTCTGGAGAGGATCATCCGCACAGTCAAGACAACCCCGGCCCGCCGGCCACCCCCAGCGGCGCGAATCAGGCCGTGCCGGCCAGGGAACGGCCGAGCCTCCCGGCCGAACCCTCGGCTACAACGAACGGTTCGCCGGATCGCCCCGGCCTCAGATTCCGCCCGCGATGCCCATCGCGACCGACGTCGCCGAGCGTTCCATCTCCTCGCGGGCCCGGCGCATCGCGGCGACGATGTCGGCCTCGCGTGCGGGAGTCAGTCGGGCCAGGGGGACCGAGCAGCTGATGGCGTCCAGCGGCGGGGTCGCGTAGCGCATCGGCAGCGCGACGCAGTGCAGGCCGACGCTGTTCTCCTGCTGGTCGACGGCGTAGCCGCGTTCCCTCGTGTGGGCCAGGTCCTCGACCAGCGCCTCCCGGTCGGTCAGGGTGTGCGGGGTCAGCGCGGCCAGGGTCGGCGGCAGATGATTCGCCAGCTCCTCGGCGGGACGTTCGGCCAGCAGCGCCTTGCCGAGCGACGTCGAGTAGGCGGGCAGTCTGCGGCCCACCCTGCTGTACGGGCGGAGGTACTGACCCGATTCGCGGGTGGCGAGGTACACCACGTCGGTGCCGTCGAGCCTGCCGAAGTGGAAGGTCTCGTCGAGCTGCTCGCCGAGGTGGTCCAACACCGGCTTGGCGATCCGCAGATACGGATCGGTGTCCAGGTAGCTCGTTCCCGCGATCAACGCCCGGATGCCGATGCCGTACATCGTCCCGGAGGTGTCGGTGCGCACCCAGCCGTACTTCGCCAGCGTGCGCAGCAACGCATAACAGCTGCTTCGGGGCATCCCGAGCGCCTCGCTCAGCTCGCGAAGCCTGGCGGGCCGGTTCTGTCTTGCGGCCAGCAGTTCGAGTAGTTCTAGCGTGCGGGCGGCGGACTTCACGTCCCGCACGCCGCCTGGTCGCTCGCTGGACTCCGGCTCGGGCGCGCCCTCGGCCTGCCGTGCCTCGTCGGGAAGGTCGGCCGGTGCAGCCATGACGAGCCTCCTGATCGCGACTGATCCACCCGTGACGGTGCGGACCCCGAACGGACTGCCGAACGGTCGCACAACGTTACCTCTGAGTACCCGCACGCCTGGCAGGGCGGCTGGACAGCAGGCAGCAGATCGCGCACCGGGCGTCGGAAACCGATCGCCGTCCGGTGGCCGAAAGGTCCCCGTCCGGCTGGCGGAACTCCTCAGGCCCTCGCCTCGGCCGGGGCCGAACGGGCGTCGGACTCCTCCTGCGCGGCCAGGATCGCGGCGCCGTTGTCCTCCGACCAGCGGGTCAACACCCTGATGGGCTCGATCAGCGTCTGACCCAGCTCGGTCAGCTCGTACTCGACCCTCCTCGGCACTTCGCGGAACGCATGCCGTTCGACGAGGCCGTGCCGGGCGAGTCTGCGCACCGTCTCGGTGAGCACCTTCTTGGAGATTCCGCCGATCAGGTCGATCAGCACGCCGTGCCGCCGGGGGCCCTGGCTGAGGGCGTAGAGCACGACCACGGCCCATTTGTCGGCGATGATCTCCACGGCCAGCCGGGCGGGGCAGTCGGCGAGGAAGACGTCGTTGGAGGTGTCGAAGTCGTCCACACCAGGCAGGTTACCCAGCGGTGCCCATGGCGGTTCCTACGCTCGCAGGCATGACGAGCCTCGTGCTTCCCGAGAGCACCCACCGCCTGTTCGACCGAGCCCTCAACGTCGTCTTCATCACCATCGATCCCGACGGATCGCCCCAGGCCAGTCTGATGTGGGTGTCTCGCGACGGCGACGAACTCGTGTTCGGCGTCGAGAGCAGCAGGCGCAAGGTGCGCAACCTGCGTCGTGATCCGCGGGTCACGCTGGTGATCGAGGACGAGGAGGACTCGCCGGTCGGCCTGCGCCAGCATCTGGTCGTCCATGGCACGGTGCGGTTCGAGGGGCCGGGCATCGCCCAGGAGTTCGCCGCCTTCATGGACCGGCAGGCTCGGCGGTACTACGGCACCGACTATCCCTACCCCAACCGAGAGTCCGACACCACGCTGATCGGCCGGATCGGTCCGACTCGTATCGGCGGCATCGGCCCGTGGGCGGGCTGAGCTGCGCCCAGGGAGGTTCGACTGAGCGCACGAGATCGATGATCTGACGGAAGGGCAGGCAGGCGGAAGCCGACAGTCCTCAGTGGATGATGCGTCGCCTCGGCGGCGGGCGCGGCCTCGGATCACGATGCGACCAGGCGGTTCCGGCGTTCTGACCGGTCGCCATGCCGGGACGGACATCGCAGCCATCCACAATGGACATCTTCACCGGCGTCCATCCGCATCGGACGCGGATCAGGTCGGGCGACCCGACATGGGCCGCCCGGCCCGACGCTTCTCCTCGCCACGCACCGCCTTCGACGGGCTGCTCGGCGACGAGCAGCCCGGGTCGGGGAGATCGCCGGAACGCACCCTCGCCGCAGTCCTCAGCGGCACCGCGAGGCGAGACCTCGCCATCGCGGTGTCGGCCGTCCCGCAGGCAATCCGCCTACCGTAGCGTGCGCGCCCGCCCGCTCAGCTCGGCTGTGACGTCCGCAGCCTGGCCTGCTTCTCGCCGGCCTCCACGGCCACCGCGATGCGGTGTCCCGCAGGCGGCAAGGGGCAGTTGAAGTGCGCGGAGAACGCACAGGGCGGCAGGTATGCGCGGTTGAAGTCCAGCCGCACCGACACCGGTTCGCCCGGCGCCGAGTCGGGCAGCGCGACGCGGAGGAACCGGCCGGGGCGGTAGGTGCTCACGCCGGTCGTCTCGTCGGCGAACACGAGCAGCAGCAGGCCGCCGGAGAGCATCGGCGTGGTGGTGTACTCCTGCCCCGCCACGGTGAACCGCAGCTCGCCGGGCACGTTCGTCGGCGTCGGCGAGTCCTCCAGCATCTTCTCGTAGTCGACAGTGGTGGCCTCGGCGAAGCGGGTGAAGGTGCCGGTGAGCTGCCATTCGGGGGCGAAGTCGAAGGCCTCGACGTCCTCGAAATCCGCCACCGCCGGGGCCTTCGGGTCGAATCGGCGGATGCCGAGTTGATCGCCACGACGGACCACCGTCGCACTGCCGCCGGGGAACTGCACCCACGGCGAGGCCGTTCCGTCGGCGTGGGAGACGGGGATCTCGCCGTCCACGACCTCGTCGCCGACGCGCACCTCGTCGGCGGCCGTCGCGGTGAGCCAGACCCGATCCGCCCGCACGGTCCAGGTGCCCGGCAGCTCATCGAACACGGAGTCCGTCTCGGGCCAGTAGGTGTCCACGAGCGCGAGGTTGCCCTGCGGGCCCGTGAGCGATCGGCGACGCCCCGCGCGCCAGTCCTGCCAGTACCGCCGGGCGTCCTGGTCGCTGATCGTCTCCGTCATGTCGTGCTCCGTTCCTCGTCGGCCGGTGCGCCCGGCGCGATGGCGTCGCTGCGGGATGGTGCCCGCTGTCCGGCGGGTGCCTGCGCGGTGTCCTCGGCGGTGGCGTCCGGCGAGGTGGCCGGGACCGCCGCCCCGCCCTGCCCCGCGTCGTCGAGACCGGCGAGCACCCCGGCGGGCAGCCGGGGGATCGCCGCGAGCAACCGCCGCGTGTAGTCCTGCTCCGGCGTCGAGTACACACGTTCGGTGGGGCCGGTCTCCACCACCCTGCCCTGATGCAGGACCAGCACCCGAGGACACAGCCGTCCCACCACCGCCAGATCGTGCGAGACCAGCACCAGCGTCATGGCGTGCTCGGCCGCCAGACCCGCGAGCAGATCGAGGATCTGGGCCCGCACGGACACGTCCAGCGCGCTGACCGGCTCGTCACCCACCAGCACCCGGGGACGCGGTGCCAAGGCCCTGGCGATGGCGATCCGCTGCCGCTGCCCGCCGGAGAACTCGTGCGGGTAGCGGTCGGCCGCGTCCAGGCCGAGGCCCACCTCGCCGAGCACCTCCCGCACGCGCGCGGCGTGGTCGCCGGGGATGCGCAGGCTGCGCAGCGGCTCGGCGACGATCGCCGACACCGGCATCCTGGGGTTGAGCGAACCGCGCGGGTCCTGGAACACCACCTGGACGTCCCGCCGAAACGCCCGCAGGCTCCGCCGATCGGACCCGAGCGGGGCGCCCCGGTAGTGCAGTTCGCCCTCGTCGGGCCGGTCCAGGGCGAGCAGCAGCCGCAGGAGCGTGGACTTGCCTGCGCCGGACTCGCCCACGATGCCCAGCGCCTCGCCCTCGCGGATCGTCAGGTCCACATCGGACAGTGCGGTCCGCGTCGTTGCCCCTGCCCGACCGACCCCGGACGACCTCGCCGTTCGGGGCGCCCGGAATCGTCTGGTCAGGCCGCGGGCCTCCCACAACACGGCACCCGCCGCCGTCTCCGTACCTGCGGTCTCCGTCGTCGGACTGGTCATCGACCTGCCTCCCATCCCGGATCTCCCGGCAGCCTGCCCGCCGCCACCGCCGAGGTCAGCAGCTCCCGTGTGTAGGGGTGCTGCGGAGCGGCGAGCACCGGCTCGACCGCGCCCTGTTCGACCACGGCGCCGTCGCGCATCACGGCGAGTCGATCGCTCACCGAGGCGATCACCGGCAGGTCGTGACTGATGAACAGCAGCCCGGCCCCCTCCGCCGCCACCGATTCGAGGATCAGCTCCAGGATCTCGGCCTGCACGGTGACGTCGAGAGCGGTGGTCGGCTCGTCGGCGATCAGCAGCCGAGGCCGACAGGCCAACGCCAATGCCAGCCCCACCCGCTGCCGCTGCCCGCCCGAGAGCTGATGCGGGTAGGCCCGCGCCGACTCGGCAGGCTCCGGCAGCCGGACCCGGCGGCACAGCTCGACCGCCTCGGCGTCGGCCTCCCGACGGTTGAGACCGCGATGTCGGCGCAACGGGCCCGCGATCTGCCTGCCCACCCGCATCAGCGGGTCCAGCGCGGTCAGCGGCTCCTGGAACACCATCGCCACCCCGCTGCCGCGCACCCGCGTCATCGCCTGCTCGGACAGCTCCAGCAGCTCGACGCCGTCCAGCCGCACCGAGCCCGAGACGGTCATCCCCTCGGGCAGCAGACCGGCCACGGCCAGCGCGGTCAGCGACTTGCCGGAGCCGGACTCGCCGACCACGCCGAGGCGGTCGCCCTCGGCGAGATCCAGATCGACGCCCGCGATCAGCTCGTGGCCGTCGCGGCGCCGCACCGTCAGATCCCGCACCCTCAGCAGGCTCATCCTGACCTCCTCCTGCCGATCGAGTTCCCGGCGCCGACGTCGCGCGCGCTCATCGGGACAGCTCCGGATCGGCGTACTCGCGCAGGCCGTCGCCGAGCAGATTGAGGCCCAGCACCGTGATCACGATCGCCAGGCCGGGGAACACCGCAGGCCACAGCTGCACGCCGAGCACCGCCTGGGCGTCGCGCAGCATCTGGCCCCAGGACGGGTTCGGCGGCGGCGAACCCAGACCGAGATAGGACAACGCCGCCTCGGCCACCACCGCGAGACCGAACTCCAACGAGAGCTGCACCAACAGGATCGGATAGATGTTGGGCAGCACGTGCCGCAGCAGGATGCCGAGACGGCCGGTGCCCGACGCGGTCGCCGCCAGGACGTAGTCCTGCACGAGCACCCGACGGGCGGCGATGCGCGTCAAGCGGGCCACCACGGCCGACGTCGCCAGGCCGATCGCCAGCACGGCGGTGAGCGTGGACGCGCCCCGCACCGCCACCAGCACCATCGCCAGCAACAGCGTGGGGAACGCGATGAGCACGTCGATGCCGTGCACCACGGCGTCGTCGGCCTTCCTCGGCGCCAGCGCCGCCAGCAGCCCGAGGGTGATGCCCAGCACGGCTGCGATCAGCACCGACGCCGTCCCGATGCCCAAGGCAAGCCGAGCCCCGACGAGGAACTGGCTGAACACGTCGCGACCGAGTCGGTCGGTGCCCATCCAATGGGTCGCGCTCGGCGTCTCCAACCGGCCGCCCACGCCGGTCGCGTCGTGGTCGAAGGGCGTCCACACCAGGGAGACCAGCGCGGCCAGGACGACGAGTCCCACCAGCACGGCGCCGGTGATCAGGGCGGGTCCGCGCCTGCGTCGAGTACGGGCCCGGACTCGGGAGGCGGCGACGCGCGGGGTGGGCTCCGTCCCGCCGGGAGCCGAGCGCAGCGCGGGGGTCATCGGGCCGCTCGCAGTCTCGGGTCCAGCGCGCGCTGCGCCACGTCGACCAGGAAGCCCACCACCAGCACCACCGCCGTCATCAGGAACACGGTGGCCTGCACCTTGACCAGGTCACGGTTTCCCACGTCGGTCAACAACATCCTTCCCAGTCCCGGCAGCGTGAAGACGCTCTCCACGATCACCGCCCCGAGCAGCGAACCCGCCAGCTGCACGCCGAGGACCGACAGCACCGGCACGCACGCGTTGCGCAGCCCGTGCCGCCACAAGGCCTGCGAGCGCGTCCAGCCCACCGATCTCGCGGTGCGCAGGAAGTCCTGATCGACCACGTCGAGCGTGGCGGAGCGGACATAGCGCAGCAGCGCGGAGGCCTGCGCCACCGCGAGGGTCACCACCGGCAGCACCAGCGACCGCACCGCCTCGCCCGGCTCGGCCCAGCCCGCGACGGGGAATCCGCCCGGCGGCGCCCAGCCCAGGTTCAGGGCGAACACCGCCACCAGCAGGATGCCGATCCAGAAGATCGGCACCGCCACGCCGAGCTGGCTGATCGCCGAGACCACCACGCCCACCGGGCTGCGGTGTCGCAGGGCCGCCCACACGCCCAGCGGCACCGCGATCAGCACCGACAGCACGAAGGCCGACAGCCCCAGCGGCACCGTCACCGTCATCCGGTCCAGGATCTCCGGCCCGACCGGTTGGTTGCCGACATAGGACCGCCCCAGGTCGCCGGTCAGCAGATCGCCCAGCCAGTGCAGATAGCGGATCGGCGCGGGCTGGTCGGTGCCGAGCTGCCGACTCAGCTCCGCCACCTGCTCCTCGGTGGCCTCCACGCCGAGCATCGTCCGCGCTGGGTTGCCGGGCAGCAGGGACAGCAGCAGGAACGTCAGCGCGCTCGCCGCGATCAGCGAGCCCGCCAGCAGCAGCACCCGCCGCAGCACGTACCGGATCATCGGCGGCGGACCCCCCGGCGGGCGTCCCGGCGCGTGGACGGCGTCATCGCTCAGCCCGCCTTGGTGATCTCGGGCAGGTACAGGCTGTCGGCCAGTGCGGTCTCCGGGTAGCCGGTGACGCCGTCGCGGGCGACCCGGACCAGCGGGTTGAGGAACAGCCAGTCGCTGGCGGCCTCCTCGGAGATCCGCTCGCCGACCTGCCGGAGCAGCTCGACGCGCTCCTCCTCCGTCTCGGCGACGTCGGCCTGCGCGACCCATTCCTGAACCTGCGGGTCGTCGTAGCGCCAGTAGAAGTCGGGGTTGGCGTACCAGAAGACGTCGTGCGGGTTGACGTGGTTCTGGATGGTCAGGTCGTAGTCGACCTGGGTGAACACCTTGTCGTACCAGGTGGCGCCCTCGATGGCGTTGAGGTCCACGGTGACGCCGACCTCGGCGAGCTGGTCCTGCACGAGCTGGGCGACGGTGAGCAGCTTGTCCTCGGAGGGGACGTCCAGGCTCAGTGTGAGGCCGTCCTCGTGGCCCGCCTCCGCGAGCAGTTCCCTGGCCAGCTCGGGATCGTGTGCCACGTTGGCGGTCAGGTCCTCATACCAGGGGTCGGTGGGCGGGATGCCGCTGCCGATCAGCTGGCCGTAGCCGTCCCACACCGCGTCCAGCACGGCCTGATGGTCGATCGCGGCCCGCAGCGCGCGGCGCACCCGCGAATCGGTCAGCGGCTCCCGCTCGTTGTTGAACGCCAGCAGCGTCTTCGTGTTGGACGCGCCTTCGGTGATCACGAACTGCGGATTGCCCTCGAAGGCCGCGAGCAGCTCGGGGGAGGGCACCGAGGCGAGCAGGTCGACCTGGCCGCCCTGGAGCGCGTTGCTCATCGCGGTCGCGTCGTCGAAGTAGCGGAACACCACCGAGGCCGAGGCGGCGGTCTCGCCCCAGTAGTCGGGGTAGCGGCTCAGCGTGATGCTGTCGCCGCGCTTCCACTCGTCGAAGGTGAACGGGCCGGTGCCCACCGCCTGCTCGGCCAGATCGGCGGCGTCCTCCTGGAAGATCAGCCCGGCCGAGGTGGTCAGGCCGAACAGGAACTCGTTGCTGCGCTCGCCGAGGCTGACCGCCACGGTGTCGGGGTCCTCGGCCGTCACCGAGGTGATGCCCGCCAGGCTCTGCTTCTTCGGGTTGACCGAGTCGGGGGCGATGGTGCGTTCGATGCTCCACACGACGTCGTCGGCGCTGAACTCCGTGCCGTCGTGGAAGGTCACGTCCGGCGCCAGGTGGAAGGTGTAGTCGAGACCGTCCTCGGAGACGTCCCAGGACTCGGCGAGCGCGGGCACGATCTCGCCCTCGTCGTCCAGGGCCACCAGGCCTTCGTAGACGTTGCGCAGCAGCACCTCGGACAGCCCGGAGGAGCCGCCGACGTTGGAGTCCAGGCTGGTCGGCTCGTTCTGTGAGCCGATGACCACGACGGCCTCCGGATCGGGTTCGCCGGTGGAGGTCGCGCCGCCGCCCCCGCCGCACGCGGCGGCGAGCAGCAGAGGCGGGACGGCGAGGGCGGTATACAGCGCGCTGCGGCGCATGGCGGCGCTCCTTGTCGCGGGAGATGCCGGGCGGGAAACCGGCCGGGAGTGGTGTCGGTCGGGAGGTGGTGTCGGTCGGGCACCGGGGGCGCCGACCGGGGGTGCTGCCGGACGGAATGACGCCGGAGTCTCGGCGGGGCCCGTGCAGCCTGCGCGGAGCGGGCACGCGGATCGGGCGATCAGCCCGCCGAGCCCGTGCGTGCCAGGGGGCGGCCCCGACTTACGCGGTACGAGACCACGGGACGGGGCGCGGGGACGGCGACGGCGCAGATCGGACAGCGATCGATCCGCCGCAGGATCGACGGCGCGGAGCCGGGCAGGAAGCCTGCCTGGTCGTCGCGGTCATCGTGGGGCGGGAGTCGAGAACTGCCGGGCGGCCGTCGTCCTGGCCGAGGCAGGGATCAGCGCGGGCCTGCGCCGGAGGTCGCGGCCCGCAGACGACAGGCGCTGCTGCACACCCGCAGCAGGTCGACGTGTCGCCGCGAGACGGCGTAGAAGTGTTGGCCCACGACGCGAGTATGCCCGTCGGCCCGCACCGTCGTCGCTCCTTGTAATGAGAATGACATTCTCGCTGGTGGGATGCCCTAGTTAGGGTGGCTAACGGTTGCCATGTCGACACTCTGCGTGAGATGTCGGGGCGTGGTGGTCCTCGGAGCGACACGATCGGCGAGGCCGGGGGCGCGCCCGGCTGCCCCGCGACCGGTCCGGCCGACGGGGGCTCGATGCCCGCCCGACGGACGTGTGCGCGTCCCGGCCCGGCCGGCCTGGCGCCGAGGCGGCGCCCTGCGTCCGACGGCCGGTGAGAATCAGCCGAGCCGTCGTCCGGCCCGGTGTCGGGAATAGGTCGACCATCGAACCAGAACCGCGCGATGTCACAGCCCGCAGCGGAATCACCGTTCGTCCTTATCGGACGAACGTCGCCATTCTCCTTTGTCGCCGGAAAACCACCCCCTCGATCGCGGAGGCGATAAGATCGAAATGCGCGCGGTATTCCTGACGGAGTCCGACCTGTGGGGGTTGATCCGAGGACTCCAATGCCGTTCGCCGACGTCGAGGAGCAGCAGAGACCGTGAACGACTCCGCCGCGCAACGCCAGGCCAAGATCGACGCCCTGAAAGCCGTACTCGGCGTCGACAGCCACGACGACGACGCCCGACTCCAACTGATCGAGGTGCTGATCGACGACGGCCGGACCGAGGAGGCGATGCGCGGGCTGGTGGAGATCCTGGCCCGTGACCCGTCCTCGGCGGCGGCCACCGACCTGATGCGCAGGCTGGTGAGCCCGACACCGGCCGCACCGGAACCGACCGCCTCGACGCAGGCCGGTCCGGCGTCCGGTGCCGCACCGCCGCCCTCGACCGAGGCGGCCTCGCCAGGGCCCGGCGACGCGGAGCGGGTGCCGGTGACCGCCGCCCCGTCGGACCCAACCGACGCCGAGACCCTCGTCGACGTGCGATCCGAGGCCGTACGACTGGCCGACGTCGCCGGGATGGAGAGCGTCAAGGAGCGGCTGGAGGCGGCCTTCCTCGCCCCGATGCGCAACCTGGAGGTCGCCCGCGCCTACGGTCACTCGTTGCGGGGCGGCCTGCTGCTCTACGGCCCGCCGGGCTGCGGGAAGACGTTCATCGCCCGAGCCGTGGCAGGCGAACTCGGCGCGAAGTTCCTGTCCGTCTCGCTGGCCGACGCCCTGGACATGTGGATGGGCGCCAGCGAGAAGAACGTCCGGGCGATCTTCAACACGGCCAGGGCGAGCGCGCCCTGTGTGCTGTTCATCGACGAGATCGACGCCATCGGCGGCAAGCGCGCCGCCATGGCGCACAGCCCGATGAAGAACGTCGTCTCCCAGCTCCTCACCGAGATGGACTCGGTGGACTCCGACAACAAGGGCGTCTTCGTCCTCGGCGCCACGAACCATCCCTGGGACATCGACTCCGCGCTGCGCAGGCCGGGCAGGCTGGACCGGATGCTGTTCGTGACGCCGCCCGACGAGTCCGCGCGGCTGGCGATCATTCGGCTGAACATGCGTGGTCGTCCCGTCGGCAGTCTCGACTACGCCTCGCTGGTGCATCGGACCGAGGACTTCTCCGGCGCCGATCTGACCTATCTGTGTCAGGCCGCTGCCGAACGCGCGATGCTCGACTCGATTCGTACGAATCGGATTCGCGACATCGAGACGTCGGACTTCACCACGGCGCTGAAAGACGTGAAGCCGTCCACCAAGAGCTGGTTTCACGCCGCCCGGCAGGTCGCGCAGTTCGCCAATCACGACAACTCCTATGACGAGCTGATCAGCTATCTGCGTCGTCGCCGGGTGGTGTGACGAGATGGACGAGGATCAGGGCGAACGCGCGATGCTGCTGCTGTCGGCAGGCAAGCACGACGCGGCGATGCGGTTGATCGGCGAGGCGCTGGCCCGCGACCCCGACGACGGCGAGGCCTGGGCGCTGCGTACCTCGGTGCACCTGGCGCGCGGGCAGAACCAGGAGGCGCTGCACGCGGTCCGTGAGGCGCTCGCCGCCTTCCCCGACGACGGCGAGGCCCATGCGCTGCACGCGCAGGTGTTGGTGGAGACGGGGGAGTTCGCCGAGGCCCGGCTCGCCTCGGCCATCGCGGTGGGTCTGTGTCCGGAGGACGCCTGGTGCCACTCGGTTCGGGCGCAGACCCTCGCGCTGGGGATCGTCCAGGGCCTGGACGGGCACTCGGCGGCGGAGGTGATCGCCATGGCCGAGCGGGCCCTGGCGCTCGACTCGCCCGTGAGCCCGGTCGTGGCCGCGAACGTCGGCATGGCCCTGCTGCTGGTCGGCAGGCGGATGCAGGCCGTCGAGATCCTGGAGGCGGCCGTCGCGCGTCACCCGCAGTCGCCGCAGCTGATCACCGCGCTGGGCATGAGTCGGGACCCGGCCGCCCAGCCCGCCCACGCCTGGCGCCTGTGGGAGACGGCCAACTCGCTGGACTCCTCGGCGCTGCGCAATACCAGGGTGCCGATCGTCCTTCGGCTGATGCAGCTCGTGGCGCAGTATCTGGTGCTCGGCGGTGCCCTGCTGGTGACGGCGGGCGTGCTGAGCTGGTTACAACTGAGCGCGGACTGGTCGGCGGTGCCTCGCCTGGTGACCGGCGTCGTCGTCGCGGTGCTGCTGTCTCCCTCGGCCATCGGCCAGCTGACCATGCCCCGGCAGACCCGACGCTTCCTGCGCGACGCGGTCCCCAGGGAACCGCTGTACGTCTGGTCGGGCGGGCTGACGGCGGTGTGCGGGATCACGGCGTCCGTGGTGCCCGCCTCGGTGGTCTGGCTGCCGATCGGCGTCGGCGTGCTGGCCTACGTCACCGCCGTGTGGGCGCAGGTCCGGGTGCGACGCAGCCTGCTCACCGAGGTGCCTGCGAACGTGCTCTCGGTGGGCTCGTGGCGCCAGCAGGAGAAGTCCATGCTCTGGACGGCGGCCACCGTCGTCGTCGTCGTGCTGTTGACGCTGCTGGGCTGGGAGTCCGCCGCCGTCGCGGTGGGGGTGATGACCGCGGCGCCGGTCGCCCTCGTGCTGCTGAGCCTGCCCGCCAACCCCCGCGCCGAGGAGCAACTGCGCTTTCCCGGCCGGATCGCCATCGCCGCCGCGAACGCCTCGATGGCCACGGCGGCCGGGCTGCTGGCCTGGGGACCGGGATCGGGCTGGGGCATGGCGGGCGGCCTGCTGCTCATGCTGTCGTCGGTGTTCTGGGCCGTCGGCCGTCGACAGAATGCGCGGGCGGGCTCCGGCTGGCGAGCATCGAACCAACCGGGATCCTGACCATGCGGGGCATTGACCACGCGGGTCCTCTACTCGCCACGTACCCAGTCGGGCAGCTCGCCCCCGGACTCCGACCGCCAGGCCTCGGCCAGGGCGTCCGGTGCGGCCGAGTACAGCCGGGGCAGCTCCCGGCGTAACGCGGTGTGCGCCTGCTCGATCCCGTCGGCCGTCGCGAGTCGCCAGGCATGCGCCGCCATCGCGCTCGCCGCCTCGGGCCTGCCCACCGACCGCAGCACGGCGGCCCACTCGACGGCGAGGTTCGCCACGGCCGACCGGCCCCGTTCCGGGTGCTCGGCGGCGAGATCGGACCGCAGGAGAAAGGCCCGCTTGAACAGGGGCAGTGCGGTCTCGACCGTGCCTGCCGCACGACGAAGACGCGCCAGCTCGACCAGAGCGACGGCCAGCTCCTCCCGATGCCGCCCGAGCCCGCGATCGGACACGAGCTGCTCCCAGCAGGCCACCGCCTCCTCGGCGGTCTCGGCGGCCTCGGCGGACAGACCCGCCGCGCTGCGACACCGGGTCAGCAGGGACAGCGCATCCGCCAGCTCGTCGCGGTGCCGTCGGGGGCTTCGGCGGGCCAGCCTGGTGCTCAATGCCAGCGCCTCCTCGGCGGAGGTGAGGCCCGCAGGGCCCTGACCACCCGCGATCAGCCAGCGGACCATCGTGTTCATCGCCACCGCCAGTGCGGGCTCGTAGCGATCCGGCTCCCGTTCGCTCATCATCTGGAAGGACTCGACGGCGGCTGCCGCATGGGAGATCGCCACGTCGAAGCTGCCGGAGGCCCCGTAGCAGTCGGCGAGGTGCCTGCGCGCCTCGGAGGCCGAGGGCAGATGCGCCAGGATGTCGTCCTCGCCGAGTGCGTCGGCCAGCTTGCCTGCCTCCTCCGCCGTGTTCAGCGCGGTGAGCAGGTCACCCTGGCGCAGGGCGGCGGCGCTGTGGGTGAGCAGAGCCGACACCAGTCGCCCGCTGCCCGCCGATTCGTCCTGCTCGGCCGGCCGGAGGAAGGCGACGACGCGAGTGATGTGCTCTTCGGCCTCGGCAGGCCGGTCCGCGAGCAGCAGGGCGACGGCCTTGCGATGGATCACCCCGACGATGACGGCGTCGTACCGGTCCGGCCATTCGTCGCTCAGCACCTCGTACAGCGCCATCGCGGTGTCCAGATCGCGCACGGCGTCGTCGGGACTGCCGACCTCGCACAGGTGATCGGCCCGGTCGGTGAGGCACTCGGCGAGCGGCTCCCGGTGATCGCGCGGGTTCTCCCGGTACAGCCCCTCGTACAGGGCGACGGCGCGGTTCGACATGAAGGTGCTCAACCCGTCGTCCGGGGTGTCCTGGAGGATGCGGGCATAGCAGGCCAGCAGCCGAGCCGACACCGGACGATGTCGTGGACCCTGCTCGCCGAGCCCGTTGAACACGGCAAGGGCGCGCTGGATGGCGAGCATCGCCGCCGAGGTCAGCCCGACCTCGGCACAGCGAGCCGCGGTGACCGCGCCCGCCTCGACCAGGTCCACCGCGAACCGGGCCGGGTCGAGGGCGGCCAGGCTCCCGTAGACGGACTCCGCGCGGCCCGCGGCGTCCAGCGCCTCGGAGGCGCGATCGGTGTTGACGAGCTGGACGACCAGCTTGCGCAGCGACTCGGCCAGCACGGCCTGCGCGGCGATCGTGTTCGCGCCCGACGTGCCGCCTGCCGGTGCCGTGGCGTTCGCGGCGGCGGGGTCCGCGTCCAGTGCGTCGATCATCCGGCGGGTCGCCTCCACCGCCGGTTCCGCCAGCGCCAGCGACCGCTCCGGCATCGCCTGGTGCAGCGCGGCGATGAGCCCGTGGTCCGCCTCCTCCCGCAGCACGGCGCTGAGCGCCTCCGCGATCGGCCGGGGATATCGCGCGGAGGGGGCCACCGCGACGGCGGCGACGGCGAGTTCGTGCGGGAAGCTCCTGATCAGGTCGCCGATGCGTCTGCCGAGCCACGGGAAGAACTCCGGATGCTCTGCGGCCCGGGCGATCTGGGTCAGCAGCCGGACCGCCGAGGCGCCGTCGATGCCGGGGATGATCGCGGGCAACAGATCGTTCTCACTGGCGAGCAGCTCACCGAGGAAGTGCTCCATGAGCAGGTCGGGGTGGAAGCCGCCCAGATATCCGTCACTGGCGTCCTCCGGCGGATACAGCGCCCGTGCCCACTGGGCGATCTCCCGGCGGTCGCCTGCGTCGGGCACGTTCATCATCGCCCGTCCGACGAGCGTCATCGCCGTCTCGGCGTCGGCGGGGCGATGCAGCAGCAGTGCGGCGACGGCCCGTTCCCGCAGCGACGCATAGCCGATGCCGCGCTGCACGGCCATCCGATCCCAGTACCGCCGCTCGTGGTCGATGAGGCGCTGCGCGGGATCGGCCGCGCGCGAGTCGCCCGCGAGGACGAGCGACGCCTCGTCCGCTCGGCCGCCGGTCGTCGTCGCGGCGGATCGGGCGGTCCGGCGGCCTCCTGCCGTGCCGATGTCGTGCGCCCGGCCCGATCCGCTCGCGAGAGGATCGCTGCGACCCGGCCCGGGGGCTGTCTCGGCTGCCGTGGCGGCGGGTCCGGACGAGGCGGTGCCGGTGGTCGACACGGCGGTGACCCGCTTCTGCGCCGCGCGCCCGGCGGCCGAGGTCGTCGTGTCGTCGCGCTCCGATTCGCCTCGGGCGGGATCGGCCCGCCCACCGGGGTACGCCGCCGGTCGGATCACCGGGCCGGGGCCGCGATCCGTCGTGGCGGGGACGGTGCGGCCGTCACGCAGCAGCGCCACCAGCGCGGCGATGTGGATCGTGAGCACGCGACCGTAGGCGTCGCCCGCGAGATCCGGTGTCCACTCGGCGGCCGCCGAGTCGACGGAGTGGTGCGGCAGATCCGGTCGATCGGACAGCCGGGCCGCCAGGGCCTGCACCGCCTCGTCGAACGCTCGGCGACGTCCTTCGACGGTCGGTTCCATCTGGGCCAGCGTGAACATCGGCCGGGCGGGCAGCGCGTCGCTGAGGAAGTCCTCCCGGCGGCGCAGGTGCAGCCACCAGTCTCCTGCGGAGCGCGCCAGCAGCAGCAGGCGGACCGGCCGGAGGTCGACGGTGTCCGTCAGTGCCCGGACGAACTCGTGCACGTACTCGACGCGGGTCTCCGCGTAGTCCAGGACGAGCAGCACCGGATGCGCCGTGTCGCGCAGTGCGGCGAAGGGCGTCCGTGCGGCGGGGACGGCGGTGGTGAGGACGCCGCAGACCCAGCCCTGTTCCCGCTGACGATGCAGCAGCTCGTAGGCCAGCCTGGTCTTGCCCTGCCCGCCACCGCCGACGATCAGGGCGACCCGCTGCGCATCGGGATCGGCGCACCAGTCGGCGAGGTCGGCCAGTTCGGCGTCGCGGCCGTAGAAGGGCACCGAGGCGAACTCCGGGCGCAGCAGTGCCACGGGGGAGCTGCGCGCCGAGGGACGCCGCAGCGGCCGGAGCAGCTCGGCCAGCTCGACGGACTCCGCCGTGTCGTCGAGCAGCGACTCCCGCAGCAGCGCCGTGAACTCCTCGTCGGCCAGCAGCGTGGTGATCGGGGTCGCCGAGAGGCGGCGGCCGTCGAACTCCCGCTCATCGAATCGGATCACCCCGATCACCCGGCCGCCCGCGACGACCGAGGCGCCCGACATCCCGCTCCACGGCGACCGTTCCTCGGCGGCACCGCCCGGCCAACTCTCGACGTCGACGACCTGCCTGCCCCGCGTTCCCAGGGTGATCGGGTTGATCCGCCCGTCGAGCTGCTCCGGGGCAGGCTGTCCCGCCTCGTCGTTGAACAGCGGAAACCCGACGGCCGTGCAGCGGACCCCCGGCGCGCGGCCGGTCAGCCTGCCCCAGCGCACGGGCGCGGCGGCGGGCGGCTCGGCAAGCCGCACCACGGCCGCGTCGCAGCCCTCGTCCAGTCGCCGCCACACCGTCGAGCCGCTGCGGGTGCGCCCGAGCCCGCCGGAGTCGTCCAGCAGTCGCACTCGGACCGGCCGGTCGCCCACCACATGCGCGGCGGTGAGGACCAGCCCGCCGCCGACGGCGTAGCCGGAGCCCGCGAGCCGCCAGCGCCCGTCCGACCGACGAGTCCAGATCGCCGCGACGCGCTCCCCGACGACGGTCATGCGCGCGCGACTGCCTGCGGCGAAGCCCGGCGGCGGCGGGTGGCCCGGCCGTGGGGGCCCGCCCGGGGGCGCTGCATCGGCCCGCCGTCGGGATGGCGCGGCGCGGCGGCTTCGGTCGCGCGGCGGGCCCGCATCGGCGGGCGGCGGTCTGTCGTCCGACGGCCGCCTGCTCGCTCATCCGGCGTCCGCGTCAGATCGGGTGTGCCGGTGCTGCCCGGCGGACGAGCCGATGCCGAGGTCCACAGTGGTCCCGAAGTCCACTGTGGTCTGTCGAGTACGACCGAATCCTCGCGCACGGCACGCCTCCCGACCTCGACGACGTCGACCACCGGGCCGTCCGCGTCTCCTCGGCCGCCCACTCGGTCGCGGCTCTCAGCCTAGCCGGCGGGCGGCGGTCAGCGGGCCTGCGCGCGGCGGCTGAAGCAGACCGGGCCGCCGCAGCTCAGGGAGCGAGCCGCTCCGCCAGTCGATCCAGGAACACCCGCTGAGCCGCCACGATCCGTTCTGCGGCCTCGGGGAGCGTGAACCACTGGACGCGATCGACCTCCGGGAACTGCCGGACCCGGCCCGAACCCCGAGGCCATTCGAGGTCGAAGGTGCCGGGCACCACCCGATCCGGGTCCACCTCGCCCGCCACGGCCCACGCGGTCACGATCTTCCCGCCGGACTGCCGCACCTCCCCGAGGGGGAGCAGTTCGCCGGTCGGGGCGGGCAGGCCCAGCTCCTCCTGGAACTCGCGTCGCGCCGCCGCCTCGGGCGGCTCGTCCTCGAGGTACTCGCCCTTGGGCAGTGACCAGGCGCCCGCGTCGCGGCGGGCCCAGAACGGCCCGCCCAGGTGGCCCAGGAGCACCTCGACGTCCGGCCCTGGCGTGCGGAACAGCAGGAGTCCGGCGCTGCGTCTGCCCGTCATCCCGCCGAGTGTGCCGCCTGCGCGGACTCGCCGCGCGTGTGGCGACCGCGTCGGGCGGGCGGGGCGCCGAGGGGACGGGCCGGGGCGTGCCGCCGGGCGGGTGCAGGGTCGTCAGGAGGCAGCAGGCAGCCCGGTGTCCGACACTCGCCACGTGACTCTCACACCGTGTGAGGCCCTATCCCTGAGGTCGTCATGTTCACCATCGGAGACTTCGCCAGGCTCGGCCGCGTGTCGGTGCGGATGCTGCGGCACTACGACGCGATCGGGCTGCTTCGCCCGGCCCGCGTCGATGAGTGGAGCGGCTACCGCTATTACGACGCCGCTCAGCTCGCCAGGCTCAACCGGCTCATCGCACTGAAAGACCTGGGCTTCACGCTGGCACAGGTGGCCGCGATCCTCGACGAGAAGATCGATGTGACCGAGTTGCAGGGCATGCTGCGGCTGCGTCGCGCCGAGCTGGCGGCGGCGGTGGCGGCGGATCGGGCGCGGCTGGCCAGGGTCGAGGCGAGGCTCTTCGTGATCGAGAAGGAGGGACTCATGTCCGTCGACGAGGTACTGGTGAAGCACGTCCCCGCCGTCCGGGTGGCCGAGTTGAGCGCGGTGGCGGAGAGCTACGCCGCGCAGGACATCGGCCCGGTCATCGCGCCGTTGTTCGACGAGCTCTACCGCAGGCTCGTCGAGGAGGATCTGCACCCGACCGGGCCGGGCATCGCCTACTACGAGCCGCTCGGCGAAGGGGTGCGGGTGCACGCGACCTGCCCGGTCGCGGCGGCGGAACCGCGGCCTGCCGCTCCCGGCGCGCTCGCGGTGGTGGACCTGCCCGCAGTCGAGGCCGCGACCATCGTGCATCGCGGCTCGATGACGGAGGCCGACGCCGTGGTCCAGGAGATCGCCCGCTGGATCGAGGCGTCGGGACGGGTCGGCACCGGGTACGCCCGCGAGGTCTACCTGGAGACCTCGGCGGACGAGTCCGCCTGGGTCACCGAGTTCCAGGAGCCGTTGCTGGCCGAGGGCTGACGCCGGGCCGGACGCTACGCCTGCGCTCGACGACGGCAGGCGACCTGCCGTAGTGCGGCGCGATCACATCCGCCAGGGGACCCGTTTCGTCTGAGCGGGTCCCCTGCGCGTGTTCCGGCCGGCTCCGCCGGGAAGACATGACCCGTTTCACCGAGGACGCGACCAGCTCGGTCGAACCTGTCAGGTCGGGTGTCGGGTGGCACCGGCGAGCGGCAGGGCGGCGAGGGAGCCGCCGTGCGGCGCAGATCGAGTGCAACCTCGTTCTCCTGCGGACTCGTCGGAGCCCCTCCTTGTTTATAACCCCTAGTGGGGTTATAACTGGGGTCATAGTCTTCGAGAAGTGACGAGGGTGATCGTGATGCCGAAGATCAATATCTATCTGCCGGACGAGCTGGCCGAGGGGGTCCGGGAGTCCGGCATCCCCGTGTCGGCGATCTGCCAGCGGGCGTTGGAGACGTCGGTGCGGCGGGTGAACGCGATTCGCGGGACCGTGCTGGACAACCTGGACGGGGACGATCCGACGGCTCGGCTGTCCCGGTTCACCGATCGTGCTCGCACGGTGATCTCGCTGGCGATCACGCGGGCCCGCGAGCAGCGCGCCGCGACCGTCGGCACCGAGCACCTGCTCGGCGGAATGCTCGCCGAGGGCGGCAACCTGGCGCTGCCGGTGCTGCGGGTCATGGAGATCGAGCCCGATCGGATCGGGCGGGAGTTGGAGCGGGTCTCGGCGACGGTCGGCGACGGTGCCGAGCGGCCCGCCGCGCTGCGGTTCAGCGGTTCCGCCGCCAACGCCCTGGAACTGACGGTCACCGAGGCCATCGCGCGGGGACACGACTACGTCGGCTGTGAGCACCTGCTGCTCGGCCTGGTCGCCGAGTCCGACGGCGCGGCGGGGGAGGTCCTCCGGGGGCTGGGCGTCGATCTGCGGTCGACCCGCCGGGCGGTCACCGCCGCACTCACCGGGTATGTCCATCTGCGTGCCCAGACCGCAGCGAACGCGCAGGCGGCCCCGGCCTCGGCGGACGTCGGCGCCATGCTGGCCACGGCGGTCCGCCATGAGCTCCGGCCGATCCTCGACCGGCTCGACCGCCTCGAACAGCGGGCCGACGTTCCGGCGACGGAGGATTGATGTCTACTTCGGACAGGAGTGGACGCCGTCCAAGCTTGGTTCGATCGACTCGGACCGTTGCCACGCCCGGATGATTCGGCCGCCTGAAGTCGCCTCGGTCCGCCTTGACGCAAAATGCGGCGAGGCGCGGTTGGCGGCTGGATCGACGTCGTCGAAGACACGCTGGACTGCCGGAAGGCCGTCCCCGGTCCGTCTCGGCGCCCTGCGGCCGCGTGTCCTTCGACGCCGGGGCGGTCAGCCCGCCGCCGGGAGCTGCGGCACGTCGTCGCCGAGGACGGCGCGGAGGCGGTCCCGATCGGCCTTGCGCAGTCCGGCGACGACCCGCTGGTAGGAGTGCACGGTCATCTCCACCAGCTCGTCGTCGGGGACCGTGCCGTCCAGGAGGATCGTGTTCCAATGGCGCTTGTCCGTGTGGTAGCCGGGCGTCACGCTCGGGAACTGCGCGCGCAGCTCCACGGCGAGGCTCGGTTCGCACTTCAGCGTGATCCGGGACGGCTCCTCGGCGGGCCCGTCGGCCAGGATCGCGAACGACTTCTCGGCGACCTTGTAGACCAGTGCGCCGGGGCCGTAGGGCTGCGTCTCGGTCGACTCCGGGAACCACAGTGCGATGTCGATGAACTCCTGCGGTGTCATGTGCGGCGGCCCTTCGGCGACGGTCGATTGTGGACGGCGTCCTCGGTGTGACGAGTGCGGCGGAAACGAGACGGCGTCGCCCCGCGCTCGACGTCGCGACCCGCCGACTTTCACTCGCCGTCGCGATTGTGGACGATGAAGTCCTCGAAGCGGTGGACGCCGGGACGCCCGCCGATCTCGACGACCGCGCGACGGAGGTCGCCCAGCTGATCGACGGTCATCGCCAACGGCGGCTCGGCAGGCTGGTGGGTGGTGCCGCGCGGATAGTCGATCCCCGGCGCGGTGGTCATCTCGATGTGACAGCCGAGGATGCGGGTCACCGAGCGTCGGGCGCAGAACTCCGTGAGCCGGTCGACGGTGGCCGCGAAGGCAGGCCAGTCCTCGACGTACAGCCTGCCGGGATAGAAGGTGTCCCCGGTGAACAACAGCCCGGTGTCGCGATCGTGGAACACGACGGCGGCTGCCTGGTGGCCCGGTCCGGGGATCACGTCGATCAGTCGGTCGCCCAGGTCGAACTCCCCGGTGGTGGCAGGCCAGTCCCGGAGCCGGAAGAAGCCGACGACGTCGGCCAGTTCCCGGCCCACGATCGTGGTGTTCGGGCGGTCGACGAACTGCGTGTCGGCCGCCACGTGGTCGCCGTGACCGTGGGTGTGCGCGACCACGAGGGCGTAGTCGGGGCGATGTCGGATCCGATCCGCCAGCAGGGAGTCGATCACCCGCCGCAGGGGGAAGTGCTCTGCCGCCTCGGTCGCCCCGGTGTCGAGGAGCAGGGCCCGGTCCGCCCCGAGGAGTAGGAACAGGAACGGTGCCTCGAAGTGCACCGACATGTTCTGCCGCAGGATGACGGTGCGCTCGTCGTAAGCGTGCACCTGGATCTCCGGAGCCGGATCGTGCTTGGGCGACGGCCAGCCCGCATGCCAGCGGACGTCGAGGTCTCCGCTGGTCGACGCGGGCTTCGTGACACGGCTCATCCGCGCACGGTATCCCGCAGGCGCCCGGTTGCGGTACCGGACGGCGGCTCGGTCGGGCGGGACGACGGTCGAACCACCGGCAGGTCCGGCCCCGTGGCCGCGCCGCAGGCGTCCCGGCCCGCCGTGGACCCTGTCCACGGCCGTTAATCGCTGGTGCGGGCGATGGGCGGTATGACAGCCTCAGCCGCGTGGTCGATCACCAGTTCGCCGATGCCGGTCTCGCCGCGCTCTACGACCGGCAGTACACCTGGGAGCGCCGCGGCGACTTCGGCTTCTACCTGCCGTTGGTGCTGGCCGCCGATGCGGTGCTCGACGTCGGCTGCGGAACCGGCACTCTGCTGCACCGGGCGCGCGACGAGGGCCACACCGGGCGGCTCTGCGGCCTCGACCCCGCCGCCGGGATGCTGGCCCAGGCCCGCACTCGCGAGGACGTGGAGTGGATCGAGGGCGACCTCGGCTCGACGTCGTGGGATCGCGAGTTCGACCTCGTCGTCATGGCAGGCCACGCCTTCCAGGTGTTCGTCACCGACGAGGAGCTGCGCAGCTCGCTCGCCGCGATCCGCTCGGCGCTGACCGAGGGCGGCCGGTTCGCCTTCGAGACGCGCAATCCGTCCGCCCGCGCCTGGGAACGGTGGACGGACGAGTACGTCCGGGAGATCACCGGCCCGACCGGCGCGACGATCCGGACCTGGAACCAGGTGGACACCCCCGTCGACGGCCGGACGGTCAGCTTCACCACCACCTTCGCCTCCTCCGACCGTGCGGAGCCCGAGACGAGCCGGAGCACGCTGCGCTTCCTGGACGTCGAGGAGTTGGCCGGTTTCCTGACCGAGGCGGGGCTGGTCGTCGAGGAGCAGTTCGGCGACTGGGACCGCAGCCCGGTCACCGAGCAGAGCATCGAGATCATCACCTTCGCCCGTCGGGCGGGCTGAGGAGAGGCGGCGCCACTGGCGCCGGGTCTTGGTCTGGCGCCGGGTCTCGCGGGCCTCGGGCGCCTCGCCGGTCTCGGTGCCCGGCGCCCGGCGCCCGGCGAAGGTCAGGCGGAGCGGTCGTGTCGCTCGGACCAGAACGCGGGCCGCGATCGGGACCGCAGCGTCGGATCGACCTTGGCCAGCACGGTGTCTCGGGTGATGACCACCGTGGACACGTCGGCTCGGCTCGGCACCTCGTACATCGGGTCGAGCAGGACCTCCTCCAGGATCGCCCTGGCCGCGCGGGCGCCGGTGCCGCGCAGCAGCGCCTGCTCGGCGACCGCGTGCACGGCGTCCTCGGTGAACTCCAGTGTCACGCCGTCGATGGCGAAGAGGCGTCGGTACTGCTTGATCAGCGCGTTGCGCGGCACGGTGAGCACGCGGGCCAGCGCGGCGGTGCCCAGCGGCTCGAGCAGCGACACCACCGGAATCCGGCCGATGAACTCGGGGATCAGCCCGAAGCGCTGGAGATCGGCGGGCAGCACCTCGAGGGGTGCCCTCGCCTGCCGGGGGCGGATGTCGACACCGAAGCCGAGGCCGCCGCCGGACCGCGACTCGACGATCCGATCCAGCCCGGTGAAGGCCCCGCCCAGGATGAACAGCACGTTGCTCGTGTCGAGTGCGACACGCTCGTCACCCGGCCGCCCGCGTCCGCCGTGGAGGGGGACCTCCGCGATCCGGCCCGCCAGCAGGCTCAACAGCGCCTGCTGGACACCCTCACCGGAGACGTCTCGCGTGGTCGACGGATGCGCACTCCGCCGGGCGATCTTGTCGATCTCGTCGAGGTAGACGATGCCGTTCTCCGCCCGCTCGACGTCGCCATCGGCGGCCCGGATCAGCGCGGCCAGCATGGTCTCCACGTCCTCGCCGACGTAGCCCGCCTCGGTGAGGGCGGTGGCATCGGCCATGGCGAACGGCACGTCGAGCGCGCGGGCGAGCGTCTGGGCGAGATGAGTCTTGCCGCAGCCGGTGGGGCCGATCAGCAGGACGTTCGACTTGCCGAGTTCGACGGTGTCCTTCTCGGCGGCATGACGTCCGACGGAGGCCGTCCTCGCGTCGATCCGCTTGTAGTGGTTGTAGACCGCGATCGAGAGGACCCGCTTGGCCTGGTCCTGCCCGACCACGTACTGATCGAGCAGCGCGTGGATCTCGTGCGGCCTCGGGCGGGGCGGTGCACCCGCTGGCCTGCCGTCGGGCTCGACCGGTCCGACGCCGTCGCGGGCGGACTCCGCGTCGTCGGCGACCAGCTCGGTGCACTGCTCGACACACCCGTCGCAGATCGCCACGCCGAGCGGTCCCGCGATGAGCCGTCGAACCTGTCGGCGGCTCTTTCCGCAGAACGAGCAGGTCGGCAGCTCCTCGCTGATCTCAGGCACTCGGGCGCGTCTCCTCGGCTGGGCGGGTCGGGTGGGGTCGTGGGTGGTCGGGGCCGGGCCGGTGTGGACGTCGGCGCTACCGGCGCCGCCCGGGTACGACGTTGTGGGGCCTGCCCGACCTCGGCCGTGTTCTGCGCCCGGCCTCGGCGCCCGGCCGCCGTGATCCCCTCGGAGCGGCGGAGTGCCGCAGCGACGTCGGTCCGGCACGATCGTCGACCGGCAGGCAGCACGCCCGCCGCGCCTCGGCGGCTCAGGGGTTCTTCTGTCGCGCGGGGGCCTGCACGGCGATCTGCGGTGTCGTCGCCGGTCGCCAGCACTCCGTCCTGGCTCCTGCCGGTCGTCGTGCAGCTCGTCCACGCCGTTCCCGCTCACGACGGAGCGGGATCGGCGACAGGCGCCCCGAGCGTCACGGGCAGGGCGGCCAGTCGCCAGTTGCCGGGATCGGGCACGCGCTGCGGGGTGCCTGCCGACGCCAGGTCGGGGAATCGCCGCAGCAGCGCGCCGAGCGCGACCTCGGTCTGCACGCGGGCGATCGACGCCCCGAGGCAGAAGTGCGGACCGTGCAGGAAGCCGAGGTGTCCCGCCGCGCCCGGCGTCCGCTGGAGGTTGAGCCGGTCGGGGTCGGCGTACACCCGAGGATCGCCGTTGACGGCCGCCAGCGCCGCCGTCACCCGGTCCCCCCTGCTGATCAGCGTGCCGTGGATCTCGACGTCCTCCCGTGCCTGCCGGGGGATCGCCAGCAGCTGCGGGCCGCACCAGCGCGTCAGCTCCTCGACGGCGCCGGGCAGCAGTGCGTCGTCGGCGCGGAGCGCGGCGAGCTGCTGCGGGTGGTCGAGCAGGGCCGCCACGGAGTTCGCCACCAGGTGCGTCGGGGTCTGGCCCGCGAGCACGACATTCCAGATCAGGGTGACCAGCTCGACGTCGTCCAGTCGGTCGCCGTCCTCGGACTGGGCACGGAGGAGATCGGAGACCAGGTCGTCGGCGGGCTCGGCGCGTCGCACCGCGACCGCCGCCGTCGCGCCCTCGACGATGCCGGGGATCGCCTCGGCCAGCCCGGCACCGTGACCGGCGGCGATGATCGCGCCGTACTCCCGCCACCGGGGCCGGTCCGACTCCGGGATGCCGACCAGCTCGCAGATCACGTCCATCGGCAGCGGCCGGGTGAAGTGCCGTTGCAGGTCCACGGTGCCGTCCGCGACGTGGTCCGGCAGCTCGTCGAGCAGACGGTGGACGATGCGCTCGATCCTCGGCCGGAATCGCGCCGCGCGCCGCGCGGTGAACGCGGGTGCCACCAGCCTGCGGAGTCGGTGGTGTTCCGGTCCCTCCAGCTCCTGCATGGTCCGCAGGTAGGGCAGGTATTCCTCGGCGACGGCCGGTCGATGGGCGAAACTGCCCGCATTGAGCTCGAATCGCGGGTCGCTCAGCATCGCCCTGGCGCCGTCGTGTCGCAGCAGGGCCCACATCGTGCCGAGTCCGGGGATCAGCAGTCGAGCCAGTGGTGATCGCTCGCGCGCCGCCCCGTACCGGGACCAGGGGTCCCGCATCAACTCCGGATCGGACAGGTCGATCTCGGGGATGCGGTCCTGGGCACTGACGGCTGCCATGCGCGCTCCAATTTCAGATGCTTCAATCAGATGTTCTCATCATATACATGCCGTCGGTATCTTGAACCGACGGGCGAACGACGGATCGTCGGGACGAGGAGCACGATGGCCAGGCTCAACCGGGCGGAGATGCAGGAGCGCAACCGGGCCAGAGTGCTGGCGGCGGCGCGCGAGGAGTTCGCCGATCGCGGGTTCCGCGACGCGAAGGTCGACGCCATCGCCGAGCGGGCCGAGCTCACCCGAGGCGCCGTCTACTCCAATTTCCCCGGCAAACGGGCCCTGTACTTCGCCGTCCTGGCCGAGATCGCCGGGCAGCAGCCCGCACCGTCCTATCAGGAGCCCGGCCGCACGCCCCGCGAGGCGCTCGGCGCCCTGGCCCGCGCCTGGGTCGCCCGACTTCCGCTCGCCGACACCGAGGAGCCCCACGGCTCGGCACGGCTCGGCATGGAGCTGTTCTCCGAGATCCTCGTGGAGCGGCGGACCAGGCAGCCCTTCGCGCAGCTCATGCAGCTGGACGCGCTCCTGCTGGGGCTGGCGCTGGAGAACCTGACCCGCAAGGATGTCGCCGCGCGACGACCGGCGCTGCGGGGTGCGCGACCGGGCAGGCTGGTGCGGGTGGCGGAGACGGTGCTGACGACCCTGCACGGCGCGAGCCAACTCGCCGCCGCCGCTCCCGGCTTCCTCGAACCGTTCAACGTCGTCAAGGCCTGTGAGCAGGCGGTGGATCTCGATCTCGACGACGGCTGGACGGTCCCGCCGTTCCTCACTCAGGCCGAGCCGGTCGACGCCTCGTGGTCCCCTCCTGCGTCGATCGACCTGGTCCGGGACGTTCCCGCCGAGTTCGGCGACGGGGTGGTGGCCGTGCTCGGGCTGCATCGCCTCGCCGCCGCCGAGGACGCCGTGCGTGCCGTGCCTGCCGGTACGCGCGTCACCGCCGTGCTGGTCACCGGGGAGACGGGCGAGTTGGCGCCGTTGGCCAGGCTGGTGCTCGCGGACCTGGCGGGCTGCCTTCGGCAGGCCTTCCCCGAGTCCGCGTGGCCCCGGCTCCAGGTGGTACTGGACGAGTCGGGCGCCCTGGCCTCGGCCGCCGGAGTGCCTGCGGTCAGCGACGGGACCGAGATCGCCGTCCGGATCGAGTCCGGCCGGATCGTCGCCCGGGCCGACGGCCGAGGCGCCTGCCACGTCGTCGCCGCGCCCGACGACTCGCGGCACGGCGGGCCGGGTGTCGAGAGTGGTCCGCCGTCCTGGCTGTGACGCTCTCCGTCGTCGTGATGACCGAGGGCGTGAGGCAGGCTGGGTCTGGTCGGGGTGGCGCTGTCAGCGGGGCCGGAGGCCGCGACCGTCGATGCTGGCCTCGGTCGCAGCGGATGACCTTGCCGCTTGCGATGACGTGCCTCCTGCGGGCTCGCCCCCGACGGGGTTTCGCATGACGGAATCCCCGCGCGAACTCCGCCCTGCGGTAGCCACGGCGGCCTGCCCGCATCTCGGCAGCGCACGCAACGGGGCCGCCACCCGCCCTCAGCCTCGGAGGAGGCCGAGCCCGGGAGTCACCTCGTAGGCCGGACCCCATCGGCAGGCACGGACGATGTCGAGCCCGGCCGACGGCGCTCACCGAGCCTGGAAGTGCTCCACCAGCCGCGAGTAGCTGTCGTCCGCGTGACCCGCGTCGAGCGCCCGGCCGACCAGGTCCAACGTGTACTCCGGCAGTTCGTGGTCGATGCCGCGTGCCCGGCTCTCCCGGACCAGGTCCTCGATCGACGGCAGGTGGTGCCGCAGCGCACCGTACGGCGTGGCGTACTCGCCCCGGTCTACCTCGGCGGCGATCGACGGCAGGGTGGCGAGCAGCGCGGACACGGAGGGTGCCGCCTGCTCGAGGAATCGGGTGACCTCGATGCCCTCGTTCGACAGCAGCGCCGCCGCGTGCAGGAATCCGTTGAGCGTGCCCCACATGGTGCCGTGCACGGCCATCCCGTACAGGGTCGGCACTCCGGCGTCGGCCGAGACCAGCGTTCCTCGACCGGCCAACAGCGCCAGCTCCGACCGATGCCGCTCGTAGACGGCCGCCGAGCCGCCGTAGAAGATCACCGACTCGGCCCGGCCGATGCCGGGTGCGATCGTCAGGATCTGTCCGTGCAGGTACTCCGCACCCTGCTCCGCAGCCCAGCCGGCGACCGCCCTGGCCTCGGCCGAGGTGCCGTCGGTCAGGTTCACCACCGCCCGACCCACCAGATCCGCACCCGCCGATTCCAGGATCTCGCGTGCGGTCGCGTTGCCCTTCACGTTGACGATCACCAGCGGAGCGGCCGCGACGGCCTCCCGAGGTGTCGCGGCCTGCCGTGCTCCCCGCTCGACGAGCGCCCGGGCCTTGGCCGCCGTGCGGTTCCACACCGTGGTCGGGTGCCCACCGCGCACGAACGCCTCGGCGAGCGCCGTGCCCATCTCGCCGAGACCGAGCACGGTCACGGACGAGAATGGGCCGGGCTGGTCAGCAGTAGTCGTCATGAATGGCGTGCCTCTCTGCTCCGCCGCCTACGGCTGTCGCCGCAGCGGCGTGGTGTGTCCGATGCGCAGAATCTAGAAGCAGAACCAAGGTTGAGGTCAAGGCTCGATCCTGGGCCTGCGCTCTGCCGAGCCACCCGGCGACTTCCGCGTCGCCGCGCTGGGCGGCAGGGCCGATCGCGGCGAGACTCGGTGCGGGGCGGCTCGCGTCGCCAGAGCCGGGCTCCGGTCGGGGCAGGCGTGAACATCGACAGCCGCAGGCGCGCGCAGCGCCGGCGGCCCGCCTCGGGGTATCGACGATCCGTCCCTCGGCCCGGTCTGCCCTTCGACTGCGGGCCGGGCGGGGCGAGCGTCGGCCGGGGCGCGACGACTGGCGGACCAACCGGATCAGACGACCTCGAAGTTGGCCATCATCATCATGTCCTCGTGCTCGAGGTTGTGACAGTGCAGGACGTACCTGCCTCGGTAGCCGTCGAACCGGATGAGCAGTTCGGCCTGCCCGCCGTTGTCGAGATTGACGGTGTCCTTCCACCCCTGGTTGTAGGGGCCCGCGTCGTCCTTCCCGCCGGTGTTGAGGACCTGGAACGGCGCGAGGTGAATGTGGAAGGGATGTTCGACGTTCAACGCGCGGATGGTCCATCGCTCGACGGTGCTCAGCCTCGGCCGCGCCGCGATGGCGTCCGTGCTGAACGGCTCGCCGTTCACCGTCCACAAGGTCATGCCGTGTGCCTCGGCGCCGCCCCTGGCGAAGACGAACTGTCGCTCCGCGACCACGTCCTCTTCGGACAGACGTTCCAGCTCCACGAGCTGATCCGGGATGGCGCTGTCGTCCGATTCCCGCCGCGTCACGACGAAGCGCATCACCAGGTCCGTGCCGTCGCGGCCGTGATCGTTGACCATGGTGATCTCGTCGCCGACGTCGTGCCCGGAGAAGTCGATGATCACGTCGAACCGCTCGGCCTGGGCGATGTCGATCGCCTCGTGTGCCGTCGGTTCGGCCAGCAGCCCCAGGTCGCTGCCGATCTGCACGAAGGGTCCGCCGCCTTCCAATCGCAGTCGGTACCGGCGGGCATTGGATGCGTTGAGGATGCGGAACCGGTATCTCGTGTCGGACACCGCCAGCACCGGCCACGGCGCGCCGTTGACCAGGATGCAGTCCCCGAGCACACCGCTCATGTATTCGGCGGTGACTCCCGGCGTTCCGTTGAGGCTGGGATCGACCGAGGGATACTGGAACGCCCCGTCCGAGGCGAAGGAGCGATCGGCGATCATCAGGGGCACCTCCCGCTCGCCGCGCGGCAGGGGCAGCGCCTCCTCCTCGTCGTCGCGGATCAGATGAAAGCCCGCCAGACCCCGATAGACCTGCGGGCCGGTGAAGTCCATCCGATGGTCGTGGTACCACAGGGTCGCGGCGGGCTGGTCCAGCTCGTAGACGTAGTCCCGGCTGCCGACGACGCTCGCCCCGGCGTGCTGCTGGTGCGCTGAGTGATCTCCCCCCATCGGGAGGATCAGGTCGGTGGGGTAGCCGTCGTGCTCCGGCGCGGTCCGGCCGCCGTGCAGGTGGACCACCACCGGCACCGTTAGCTCGTTGCGATGAGTCACCACGGTGCGCCGCCCGCGACGAGAGACGATGGTGGGGCCGGGGAAGAGACCGTTGTAGCCCCAGATCTCCGTCGACAGTCCTGGCAGGATCTCCATCCGCTCCGCGCGCTGCACGATCTCGTAGTGGTCGGTGCCGTCCTCGCCGCGCACCGGCTCCAACACCGGCAGGATCGGCAGCGGGACCTGGAAGGGCTCGGGCAGCGGCGCCTCGCTGCGGAGCAGGGTTCCCGCGCTGTTCTCGCTGCTGTTGTTGCCGCCGCGGACGAACAGGCCGTTGCCGCTGCACCCGCCGAGCGCGGTCGGCAGCACCAGGGCCGCGACGGCGGCGCCGCCGGTGGTCAGGAAGGCTCTTCTCGACGGCATCAGCAGGGAACTCCAGTCTCGTGCGGGGTGCAGGCCTGCCTACGGGCCTCGGCGGTGACCGACGGCGCAGGCTCGTGACATGTCGGGACGCGGAGTCTGCCTCGGCGGCTCGGGCGGCTCACCCGGCCCGCCTGACGCGTTGCAGGGCGGCGGCGAGTACACCGCACACCGCACCCCAGACGATGTCGGTGAGCAGGATTCCGAGCAGCGCGACGGGCGCGGCGACCGCGCCGCTGAACGGATCTCCGGCCACCACCATCGAGACGAGGGCATAGATCAGGCCTGCGAGGACGAGCGTGAGCACCGGTCGAGCAACCCCGGTGAGCCCGACGAGCAGAATCCACGCGATCGAGATCCCGGCGAACAGCAGGATCGGCGTCGCGGGCCTTCCGAACAGGTCCATCAGGCCGACCAGGCCGAACAGCGGCCTGATGAGCGCGATGGCGGCGAGACCGATGATCAGCGGCCAGTTGAGGGCGCGAGTCCGGGGCAAGCCTGCCTGCGACGCCGGTGAGTTCGACATGCCGGGAACGCTATGGCGGCCGGGCGGTCCGTCGCGTCGGTCCAGAATCGTCATCTCGCCGAGCGTCCCCGTACGTCGGGAGGCGACTCCGGATGTCGCCTCCCGGCTACTCCCGTCCGCGACGGCGGACGTGTCACGATGACTGCCGTCTCCGCCGAGGCGCTCGGCGGAGACGGGCGAACGGGGTGGAATGCGGCGAGCTGAGAGCGAGGAGAGCGACGAGGTCCCGGCGTGGGTCCTGCTCGTCCTCACCGCCGTCGGGCAGGCCGTCGTGCTCTCGCTCCTCGTCGCGATCGGCACGCCGGGCGGGGCTGCGGACGCCGGGGCGTACCTGTTCGCCTGCGGTCTCGGCGCGGTACTGCTCGCCCGTCGCCACGCGCCGGTCGCGGTGCTGCTGACGACGCTGGCGGCGATCTTCGGTTACTACATCCTGGACTACCCGCCGATCGGCATGGCCGTGCCCGCCGTCGCCGCGCTCTACTTCGCGGCCGAGAGCGGGCAGTTGCGCTGGGCGATCGGCGCGGGCCTCGTCCTGCTCGGCGTGTCCGGGTTCTTCCGAATCGCTCCCGAGAACGAGCCCGCGCAGGTCCTCGCCTACGACCTGCTCACCAACGCAGCGCTCGTCGGCTGCTCGATCGCCTTGGCCGTCACCGTCCGCAGCCGCAGACAGCTTCGGGAACAGCAGCGGCGGATCGTCCACCTCGAACGCGAACACGCCAGGGATCAGGCCGAACAGCGCATGCAGGAGGAGCGGCTCCGAGTCGCGCGCGATCTGCACGACACGGTCGGCCATGCACTGACGGTCGTGTCCGTCCACGCCAACGTCGCCCGCGAGGCGATCGGCGTGGACGAGGACGCCGCGATGCGGTCGCTCGGCAACGTCACCGACGCGACGTCGCGATCCCTGCGCGAGCTGCGCTCGACGGTCGCCATGCTCCGCGCGCCGGGAGCCCACGAGGACGATGCCCGCGCGCCGCTGAGGCTCGCGGGCATCGAGGACATCCTGGACAGCGCGCGTCAGGCAGGCCTCGAGGTGACGGCCGAGCTGATCGCCGAGCCCCCGCGGGTGCCCGCCACCGTCGCCGCCACAGTCCATCGCATCGTGCAGGAGGCCGTGACCAACGTGATCAGACATGCCGACGCGACCGGTGTCATCGTCCTGACCAGGATCGAGGACGACACACTCCGCCTGCGCGTTCAGGACGACGGCAGGCGGGGGACGCGGTTCGGCGGCGACGGCGGGGAGCAGCCGTCGGGTCGAGGCATCGCCGGGATGCGGGAGCGGGCCGCGCTGTTGGGCGGCACGGTGACCGTGCGGCCGCAGGCAGAGGGCCTCCTCGTCGAGGCGACGTTTCCGCTGGCCGGACCGCCGCCTGCCCGACCGCCGCTCGGGAGGCCGTCGTGATTCGCGTCGTCATCGCCGAGGACGAGCCGCTGCTGCGCTCGGGTCTGCGTGCGCTGGTCGAGCGAGACGGCGACATCACGGTGGTGGCCGAGGCGGCGGACGGCGCGGTTGCCGTGCCACTCGTCCGCGAGCATCGGCCCGACGTCGTGCTGATGGATGTCAGGATGCCCCGTCTCGACGGCATCGAGGCGACCCGGCTGATCGTCGACGACGCGACGCTCGACGACGTCAGGGTGCTCATCCTCACCACCTTCGACGAGGACGAGAACGTGTTCGCCGCGATCAGGGCGGGTGCCGCCGGATACCTGCTCAAGGACATCGGACCGGCGGAGCTGCGCCACGCGGTGCGCGGCGTCGCGGCAGGCGAGTCCCTGCTGTCGCCGTCGATCACCGCGAAGGTCATGCGCGCCGCGGCCGTCGGCAGGCGGCGGGGCCGCCCAGAACTCGTCGCGAGCCTGTCGGCTCGGGAGCGTGAGGTCCTCGCGAGGATCGGACGCGGGCTGAACAATCAGGAGATCGCGGAGGTCTTGTTCATCAGCCCGGCCACCGCCCGCACCTACGTCAGCAGGCTGATCACCAAACTCGATGCCCGCGACCGGGCGCAGCTCGTCGTGCTCGCCTACGAGAGTGGTCTGGTGGACCGCTGAGGACGCCCCAGCGGGCCCCGCAAGGCTGCGGCCCCCGTCGGGAATCGCTCGGCTACGTCGGCGCGAAGGAGGATCGGGACGCCGGTGAGCGGATACGGCGATCGGCGGGGACGGGGTCCGGTCACCGTGGCGGTGGGCGGGCCCGCCGCGTACCGGGCGGCGGCAGGCGCAGTTCGTACCAGGGTCGCGCGGCCGGGATCTCGGCGAATTCGCTGCGGGCCTGTCGGACACGCGTGCAGCGGGATCACTGCGTTCCGTCAGGCGAGGTCGGCCCGGCCTCGTGACCCGGGGGGCGGGACGGCGCGCGACCATGCTCACTGTGGGCCGTACCTTCGAATCGGTGGTCGCCGGGCCGCCTACACTGCTGTGATCGTGGGGGCCCGTTCCAGACTGTCGCCTGAGCTGGCGCCGTTATGGCGTGCGTTGCACGATCGACTGTCGTCGGGGCGCTCGGTGAGCCGGGTTCGGGTGGGCCCTCTGGACGACGCGCAGCGGAACGCGCTGGCTGACCTGCTGGGCATGACTCGGCTGCCTGCTGAGTACACGACCGTCTCTCTGCCACTGCTCGACACGCTGCTCAGAGACGCCGTCGGCGCGAGCGTCCATGAAGTCGTGACAGAACTTGTCGGTCCGGTGGGGGACAAGGCAGGCGATCGGCAGCGGGCTGCATCCGAGAGGGCCGAGGTCTGGACGTGGCTGAAAGATCATCCGACCGTCGTCGCGCAGCCCGCATTGGCAGACTGGGCGGCGACGGTGCGGCGGTCCGGGCTCATAGCGGGCTCGACCGATCGGACGAGGGAGATTCTCGCCCAGGTGCTGCGTGTCCTCGCGGAACTGCCTGCACCCGGAGTCCCGCGCCCGGTCTTCGCCGAGACTGTGCTGCGGCATACCCACGCGCTGGACGACGGGACACGAACTGCGGGCTTGGTTCTGCGTGCGTTGGCCGCGATCTACGACGTCGAGCCTCCTGCTGACGCGGCCGAGCGGCGGGCGCTCTGGGAACGGGCCGGGATCGCCGATGACGAGTTGTCCTCGGTCGTGCTCGCGGCCGGATTCCGGCCCGCGGGCGATGACGTGGCGAGCCGAATCCTGCGGTCCTGCGCCGATGCCGGTCACGTGGCCGCCCTCACCCTCGCCCAGATCAGAGCGGCGGACTGGGCGGTCGGGCCCGCCGAGGCCTGGATCTTCGAGAACCCGAGCGTGCTCGCGTTGGCGATCACCCGGTTCGGAATGGACTGTCCGCCGATGGTGGTCACCTCGGGGTGGCCCAGCAGCGCAGGAATCCTGCTGCTGCGCACGCTTACGGCGGCGGGCACCCGGCTGAGCTATCACGGTGATCTGGACGGCGAGGGACTGCGCATCGCCGCGCACGTCATCGCCAGAACCGGGGCTCGACCGTGGCGGATGACCAGCGCCGATTACCTGGAATCGGTAGATGACGGGCCGCCGGTGGGCAGGGTGACCCCCGCGCCATGGGACGACGACCTGGGCGAACATCTGCGCCGTGTCGGTAAGACGGTCTCCGAGGAACGAACGGCCCCTGTCCTTCTCGATGAACTCGCTCGGCATCACGGCCTCTGAGCGCGACCCCGCCGGTTGCATCCCGAAACGACATGCACGCCGGACGCTTCCGGTCGGTGCTGTCGTTACCTGCTGTCACAGAGAAGCGGGCTGCGCGGCAGGTCGTTCGGTCGACACCACAGCGCCAGATGCGTCGCCTCGTGTGCATCTGGCCCCGGGTTGATACGCCTGGGTCGGTCACACGCCCTGCGAATTGAAGAGCGGGGTGGTCGAAGCGTGTCCGAGGCATCGCCTACCGTGTTCGCTGTCTGCTCACCGTGTGTGCGGGAGGTCGTATGGAACCGATCCGCGTCCCACCGGAGATGTTCCGGTTCACCAGCGGAGACCGAGCCGGTCTCTACGTGTCGATGCTTCACGCCTTCGGTGAGGCCAATGAACGGCTGGTGACGGCGCTGGGCATCGATGACGTGCGTGATCGCCTCCGATCGATCGGCTGGCTCGACGCGCTCGAGGACGGAGATCTGACCTCGGCACTGGATCAACTCCGATCCTGGAACCTCCTAGACGTCAGCCAGAACCACGTGCAGAACTATCAGAGTGCGGGTGACTACGAACGGCGAAACCTGCAGTACTCCCTCACCCGCCAAGGCGAGGCGGCCTTAGCAGGCGTCGTCCATGCGATGGGTGTGCTGGTGGCCGCCGGCGCCTTGCAGACCGCCGTGCTCGACGCGATCTCCGATCGGCTCGGCGATCTCGTTGCCGAGCTGGACAGCGGCACGGGCTCGGATCGGCGGGTCTTCTCCACTCTGACCGAGTTGGAGGCCCATCTGGAGGCCCTGCGCTCGAACACCAGGGCGTTCAACGGGGAACTTCAACGCCTGTTGCGGGTCGACGGCACTGATCTGGAGACCTTCCACGAGGTCAAGGCATCGACCGTCGCCTATCTCGAAGAGTTCCTCACCAACCTGGACCACCGCGCGCACGCCATTGCCGGACATCTCCGGCGACTGGAGGCACACGGCGTCAGCCTGCTTCACCAGCGAGCTCTGCTCGGCGCCGATCTGCCCAGGCTCTCCGGGGCCGATCCCGGCCCGGCGTGGCTGGAGCGGCGCCGGGCTCGCTGGGAGGGCCTGCGGGCCTGGTTTCTGCCGGTCGACGATGCCCCGCCTCGGGTGGACGAACTGCGCCAGGTAGCCCGCAGGGCCGTCATCACGTTGCTTCAGGTGCTCGATCGGATCACCGAATCGCGCAGACGCGCCAGTAGCGCGGTGGCCGACTTCCGGGAGTTGGCCCGGTGGTTCACCGTGCTGCCAGAGCAGACCGATCTGCACCGCCTCTTCTCGACGGTGTTCGGGCTGAGCTCGTCTCGTCATGCCCACCTGACGCATGCTGATCCCGAACTCGTCGGATCCTCGGCGTCGTGGGCAGAATCGCCCCCGGTCGAGGTGTCGCTGCTACTGCGTACGGCGGGTCGCACCGAGCGCTTCAGCCGAACCGGTCGAGTGCGCGACGTCTCTGCCGTCCGTGCTGTCCGGGCCCGCCGGGCGGCGGCGGAGCGTGCTGAACTCGAGGCGGCGTGGGACATGCTCGACACGGGAGGCATCGTTCGGCTCTCGAGCTTCGGTCACCTCGATCACACGGTGTTCGAGCGCCTGCTGGAATTGCTCGGCCGGGCACTGGCGGCGAGCCCTGACCGCTCCGGTGTGCGGCGAAGCAGCACCGCCGACGGGCGGATCGAGATGGTGCTGTACCCGCCGACCGATCGGGCAGCCGCTCGGCTGACCACCGGACACGGGCGATTCGACGGCCCGGACTACGAGATCGAGATCAGGGCCGTCGGCGTCCGCTCGGTCGGTCGCGTCAGCGGGGGTGCCCGATGAGCAGCCTCGCGAACCAGTTGGTGATCGCCGAGAAGGAAGAGGTCGCACGCGGCATCCGGCTGCTGTTGGCCACTCCGCTGATCAGCGAACGAAATGCACCGGAGTCCTTCGACATCCTCCGGCGCAGGCGCGAGCCGATCAGGAAGTGGTTCGACTACTACTGCGGCTGGTCGGTGATCCTCGAACCCCGGCTGGGCTATGCCCGGCTGGTCAAGGTCGGGGTCGCCACGAGCGGCGACCGTCCCGCCCGGCGGTTGCGGTCCGGCAGGGCGCCGTTCGACCGGCGGCGTTACGTTCTGTTGTGCGTGGTGGCGGCCGAACTACTGTCAGTGCCCGTCACCACCATCGGGCTGCTGGCAGACGAGGTGAGTCGTGCCACGGCAGCCGATCCGGTGCTCGACGGATTCGACGCGGCGAGCCGCGGCGAGCGGATGGCCTTCGTCGACGTGCTGCGGCTGCTCGAGTCCTACGGCGTGCTCGACGTCATCGACGGCACCACCGACTCCTTCGTGGACTCGGCCTCGGCCAAGGTCCTCTATCGGATCGACTCGACGCTGCTGCTGCGGTTGTCGGCCGCCCCCACCGGCCCGTCCCGGATCGCGATGCCGACGGACGAGGTGGGCCCGCGTTTCCCGGAGCTGTTGTCGCTCGTCTCACGCGAACGGCGGTATGGAGCGGCGGGGGAGTCCGGTGAGACGGAGGGCTCCGCGTCCGAGAACCAACGAAATCTGTGGCTGCGCCACTCGATCTTTCGCAGGCTGGTCGACGACCCTGTGCTGTATCTGGCAGAGCTGTCCGCCGACGAACGCGCCTACTTGTCCTCCCCGACCGGCAGACAACTGCTTCGCCGGGCTGCCGAGCAGGGCGGATTCGTCCTGGAACAGCGCGCAGAGGGAGTGCTGCTCGTCGATCCGGACGGAATTGCCACCGACAGCCGTTTCCCGGACGATGCGAGCACTGCCAAGGTCGCCGCGCTTCTGCTACTGGACGGTATTCAGAGTGGTACCGGCTCGATCACCGTGGATCAACTGGAAGTGGCGGCCTCGGCGTTGCTGGCTCGGTTTCCCCAGTGGGCCAAGAGCCATCGCGGCGAGGACGGGACGAGACGACTGGTGGCCGACGCAACCGATGTGCTCGCCGGATTCGGGCTGGTCCGCGTCGTGGGCGGCGTGGTCCATCTGCTGCCCGCTGCCAGGCGTTACGCCGTCGGCGCGACCAGGACCACCGATGCCATGGCCGGTGACCGTCCCACCGTCCCCGTCGGTACTGCCCATGGCCGCCACACTATGAGCGTCGGCCTGACTGATGTCGAGTCGTCCCCTGGCGAGGCCGCCGTCGGGCGCATCGCAGAGGAGTCCGCTGCGCCCTGGACCCTCTTCGACACTATGGACACCGAAGACACCGCAACCCGGTACGCCCCTGCTGCGCCCGAGGAGACGTCGTCGTGACCGTGACCGAACTGTCTCGCCACTCCGCCCCGACACCGCCGGAACAGTCGCCAAGGTGGACGCCTTCCCGGGCAGGCATCCTCAACGTCTGGCGATACTACGACGAGGTGTTCGAGTTCCATCACGGCAAGCTGCTGCTACGCGGTCAGAACGGCAGCGGCAAGTCCAAGGCGCTGGAGCTGCTGCTGCCCTTCCTGTTCGACGCGAGCCTGCGAGCCAACCGGTTGTCCACCTTCGGCACCGGCGAGCGCACCATGCACTGGAATCTGATGGGTGAGGGCGCGTCGGGCACGACGCGGGTGGGATACGTCTGGCTGGAGTTCCAGTTCCCCGGTGACCCCGATCGATGGTTCACCTGTGGTGCTCGCCTGCAGGCCAGCAGCCATACGAGCACCGTGCACCCTGACTTCTTCACCACTGAGCAGCGCATCGGCTTCTCTGACGGCCTCGACCTGGTGACCGAGTCCGGACAGCCGCTGACCCGGAGTGCGCTAGAGGAACGGCTCGGCGCCGCAGGCACGCTGCACGACAACGCACGTGACTACCGTGCCGCTGTCCGCTCCGCTCTGTTTCCCACTCTCAGTGAGCAGCGATACGACGCCCTGATCCTCGCGCTCCTCCAGCTGCGCACGCCGAAGCTGTCTCAGCGGCTCGATCCGTCCCTGCTGTCGGTCCTGTTGTCCCGCGCACTGCCACCCCTGGGGCAGCAGGAGATCGCCGATCTCGCGGAGGGCTTCGAACGGCTCGATCGTCAGCGGGAGCGGCTGGTCACGCTGGACGAGGAGGTGCGGGCCACCCGGCTGCTCGCCAATCGGCAACGCGCCTACGCCCAGCGAGTGCTGCGAGCCTCGGCGGCCGTGGTGATCTCCTCGACCTCGGAGTTGACCACTCTCACCAGGACCGCCCGCGAGTCGGCCGAGGAATACGACCGGGTGCTCGCGGCGCAGCAGGACGCGGAGGCAGGCGCTGAGACACTCCGGACGGACATCGCCGACAGTGAGGAGCGGGTTACCGGGATCAAGGAGAGCGAGGAGTTCCAGCAGGGCCGAGCACTCGACCGGCTACGCGAGCAGAGCGCCGAGGCAGCCGAGACGGCGAAGAAGATCAGCGAAGACGCACGGCAGAAGCGCACGACCTCGGACAACGACGCCGGAGACGTGCGTGCTGCGGAGAAGATCTGTACGCAGCACGAGAACACGGTCCTGGCCAGGGCGACCGAGGCACTGCACGCGGCGAACCGGGCGGGCCTGACCAGTGTGCACGGTGAGATCGGCGGCTTGGCGGACGTCGATGCAGCGCGCTCCCGGACGCTGCTGCGGGCAGCCGTGAACAGTCGACGTGAGCAGATTTCCGAGGTACGACAGGCACTCGGTGGTCACGGCCAGGCCGTCGATCTTCGCAGGCGAGCCGAGGACGATCTGGAGAAGGCGAACACGGGGCTGGCCGAGGCGCGCACCCGTCACGAGACGGCGGTCGAGGGGCACGAGACGGCGCTCACACGACTGGAGGAACGCCTGATCGGCTGGGCCGCCAGCTGCCGTGAGCTCGCCTTCCCTGATCCGCACGCCGTGCTGGCGCTGACCGAATCGGAACCTGCGTTGCTGGCCTTCGTCGACGCGGTGGCCGCAGAGGTGCTGCACGAGATCACCAGGCAGGAGACGACGGCCGAGGCCGCGCGGACCGCCGTCCTGGATCGACGCGACGTCGTGACCGACGAGGTCCGGCGCCTGGGCGCCGAACAGGATCTGCCGCCTGATCCGCCGTTCACCCGTACCGCCGACCGTGCTGCCATGATCGGGGCACCGTTCTGGAGGCTGATCGACTTCGCGGCCACGACACCGGAGGCCGCCCACGCACCGATCGAGGCCGCGTTGCGGGCGTCGGGTCTGCTGGATGCCTGGGTGAGCCCGACCGGCTCGGTGGCCGGGCATGATGCCGTCGTCGACTCGGTCGAGGTCGGGCACGATGTCTTCGCCCGGTCGGCAGGGGTGCCGCCTGCCCCCGGCCGGTCGCTGGCCGACGTGCTGGTGGTCGAGGCCGACACCGACGTTCCCGTCGAGGCCGTGCATCGTCTGCTTGCGGCCGTCGCCTACGGCGAGTCGCTCCCGCCGGGCCACCCTGCTGCGATCGGGGCTGACGGGCGTTGGCGACTGGGGAGCCTTGAAGGCAGTTGGCATCAGCAGCACCCGACTTACATCGGTGCGCAGGCCCGCGAGCGAGCCAGGCGGCTTCGGATCGACGAGCTGACGGCGGAGATCGAGGAACTCGACGGCGCCATCACTGCCTTCGACGTCCAGCTGACCGCGCTGCACACCCGCCGTGAGGTGATCACGGCAGAACGAGCCGCCCGGCCCGATCATCGCGAGCTGACCGAGGCCGCCGCCGCCTTGACCCGGACCGTCGCCGAGGTGGCCGCCGCCGACACCATGGTCGGAGACAGGAAGCAGGAGGTCTCCGAACGGGCCAAGGACGTGTCGCGCGCCTTGGCTGTCCTGACCGGGCTGGCTGCTCGGCACGGCCTGCCGACCGCCGTCGCCGCGCTCGAGGCGCTGTCGGACGCCGTCGACGCCTTCCGGGATACGGCCGAGAACTGGCTGGACGGCGTCGGAGACCTCACGTCGGCACGGTCGGAGGCACGAGGACTGACCACGCAGGCTGAGCGATCCAGGGAGATCGCCGAGCAACGCGAGGCCGAGGCGGCCGAGGCCGAGGAGAAGCGGCTGCGTCTCGTTGCCAGGCTGGAGGCGGTCGAGAGCACCATCGGCGCCGACTACGGCGAGATTCTCGCCGAACTCGACCGGCTGCGCCACAGACTGGGCGCGCTGCGCACCGAGCTGGCGTCGAACGGCACGAAGATCAAGCAACAGGCCAGACGACTCGGCGAACTCGACACGAAGCGCACCACCGACGAGAACGCCCGCGTCGCCGCGTCGGCCACCCGCGATGCGGCCGTCCACCGGTTCCGACACCTGGCAACCGGGGTCTTCACCGCCGACAGCGGGATCGACGACCTGCCGAGGTTCACCGCGACCCTGGGCGCGTCCGAAGGCGTCCGTGCAGCCCTGGACGCTGCCCGGCTCATCGCCGCTGCCTGGCCGAACCTGCCGCATGCGCCGAAGAACCTCGGCGACGCTCAGCAGTTGTTGTCGGAGTCCGTTCATCAGAGCCGCAGTGCCCTCAGCGCCAGAGCCGATCTCGATCTGGAGGCCGATGAGGACGTCGTCGTGCTCACCGCAGTGGCGGACGGCGTCCGGGTCGGTGCGGCGGAGCTGCTCGGCATCCTGCGTGCGGACGCCGAGCGCAGCCGAGCCGAGATCACCGAGCGAGAACGTGAGCTCTTTGATCAGACCCTCACCGGCGACACCCGGCGTCATCTCGCCGCCCGCATTCGCCAGGCGACCGAGCTGGTCGACGGGATGAACGCCCGGCTGGAGCGCGTCCGCACCGCGTCCCGGGTGGCGGTGCGCCTGGTCTGGGAGGTGGCACCCGATCTGCCGCCAGGCACGAGAGCTGCCCGCGACCTGCTGCTCAAGGACCCGGTTCGGCTCACCGACGCCGACAGGGACTCACTGCACCGGTTCTTCCGGGAGCGCGTCGAGCAGGCCAAGACCGAGGACACCTCGGCGAGCTGGGAGCAGCAGCTCGCGAGGGTCTTCGACTACACGTCCTGGCACCGCTTCGTGGTCAAAGTGGACCGGGCCAACGGGACGGGCTGGCAGCTGCTCACCAAGAAGCTGCACGGTGCCCTGTCCGGCGGGGAGAAGGCGATCGCGTTGCACCTGCCGTTGTTCGCCGCCGTCGCCGCGCACTACCAGGTCGTTCCGCAGGCACCGAGGGTCATCCTGCTCGACGAGGTGTTCGTCGGCGTCGACAGCACCAACCGGGGCCAGGTGTTCGCGCTGTTGTCGGCACTCGATCTGGATCTCATGCTCACCTCGGACCACGAGTGGTGCACCTACCCGGAGCTCGGTGGGATCGCCATTCATCAGCTGATCACCGGTGACGGTGACGACGACGCCGTCACCACCGCGCGCTTCACCTGGAACGGGCACGAGCTCTCGGTGAACGCGGAGGGAGACTGAAGTCGGGAGGACGTCAGTGCGAGACGAGGGGCGAATTGACCCGTCCGAGCCCAGCCGAGATCAGAAGATCAGTTCAGGCCAACGCGGCGCGACCGTTCGAGGGTGACCCGCTCCGGACATGGCGTCCGGCCGACTCTCTGATCGATCGAACGCACCAGTCCGAGGCTCCGGCCCTCGCCCGGGTTGCACGGCCGCCCGCACTACGCTCGACTGTGATCTTGCCTGCGGCCTGATCGAACGAGAATCGAGTGCACTGCGTCTCACAGCTGGTTCAGGAATCGGCTGGGCCTGCCGTGCCAGAAGATCGCCAGATCGTCTCGGGCCCGGGTGGCTGCGACGAACAATAGCGAGCGGGCCTGCTGACACTCCTGACGGTACCGATGCTGATCTGTCTCCCGCAGCCGGTCGAGGCCTGCATGGGGGATCAGTCCGTCCCGCGCCGCCGAGATGATCATTCGTTGAAACTCGAGTCCTTTGAACCGGTGCATGGTGCCGATCCGCACGCCTGCCCCGCCCCCCGAGCCGTCGGAGGTCAGTTCGACGCAGGGAATGCCTGCCGACCGCAGCTCGCTCAGCATGTCTCCTACGAGTTCCTTGGTCGGCATCGCGACGGCGATTGCGTCCCAGGTATCCGTCGCACCCCATTCTCGTAGTTGGGCCACGACCCCCGCCCGTTCCTGCTCCCAGGAATCAAAGCCGTGAAACACGGGCGCGGTTCCGGCCAACAGGGACCGATAGCCTGTCAGGTCCTCCGTTCCTCCCTCAAGGTCGTCGTAACTCTCCCCGTGCAGCAGGTTCAGTGCTGAGCTGAGAATCGGCCGTGAGATCCGATAGTTCAGTGTCAACCGGGTAGATCGGCCCCGGATCGGAATGCCGAGGCTGGACAGGGCGACGACGTTCTGATAAATGCGCTGATGCGTGTCGCCGGTACAGAAGATGTCGTCCGGTCCCGGCGGCACCAGGGCACGTAGCAGTTTCCAATGGGCGGGGTGCAGATCCTGCGCCTCGTCGACGACGACATGTCGATAGCGTGGCTTGATGCCGCTGCTCGCGACGACACTGGCCGTGGCTGCGATGCCCGCGTGCGTCGCCCAGTTCTTCGCGTCGAGTCGCTTGCTGAAACGTTCGGCCAGTTGCCATACCAGCCTTCGCTCCGACCGTGCCAGGGATCTGCCTCGGCCGGCCCTCCGGGCCTGGGCATAGGCGCTGAAGGTCTGGCAGACCTGGCCGAGGATGACCTGGGACCATTCGGCATGCAGGAACTCGGCGTCCCATGGCCCCACGTCGCCGCCTGCCGCGCTGTGTTCGGACAGCATGGAGCGCCACTCCGTCAGAGCCGCCGCGTCGCCGATGACGGTGGGGCGGCGGGATCGGTCGGCGTCCACGGCCACGCGGTGGGCCAGCCGGTCGATGTTGAGGACGTCGACGCGGCTCAGCAGATCCTCGCTGTCGAAGGTCTGCAGCTTCTCCGCCAGATCGGTGGCGAGGTTGCGAGTGTAGGTCGTCAGCAACACCGGTCGGTCGTCCCCGGGCGGCAGCCGTTCGACCAGTGCCCGAACCCGGTGCAGGGCCACGATGGTCTTACCGGTCCCCGGGCCGCCGCTGACGCGCGCAGGTCCGTTGTAGGTCCGCTCCACCAGCCTGCGCTGGGCTGGATGCAGAAAGACCTGCCAGCGTTGGAAGCCGTCGTTCAACGCCATCTTCAGGGCCTGGTCGTGGGTGGAGACGACGGTAGCGGGCCGGGCCAGCGCTCGATCATAGTCTTCGTGATCGATCTCGTCGTCGGCCGACTGCGGTTCGACGATCTCCTGCCGCACCCTCTCGACGGTCATCCCGTCGTACAAGGCCAAGAGGACGTCCTTGGTCAGCGCGGGTGCGAACTCGACGAGGCCGAGTAGTTCGGTCTCGTCGGTGAGCTTGCCGATGAGCGGCATCAGCGGGGCGGCGACGCCGAGCCCGAGCAGTTCGTCCTCGGTGACGTGGGCGAACAGCGGAGGCGCGGTCGCCTGCGTCCCTGCCGTGGCTGGGGAGGCTGTCGTCGCGCGCCCCTGCGAGCCCTCGGTGGCCGCGACCACGTCGATGAACTCCAGGCCTCCGGTGACGCGGTTGACGTCGAGCCGATACCGCGCAGCCAGGTCTTGCTCGGCGTAGGCCTCGCGGCGGTGGGCGACCTTGAGCAGCAGCCATGAGTCGTCCCCGAGGCGCGCCAGAATGGCTCGATAGGAGTCGTTGATTCGCGCCGAGAACAGAGCGACGCCTTTGAGCTGCTTGAATCGGAGCCCAGGACTCTGCGGGTTCGTCTGGAACTTGTGGAAGAAGTCCCAGATCGCCCCCTTCACCGCGCGATCGAGCTTGTCGATGTCCTTGCCCGCAGACTCGTACAGGCGCAGGACCGTGGGCGACTGCCCGATCATGTCTGTTCCCCCTTTGCGGTGACCAGCCGTCGAACCAGGCCGGCCACAGTCCAGTCCTCAGCTCTGCGGGCCTCCCAACCCGCTCGGTGAAACGCCTCGTCTCGCCGGTCCTGCTCCTCCTGCCCCGCCGGGTGGGCGGGAATGTCGACGATCACCGCCACCTTGCCGTCCGGCCAGGCCAGCTCGGCAAGCCATCCTGCCGTGCCGAGTTCATAGCCGACCAGCGGTGCTCTGACGCCTGCGGCGGCCGCCGCTCGCGCCAAGGCGACGAGCACGGGCTGCTCGGCGTCCAGCTCCCCGAGGGCCGCCCGCCATTCTTCGTCCAGGTCCGAGTCATCGAACTCGACCTGCCCGCCGTCGCCGGATGCGGCGGTACGGGCCCCGGAGGTCGTCGAGGCCGGGGCGAGGAGGTCGTCGAGGCCGGGGATCGGATCACCGACGCCCGAGGGATCCTCGTCGGCGAGCAGCGCGAGATAGACGCCGGTGCCGCCCGCGACGGCGGGCAGCGTCGGATCGAACTCGGCCGCAGTACTCGCCGCGAGTTGAACGCCTTCACCCGCCACGCCGCCCGGCCCGCCTGATCCGGGCAGGAACTGGAGCAGGTCGCCCCAGCGCAGCCACGCCTGCCACCGTGGGCGCAGCTGTGGCAGGTCCTCGCCATCGTCGAGCACGGTGAAGCCGGTGAACACCGCTGTCGGTGCGCGTCGGTCGATCAGCACCACCAGCAGGCAGCCCGTCACGTCGGTATTCCGCAGTAACACGATCTGCCCGTCAGCGGCGGCGGGCAGCGGCCCACCCGTCAGCGCCGAGGTGAGTGCCGCAGGCAGACCGGCCGACTCGGTGAAGATCAGTTCGCGGCGGCGAGGTTCGTGAGCCAGGAGTCCTTCCAGGACCGCTTGGGCGCGGAGCCGCCACCGATCGCGGTCGGGTTCTCCGAGATAGGCGAGCAGCATGGCGACCGGGTTGACGAACACCGTCTCGTCGAGGTCGCTGCCTCCTGCTCCGCGTCGCCTGCTTGCTTGATGGGCCGTCTGCTGAGCGGCACCCAGATAGGGCAGCCAGCTCGAGTCTTTTGCGGCGGATCGTGAACTCTGCCAACTGGTCACGTCAGTCCAGGTGAGCTGGAAGACGATATCCCCGTCAGCACGCAGCCTCATCCGCTTCCGCGCGTCGGCGGCGACCCGATTGTGCTCGCCCGCATGCCAGCGAAACCCGTCCAGATAGACCGACACCCGCGAGCGAGGGCCGTCGACCCGGGTGAAGGTGACGTCGGGAATCTGGTCACGGAGGTTGTGCTGCTGCACCACTGCCCAGTGAATCACCTCCGAGCCGTCTCTGGCGTCGATGCGCAGGTCACGCACGAGTCGCCCGTCGACGGCCACGGCCGGGCCGAGGCTCCCCGGGGTCGTCGGGTCGGCGCACCAGGTGATCAGACCCGCCAGGAACTGGTGCTCCAGTTCGCTGTCGACCTGCTTGACGAGGGAGATCTCGGAAGCACTGGTGATCTCACGGGTCTCGAAGTCACCCGAGCCGAGTACCGCGTCGATGATGCGCAGCGCTTCGGCGCGCGAGACGAGGTCGTGGTCCTCGGGCGGGGCATGACCGAGCAGGCAGCGATGACACGCGGGGAGATCTTCCCGACACGGGCAGTCCCGGATCAGTCGTCGAGCCTCGGACAGGACACGGTGGAACGACTCGGGCGAGGCGAGCCGGTGAAGATAGCCGGTGCCACTGGGCAACCGGTCGTAGATCACGAGGAAGCGGCGGCGCTCGCCGGTCTCCTGATCCGGCATCGACGCAGGAGTGATGCGCAGGTGCTGTGGATCCCCGCGATACACCTTCGCGATGCCTGCGGTCAGGGCGGCCGACAGCGAAGCACGTCGTTCGTCGACCCGGATGGTCACGGCGGGCAGCAGGATCCGGATGGCCTCCGTCTCCAACGGGTGCACGAGCAGCAGCCGTTCCTTCAACGGTGCCATCGCCCGCCACCGGGAACACCACGGTCGGTGCGGACTGGCGCTCAGACTGACCGAGGCGGTCGCATCGGCGCCAGGTGGCGCATACGTCTGCGGATCCATGGCGGTGGCGTAGCCGCACTCCTCACAGACGCCGAAACCGCTGATCCTTACGTCCTCGCCTGCGATCCGTCCGCTGGGCTGGATGTCGAAGCGTCGCCTGCCCAGGTTGAAGCGGCGGATCACGGCCCGGCTGGCGAAGTCCACGCCGAAGGTGGCCCCTTCGCGACGCCAGGCACCGCGTGCGATGTCCGCGACGTCGATATCCACGGAGGTGGCCGTCTCGTAGGCCATACGCTCGCGATCCTCGGCGTCGTCGCTGATTCGGGCGTCCTCCCGGCGGCTGCGTGCGGTCACCCGGCTCGGCGCCAGCACTCGGTGCAGACAGCCGGTGTCGGCGATGGCAGCGCTGCGGCAACGCGGGCACCGACTGGTGTCTGCGCGCGCGTCGTGCGTGCGGACGTGACCGCAGTCGGGACACAGCCGCCAGGTCTGCCATTCCTGGCCGCCGCGGCGGCTGGTCTCCACGCCGGTGATGACGTGCTTGTAGCCGTCGACGTAGTAGGTATTACCAGGGGCGAGCTCAGTGAGCGCGTAAGCCGAGGGGCGCTCGTAACTGCGCAGCTCCGTCTCGGATCGAACCTCGCCGTCCTCACCGTCTCCAGTTCCGGCGGCACCGTCCCGATCACCGGATCGACTGTCCGTCCTGGTGCGACCCAACAGGGTCGCGTCGAGCGCGACGGTGCCGTCGAGCAGCGAATAGTTCGGCAGGAGCCCGAGTTCGACGAGTGTCCCGTGTGCATCGGCGGCTCGCAGCTCGCTGATCCGTGCGTAGACGGCTCGACGTTCCGCGGTCAGCTCACGATGGACGCGCCGCTCCGTGGTGCCATCGTCGTCGACGGTAGGCGATCTGTCGCCGCCGAGCCGCAGTTGGACCAGCGCCTCGTCGATGGCCTTCACCCTGCCTTTCAGCTCGTCGAGCCGGGCGGAGTGCCTGCCGGTGATTCGCTCGATCCGCCCGACGATGCCCGCGACGGCGAACTCGCGAAGCAGATCGTGGGCCCGGTCCCGCGCCTCGCGGTCTTCTGTCGGGTCGCCCCCTGGGTCGGGGGGGAACAGCGCGAGGAAGCCTTCGACCAGTTCGGCGCCGTTCTCCTCCGCAGCCTGGGCGAGGTCGTGCAGCCAGCCGGTGTTCCCGAAAAGGGCGACTGAGAGGCGTGGCAGGGGAGCCACACCGGGCAGCAGGCCTCGGGCGGCCAGGTCGATCAGGTGCGCGGCGTACTGCCGACGCAGGATCTCCACGGCCGACAGGTACGCGCCAGGCGGGATGATGCTGCCCGCGATCATCTGGAGCGGATCACGAAGGTAATACAGGTCATGCGGGGTGCGGCTGGCAAAAGTGACCAGCAGCGAGTTCCCGGTGCGGCGGCCGGCGCGGCCTGCCCGCTGCACGTAGTTGGCGGGGCGGCGGGGCACCGAGGCGAGAATGACGGCGGACAGATCGCCGATGTCGATGCCCAATTCCAGCGTGGGGGTGGCCGACAGGACATTGGGATCCGAGTATCCGGCCCGATTGCGGAAGCCCCGTTCCGTCTGTTCCCGCTTCTGCCTGCCGAGCATGCTGGTGTGCTCGGCGGCGACGACCTGATAGGGACCTGCGTTGCGGTAGAGGTTGCGGTAATAATCGCGTTGGAAGTCGCGGCCTCTGGCGGGTTGCCCGCCGTCTGATGCTTCCTCCGACACCGCTCGCAGGGTACCGAGACAGCGGAAGCGTGGGCAGCGCCCGTCGAGCCACCGGTCCTCCCGGCCGGGGAACAAAGGCTGGTGCCGGTGGCAGGCGTCGCAGACCGCCACCGCCGCCGCCACCGCATCGTCGGGAAGCAGCTGCACCTCCAGGTGACCCGGGAGCAGCCCGTACACGGCGATGTCCGCCTCCGCGAGGTGTCGGGCCAACACCCCTTCGGCCGCCAGCGCGGGCAGCAGCTGATCGAAGAACGCAGGACCAGTGGCCCGGGGCAGGTAGAGACTGCGAGTCGCCCAGTCGGCCAGCCAACCGTGAGAGGAGCCTGCGAAGTCGAACTGCGAGCGGCGTCGTTGTCTGCCGAGGAGGAAGCTCGGTGCCGAGACCCCTCGGGGGAACGCGGGCATCCCCTGCGGGCGTCCGCCCCACACCAGCCAGCGGCGCGCGCCGCCGTTGTGCAGGTAGGCATCGAGCCAGTGGTGCTTGATCGCCCCCGAGGTGCGCAGTCGCTGGAGCAGACCGGTCAGGAACGTCCCGAAGGCCCGTCGGTCTGGGGCGGTGTCGCCGATGGTGAGTTGGCCGGGGAGCCTGCGGTGGATGTCCTGGACCAGGTCGAGCACTCGCTCGGGAGCGTCGATCGGGACGTCGACGGCGACGGTGCGGGTCAACTCCAGGGTGCGCCCTTGGCGCGACCGCAGGCCGAACTCGGTGACGGCGGCGAAGGCGAGTCGCTCGGCGACCAGTCGCCACGTTCCACGCGACACGTTCGGTACTCCCGCCAGCAACCGAGGGACGCCGGGCAGTTCATGCAGATCGGGCGGGACCACCGCGCCCAGGGTCTTCAGGTGTGTCGACGCCGCGATGACGTCGGAGATGAGGTCGTTGAGCCGGGTCGGGGTGTCCTCGCGGAGCCGCTCGACCAGCAGGGCACGCAGCGAGAAGGTGAAGGAGCGGTCGGCCACATAACCCGCGCGGTGGGCGGCGTCCTGCAAGGAGTCGCTGAAGATCACCGTCTTCTGCTCCTGCTCCGGCAGTTCGCCGCCGGTGAACAGCTCGGTCACCGCCACCGAGGCCAGCGGGGCGACGCCGGAGCCGAGGAAGCGGATGCCGTTGTCGATCCCGCAGGCCGGGCAGCGATCGTTCTCGGCTGCCTCGTCGGCGGCGGCCTCGCGCCGCAGGTCGGCCAACACGAACACCGCGTCCGAGCCCGCCTCGGTCTCGCCGGTACGCAGCGGACGGACCCGATCGGCCGTGGGTTCGAGGACGAACACCCGGCTGGAGGCCTTCGAGGTCGAGCGCGCCTGTCTCGTCGGTTCTGCGTCTTGGGGAGCCGTCGACCGTGCCTCGGCCAGGGTGGCCGCAATGAGCGCGCGCCTGCGTCGCCGATCATTGCTGAAGGAGGCACGATAGATCCGCTCGGCGCCCGCGTCGAGATCGGCGGGGTCGGTCTCTCTGGAGATCGCCATCCAGCCGGACCGGCCGCAATGCCGACAGTAGACGGCGGGCAGGTGATCACCGAGCCACCGGGCGGAGCCGCCCGCGCCCTCTCCCGGCACGGTGTTACCGCCGGATTCGAGCTCCGGGCGGTCGCCGTGCCACAGGAAGCGCGGCCGAGGATGCACCTGCCGCAGTAGCCGCGACACCGCGCGCACCCACAGATGGGCCTCCACCGTCACCAGCGGCCGGTCCGGGCGCAGCGGGTCACGCGCGGTGGACAACAGGGCGACGAAACGGGCCAGCGCGGTGGCCGCCGCCTCCGGGTGAGTGCGCAGCGCGGCGCCCCACACGTACGCGCCGTGCCGAGGCATCAGCGCGAGGACCTCGGGATAGGAGGCGGGACCGTCCGACAACGCGCCCAGGACGGCGATGGTGAGGATGTGCTGCCGCAGGCGTCTCCCGAGGACCTGCGGATCGGTCACCGCTTCGCCGAGGACCAGACGGGCGATCTCGGCGAGGGCGTCCGGGTCGTGCGCCGGGTCGGCCACGGCGGCGAGTTCCTGCGGGGTCGGCAGCGGGAGCGAGAGGGAGAGGTCCTCGACGAAGTCGTCGACGGCGAGCCGCCGTTCGCCGATGACACTGTCGGCGGTGAACTCCACACCGAACATCTCCCACGCGACCCGCCGGAGCGCGTCGTTCCCGCCCGCCATCGTGTCGAGACTCGTCGCGCCGGAGCCTGCCTCGCCCATCGTCGCCTGCCGGGGCGGTGACCCCGTCGCCAGCCGGCCGCCACTCACCCCGGCCCCGCCTAGCGTGGCCGAGGTGGCCACCGGGCAGATGTCGCCCAGCGGCGCGCCCGGCCGGGCGGCGTCGACGGCCGCGCCGAGCCTGCGCAGCAGCATCGCCACATCGGTGCCCTGCGCACCGTCGTAGGTGTGGAACTCGTCCACGACGACGTAGGCGAGATCGGATTCTTGCCACAGCCCGACGTCGGCCTCACGTTGCAGCAGCTGATCGAGCATCTTGTAGTTCGTGATCAGGATGTCGGGCCTGGCCTGCCGGATCTCGCCATGCCGCACCAGCACCCGATTGAACTTCGTGTCGGGTGTGTCGCCGATGTACAGGCCCGCCGTCACCTCGGACAGCGCCGGGTCGGCCAGCAGCGCGTCGAGCCTGCCTGCCTGGTCGGTCGCCAGCGCGTTCATCGGGTACAGCAGGATCGCCTTCATCCCGGCGACGCCCACTCGGCGGCGCCGCGCGCAGTGGTCCAGCACCGGGTACAGGAACGACTCCGTCTTGCCGGAACCCGTTCCGGTGGTGATCAGCGTCGGCTGGGCCGGGCCCGTCAGGGTGGAGAGACGTTCCCAGGCTCGCGCCTGGTGCCAGTGCGGCCGAAAGCCCGCAGGCACCCACTCCAGGTGGGCCCGCCAGCCGTCGTCGGCCTCCTGGAACGGGGTGTTGATCCGCAGGAAGGGACCCCGGAAGATGCCCCGCTCCGGGTCAGTGAAGAAGTGCTCCAGTGCGGTGCGCGTCGCCTCGTCGTCCAGAGCGAAGGTGGTGGTGAGGTACTGGGTGATGTTGCCGCGCAGATTCGCCTCGGCCAGCGTCGGTCTCATCGCACTCCTCTGGCCCGGCTCGGTGCGGGGCCGCCCAAGCGAGTCTTCGTCATCGGCGGTTGTTCCTCGTCGCCGCCCGGCCTGCCTGCTCGATGTCGTCGGCGTGCTCGGCGCGGCCGCCGTCGTCTGCCGCGTCCAGGCGGGCGGCGAACACCTGATGCGCCTGTCGCATCTCGCCGACCCGCTCGGCCTTCACGAACGGCGCCGTGTAGCCGACGGGTGGCGGAGGAACCGGCGGGAGGGACTCGCGTTGCTTCTCCTCGGCCGCTGCCCACTCTTCGGCCGCCAGCCGGTGCGCCGTGAACGCCTGCCAGTGTTCCTTGGTCTGGCCATGGCCGTAGGCGTTCCAGTTTCCCGCCAGCTTCCGGCCCGCCGCGTCGAAGTACATGTCGTCCTCGTAGTCGGACAACACCGGGAACCGGGAGCGATAGATCGTCTGCAGGTGATCGGCCGAGAGTCCCAGCCACACCGCCACCAGGGCGTCGATCTCCACCAGGGCCGCCCGCCGAGCGCGTTCGGTCCGCAAGGGGGTCTCTGGTGTCCACTCCGGCCCCACCGCCGCCAGCGGCGGCAGTCCCGGCCAGTCCGCCGCCCAGGCATCGGCGTTCCAGCAGTCGTCGAACAACTCGGCCCACAGGGGTGCATAGGCCTCGGTCAGGCAGTTCAACCGCAGGGTGCGCAGCAGGAGCGGGGCGGCCAGCGGGTGAGTGGGGGAGGGGGCGGGCATGCGGCGGACGTTTCGGACGTCCAGATGTTCGGTGCCGGTGACCCGAAGCAGGTAGTCCACGGGTAGTGATGCCCAGAACCCGGCGGTCAGTGCCGTTCCCCGATTATCTGGCAGCGCCATGCTGCGGACGGCGTGGATGTGTGCAGGCCCAGGCGGAATCAGTGCGGCGAACAGGCTTCGTTCTGTATCGGAAGGCACCATCTCACGCCAGGCCACCCGGAAGAAATCGACGTAGGGACGTCTTGCCTTGTCCCGCAGGACGGCGTCGATCTCGTCCTCCTGCACCTTGTCCGGCGAGACTCTGCGGTGCTCGCTCACGAGGCGCCGCGCCGCCGCCACCTCGGCCGGGTCCGCCCACAAGCCTGCCAAGATGCGGTGATCGACCCAGCGGTCCCATTCGGCATCGGCTGGTCGCGCCGTTCGGTAACTCGTCCCCGGCACGGCGTCGGTCGGCAGCACGGTGAGATCCTGCGGCCGGGCACCCGTCCCGGTGTTCGGCGGCTGTTTGAAGAACGGCGTCGCCACCCCGAGCTGCGGACCCTTGAGGATCACGTCCGACCAGCTCTCCGGCTGCCCGACCCACGTCTCGATCACGCCGCGCTTGCGCGCTACGGACTCGTCGAAGCCCCGACTGATGCGAAGGTCCCAGCCGGCCAGGCGGTGTTCGTTCCGGCCCAGGGACCGGATCGCCTCTTCCTCCTTCCGGCTCACCGGATAGAGCAGGGCGGTCTCCTCGACCTCGGCCGACGACCCGCCCTGTACCCGGTGCCACTCGGCGAGCGTCGCGCGATCGACGGAGATGACCCGACTCGCGTGTGGTCTCTCGTTCCACCCGCCGTCCTCGCGCACCCCGATCATGGTCTCGTCATCGGCTGCGCCCGGAGCCAGCGAGTCGGTCAGCACGGTGGCGCGCAGCAGCCAGCTCAGGTGTTGAAAGCCGATCTCGTCCTGTTCGCCACCGTAGACATGCAGCCCGAAGTGCGAGCTGCGGTTGACCGGTGGCGGGAAGAACCGGTTGCCCGCGTTGACGAAGTCGCCGTGGACCCGCAGCCGTCGATACGCCGCCGCCCGCAATGCGGACTCGTTCTTACCGGTGAAGTGAGTGTCCGGATGCAGTAACCCCACCGCGCCGTGGTCGCCCCGGTTCGCCCAGGTCCGGATCATGAAGGCCCGGTAGAGATCCGGCTGGGTACCTGTCAGCAGTCGGTAGGTCGGTCGAGAACTCAGGAAGCTCGAGTTGCCCACCTGGTTCACCAGCTCGGCCAGGTAGAAAAGCACGCGATGCTTCTCGGCACTCAGCAGCTCCGTCTTACGGTCCCGCCACGCCGTCGCGGTCGGTTTCTCCGCCAAGGCGAACCACGGATCGAGCTCCGCCAGCACACCGCCCTCGTCCCAGCGAGGCCGCACCCACGGCGGATTGCCCACCTGGATGTCGAAGCCGCCCGCCGGGCTCGCGAAGACCTGGGCGAAGTCCAGCTCCCAGTGGAAGAAACCCTGCCGATCGGCGATCTCCTCGGCGTCGCCCAGCCAGAGATACCGCTGCCGGATATCCGCCCAGCTCTCCATGCCGGTGAGCAGCGGAATCTCCTTCTCCTCCTCCGCCAACACCGCCAGCAGCTCGGTCTCCTCGAACAGACCTTCCAGCGGCCTGACGCCCAGCATGCTCTCCGCGAAGTCCAGCCAGTCGTCGATGTCCGTCAGCGGGATCACCGTTCGTCGGGTGGGCTTCGTTCGATCCTTCTTCGAGGTGGTCCCGCGCGGCTTCATGATGTCCATGGCAGGCACGGACGCCTCCGAGCTGAACAGGTCGATCTGTTCGCCCCGGCCCCCGACATTCATCGCCAGCTGTTCGGTGTACTGCCAGGCGGGACTCGCCGCCGCCACCACCGGGCTCGGCGCGGCGGAGTCCCCTTGCGCGGCCGCAGCCGGGGCGGCCCGCACACCCAGGGCCCCGATCGACCGGCTCTGCTCCGCGAGCTGTTCTGACCTCGCGTATCGCGGTGATTCGCCGGTGAGCAGATCCGCCTTTCCTGGCGGCCAGAACCACAGTGCGCACCAGACGTCCATCAGCTTCTTGAGCCGCCAGTACGGGGAGCCCACCGCATGCAGATCGTCGTAGATCTGCTGCCGGGGGACCGTCTCCACCGGCCGGGGCAGATCTTCCGCCCCCCAGATCGCGATGTCTCGGGAGATCTCCCGTTCCGAGAGCTTCAGGCGTCGGATCACCACCCTCCAGAGCATCTCGACCTGGTCGGCCAGTCTGCGCAGCCGGTTGAGTCGCTTCGTCCTGCCCGCGCTCGGCCAGTGGCGCATCGCCTTGCGCCACGTGTTCAACGCGGCGCTCTTCCCGGGTGCCAGCGCCTTGGCCTCCGACTCGCCCGCCACCGCCCCCCAGCCGATGGCGGGCAGCAGGAAGTGGTGCACCGCGCCTGCCGGCAGGCTCCGGTGCAGCGGGACGTCCAGCGGCACCGCCGGGTCCTTGGTCGCCGCCCACCGGCCCGAGGTGAGGTCCTCCCCGACATAGCATCGCCTGCCCGCCCCGATCAGGGAGTTCCCCCGCCGCAGATGCAGGCCGAACCACGGCGCCGCCAGACCGGGGTGCATCACGTTCAGCCAGATCGACACCTCGGCGAGCTCCACCGCCGTGCGATTCAGGTCGACCCCGTAGCTGTTGTGCAGCGCCAGATGGGCCTTGACCTTTCGGAGCTCCTCCTCGTACTCCTCGGGCGGTATCGACCGACCCTGGCCGCGCAGCTCGTCGCCGCGCCTGCGGAGGTATTCGGCGGCGAGCTGATTGATCGCCTCGTTGAGGAACGCACCCGAGCCCAGCGCCGGTTCGCAGATCCGCCAGGTCAGCAGATCCCGGGCCGGAAGCTCGCCTGGATGCTCCGTGATGCGCTGGCGCAGGGCCAGGCTCACCGTCGCCCTGGTCAACGACTCCGGGGTGTAGTAGGAGGCGCTGGTCTGGCGGTCGCGTCCCGCCAGCCGGTAGACGAAGGAGCCCGCCGGATAGTGGGCGCGGAAGGTCTCAGCGCGATCGGGGTCCTGGTCCACCCAACGGACGAACACCTCGTTGGGGAACTGGTCGGCCGCCGAGACCGGGATCAGCCAGCTGCCGCCCTCGGCGTCGCCCTTCTTCGCCACCTCGAAGAGGTCTTCCTCGGCGATGAAGCCGGTATAGGACATCAGGCCCTCGTAGACGGCGCCGAGCTGATTGATGCCCAGCTGGGCGTACGAGATGAAGCCGGTGCGCTCGCCCCGACCCCGGCCCTTGGTGAGCATCAGCAGCCGCAGCACCGCGTGCAGGACGCCGTTGCGCAGCCGGGTGTCCAGGTACTCCGGCGGGCCGGTCGGATCGTCCGCCTCCCAGTCGGGATGCCGGATCCGGCCGATCAGCGTCACGCGCGAGGGCAGGAAGAGGTCGGAGTTCAACGCCTCGAAGCGCAGCCCCTCGCCCTCGCTGCGATCGGCCGCCTCGCCCATCGACCGGCTGCGGTATCCCGTATTGACCAGGCTGCACAGCAGATCCAGTGATTCGTACAGGTGGAAGCCCTCGCGGTCGACGTCGTCGACGATCGGATGCGTGGCCAGCTCGCCCAGCCGGGCGAGGCCGTAGCCCTCCCCGTACTCGGGATAGTCGGCAGGCAGGATGCCCAGCTCCGGTCGCGCCTCGGCATACAGCAGGAACAGGATGCGATACAGATAGCGCAACGCCTCGTCCCGCAGCGTGCGGCCCAGATCGGTGAGCGCCTCGACGTCCTGAGGATGCACGTCCGCCTCGCGGAGCCGATCGAGCACCTCGTTGGCGATCAGCTCCACCGAGCGCTGCAGACCCGCCCGCAGTTCTGGTGACACCCCGGCCGCGTGCTGATTCGACTCGCCCACCAACTCGGCCAGTGGGCTGTCCCCGCCCGCGTCCGGGGCGTGCAGCGATGCCGCCGAGAACAGCTCGGCCACCGTGTGCAGCTCACCGACGGTGCTCGTGTCCATCCGGCCCAGCACGGTGTCCAGATTCGTCGCCAGATAGCGGCCTTCGCCCCAGGTGTACCGGTCGGCCAGCACCAGCACCGCACCCGCCAGGATCAGCACGTAGCGGGGCGGATCCTCGGTGCGGAACAGGAAACGAGCCAGTCCGCTGCCCGTCTCCTCCTGCCGCTTCACGCCGTCGTTGGTCTCCACCGGCGTCAACAGCGCGCCCCCGCCGTCGGCTTCGAAAGCGGCGTCGACGTTCAGAGCCCAACCGCACTCGATCACCACCACGCCGCGATCGGCGTGCAGCACCGGCACCTGTGTCTCGGCGTCCCCGTTGCGGACCACGAGATCGTGGCGCTCCACCGTGAAGCCGAGGGCCGTCGACACTCGGTCATGCAGCAGTTGCAGGGTCCTGCGCCACGCCGGACTCGCCGCCGCGAGCTGGTAGTTCGACTCGGCAACGTCCGCCAGTTCGGCCCTGGCCTGAAAGAACGGCTCGCGCAGGCCGCGCAGTCCGTCCCGCGCTGCGGTGAACTCCCCGAGCTTCTCCTTGCCCGCCCGGTCCTTGGCCCGTTCCTTCATCGTTCTGGGCAACACAGCGGTCAGGTAATGCGGTGAGAAGTAGTCACCGACGTTGCGTAGGCCGTCGAAACTCATACCCGCCCCTGCAACACGCCGAGCACCCGAAGGAACGGTTCTCCGGAGATCTGCAGCGACCGCGAGAGTTGGCGTTGTGCGTCGACCGCCTCCCGTGCCCCGCGCCGCCTGCCCCGGAGACCCTCGTCATCGAACAACTCGAGTTGGTTCTCGAACCGGGAGACCCTGGCCTCGTGCTCCTCGAGTTGCGCCGCCACCTCGGCTTCCAGCCTGCCGCGCCGTGCGTTCAGCTCGACGCGAGCGGCGTCGATCGCCTGCGGGAGCAAGGCCGTCAGTCCCGACACGTCGTCGTCTCCCCCCGGGTTGTGCGTTCCCGGCCCCAGCCGCTCGGCGAGCACTTCGAACATCGATCCGCAGACCGGCCGCCCGGGTAGACCGGTCACCGCCAGCCACTCCACCGCCGTCGGCTGCCCCAGCGCGTTCGAGAACATCCCCTGGATCAGGAACACCGGTTCCTCGACGTCCACCCGCAGTACGGGCGCCCGCTGGCGGCCGTAGCGAACCAGCAGCTTGTCCACCAGCCACTCCACCGCCGGATGCAGGTCGCTGGCGAAGGCCACCGTCGGCCAGTGCGATCCGGACTCCATCTTCGCCTCCTCCAGCCGCTCCGAGGCCTTACCTTGGTCGAAGATCAGGTGCAGCCGCTCCTTCAGCCGCCGCTCGCGCACGTACTCCGGCGGCAGTACGGACAGGCGACGCAGTAGGTCCTCGGGCGGCGTGAGAATCAGTGCACCGTTCTCCCAGGCGATGTTCAGTGCATCCCGGTCGCCGTACAGCTCGTGTAGCGCCTCGGTCACGAAGGCCTCGGTGTCGGCGAACAGGCTCGGCATCGACACCCGCAGCGGCGGCGCAGGCGGCGAAGCGGTGGCCGACTGGTCCAACAGCCCGTCGAGGACCGCGCTCTCACTCGGCCCCGCCAGGGACTCGGCGATGTCCCGATCCGCCAGCAGCTCCCTGGTCAGCCGATCCTCCTCCTTGCGAGCATCGTGGACTCCGATGACCGTCTCCGCCGTCCCGAGGCTCCGGTGGGCGTCCTCCTCCTTCTTCAGCAGCTTCTCCGCCACCGTCCGGTCGTCCTTGGCGCCGGGCACCTCCGAGGTGAGGATCAGCGCGGCGAACTCGGGTGAGTGCTCCTGCCCGAAGCGGTCGATGCGGCCGTTGCGCTGTTCGATGCGGATGAGACTCCACGGCAGGTCATAGTGCACGAGCTGGTGGCACTGCTCGTGCAGGTTGACGCCCTCGGAGGCGATGTCCCCGGTGAGCAGTACCCGAACCGGGGCTTCCTGCCGTCCGAAGTCGGCGAGGATGGACTGTTCGTCCTTATCGGACACACCGCCGTGTAGCACCCGAACGGCCGCGTTCTTCTCGTCGCCCTTCGCAGGCACGGCGAAGCCGAGGCGTCCTGGCAGCACGGTGGCGAGCCACTCCAGCGTCGGCACCCGCTCGGAGAACACGACGACGCGCTCCTTGCTGCCGGGGCCGACCCCGAGCTCCCGCAACCGGGCCACCAGCGCGGCCAGCTTCGCCGAATCCTCGTCCTGGACGGCGGCGACCGCCGTGCGCAGCCTGTTCAGCGCCGCGCGCTCGACCTCGACGCTCTCCCCCGGTCGATCGGCGAGGCTCGTGAGTCGTCGGTCCACCGTCTCGGCCAACGAGCGGTGCGAGGACAGGAACGACTTGAGCAGGATGTAGGGGAAGAGTCGCCGATCCTTCCCCGAGGCGGGTGAGACACCCTCGGCCAGCCAGGAGTCGGTCAGCTCGGCGAAGACCGCCTCTTCAGCAGGCGACGCGGCACAGCGGATCGGCACCGAGGGGCCACGCTCGGCCCACGTGTCCGTGATGTGATCCCGGACCTCGGGGCTGATCTTGGTGCGTCGCACGTAGACGTGCTCGATGTCGCTCGCCGCGTAGTCCTCCGGATCGGCGATGGCGGAGCGATCCAACAGGCTGATCAGCTCGGCGAAAGAGCGCATGTCGCCGTTGTGCGGCGTGGCACTGGCCAGCACCAGCGCGTCCGTGCGCGGTTCCAACACCCTCGCCAACCGGCTGCGCAGGCTCGAGCTGCCGATCAGATTGTGCGACTCGTCGATGACCACCGCATCCCAGTGGATCTTCTCCAGGTGGTGCCGGTACTGCTCGACGTTCTTCAGCGTGTCGATCGAGATGATGACCCGCTTGTAATAGGTGAACGGATTGCGACCTGCGGGAATGTCCCTGGCAATGCGTTGGATGCCCACCGAGTCGAGTCGGATCAGGGGAATGGAGAACCGCGTCCACATCTCCCGTTGGAACTGCTCCAGGATCTGCTGGGGCGTGACCACGAGAATCCGCTCGCCTCGGCCCCGGCGGATCAACTCGGCCAGGGTCAGGCCGATCTCCAGTGTCTTGCCGAGACCGACGACGTCGGCGATGAGAATCCTCGGCCGCAGTCCGCGCAGCGCCAACTCGGCGGGGCGTTGCTGATACGGATTGACGTCGAGGAGGAAGCCCTCGGACATCGCCAACCCACGCTCTCGCCTGGGCAGCGGGGTTTTACGCAGCACCGCTTCCAGGAAGAGGCGGGTCGACCGAAATCGAGGACTCGAGTCGGTGACCAGCGTGGTGTCCTCCGGCCGAAGCAGAGTGATGCCGTTGCCTCTGGTCCGTTCGATGGCGGTGAAGAACGTCGCCTCTTGATCCCGGACCAGTCCGGAGACTCCCACCGCGCGGATCTTGTCACCATCGTGCTGGGTTCGGGCTGCGGAACGGATCAACCACACCTCGTCTCGGACCAGGATGTGGCCGCCGGGAGGCCAGCCGGTCTCCTGCGAGGCTGTCACCTCAGGTACCTCCACGTCATCGGTTCGGAGCACTGTCCGCGAGTATCTCTGTTGGTTGCTGTGCTCCCGCGACGCGCCTGTCGTCGGGATCCTTCGTCTAGCCGCCGATACGCCACTGCTGCCCTGGACTGCCGTCGGTCCTGCCCGGCCGTCTTGCCCGGTCGGGAGCGTGTCAAGGTTGTGCGTAGTGGTCGCTGCACCCCTGTCCGGCGTTCGGTGATCGATCAGAATGTCGCACCCCGGGAGTATTCCCGGCGGAGTAGGTCGGCCATCTGGACGGCGACGGCCGCCGAACCCGCGACGGCGCTCTCCTCGATCGGAACTCGGGGCCGCACGCTGCTCGTCTGAGTCGGCGGCGCCGATTCGGCCGCCTGCCTGCTCGGCGGCTGCCAGCCGCTGGTGGCCGCGCGCAGGCGCAGCCGGGCCTCCTTCGGTTCGAGGCCCGCGTCGGCGACCACGGAGACCAGCAGATCCCGGGCTTCTTCGACGCTTGGTCGATCCGACGCGTGCTTGGCGAGCATGCCGTCGATCGCCGGGATCAGCTCCGCCGCGAGCCCGGACAGATCCGGCCGTGTCGACGGTGAGGAGATCTGCTCCATCAACGGATACAGGCCGGGAGCGTTGTAGGGGTAATGCCTGGTAGCCGCGTAGAGCAAGGTGGCCCCAAGCGCGTAGACGTCGCTTGCTGCCGTCAACGGTTGCGCCATGACCTGTTCGCTCGGCATGCACACCACGGTGCCCACCACCATGTTCGAGGGAGTGATCCGCCCCCGGTCCATGCTCTGGCCGTTCTCGGTGGACGGGAGCTTGGCCTCGGTCAGCAGCGCCAGACCGAAATCGATGAGCACCGGACCCTCGTCGGCAAGGATGATGTTGTGCGGTTTGAGGTCGCGGTGCAGCACGCTCGCCTCATGGATCTGTCGGAGGCCGCCGTCAAGCAGGGACGCGCCGAGGATCGCCACGAGTTCTGCCTTCATCGGTCCGTCGGTCTCGATGAAGGCGCGCAACGTCGGCCCCGGGACGTAGCGGACGGCGAGCCACGGGTGGCCAGCCTCGTCCTCTCCTGCCTCGAGGTAATCGACCACTCTCGGGCCGCCTACCAGGCGCAAAGTGTCGATCTCCGAGGCGAAACGCCGTCGATCGAGGTCGGAGAGCGTCGGCGAACTGATCTGCTTGACGGCGACGTCTTCACCGGCCCGAGAAATGCCGCGATACACGACCCCCATACCCCCTCGGCCGAGTTCACCGAGAATCCGGTACTGGCCGATGTACCTGATCGTGGTCGCGCTCTCCGCGGTCAACCCGTTCCCACCTCACCCGCACATCACGCTACGCCACTCGATCGGCTGAAGAGTTCAGTCTGCCTCGAACCGGATCACCGTCCGTGCATTCTAAATGGAGTACACAGCCTCGATCTCACCGAGCGTGGGAATCTGGTTGTGCATCGCCGAACTTGAGGATCCCTGACCGGGGTATGGCGGGTGGTGACGACGCGAGCCGTCCGCAGTCTCCGACGCCCGCCTTCGCCTGTTCGTGCTGCTACTCCGCCATCCGGTGCAGGATGAAGACGCCGTTGACCAGCGGCCGGTCCCGGCGCTGGTGGTCGGTCTCGATGTACTCGTGGAGGACGGCGTGGATGCGGGCGTCCAGCTCGTCGACCTCTTCCGGGGACAGATGCAGCGCGAATCGCTCGTAGGCTCGGAGCGATTCGGGGCCCGCCGCCCGCAGCTCCTCCTGGAAGGCCTCGATCGGGGCGCCGACGGCGTCCGTGCCGCTGAGCGGACCCTCCAGCCACCAGACCGCGCCGTCGTAGGTGTACGGCTTCTCCAGGGCGCCGCTGGTGCCGGTGCGGACGGGCGCCGGTGTCAGCAGGCCTGCGGCGACGAGCTGACGGACGTGATACAGCACCGTGCCGGGATCGCGATCGAGCCGGTCGGCGAGCTCCTTGTTCGTCAGCTCGCGGTGCCCGCACAGCCGCAGGATGCGCAGTCGCAGCGGGTGCGACAGCGCCTTGACCTCCTCGGGGGTCGCCTTGCGCCGTCTCCGGTCCGCATTGGGCGCTCCGGGTTCGTCCGTGGCCCGACTTCTCGGTCGGCGGCGGTCGTCGTCGTGATCGCCCATGCCGGGCAGGGTAGTCGGCGCGAATCGATGGAGTTTACTCAATCGATTTGTGATACTCCATCGGTGACCGATGCCGTGACACCCGAGGCCCCCGACACCCCCGCTGGCCGTGACCCCGTTGCCGGGCCCGACCCGGCCGGAGGGCGCTCGCTCGGCCGGAGCTACTGGCAGCTGTGGACCTCCTCGGGGCTCTCCAATCTCGCCGACGGGGTCCTCAAGGTCGTCCTGCCGCTCATCGCCGTCCGCTACACCCAGTCGCCCGCGTTGATCGCGGGCCTGGCTATCGCGCTGACCCTGCCCTGGCTGCTGTTCGCCTTACCGGCGGGCGCGCTGGTCGACCGGCTAGACCGTCGCCGGGCCATGCTCGTCGCGAACCTGGTCCGCGCGGGGCTGCTCGGGGTGCTCTCGATCTGCGTCGGACTCGACATCGCGTCGATCTGGCTGCTCTACGTCGTCGCGTTCGGCGTCGGCATCACCGAGACGATCTATGACACCTCGGCACAGTCGATCCTGCCCAGCGTCGTGGCGCGCGATCAGCTCTCCCGGGCCAACGGGCGGCTGTACGCCGCCGAGCTGACCACCAACCAGTTCATCGGCCCGCCGCTGGGCGGTCTGCTCATGGCGGCGGGCGCGGTGATCGCCGTCGTCACCCCTGCCGCGGCCTGGCTCGTCGCGGTAGGCGCTCTGCTGCTGGTGCGTGGTTCGTTCCGTCCCGTTCGGGAGCGGCGCTCCACGATGCGGGCCGACATCGCGGAGGGCCTGCGCTTCCTGTGGGGCAATCGGATTCTTCGCACGCTGGCCTCCATGACCGGGGTCTTCAACCTCGCCACGAGCGCGACCGGCGCCGTGTTCGTCCTCTACGCGGTCGGTCCCGGCTCTCCCATGGGGCTCTCCGAACCGATCTTCGGCTTGCTGTTGACCTCCACGGCGGTCGGCAGCCTGCTCGGATCGTTCATCGCCGAGCGGGTGGAACGGCGGCTCGGACGTGCGCGCTCGCTGGCCTTGTCCGTCATCGGCGGGACCGTGCTCGTCGGCATCCCCGCCGTCACCACGCATCCCGTCCTGATCGGGGCGGGCTTCGCGCTCGGCGGAACCACGACCGTCATCTGGAACGTCATCGTCGTGTCGCTGCGGCAGCGGATCACCCCGGACCGGCTCCTCGGCCGGATGAACAGCGCCTATCGGCTCCTCGCCTGGGGGACGATGCCGGTCGGCGCGGTGCTCGGCGGGGTGCTCGCGGAGGCCTTCGGGCTGCGCACGGTGTTCGCGGTGATGGCACTGGTGCTGTTCACTCTGCTCGTCGGCATGCGGATCTTGACCGATCGGGCCATCGACGCCGCCGAACAGGCGGGCGCGCCGACGTGATGCCGGGCGGCGGCCCGGCCTGCCCGCCGCACGCTGTTCCAGCGAAAGGCGGGCCGATTCGGCGTGCCGGAGTCGTGCGCACTCCCCGCCTCGGCCTACGCGCTCTGGTCGACGGGACGGAATCGGATGTCGTGCCTGCCCTCCTCGGCTGCGGCGAAGCGCAGCAGCCGCGTGCCCTCCTCGGTCAGCGCCGTCTCCTCCGCGCTTGTCACCGGGGCGAAGAGCCGAACGTCCAGCGTCGCGAGCCCGCCCTCCCGTCGGATGCTCCACACGCCCCGGACGAAGCCGTCCACGGTCACGGCCGCCTCGACGATGACATGTCGACGTCGATCGTCGGTCATCATCCGCGACCGGTCGGTGTGGGCGAGGACCACGTTGTCCAGGGCGGCGAGGAAGCGGACGGGGGCGGGCACGTCAGGGTCGGGGCGCGGTGCCTCGGGCAGGTCGAACAGCTCCCGGCCCGCCTCGTCGCGGAAGACGCGCAGCCGTGGGCGGAGGTCGTCGACCGGTTCGCGGAGTCGGGTCAGTCCGCTCCACGCCTGGACGTCCTTGACGGTGGCCGGGCCGAAGGCCGCCAGATAGCGCTGGATCAGGCGGGCAGGCTCGGGAGCGTCGGCCAGGCTGCGGCCGAGCCAGTGTTCGGCGAGGACGAACGGCGTCGCGCCGCGCCGCCGCCAGGTGCCGTCGGGCGGCGGGTGGATCACCGGCAACAGCCCCTGCACGGAGCGGGCCAGCCCGACCGGGTCGCGGCCCGGCCACTTCTCGGCCAATGCCCGACCCAACACGGGCCTGGTCACGACGTCGTGCCCGAGAAACACTCGTGCTGTGGCGGCCAGCTCGGCGAGATCGAGACCGGCGGTCGCCCGGCCGAAGGCACCCCGCTGCCAGCGCGCCAGCATCGGCTGCAACAGCGGGCGAAGCCACCGGTAGTCCTCGGCGGTCACCAGATGCTGGGTACCCCGGAACAGCGTCGCGCGGACCACGGTGCGCTCGTCGAGCAGCCGCGTCAGGTGGTCGAGCTCGAATGCGGTGAGTCGAGACCACAGACCGAGGTAGGGCGGATCGGGGTCCTGGGCCTGGAGGCCGACGAGGTGTTCGATCACCTCGGGCGCCGAGGCCGAGGTCCGCGCCAGCAGGAACTGTCGCGCCGACGTCGCCCGGTTGAGGGCGCGGCGGGTCAGGAGCGTCATGAAGTCCCCTCGACGGCGGGCGGGTGGCGGTCCGCGAGCGGCGGGTGAACGACGCCGCGCGCCGCCGCGATCCGGGCTCGCGAACCGATGTCGGCGTCGACGCGGTCAGCCGCCGAACGCCTCGGCGTTCTCCCGAACCCACTGCGCGAAGGTCCGCGCAGGCCTGCCGGTGACCTGCTCGACGGTGGGCAGCACGGTGCGGCCCGCCGCAGGCGTCTCAGTCCGCATGGCCAGGAAGAACTCGACGTCGGAGTCCGAGTATCCGCTCTGCCGCCACTCGGCGACGACCTCCTCCCGGCTCAGCTCGACATAGCGCACCTCGCGGCGGAGAACCTCGCCGATGATGCGCACCTTGTCGGGCGGCGTCAGCACCTCGGGCCCGGTCAGCCAGTGCTCCTGCGCGGAATGGGCGTCGTCGTCGCTGGTCAGCACCGTCGCGGCGACGGCGGCGATGTCCGCCTCGTGGATCATCGCGCTCTGGGACTCGGCGAAACCCTCCCGGACGACGCCTGCGCGGCGCACCGACTCGGCCCATTCCAGGGCGTTGGACATGAACTCGACCGGAGCCAGGTAGGTCCAGGTCAGGCCGCTCGCCTCGACGGCCGCCTCGAACGGTCCCGTCGTGATGTCACCGCGAAGCACGGTCACTCGGCGGACGCCCGCCTGCTCCGCGAGGGCGACGATCTCCGGCCCGGTGGTGAGCGGGGAGAAGTCCGCGCCGTCGAAGCTGATCAGGTGCGCGGCGTCGACGCCGTCGAACACCCCGTCCAGTCCTGCGACGTCGGCGAGGTTGCCTGCCACCGCCTCGGCGCCTGTGGGCAGGTCCGCCTTCCGGGGGTCTCGGGTGAGGGCGCGGACGCGATGGCCTGCGGCCAGGAGCTGTTCGACGAGGGGACGCCCGACAGTGCCGGTGGCGCCTGCGACGAGAATGGTGCGGGAGGCTGCTTCGGTCATGGCGCAGACGGTAGGAGCCTTCGCGGTCAGCCTTCGTCCTCGATTGTTGCCAGACTGGCCGAATGTTGGCCACCTCGGCTCGGCTGCTGCGGCTGCTCGGCCTGCTGCAGACGCATCGGGACTTCTCCGGCGCCGATCTCTCGGCGCGCCTCGGGGTGAGCCCCAGGACGGTGCGACGCGATGTCGACAAGCTCCGGGGCCTGGGATATCCCGTCAACGCCGTCGGCGGGGTCGGCGGTGGCTACCAGATGGCCGCAGGCGCCTCGCTGCCGCCGCTGCTGCTCGACGACGACGAGGCGGTGGCGATCGCCGTGGGACTGCGGATGGCCTCGGTCGGGGCGATCACCGGCATCGCGGAGACCTCCGTCCAGGCGTTGACCAAGCTCGACAAGATGCTGCCGTCGCGACTGCGTTATCAGGTCAGCACGCTCAGCGCGGCGCTGGTGACGATGCCCTTGCTCGGCCCCACCGTCGACCCGGCCACGCTGACCGCGATCGCCGCTGCGGTGCGCGACCGGCAGCGGCTGCGGTTCGACTATGTCTCTCACCAGGGGACGACCACCCTGCGCGACGTGGAGCCCTACCGGCTGGTCCACAACGGACAGCGCTGGTACCTCTTCGCCTGGGACACCCGGCCTGCGGACTGGCGGACGTTCCGCGTCGACAGGTCCACGCTGCGCATCCCGACCGGCCCCCGATTCGTGCCGAGGGCACTGCCGCCCGGCGACCTCGCCGACCACGTCGCGCTGGGCACGACCACCGCCGTCCGGTACTACCAGGCGGTCCTCACCATGCACGGCTCCGCCCAGGACGTCGCCGACGAGGTGCCGCCCACCCTCGGCCTCGTCGAGCCGATCGACGAGGAGACCTGCACGCTGCGCATCGGCTCGGACAGCCTCGATCAGCTCGCGGTGTGGGTGGCCGCCTTCGGCTTCGAGTTCGAGGTCCGCGAACCACCCGAGCTGGTCGAGCACCTCCGCACCCTGACCGCCCGGCTGAGTCGGGCGGCCTGGCCGACGGGGCGTGAGGGGTGACGTGTGGGTCGATCGGGCCGGTCGATCGGGCGCAGGACGACATGTCGGCCGATTCCGTCTCCTCCTCTCGTCCGCCGGCCGGTCGGCCCCGGCCGCCTGTCTCGGACTGTTTCAGTCGGCGTGGTCGGCGGGCTCGGGCGACGATGGCCCGATGTCGGAGGGCAGCGGTGCAGGCAGGCAGGCGGAGCGTCTTCCCGTGCTCCGGCCCATGCTCGCGACCGGCGGGCAGCCGATGCCGACGGGTCCGGACTGGGCCTGGGAGTTCAAGTTCGACGGCGTGCGGGCCATTGCGGCAGGCGATCGGGCGGGCGTCCGCCTGACGAGCCGAAACGGGAACGACATCACGGCGACCTACCCGGAGCTGACGGTGCTCGGCGAGATCCTCGGCGCGCAGCGGGCCGTGCTGGACGGCGAGATCGTCGCCATGGACGACAAGGGCAGGCCCTCGTTCGCGCTGCTGCAACGTCGAATGCACGTCCAACGGCCGACCGCCCGACTGACCGGGGAGATCCCGGTCGCCTGCTTCGTCTTCGACCTGCTCCACCTCGATGGCGTCTCGCTGCTCGGCGAGTCCTACCTCCGGCGGCGGGAGCTGCTCGACGGCCTGGCGTTGGACGGTCGGTCCGCTCGGGTCCGAGTGCCGCCGAGCCACCGGGACGTCGACCCCCGGCGGCTGCTCGACATCGCCCGCGACAACGGACTGGAAGGCACGATCGGCAAGCGGGTCGCGTCGGGCTATCGGCCAGGAGTCCGCAGCCGCGACTGGTTGAAGTTCCCGCTGATCAACACCTATGAGGTGGTGATCTGCGGGTGGCAGCCGGGCGGGGGACGGCGGGCCGGGCGGATCGGCTCGCTGATGCTCGGCGCCCATGACTCGGCAGGCGAGCTGCGGTACGTGGGGCACGTCGGAACCGGGTTCACGGAGCGGATGCTCGCCGAGCTGCTCGGCATGCTCCAGCCGATCGAACGGCCGACGAGTCCGTTCGCCGGGCCGGTTCCGCGCGAGTACTCCCGCGCCGCGCACTGGGTCGAGCCTCGGCTCGTCGGGGAGGTCGTCTATCGGACGTGGAGCCCCGACGGCAGGCTCCGGCACTCGGCCTGGCGCGGCCTTCGCCCCGACCGGGACGCACGGGAGATCAGCCTGCCCGCCTGGTAGTCCGCCCATCGCGTGGTGCCTCGGTCGCTCTCGTCGGGGGCCAGGTTCGCGCGGCCGGGATCGCGGGCTCGGGCGCGTATCGCCACGTCACGGGGTGCCCTGGTGGCGGATCGAAGACCCGGGCTGCGAGAGCAACAGGCCTGGCTCGCCTTAATTTTGACAAGTCTGTCAAAGTTAATGTCGTTGGGTGGCCGAGCCGTGCTCGCCCACCGTGGAATCGACGACTGGGAGTGAGGCCATGCGGGCCGGACAGGACTTCGCGAGCTGGATCGCCGAGAACGCGATCACGTCGCACTCGCTGGACCCGGCGGCGCCGCCGGACGATCTCGAACCCCTGCGCGAGCTGATCGGCGATGCCCGCGTCGTCGCGATCGGCGAGAGCTCCCACCACGTCGAGGAGTACTACCGGCTGCGACACCGGATGCTGCGCTTCCTCGTCGAGCGCTGCGGGTTCACCGACTACGTCTTCGAGGCACCCCTCACCGCGTCGAAGGCCGTCGACGACTGGATTCGGGGCGGCGCAGGCACGGTGACGGCGGCCGTGGCGGATGCAGACCTGGACCTGTGCCGATGCGGGGCGATGCGTGACACCCTGGCCTGGCTGCGGGACCACAACCGGGACGCGGCTCGCCCGGTGCGATTCACCGGCGCCCTCGCCGGTTCCGGCGGCTCCTCGCTGGCGGACCTGCATGAGGTCGCCGCCTACCTGGGGGCGGACGATCCGGACGCGCTCCCGCTGGTCGAGCGGGCGATCGACGCGATACGGCACTATCACGACGACGTGCTGCTGCGGTCGATCCAGAACTACGCGAGCGTCGAGGAGCCCATCCGAGACGCGCTGACCGCCGCGCTGAGCAGGCTGTCGGCGCGGATGCTGAGCATGACCGGCACGCAGGCAGATCGCGGACGCGGTGCCGAGCATCGGGCGGCATCGTTACTGGTCCAGGGCGCCTGGCGCCTGGACCACCTGCATCGCGACGTGTCCGGGTCCGGTCTGGCGATCGGCAGCACGTCGCTGGACGCCTTCATGGCCGAGGTGGTCCTGCACCGCCTGGCCGAGGGCGGACCCGCCGCCCGCGTCGTCCTCGCCCTGCACAACGTCCACCTCCGCGCGACGCCCGTCGCCCACGACGGGCCCGCAGGCCTGCATCCGACGGGCCGCGTGCTGCGGGAGGCCCTCGGCGACGACTACGTGGCGATCGCCGTCACGACCGACGGCGGGCAGGCCGTGACCGGCGAACTCGACCCCGACGCGCCGCTGGGAATCTCGCTCACGGCCGGTGCGGTTCCACCGTTGCTCGAGGGCTCGATGGAGACCGCGTTCCGCGACGTCGACGCCCCGCTGACGATCGCCGACCTGCGGGCCGCCCGAGGCCGGGTCACCGACGTCGGTTCGTTCCACCGCATGCGCAGCGAGGACGGCTTCCTCGGCGTGCCCGTCTTCGAGGCCTTCGACGCCGTTGCCCGCCTGCACCGCACGAGCTGCACCGAAGACGTCCCTCTCGGCTGAGCGAGTGCCGGGAGGTCGCCGCCATCGCACCGAGGTCCGGTGCCCGCCCCGGACCTCGCGGCGGCCTCGTGCTCTCGACGGGCGGGCCGAGCGCGACCCCGGTGGCGGCGGTCTCGGGCGCGCATCCCGAGCGGCGCTCCGCCGTTGGCGCACCCGGCGGGGCGGCGTCGTTCGAGGCGGGACGCGATCACTCGGGTGGCGTGGTCGGGCCGGTCGCCTCGGTCGTGGGCTCGGGCAGCGGCGCGGATGCCGATTCGGCGGACGAAGGGCCGCCCGGTGGCGCGGTCGGGGACTCGGCAGGCTGCCCGGTCGCGCCCAGCAGCCGCAGCAGGCTGGTACGGAGCAGCGCCGACGCCTCGTCGGCGTCGAGGCGCCCGGCATCCACCTCGCTGCCCGCCGTGTGTCCGAGGCTGATGATCGCGGCGGCCGACCAGTCGGCAGGCAGCCGTTGATCGAACTCGCCTGCGCGCTGACCGCGCCGGATCACCCGGATCAGCCGGTCAGTCACCGGGGCGTGCCGTCGCCGATCGGCCGCCGCATCCGGTGCGGTCTGGTCCGCCTGGCGCAGGCCGGGATGCCGGTCGGCGAGGCGGCCCGCCACGTCGATCAGTCTGAAGAGCGCGGCCGTGGGCGGACCCGTGTCGAGATCGGCCGCGTCCATCGCGGCCACCGCCGTCCTCGTGACCTCGTCGAGCGCTGCGGCGAGCAGATCCCGGCGCGACGGAAAGTGGGCGTAGACGGTCTGGCGGGTCACGCCTGCCGCTGCGGCGACGGCCTCCACTCCCGCCTCCGGTGAGGCGGTGAGCACCTCGACGGCTGCGGCCAGCACGGCCGCCCTGCTGCGTTCCGCGTCGGCGCGGCGGCGTCGCGGTGCCTCGGAAGACGTCACACTCACCTCGTCGCATCCGCGCCCGGCCTGGGCTCTCCCGTGTCCGAGACCGTAGCGGGCGCTGCGGCGACCACGCGCGAGGCCTCCCCGAGGCGGGGCACGTGATCATCCCGCCACCGGGTACGAGCCCCGATGATTCTGGTACGCGTGCGGCACGCCGGTCGGCAGCCGCGCGGTCGCGAGCGGCCTCAGCCTGCCAGCAGGTCGCCGCAGAAGGACCGGATGGCGCGGTGGACCACGGCGGGCTTCTCCCACGGCATGAAGTGCCCGGCGCCCGACACCCAGAACGGGCCGACGGCCTGCGGATACGCGATCGCGCACCTCGCCTCGATGTTCTCGCCCAAGGTCACCTGATCCCGGCCGATCAGCACCAGGGTCTGCTGCTGCACCGGCCGGTCGATGAGTTCGGGAGCGGACAGGGGCCGGGTGCCCATCACCACCTCGTAGTCGGCGAAGGAGGCCCGCAGCCGGTCGGCGTCGGCGTAGGGCTCGGTGAGCAGTGCCAGGTCGGCCTCGCCGAAGGCGTTCGGCGGACACCACATCCGGTGACCGAAGAACTCGGCGATGTAGCGTCGCCGCCGCTCCGGGGTGTTCAGCTCGGCCACCAGTTCGTCGGCGTGCCTGCCCTGTCGGTCCTGGTAGTCGTAGAGGGCGGGCTTGGGCGTTCCCGGCGGGATGCCCGCCGCCGCGAAGGCGTCCGGCAGATCCGGCATCGAGTCGTCGAGGATCACCAGCCGGTCGATCCGGTCCGGATGGCGGTTGGCCAGGTCGACGGCCACCATCGCGCCGAGGTCGTGTCCCGCCACGACGACGCGGTCCCAGCCGAGGGCGTCGAACAGGCCGATCAGGTCGGTGTTGAACGCCGCGAAGTCGTAGAAGTCGTCCGGAGCGAAGTCCGAGTCGCCATAGCCGCGAAGATCCGGCGCGGCGACGTCGAAGCCCGCCTCGGCCAGCGGCTCGATGGTGTGCGACCAGATCAGGCTGGTGCACGGGAAGCCGTGCAGCAGCAGGAGCGGCACCCCGTCGGCCCGGGGTCGTCTGACCGCCAGTCGGTGTCCTTCTCGGACCGTGACCAGGGTGGGAGTGACAGTCATGGCTCATCCTGACACGCCCGGCCGACTGGATCGGGCGCCCTGCGGGGCCGACGGCACGACGGCAGCCGACGGCGTGCGGGCCGTCGGATGCCCGGCGTGCCGGGGTGTCGCCCGCCCGATCCGCAGACCGGCGTGTCAGCGGGGCGCCGGGCCGCTCGGTGCGCAGTCGACGAACTACACCCCGAAGGCCGCCGGATACCGGACGACGCCGGTCGGGGCGGGCCGGTCGGCGTCGAGGGTCAAGGCGAGGAAGGCCTCGTCGGGCGCCTCGAACGGGGCCCGGACGCCGAACCCGGAGGCCGGGGTGAAGCCGAATCGCGGGTAGTAGGCGGCGTGGCCCAGGACGATGACGAGGTTCTCGCCGAGGCGGCGGGCGGCGTCGAGTCCGGTGCGGACGGCGGCGGAGCCGACCCCTCGGCCCTGGTACTCGGGCCGGACGGCGCAGGGCGCGAGTGCGAGCGCCGGTGCGCCGTCGACGTGGCAGCGGGTGAGCAGGGCATACCCGACGACCTCGCCGTCCTCGGTCTCGGCCACGACGGCGAGACCGTCGATCCAGGCCGTCGGGTCGGCACGTAGTGCGTCGACGAGGTCGGCCTCCTCCGCCGTCGGGAAGGCCGCGACGTTGACGGCGTGGACGGCCGCGATGTCGTCCTGAGTCTCGGATCGGGTGGTCCACATGGGCTGATCGTCCTTCTCGGTCGGATGCACAGACGTGTCCCGCAGGCGGCGTGGTCGGCCGACTGTCGGGTCGGAGGCCGCAGCCGTCGATGTCCGGGCGCCTGCACCGAGACGGCCCCGGCTCCGAGTCGTCTCGCCACGGCCCTCCATCGTGCCGCACGTCGGCACCGTCCCGCGCCGTGTCCCCCGCGTCGACGTGCCCGGATGTGCTCCGCGAGCGGCGGGGCGGCGCCGGGCGCCGACGGTGGGAGACGCCGGAGATCGAGCGGGCCGCCGCTCCCGGCGCACGGAGAAGGCGACCGGTCCGCTCCCGAGGCAGCGCGCCCGGCGTTCGCTCGAATCGGCGTCCGTTCCGGTCCCGCAGTGTCGCCGTCCACACGCTCCACCTGCGGCAGTCGCCACCCACACGCGCCGCATCGCTCCCTCACCACCCGCCGGTCACGCCAGCAGGCCGATGCTCCTCGGCCCGGCCATGCTGGCAGGTCAGGCGTGCCCGTTCGGCCTGCGGCGCTGTACCGGTTCACCGGCTGCGAAGGGCGGCAGAACCGCACAGCCCTCTTGCGCCGCGCGGGTTCGCATGGCTAGGTTTGCGGCGCCGAAGATGGAATCGGATTCCGCTCAGCGGGATTTAACTGGTCACGGGGATTCCGTCTTCGCTCTCGTAGGTCAGCGTTGATCGGCCAGGCGTACCTGGCACGCAGATGGAGGTGTGACTCATGGCGGAGTCTCCGACGGGAGCGAGCGCGGCGACCGCGTCGCCCGTCCCGAAGGCGAGATGGACACGGGTCGGCCTGCTGCTGTTCCTGATCTACCTCGTCTGTTACGCGGATCGCTCGAACATCAGCATCGCGGTGCCGGACATGGTCGAGCAGCTCCGCCTCTCCGGGACGGTCGCGGGCGTGCTCCTGTCGGCGTTCTTCTGGGGTTACGTCATCACCCAGATCCCCGGCGGCTGGGCGGCGAACCGGTTCAGCCCGAAGAAGGTCATCGTCATCTCGCTGATCGTGGTCGGCATCACGGCGTGCGCGACCGGTCTGACCAGCGACTACACCAGCCTGCTCGCGATCCGGTTCACCATGGGACTGGCCGAGGGCGCGGTGTTCCCGTCCTTCGCGGTGATGTTCCTGCGCTGGTTCCCCAGCCTCGAGCGCGGTCGGGCGGTGAGCTTCACCCAGTACGCCCTGCCGGTCTCCTCGGCCCTGATGGCGCCGCTGGCGGGCTGGATGATCGACGTCTGGAACTACCGCACGATGTTCATCCTGCAGGGCCTGCCCGCGTTCTTCCTCGCGCTGGCCTTCTGGCTGCTCGTCGCCGACGACCCGGTGGGCGACCGCAGGCTGGACCCTCGGGAGCGTGAGCTGATCCTGCGCGAGCGCGACGAGGAGACCAGCTCCGAGAGCACCTTCCTCGAAGGCCTGCGCAAGCCGGTGCTGTGGGCGCTGTGCCTGACGTACTTCCTGTGGATCACCGGGATGTACGCGTTCGGTCTCTGGCTGCCCTCGGTGATCTCGCAGTTCTCGGCCGCAGGCATCGGCGCGGTCGGCTGGCTCACCGCGCTGCCCTATGCCGTCGCCGCCGTCGCCCTCTACCTGTTCTCTCGCGCCTCGGACAAGTCGAGCCACTCGCGTGGCTGGTTCGTGGCGGGCGCGATGACCATCGGCGGCCTCGCCCTGCTCGTGCAGCACGTCGTCGGCGACGCGGTGTGGACCAACATGACGCTGCTGATCCTCACCGCGATCGGGATCTACGGCGCGCTGGGCACGTGGTGGACCTGGGCGCTGAGCAAGGTGCCGCGCAACCAGGCCGGTGCCTCGATCGGCCTGATCAACCTGTGCGGGAACTTCGGCGGCATCGTCGGCCCGATCCTCATCGGCGCGGTGTCCGCGCCGGGGGAGGGTCCCGGCAGCGGCTTCTACATCCTCGGCTTCGTGCTGTTGGGCGCGGCGGTGCTGGCCGCCGTGATCGCGGTGCGCAGCGACGGCCCCGCCGCCAGGTCGCGGCTCGTGGCCGCAGCGGAGCCCCCGACCACCCCGCGATGACCGGCCGGTCGTCGTCCGCTCATCGAGATCCGCAGGAGGTGCGATGCCCACGCTCGACGTACCGGGAGCCACGCTGTTCTACCGCGACAGTGGTCCGGCAGACTCGGCAGGCACGGCCGTCCTCCTGCACTCGCTGTTCTTCGACGGCTCGATGTTCGACCCGCTCTGCGCGGCACTCGGCGAGGACCTCCGGTTCCTGCGGCCCGACCACCGAGGACAGGGCCGGAGCAGACCGACCTCGACGGCACCGGACATGGATCGGCTCGCCTCGGACACGGTCACGTTGATCGAGTCCACGGGCGGCGGGCCCGTCCACCTCGTCGGCAGCTCGATGGGCGGCTATGTCGCGCTGCGCATCGCCGCGCGGCGGCCGGACCTCGTCGCCACCTGCACCCTCCTCGGCTGCACGGCGGCGGCGGAACAGCGGCCCGAGGTCTTCGCCGCGCTGGAAGGGCGGCTTCGAGAGCACGGGCCCGCGGCGAGTGTGGCGGAGCTGGCCTACACGATGTTCGGCGACGACTTCCTCGCCGACCCGGCGAAGGCGGCGGCGCGCGAGCACTGGGAGAACCGCTTCGCCGCCCGCGACACCGACGTCGCCGACGCCCTGCGCGGGGTCTACCAGCGAGACGGCGTCCTCGGCGAGCTGGCGGCGATCCGCGTCCCGCTGCTGCTCATCGCGGGCGAGCAGGACCATGCCAAGCGCCCTGCCGACCTGCGGGCGGTGGCCGACCGAGTGCCCGGCAGCCGACTCGTCGTGCTGCCCGGCGCCGGACACACCCCTGTGGTCGAGGAGCCCTCGACGGTCGCCGCCGAGCTGGCCCGCTGGTGGCGGCGGCCCACGCGCGACGTCGACCGCACCGACGCCGCTTCGGCCGGACTCTCGAACCCGTCGGCGGCTGCGCCGCAGTCGGGGCACCCGAACACGCCGGGGCCCGCCCACCGGCAGAAAGAGAGGTCGATCGTGTCCACCGCGCGTGAACAGGCCACGACACCGAGACCGCCCTGGCCCGATCAGGCTTCCGAGGCGGCGCCGGTGTCCCTGGCCGACGGCGCACTGATCGGAAACCGCTGCACCGCCTGCGGCCACCGCTTCTTCCCGGCCCGACGCCTGTGCTTCGGCTGCGGCGGCGACATCTTGGAGGAGGTGCTACTCCCCCGCGAGGGGACGCTGTACTCCTACACCCGCGTGCACGTCTCCTCCGCGATGCCGCCCCCCTACACCCTCGGCTACGTCGACCTGGCCGAGGACGTCCGGGTGCTCGCCCGCATCGAGGGCGACCCCGACGACCTGCGTTGCGAGCAGCCGGTGCGGCTGCGCATCACCGAGGACGGCGCCTGGTCGTTCGCCCCGACCGGGCCCGAGGAGGGCGACCATGCGTGACAGCTTCATCGTCGGTGCCGGGATGATCCCGATGGGCAGGCACCGCGAGTCGAGCTACCCGGGCCTCGCGGTCCCTGCGGTGCTCGACGCACTGGAGTCCGCCGGGCTGCGCCGCGCCGAGATCGGCGCCGTCTACTGCGGCCACGCCTTCGGCGGGATGCTCACCGGACAGCGCATCGTCAAGGAGATCGGCATCGGGGGCATCCCCGTCACCAACGTCGACAACGCCTGCTCCGGCGGAGCCACCGCCCTGCACGAGGCGCACCGGGCCGTCGCCGACGGGCACCACGAGGTCGTCCTGGTGATCGGCGTCGACAAGCTCACCCAGTTCGGCGGCGGCACGCTCCCGCTGGTCACCGAGGACTGGGAGGTCCAGCAGGGCATGGTGATGCCCGCGCTGTACGCGATGCGCGCCCGCCGCTACCTGCACGAGCGGGATGCCTCCGTCGAGGACCTCGCCTCGGTCAGCGTCAAGGCGCGGCGACACGGCGTCGCCAATCCCTACGCCCAGTTCCGCGCCGAGGTGACCGTGGAGCAGGTGCTGGCCGCCCGGCCCATCGCCGACCCGCTCACCCTGCTCCAGTGCTGCCCCACCGGGGACGGCGCCGCCGCCGTGCTGGTGGTGTCCGACGCGGTGCGGCGCAGGCTCGGCGGGCCCGCCCTGCGCATCGCCGCATCGGTGCTGCACTCCGGCCAGGTCATCGGCGGCTTCCGCGACATGCTCCGCCCCGAGATCACCTTCGAGTCCGCCCGCGAGGCCTATGAGCAGGCCGGTGTCTCCCCACGGGACATCGACGTCGTCGAGCTGCACGACGCCTTCTCCATCGCCGAACTCGTCTACTACGAGGCGCTGGGGCTGTGTCCGGTCGGCGAGTCCACCGGCTTCCTACGCTCCGGCGCCACCACCTACGGCGGCGAGGTCGTGGTCAATCCCAGCGGCGGACTGCTCGCCAAGGGGCATCCCGTCGGTGCCAGCGGAGTCGCACAGGTTGTGGAAGTCTTCTGGCACTTGACAGGCACTGCAGGCACCCGCCAGGTCGACGGGGCGCGGCTAGGCCTCACCCATGTGACCGGGGGCGGCATCTCCGGCCTCGACCACGGCGCGTGCACGGTGCACATCTTCGAGCACGTGGGGTGAGTCGATGACGAGCACGTCGAACAGGCAGACCGGGTCCGCCGAGAGCGTCGGAACGGTGGCCCGCACCGTCCGAGTCCTCGCGGCACTGGCCGACGCGGACGGCCGGGTCGGCGTCGGCACGCTGGCCGAGGAGCTGGGCCTGGCCACCTCGACGGTGCATCGCATCCTCCAACTGCTCAAACAGGAGGGCTTCGTCGCGGGCGAGTCCGACACCAGGCAGTACCACGTCGGACCGCAGTTCTACCGCGTCGCCGCCAGGGTGGTCGCCTCGCTCGACGTGGTGGACCTGGCGCGGCCGCACGTGCAGGACCTGGCCACCCAGTTCGACGAGAGCGTGCTGTTCGCGCTCTACCACCAGGAGTCCAAGTCGCTGTCCTTCGCGGTCCGCGCCGACGGCACCAAGGCACTCCAGTACCGCATCGACCTGAACCGGCCGTTGTCGCTGGTCTGGGGCGCGTCCGGCAAGGCCATCCTGGCCTGGCTGCCGGAACTGGAGGTCTTGGAGATCCTCCGACAGGAGGCGCCGTCCCCGGCCACCGGGGCGGAGGTGCCGTCGCGGGGCGAGTTGTTCGCCGAGCTGGAGCGGGTGCGCAGTACCGGCTACGCGGTCAGCGGCGGCGAGAAGCTGCCGGAGGCGCGCGGCATCGCCGCCCCGGTCTTCGGGCCTGCGGGCGTCCTCGGCTGCCTGTGCCTGACCTCCCCGAAGGACCGCACCCCCAACCGCAGCATTCCCGCGATCGGCGTGGCCGTGCAGGCCAAGGCCGTCGCGCTGTCCAGGGAACTCGGCACCAAGCCGCATCCCGAGTAGACGAAAGGGTGAACAGACATCGACTCGCGACCGTCTGAGAACGGCCCCGGCGGCTCCGGCGACACCGGCCCGCTGCACGGGATCACGGTGATCGACTTCACCACGTTTCTCTCCGGCCCGTACTGCACGCAGATCCTGGCCGACCTCGGGGCCAGGGTCATCAAGGTCGAGCCACTGACGGGTGATTCGAGTCGAGCGATTCCGCCGTACTTCGTCGACGGCGACAGCGCCTACTACCTCGGGAACAACCGCAACAAGGAGAGCGTCGCCCTCGATCTCAAGACGCCCGACGGGCAGCGACTGGCCCGGCAACTCGTCGCGGCGGGCGACGTCGTGGTGGAGAACTACCGGCCGGGGGTGGCTCGTCGGCTGGGCATCGACCCGGCGGAGCTGCGCGAGGGCAGGCCGGAGCTGGTCTGGGCGTCGATCAGCGGCTTCGGCCAGGACGGGCCCTGGCGAGACCGCCCCGCCTACGACATGATCGTGCAGGCCCTCTCCGGCGTCATGAGCCTCACGGGGGAGGCGGGCTCATCCGCGATGCGACTCGGCATCCCCGCAGGCGACCTGGTGGCCGGGCTGTTCGCCGCCATCGGCGTGCTCTCCGCCGTGATCGAGCAGCGCGGCACCGGACGGGGCCGCCACGTCGACGTCTCGATGCTCGACGGCCAGCTCTCCATGCTGTCCTACCAGGCCGTCTACGCGATGATCAGCGGACTGGCCCCGCAGCCCCAGGCCGCCCGCCATGACTCCATCCCCACCTATCGCTCCTTCACCGCGGGCGACGGCCGCGAACTGGTGGTCACCGCCAACACCGAGCGGATGTGGCGAGGACTCTGCACAGTGCTGGGTGTGGACGAGCTGATCAGCGATGAACGCTTCATCGACGGCGGAGCGCGCCTCCGCCACCGCGACGAACTGTGGGAACTCCTGGAAGCGGAGTTCGCCCGCGACAGCGCACAGGCCTGGGTCGACAGGCTCGTGGAGCACGGCGTGCCCACCGCGCTGATCAAGACCGTGCCCGAGGCCATCGACGACGCAGGTCACGCGGGCCGCGACATGGTCGTGGAACTGGAGTCCGATTCGGGAGAGCAGGTGCGGGTGGTGGGCAATCCAGTGCGTTTCACCGACGGCGGGCACATCCCGCTGCGGTATCCGCCGCGACTGGGCCAGGACGGTCCCGGCGTGCTGCGCGAGCTGCTCGGGCTCGACGAGCACGAGATCGGCAGGCTCCGGGCGGACGGCGTGCTCGGCGTGAAGGAGGCGGACCGATGACCGTGCCCCCGTCGTCGCCCACCCGCCGCACCGTGCGGCGCGGCGCGGTCGACATCGCGTTCTGGACCAGCGGCCCGCCCGAGGCGCAGCCGATCCTCCTGCTGCATCCGATCGGGCTCGATCACCATGCCTTCGACGCGGTGGCGGAGCGAGTGGTCGACCGCTTCCGGCTGGTGCTCCCCGACCTGCGCGGACACGGCGAGACCCGAGCCGACGCCACCGAGGTGCGGCTGCCCGCGATGGCCAGGGACGTGCTCGCCGTCCTGGACGCCTTCGCCGCACTCGACACGTTCGGGCCCGACCGGCTCGTGCACCTGGCCGGCCATTCGATGGGCGGCGTCGTGGCGGCGCTGGCCGCCGCGAGCGCCCCGCGCCGCTTCGCCTCCCTGCACCTCATCGCCACCCCCGCCGAGGGCGGACCGGTGTTCCGCGAGCGGGGGCAGGCCGCGCTGCGCTCGGGGATGCCGGGCGTCGTCGAGTCCACGCTCCGCCGCTGGTTCACCCAGGAGAGCCTGACCGAGGGGCTGCCGGGGGTCGAGTACGCCAGGAGCCGGGTGCTCGCCATGGCCCCGGAGGCCTGGGCGGCGGCGTGGAGTTCGATGGCAGGCTTCCCCGGCTTCGGCGAGATCGGCGCCCGGCTGCCGCGCACCTACTGCGTCTCGGCGGGCCAGGACGTCTCCACGCCGCCGTCGGTGCTGACGCAGGTCGCGGATGCCATCCCGGCCAGCGTCGCCCATCACGTCGTTCCGGGTGCCGGACATCTGCTGACGCTGGAACGGCCTGCCGCCGTCGCGAGCCTGCTCGCCGACGACTGGGAACTGTCCGGGCAACCCGCCGGAGGAACGGGAGAACTGGCATGACGGACTTCGCAGGCCGCGTCGCGGTCGTCACCGGCGGGAACGCGGGGATCGGAAGAGCGGTCGCCGAGGTCCTGCGCGCTCGCGGTGCCGTGGTCCACGTCCTCGATCGGGACGTCGAAGGCCCCGCCGAGGGAGTCACCGCGTGGCGAGCCGACGTCACCGATCAGTCCGAGGTGGACGCGGCGCTGGCCGGGATCGGCGATCGGGAGGGCCGGGTCGACGTCCTGGTCAACAACGCGGGCGTCAGCTTCGTCGGCACCGTCGAGGACGGCGGGCTCGACGAGTGGCAGCGGCTCTACGACGTCAACGTGCTGGGCTACGTCCGCACGATCCGCGCCGCACTGCCGTTGCTGCGCAAGGGATCCGACGCGGCGATCGTCAACGTCTCCTCGTGCACCGCGGCCAGCGGGCTGCGCAGCCGGGTGGCGTACTCCGCGACCAAGGGCGCGATCCAGTCGATGACCAGGGCGATGGCCGCCGACCTCGTCGCCGAGCGCATCCGCGTCAACGCCGTCGAGCCGGGCACCGTGGACACGCCCTTCATGACCGCGCTCGCCGAGGCGGCCCCGGACCCGGCCGCCCGCCGCGCACAGTTCGAGGCCCGCCAGCCCACCGGCCGCATGGTCGACCCGCGCGAGGTCGGCGAGGCGGTCGCCTACCTGGCGAGTCCATGGGCCCACTCCACCGTCGGCACCGTGCTCACCGTCGACGGCGGGATGGCGGCCCTGCACCTCACCGAGGCCTGAGGACGCCGCAGGCCATCGGCCCGGCAGAACCGTCGCCGAGTCGGTTCGCCCGCACTCGGCGCCCGCCGCCACGGCAGGCGCCGCCACCGCCTGACGGGCCTGATCGGCCCGCCTGCGGACCGGGGCCACGACATGGGCCGACCCGAACCCGGCCTCGCACCCACCGAGGTCCGACATCGCTGTCACCCGACAGTGCCAGAGGAAACGGGGCCGAACCCCGACGAGAGACAGGAAGAGACAATGACGTTCTCCGATCGAGTCGCCGTCATCACCGGCGGCGGACAGGGCATCGGCCGTGCCTACTGCCTGGCGTTCGCCGAGCGCGGTGCGGCCGTGGTGATCGCCGACCTCAACGAGACGAAGGCCCGCGAGGTCGCCGAGGAGATCACCGCCGCAGGCGGCCGGGCCCTCGCGGTGACCACCGACGTCTCGGACAAGGCGAGCGTGGATGCCATGGTCCGACAGGCTGTCGCCGAGTTCGGCACCGTGGACATCCTCGTCAACAACGCCGCCGTTTTCTCCACTCTGAAGATGCGCCCCTTCGACGAGATCTCGGTCGAGGAATGGGAGCACGTGTTCGCCGTCAACACCCGGGGCGTGCTGCTCACCACGCAGGCCGTCGCGCCGGTGATGAAGGCGAAGCGCTACGGGAAGATCGTGAACATCTCCTCCAGCGTGGTGACGACCGGCCGGGCGAACTACGCGCACTACGTCGCGTCGAAGGGCGCCGTCGAGGCCTTCAGCCGGGCGGTCGCCACCGAACTCGGCGCCTTCGACATCAACGTGAACTCGATCCGGCCGCACGGCATCGTCACCGAGGTGCCGCGCGAGACCATCACCGAGGACCAGTGGGACGGGATCATCGCCCAGCAGGCCCTGAAGCGGAAGGGCAAGCCCTCCGACGCGGTCGGCGCCGTGCTGTTCCTGGCCTCCGACGAGAGCGACTTCATCACCGGGCAGTCGCTGCTGGTGGACGCGGGTCTGCGCTTCAACTGACCCCGACCGCACCACGCCGTTCGACGGCGGTGCGGTGGTTCGGCGGCCTGCTCCGGTGGCGGGCGGCAGGCCTGCCCGGCAGCGGTGGCGTGCTCGGCTGCGACGGCCGATCCTCCCGGGAGCGCCGACCGACGAGCCCGCCGCCGGACCACCGCGCCGCGCCGATCCTCTGCCCGCGGGCGACGAACCGCGAGAGACCAGGACACCCAGATCATTCGCCACGACGAGGAGCTGCCCATCATGACCGACGACGCTCACGAGTTTCGGATCGTGCGCCGAGGCGACCGCGATCATCGCATCGCCGTGATCGACGGACCGAACATGTCCAACCTCGGCGCGCGCAGCAGGAAGGTCTACGGCGACGTCGGCTCGCTCGACGACCTCAAGGCCTATGTGGCGGGCTTCGGCGAGCGCCTCGGGGTGACGGTGGAGAACTTCTCCTCCAACTACGAGGGCGCCATCCTGGAGTACATCCACGAGTCGGCCGAGCGCGTCGACGCCTACATCGTCAACCCGGCGGGCCTGACGACCGTCGGCGAAGGCGTGCGGCACGCGTTGGAGGAGACCGGGCGGCCGGTGGTGGAGGTGCACTTCTCCAACATCCAGGCAGGCGCGGGCCACGGACGCGGGCTCGGCGGCGGCCCCATTGCCTCCAGCTTCACCCACACCGCGACGGGCCTGACCATGGGCATGCGCCAGTACAGCTACATCGGCGCGCTGACGGCCCTGGTCGCGGCCCTGGACGACGGGTACTTCCTGGGCGAGGGCGTGGCGGGGGACTGAGCCGGGCGGCACGAGGAGATCGAGCCGGACCCGCTGTCTACTGGAGCGGGCCTGCTCGATCTCTGGTGTCCGCTCGCGCGGCGACCCGGCGACCCGGCGAGTCGCCGTCGAGTCCGGTGTGCGGCCGGGCGGCGATTCGCCCTTCTTCCGCCGGAGCCGACGCGGCGGGCGCGGTGCCGCCCGCCGCGTCCTGTTCTTCTCACCTGAGAAACGCCTCGTTGCACTCGCGCTGCAACGCGACGTCGGCCCACATCGGGTGCTGCGGCGCGGCGTTGGAGCAGACCACCGTGCCCAGGGCGCCGACCCGTACGGACTCCGCGACGGCGCGGCGGCAGAAGTTCGCGCCGATCGGGCCTTCCTCGAAGGTGCCGTACAGCGGCGTGTAGCCGATCCAGCCCTCGCCGAACACCAGTGGGATGCCCCGCTCGGCGGCCCAGTCGGCGGCGGCCGCGATCCAGGTGGTGAGCCGTTGCTCCATCGCGAGCCGGTGGACGGCATAGCGCTCGTACAGCCAGGCGTCGAAGGCGACCGGATCACACCAGTCGTGTAGGTAGACCTCGCGGTCGCCGACGACCGTCGCCTCCTGCCGCCACCGGTCCGCCTCGGGCGGGGCCCAGTCGGCGAGGCCTGGCGCGCCGGGGCGCAGCAGCTCGCGGCGCGCCCGCTCCTGCGGGAACGGGCGCGCCGCGTCGCGCAGCGCGAAGACCTCCAGCATCTCGTCGAGCACCCCGTACACATACGGGTGGAAGACGGCGATGTCGATGTCGCGGGGGATCCCGCGCAGCGAGCCCACCGGAACCTCGGCGTAGTTCACCGTGACCGGCCGATCGGGGTGACGCCGCCGGAATCGGGCGATGCCCCGCTCCAGCCGGGGCCGCAGCGCGACGACTCGGTCCACGGCGGTGTCCAGGCCGTCCGCGAGGTGCCCCGCCTGGACCTCGTTGTGCAGCTCGGTGAAGGCGATCCGGTCGTCGAGGCCGTGCTCGGCGAGGAAGTCCACGAGGTCGGCGAGCGCGTCGGCGAGTGCCTCGGCGCGATCCTCGGGGTCGACGGCGTTCACCGCGTCCAGCCAGGCCCGGTCGGCGGCGAAGGCGGGACTCTGCTGATACTCCCAGCTCGACAGGATCACGTGGCAGTCGTGCCGCCGCGCCGCCTCGAACAGGGCGAGCAGGTGCGCACGGCCGTCGATCTCGGTGGTCTTGCGGACGTCGTACCAGCGCACCCGCTGTCCGTACTCGCCGCCGAGTGGGCCGAACCGCAGCGCACTGGTGTCGAGGCCGCTGCCGAACAGCAGCAGCGGCATGGCGCAGATCCGGATGGTGTTGTACCCGCGTTCGACGGCCTGGGCGAAGGCGGCGTCGAGGTCGGCGAAGGGCTCGCCGGGGCCGGTGCGGGTGTACCAGCTGAAGTCCCACAGCGAGATGGTCAGGCGGGGCGGGAGGTTCGCGGGCAGTGGCGTCGGCACGGTCGGGACTCTCCTTCGTTCGATGCGTCGGGGATTGGATGCGTCGAATTTCTCGGCGCGGCGGGGATTCGTCGGCGGCGGAGGAGACTCAGCTCTTGACCGCGCCTGCGGTCAGCCCCTCCAACAGCTGCCTGCGCAGCAGGAAGAAGACCAGCAGGCTCGGCACGGCGGCGAGCACCGAGGCCGCGAGCACCAGGTCGTACTGCCGACCGGTGGCGCCGAAGAGCGCCTGGATGCCCAGCGGAAGCGTGTAGTCGCCAGGTTCGCTGATCACGATCAGCGGCCAGATCAGGCTGTTGTAGCTGTTGAGGAACGACCAGACGCCCAAGGCCCCGAGCGCGGGCCGCAGCAGGGGAAGCACCACCCGCCGGAACAGGCCGAACTCGGTGCAGCCGTCGATTCGTGCCGCGTCGAGCAGTGCGTCGGGGACGGCCTGCTCGGCGAACTGGCGCATCATGAAGATGCCGAAGGCGGGCGCGATCCAGGGCACGACGAGGGCGAAGTAAGGCTCGGTGAGCCGCGCCTTGGCGATCATGATGAACAGCGGCACCACGATGACCGCGAACGGCACGGCCAGCGAGCTGAACATGATGTTGAACAGGATCGTCTTGCCGCGAAAGCGGTATTTGGCGAAGGCGAAGCCCGCGAGCGAGCACAGGCCCACCGCCAGCACCGTGGACAACAGGGCGACGACCGTGCTGGTGACGAACCAGCTCCAGAACGGCTGCTCGGCGAGCAGCGTCCGGTAGTTGTCCAGCACGGCGGGCGCGGGCAGCGGCTGCGGGGGATAGCTGAAGATGTCGGATCGGCTCTTGAACGACGAGGACAGCGCCCACAGCAGTGGCAGGGCGAAGACCAGCAGCAGGCTGATCAGGAACGTGTAGAGCAGCACCCGTCCGCCGGTGACCCGGCGGGGACGGTCGGCGACGACGGTCATCGGTTGTCCCTTCCCACCCCGAGCGCGCGATTGGCGAGCAGCCCCAGCGCGAAGACGACGACGAACAGCAGAACCCCTGCGGCGGCGGCATATCCGAGCTGTTGTCGCTGGAATCCGGCGCGGTAGATGAACATCGCGACCGACAGCGTCGACTCGCCGGGACCGCCCTGGGTGAGCAGGAACGGCTCGTCGAAGATCTGCGCGGTGTTCACCAGGACGGTGACGGCGATGAACGCGGTCACCGGTCGCAGCGAGGGCAGCGTGACGTCGACGAACCGGCGGACCGGCCCGGCCCCGTCGATCGCCGCCGCCTCGTACAGCTCCCGAGGCACGTTCTGCAGCCCGGCCAGGAAGAAGATGGTCAGATACCCGGTCCAGCGCCACAGCACCAGCACGGTGACGCTGACCTTCGCCCACAGCGGATCGCCGAGCCAGTCGATGCCGCCGAAGCCGAACACGGCACGGAGCAGCCCGTTGACGATGCCGAACTCGCGCTCGAAGAACAGTCCGAACACCAGCGTGATGACGATCGGCGAGATCACCACCGGCATGAAGTAGGCGAGCCGGAACATGTCGCGGCCCCGAAGGCCGCGTGCGTTGAGCGCCTGGGCGATCAACAGCGCCGCAGGCACCACGACACACATCGTGAACAGCACGTACACGGCGGTGTTGCCCACCGAGATCCAGAAGCTCCGGTCGCCGAGGAGGTCCTGATAGTTGCGCAGGCCCACCCACTGCGGCGTGCCGAGCCCGGCCCACTCCGTGCCGCTCAGATACAGGCCCACCAGGATCGGGACCAGGAAGAACAGGCCGTAGAGGAGGAAGAACGGCGAGATGAACGCATACGGCGCCAGTCGCAGCTGGTTGCGGGACCACCAGGTGGCGGGCTTCTCGGGCTCCTCGGCCGTCGGGCGGGGGACGCTCGGCCGGTGTGCGGTCTGGTTCGTCATCGCTTGACCTGCTCTCGGTAGGCGACGATCGCCGCCTCGATCGCGGCGGCGGGCGAGGTGCGACCGCGTACCGCGTCCAGCACCGGGCCGCCGAGGACGTCGGTGAGGATCTGCATGGCGGGGGCCTGATGGAACAGCGGCAGGTCCTCGGCGGCGGGGGCGTAGACGTCGAAGACCCGCTGGCCGCCGAGATACTCGTCGCGGACCTCGACCAGTTCGGGATCGCGGTAGAGCGACCGCAGGGTGGGCAGGAAGCCGCCGGAGCGGTACCGCAGCAGCTGTCCCTCCCGGGTGAGGAAGACCCGGCTCAGCAGGTCCAGCGCGGCGGCGGTGCCGGGCTTGTCCTTGAGGACGGTGAATCCGGTACCGCCGAGCGTGGATGCCAGGTGCCCGCCCGCGTCGAATCGCGGGAGCGTGCGCATCCGCCATCGACCCTGCTGATCGGGGACGTTGGCCTGGAGGCCGTAGGCGTTGTACCAGTTCGGCATCGCGATGGCGGCCAGCCTGCCGGACTTCAGCGCGGCGGCGGCCGCACTGCTGTACGGGTCGGGCAGCCCGAGCAGGAACCCGCTCCGGACGCCCTCGGTCATGAACTCCAGCACCTCGACGGCCTCCGCCGAGTCCAGCGCGAGTTCGCCCGCCGCGTCGAACACTTGGCCGCCGCGTTGCAGGAAGAACTGGAAGAAGCTGTTGGCCACCGCGAGGTTGTCGCCCGTCGAGACCACGCCGAGGCTGATCTCATGGTCGCGGCTCAGCCGTTCGCCGTGCTCGGCCAGCTCCTCCCAGGTCGCCGCGTCCTCGGGAACCCCGTGGTCGGCGAACAGGTCCTGCCGGAAGTAGAAGACGGTGATCGAGTTGTCGGCGTCCAGGCTGTAGGGGCTGCCGTCGACGGTGTAGGGCGCCAGCTTGAGCAGCTCGTCGCCCAGCGGCGCCACCACGTCGGTGAGGTCGACGAAGAGGTTCTCCGCGATGGACGAGCCCATCACCCTGGCGAACTGATCGATGACCAGGCCGACCAGATCGGGCGTGTTGCCGTCCGCGATCGCCTGCGTGATCATCCGCGTGATGATGTCGGGCGGGGCGGCGTTGGTGACGTCGAGTCGGAACTCGAACTCGGAGTCGCCGACCAGGCCCGGCTCGCCGATCGCCGTCTCGAAGGTGGTGACGTAGCCGGGGTCGTGGGTCCACAGCCGGATGCCCACCGGCCCGGCGGTCAGCGGCGTGCGATCGGCCGCACCGCAGCTCGCCAGCAGCGGGGCGCCGAGCAGGCCGAGCCCGGCGACGCCCATGCCGCGCAGCAGCGCGCGGCGGTCGAGGTCAGGCATCGCGCCCCTCCCACTCTGGTCGTAACGTGATCCGGTGCGTCCGGCTGAGCCGGACATGCTGGATCTCGGGCCGAGCACCGGGGGCGGCGAAGCGGTGACGCACGGCGGGATCGACGTAGACCCGGGCGTCGGTCGCGCGTGGCAGCACCCGGATCTCGATGCCGTGCCTGCGGACCTCGGCAGCGATGCGACGCAGGCCCACGTCCCAGTCCGGCCCGAACCAGAAGTGATCGGCGACCAGTCGACCTCCGACGTAGGCGCGGGCCGCGTCCCCGGTGTAGGTCAGGCGGAGCAGCAGCTCGGCGGCGTCGTCGAAGGCCCGTTCGTCGACGGTGACGTGGAAGACGGCCGCGTGTTCGAAGTCCTCGTCCGTCGGGGCCGAGGCACGGCCGTGCGGGCCGCCCGTGCGGGCCTGCGGGGTGCGCGGCTCGCCCGCCGAGCGCACCAGGCTCGGTCGCGGCGGCGCACCCGCCGTCGTGATCCGCCAGGCGCTGAAGACCCCGTCGTCGTCGGTCTGCTCGGCGCCCGCCAGCGTGGTCGGGGCGGGCAGCATCGCCAGGGTGACGACGTCGTCGGTCCCGTCGATGCGCAGGGCTTCCCCGTCGACGATCACCGGGTCGTCGCACAGGACGAGGACGTCCGTCCCGGCGATCTCCACCCGCTGGAAGCGCAGGGCGTCGACCTGGCCGAGCACGAGCACCGTCGCGATGGCCCCGGCCTCGTCGGTCACCGAGAACCGTGCGTCGGTGCCCGGCTGCGACACGGTGGCGACGGTGCGGCCGTCGACCTCGGTGATCTCGGCGGCACCGTCCACGGAGACCGGGCCCGCGAAGGCGAACTGCGCGGGGATGCCATCGGCGGCGACGAAGACGGAGGTCGGGACGCCGTCGATCGCGAGTCGGGCGAGGGGCTGGGCACTCGCCCAGTCGAGCCGCTGCCCGCCTGCCAGCCCGAAGCCGATCGGCCAGACGAAGTGCGCCCCGGTGGAGATCGTCACGGGCTCCGCAGGCAGCCGGACCGTCCGATCGGCCAGCCGCACCTCGAAGCGGACGCCTGCGTGGTCGGGCAGCGGCTCGTGCGGCTGATGGTTGTTGACGAACAGGAAGCCGGTGCTGCCGTCGGACCGCACCGACCACCGCACGGTCTCGCGGTCGTCCAGACCCGAGGGCGAAGCGTCGGGCAGCTGCACGGGCAGCTCCGCGAGGTCGGCCCCGGAGTCGCGGAGGAAGAGATGCTGGACGCGCAGGGCATGGAAGGACGGCCGGACCTGGCCGTACTCGCCGAGCGGCGCCTGGAAGTCGTAGTTCACCACGGGCAGGTCGTTGGGGTATCCGCAGGCGTGCGACTCCTGATTGGGGGTCGGGAGGTCCAGCCGTTGCGAGCAGCCGTGATAGAGGTAGTAGCCCTGCCACACCGAGCCGCTGCCGAGCTTGGCCAGCGCCAATGCCGAGATGTCGGCGGCGGGCACCAGCGGCCTGCGGTGGTAGGCGATCGCCATGCCGCCGCCCAGTTCGCAGGTGGCGTACGGGTACCGGCGGTCGTCCGGCGGAACGTGGTCGATGCTCGCGCCCTCGGGGGTCGCGGGACGCAGATCGGCGCCGATGGCGTGATCGTCGCGGATCGACGTGAAGAAGTAGTGACACCGCATCTGCCGGGCCCACCCGTCGGTCGCGTCCGCCCAGAACGCCTCCGGGTAGCCGCCGTACAGCGGCAGCAGGACGTCCGCCGGCAGCTGCGGGGCGCCCCAGCCGGTCGCGGTCCACAGCGGTGCGGTGATGCCCGCGGCCTCGGCCATGGTGCGCAGCGTCGCCAGGTGGCCCGGCTGGTCGTACAGCTCGTTCTCCACCTGCACCGCGACGATCGGCCCGCCGTCGGCCCAGCTCAGGCCCGCGAGCTCCCGACCGATCCGCTCGTAGTAGGCCGCGACCAGGGCCAGGTAGGCGGGATCGTCGGTGCGGGGCACGCAGTCGACGTCGGCGAGCCAGTCCGGGAACCCGCCGTTGCGGCACTCGCCGTGGGACCACGGCCCGATGCGCACGGCCACCGCCAGGCCCGCCTCGCCGCACAGCCGGACGAATCGGCCGATGTCCCGCGAGGAGTCGAAGCGGAATTCGCCGCGCGTCGGCTCGTGGTGATTCCAGAACAGATAGGTGGCGACGACGTCGATGCCGCCCGCGCGAATCCTGTCGAGTTCCGTCCGCCATTCGTCTTCCGGATAGCGACTGAAATGAAATTCCCCCATGACGGGCAGCCAACGCCGACCCGCTCGACTGATGGCGCGGCCGTCGACCGAAATCGAGCATTCGGCGCCGTCCGGCGTGCCCATCGGCAGATGACCCGACAGGGGTGGGGCGTGGTCAAGCACATGCAGGGACAGCATGTCCGGCTCCTGAACTCCGATGGTCAGCGGCGGACTCATCTTGAGCAGCACTCCGACGGCTGTCAAGATGTATTAATAATTAATGGCCACGGCTAGGCTGCGGTGCGTTCTGGCGTCGATGATCTTCGAGGAGCGCTTCGTGGCCCGTTATTCCGGTCGGGGCCTGCACTACCAGGTGGTGCGGCACCTCGGGACCCGCATCGTCGACGGCCGCTTCGCCGAGGGCGAGGTCTTCGACCTGCGTGCGCTCGGCGCCGAGCTGGACGTGAGCCTGACCGTGCTGCGCGAGGCGTTCAAGGTCTTGGCGAGCAAGGGCCTGGTGGACGCGCGGCAGCGGCGCGGGACCTTCGTGCGGGCCCGGTCGGCGTGGAACCTGCTCGACGCCGATCTCCTCGACTGGCGGGTCGACGGCGGCGACGCCGAGACGCTGCTGCGCGACCTCGCCGACCTGCGGTCCGTCATCGAACCCGCCGTGGCGGGTCGGGCCGCGCTGCGCCGCACCGAGGCCGATCTCGCGGCGGCGGAGGCCGCGCTGACGGCGATGGCCGAGGCGGGTGACGACGCTGTGGCCGCCGCCGAGGCCGATGCCGCGTTCCACCGGGCGCTGCTGCTGGCCACCGGCAACGAGCTGTTCGCCAGGATGGATCTCTTACTCGAACCCGCCCTGCGGGCCAGGGATCGCCTCGTCCACGCGCACCTGAGCGCCGACGATCCCGTGCCCGCCCACCGCCTCGTGCTGGCGGCGGTCCGCGATCGGGACGCGCCGCGAGCGGAGGCGGTGATGCTCGAACTCCTGGCGAAGGCGACCGAGGATCTCCATCTCATGGGCACGATTCCGGCCGAGTCGCGCTGAGAGCCTGTCTTTGATCCCCACTGTCCTGTTGCGCGGGGCAGGCAGCGGCGATCTGCGGCGTTGTCGTCAGTCGACATCACTCCGTTATGTCTCCTTCCTTCGCCTGGCAGCTCAGCCACGCTGATCCCCGCTCACGACTCCAGGGGATCACAGACAGGCCCTGAGAGGTCGGTGGCCTGATTCGGCCGGCGGCGGGCACTGGCCGCCCCGCGGGACCGTGTCTCCGCGCCTGCGCTCGTCGTGGCGGAGAGCCGGGACCGGCCGGGGTCGGAAAGCGGCGTCGGAGCCGTTGAATTCGTTCCCGCTGATTCGGATTCGGCGTGATTCGATCCCAAGAATCGGCGTCACCGTGATTGCCGTGCCGCGGTCGAGACGGCTGAATTCGTCGCCCGCGATCAAATCACGACCGGTGGCCTGCGGTCAGCCCGCGCTCGACTCATCCGGCGTCGCAGCCGAATTCCGTCGTAGTCGTCGAGCGAGTCGGCCGAGGCCGCCGAAGACGAATCGTTGCAGCGAAGCGGGCAGACCGGCGACATACCCGTCCTGTAGCTCCCACAGCAGGCCGAGATCGAGCGGATTGATCGGCAGCCCGGCCCGGGTGGTGCGGCCCCGGCGGTCGAGCTGATGCCAGAACTCGAACATCCGGCGGTGCTGGAGCGGCGGGCGGGCCACGTAGTCGAGCACCAGGTCCGGTGCCTCACTCCAGAACTCATGGACCTGGCGCGGCAGCACCGTCAGCTCGTCGCCCGGCCCCGCGTGGTGGTCGCGGCCGTCGACGCGAAACCGCATCCGGCCCTGCACCACCCGGAAGTGCTCGCGCAGCACCGGATGCCAGTGCGGGCCCGCGAGCCGTCCACTGGTCGGCCAGCGATGCTCGATCCGTAGGAACTCGCCCTCGTCGTCGGTCCCCTGCTCCACGAACCGCACGCTGTGGCCGTCGCGGAACACCAGCTCGTCACTGTTCATAGATGAGAAGGTAGCCTTCCTAATTATGGATGCGCCAGTGGGTCACCCGACGTTGCTGCGACAGCTGGTCGAGACGGTGCGTGCGTTCGAGCAGCAGCTCCACGCGGGCCTGCTGGACGCGGCAGACGACCTCCGACCCGCGCACTACGCCGTGTTCCGTCACCTGGAGCCCGACGGCAGCCGGATACGCGACCTGGCCTCGGCCGCCGGGATGACGCCCCAGGCGATGGGGGAGCTCGTCGCGCACCTGGCTGCCTGCGACTACGTCGAGATGCGTCGTCATCCCACCGACGGCCGGGCGCGGCTCGTGGTGCCCACCGCGCGGGGGCATGCCGCGTTGTCGCGCGCCGCCGCCCGACTCGGTGATCTCGAAGGAGCGCTTGCGGCCCGGCTCGGCACGGAGCGCGTGCACGGACTGGGGCACCTGCTCGCCGAGATGCTGCCGCTGTTGTCCGACCCGGAGCTGGCGCCGGTCGCGGGCTCCTGCGGCGCGGCCGCAGACCGGCCCGCGCGGTCGGACTCGCGGTCGGCCGCCGGGCCGCCGAGGGAGCCCTGAGCCGGTGCCTTGGTCTGCGCGGCTCGTTCTGCCTGGTCGGCGCGGTGGAGGCCTGGCGAGGCCTGCCCGTGCCGGGACGAGGGAGAATGAGGCGTGGACATCGAGGAGGAGCTGGACGGCATCCGTCGTCAGCGGGCGCGTTTCACCGACTTCATGCTCGGTTACAAGTTCGCCATAGACGAGATGATCACGAAGATCAACATCCTTCGTGAGGACTTCAACAACACCAACGAGTACAACCCGATCGAGCACATCAGCTCTCGGCTGAAGACGCCGCAGAACATCGTCCGGAAGGTGCGCAGGAAGAAGTTCCCGCTGAGCTTCGACAGCATGCGGGACAACATCCTCGACATCGCGGGCGTGCGCGTGACGTGCAGCTTCATCTCGGACATCTACAAGATCCGCGACATGATCGCCGATCAGGAGGACGTGACGATCTTCGAGGAGCGCGACTACATCGCCCGTCCCAAGGCGAGCGGCTACCAGAGTCTGCACCTGCTCGTCGAGATCCCGGTGTTCCGCGCGCGCGGCACCGAGCGCATCCCGGTCGAACTCCAGATCCGCACCATCGCGATGGACTTCTGGGCCAGCCTCGAACACAAGATCTACTACAAGTACGACGGGCACGTCCCCGACGACCTGCAGCGCGAGCTCATCCAGGCCGCCGACGTGGCGAGCAGGCTCGACCGGACAATGGAGGGGCTGCACGAGTCGGTTCGACAGGGCGAGGTCGTCCACCTAGCCGACGAGGCGACTGATCGGGAGGCGGCTGATCGGGAGGCGGCTGATCGCGAGACGGCTGATCGGGAGGCAGAGGAGCGGTTACGGGACGCCGAGGCCGCCGAGTTCCTGGACCTGTTGGATCGCGAGACCGCGTCCGCGGCAGGCTGATCGGCTCGCGGTCCTCGACGCGGGGCCGCCGCGCTCAGACCGGCGTCGATGCGCGGTGGTTCGTCCGGGCGGAGCCCGAGTCCGGCGGCCCGAGGCCCATGCCCGAGTCCTATGCCCGGAGTCCGGCAGCCTGCGCCCGGCATTCGACGCAAGGAGTCCTCTCGGCGGGCGCGCGCCGGGGGGACGCCGGGTGCGGAGGGCGGCCGGGCCGGGTTCGTCGTCCGCACCCGGCATCCCGGCGCGCCGTCCGTCATCCGAGCGACGTGCTCCTCGTCAGCTGATGTTCACGTCGATGCACGCATAGAAGGCCATCGGCGTGTCGGCGATGTTCCAGACCGCGAGCACCTTCTGCCTGCCGCTCACGTTGCCGAAGTCGACCTGGTGCGAGACCGTCTCACCCGGCCGGGCGCCGCCGTCGTTGAACTCGGCGACCTTGGTGCCGCCCGCGTAGTACTGCCACGTGGTGGTGGCGTGCGAGACGGTCAGGGTCCAGTTGAAGCTGGTGGAGCGTCCGACCGGGGTGACCGTCCAGCCCTTGCCGTCGTCGTCGAGTTCGCTGAACCGGCTGTTGCCGCCGCTGCAACTCGTCAGGCCCTTGGGGCCTTCCACGCTCTGCGGCTCCCATTGGATGTCACCGCACGGCACCGTTCCGGCCGCGCATTGCGCCTGCCTGCTCGGCGGGTTTGACACGTATCCATGGGCGTTCGCCGTGCCCGCCGGAATGCTCACGAAGAGAAGTGGTGCGATTGCGGCGCCGATCACGGCTGCCGAGAACCTTTTCTTGCGCATGTCTACTCCCTCATCGAGGACGCCGCAGGCAACGGGCCGGACCCGACGTCATCGACACCGGAAGCCCTTGTCGGCGGCTGCAGGGGACGTGAGGAGGAGAGCTCCGTCGGAGCCGTGACCGAGGCATCCCGACGGCAGTCGACTGCCATTCGGCCTGTTCAGCCCCAACTCCGGGGAACTTGGTCTAGACCTTAGCAGTCGAATGGTCCGGGTCAATGGTTTGTTCGTGACGCATTCACGCCATTCGCCGACTCGGCTCGCGATGCCACTGATGATCATTGCGGGGAAGGCGCTTCCGGCCACTGTCGGCGAAATTTCGGACGCCCGGGCAGTCCGCATTCTCGGCGGCCATGACACGCCCGGAAGCCCGTCGCCGCCCGCTCGGTCGCCGGATCACGGGTCGATATCGGTCCGGTCGACGGACCAAGAGAAATCGGTGGCGGGCCGTCCGGGTCGGGGCGCGTCGGTGATTTCCGCGCGCCGCCCCGATCCGCGACGGGGCGCTCCGTCCGTCACGGTGCCGCAGGGCCGTCGACGGAGCCTCTCGTCTCGTCGAGACGGCAGGCGGGCCGTGCGAAACGCCGAGATGACGCGCCGAAACGGTCACTACCCAGAGATCACGATCATTGCTAAGTTGATAACGATAACCCTTGCCGAAAACTGAAGCATCATCGGGTATCGAGGTCACGACGAGAGGACGGATCTGTCCCATGTCGCATCCTGTGAGGCCAACCGCGCGGCGACGGGCACGTCACGTGCTCCTCGCCGTCGCGAGCGTCCTGACCGTCGCCGCGTGCGGCGGCGTCGCGGAGCCTGCTCCCACGGCGGCGGGCTACCCGCTGACGGTGGACAACTGCGGTCGCGAGGTGACCATCTCGGCACCGCCGAGCAGGCTGTACGTGATCGGGGGCGAGGCAGGCACCCTGGTGCACGCCGCAGGCGGCGTCGACCGGATCAGCACCTTCTCCCCGCTGATCGGCGAACCGCTCGGGGCCGCGGCTGGGCCGCTCGGTGCGACGGAGCAGGTACCCATCCAGAGTTCGCGGGACATCTCGCGTGAACTGATCATCAACGCGATGCCCGACCTGGTGGTGAGCTACGGCCTCAACGACTTCGACCCGTCGGACCTGGCCGCAGCGGGCATCCCGACACTGATCATCAGCGGCTACTGCGGCGGCTTCGGCGCCGGACAGTCCGAGGTCGATGACCCGCTGGCGGGCGTCTACGCCGACATCGCGCTGCTGGGCCGCGTGCTCGAGACCGAGGCCGAGGCGTCGGCCGCCGTCGCCGATCTGCAAGCGCGGGTCGACGCGGTCCGCGACGCGGCCGAGGCGGCCCCGCCCGACGAGAGCACGACGGCGGCGGTGTTCGTTGCGGGGGCGGACAGCCCGCTCGGGGCGTACGGCCGCCGCAGCATGATCCACCAGCAGCTCGACTACGCCGGGCTGTCGAACGTCTTCGAGGACACCGACGAGCGGCTGTTCGAACCGAACACCGAGGCCCTGATCGACGCGGCTCCGGAACGGATCATCGCGCTGTACGAGCCCGGCGACGTCACCGAACAGGTCGTCCGCGACACGATCACCTCGCGGCCCGAGCTGGCGGGCATCCCGGCGGTCGGCGCGGGCGAGGTCCTGACGCTGGACTTCTACCACTCCGGCCACGGCACCCTCGCGGTGGACGGGCTGGAGCGGCTCGCCGAGCAGATCGGGGGACGAGGCTCCTCGTGACCGTCGTGCCGCGAACCCCGTGCCGTCGCCCGGCTCTGCCGCGGCGCCCTGCCGCGCAGTCGTCCCCTCGCCCGCGCATCGACAAGTCGGGTCCGGCGGGCTCGATCGACCCGGAGGAACCGCGATGACGCAGGTGTCCGCTCGCGACACCCCACAGCAGACCGGCTCGGCTCCCGACCGCCTGGACCACCGGCGACGCGTTCGACGCTCCGCGCTGTGGATCGGCGGCCTCGGCGTGCTGCTGCTGATCAGCATCCCCGTCGCCGTCGGGCTCGGACCGGTCTCCGTCCCGCCGGGGACCGTCGCCCAGATCATCGTGGGCCACGTGTTCGGGTCCGGGGCAGGCTCCGGCCTGCCTGCCGACGACATCATCTGGCTGGTCCGCGTGCCGCGCGTGCTGCTGGCCGTCGTGGTCGGGGCGGCCCTGGCGATCTCCGGGGTCGCACTGCAGGCCCTGGTGCGCAACGTGCTGGCCGAGCCCTACCTGCTCGGTGTGAGCGCGGGCGCCTCTACGGGCGCGGCGTTGAGCATCCTGTTCGGCATCGGGGTCTCGACCGGGGCGACCTCGCTCACCGGCAGCGCCTTCATCGGGGCGCTGCTCGCGACGGCGGTGGTGTTCCTGCTGGCGGGCAGCGGCGGTCAGATCACCTCGGTCCGGCTGCTGCTCTCCGGCGTCGCGGTCGGCTACGTGCTCAACGCCGCGACCAGCTTCCTCATCTTCGCCTCCGACACCCCCGAGGGCGCCCGCGCGGTGCTGTTCTGGCTCCTCGGCTCGCTGACCAGGGCCGAGTGGAGTGCGGTGGCGATTGCCGGGCTGTTGGTGGCAGGGGCGTTCGTGACGCTGCTGCTGTGGGCCAGGAACCTGGACGCCCTCACCCTCGGCGACGACACGGCGCACGCACTGGGCAGTCCGCCCGCACGGGTCCGGGCTCAGACGCTGGTCGTCGTCGCCGTCTGCGTGGGAGCCGTCGTCGCCGTGTCCGGCGGGATCGGCTTCGTCGGCCTGGTCGTGCCACACGTCGCCCGGCTCTGCGTGGGCGGGGTGCACCGTCGGCTGCTGCCGGTCGCGGCGCTGATCGGAGCGACCTTCCTGGTCTGGGCCGACGTCATCGCCAGGATGGCCTTCGTGCCGAGGGAACTGCCGCTGGGGATCGTCACGGCGGTGGTGGGCGCTCCCTTCCTGCTGTTCCTCGTTCGTCGACTGCGGTCGGCTGCCTGACTCGAATCGGATCAGCGCGACGGGAGGCTCGAGTCCACATGGTCCATGCACCGTTGATCGTCCTGCTCGGCAACGATGACGACGACGACGATCACCGCGTCCTGTTCGACGAGATCCGGCGCATCGGCGGCGCGGCGCGGCGCGTCCATCCCGACGAGCTGGTGATCGAGGTGACCGCCGAGGGCACCCGGTTTCACACCGGCGGGGCCGAGCTGCGGCCCGATCTGCTGTTCGGCTGGGTGTACGAGGACTACCTGGTCCTCGGCATGAACCAGCTGGAGACCGCGCGGCTCGCCGGGATACCCGTGGTGAACTCGGCGATGACCCTGTGGCAGGGCCAGTCGAAGTACCTGAACTCGGCCCTGCTGCACCGCGCGGGCATTGCTCACCTCCCGGTGCTGTGGGGTCGGGACGAGGAGACCCTGGTCTCCTGGACGGCCCGGCGCGGCTATCCGATGGTGACCAAGCCGATGATGAGCTCCCGAGGTCGGGGGATGGCCTGCCTGACCGACGAGGCCGCCGTGCGTCGGCACGTCGCCGCGCTCGATCCCGCCCCGGAGCAGTACTACGTGCAGCCGTTCGTCCCCGCCGGGCATCGCGACACGCGAGTGCTCTGCGTGAATCACCGGGCCGTGGCGGCGGTGACGCGCACCGCGCCGCCGGGAACCTGGATCTCCAACGCGCCCGGCGGCGGCCGGAGCCTCGCCGAGCTGGATCGCGACGTCTGCGAACTGGCCGAGCGGGCCGCCGAGGCCGTGGGTGCGCTGTTCGCGGGGGTGGACGTCGCCCGCGACGAGCGGACCGGTGATCTGCGGGTGTACGAGGTCAACACCTGTCCGACCTGCACCGCGACCTTTCGCGAACTCGGGCTGGACCCGGTCCCCCTGACCGAGTTGGCCGCGTTCCTGGTCGCCGCCGCGCGTGACTTCGACGAGGCCCGCCGCCACTGGCGTCCGTCGGTGACGGTTCGGCCGGGCCTGACGGTCCGGCCGGACTCGCGATCCAGCAGCACGACGATCTAGCCGGACTCACTCTCTAGAAGGACACGATGCTCTCGATCCTGCGCAACCGGCGTTTCCGGCTGGCAGTCCTCAGTTACACCGTCTCCGGCGCGGCGACTGCGATCACCCCGGTGGCGCTGACCCTGTTTCTGCTCGACACCCACGGCGGCGTCGAGGTCCTCGGCCTGGTGCTCGGCGCCCGGACGGTGGGCTTCGTCGCGGGCGCGGTACTCGGCGGCGTCGTCGTCGACGGGTATCCGCGTCGGACAGTGCTGGTCCTGGCCGGTGCGGTGCGCGGTACGGCGATACTGGCCGCGATACCGGCGTTCAGCGGCTCGGTGGCGATGGTCTGCGCGGCCGTCCTGGTCGCGGGGGTCGGCGAGGGCATCTTCCGGGGCGCCTATCAGGCGCTGGTCGGCGAGGTGGTGGGCGAGGCCGACCGGCAGCGGGCGAACGCCTTGTCCACGCTGAGTTCCCGACTGCTGCTGGTCGGCGGCCCGACCCTGGCGACCTTGCTGTACCTGCTGATCGGCGGCGCCGCCACCCTGTTGGTGACGGGCCTGCTCTGGCTGGGCTCGGCCGGGGTGGCCCTGCGGCTCCCGCGCGGGGTGCGCCCCCCGTCCGACGCCGCCCGGCGCCGCCCGTTCGCCGACTACCGCGAGGTGCTGCGGGAGGCGGGTCGGCACCGCTGGTTCCTCGCCGGACTCGCCTCGCTGGTCGTCTGGCTCTCCCTCGGATTCGCCGTGCAGCAGCTTGCCCTGCCGCTGATCAGCCGCGATGAACTGGGCGGCAACGCCTTCCTCGGCGTGGCGCTGGGCTGCTACTCGGCGGGCGCGGTGATCGCCGCACTCGTGCTGGCGCGCTGGACCCCGAGAAGACCCGGCACGGTCGCCTTCGTGGGGCTGAGTCTCTATGGACTGGTGCCGTTGGCGCTGACCCTGCCCGCCGTGTCGCCCCAACTGGGCGCGGTGCTGGTGTTGACCGCCTACTTCCTCGGCGGCATCGGCATCGAGGCCTTTAACGTTCCCTGGTTCAGCGCCATCCAGCGAGAGGTGCCGCCGGAGCGGATGGGCAGGCTGTTCTCCTTCGACTTCATGGTCTCGCACGGTGTCGCGCCGCTCGGACTGATCCTGCTGCCGTATGCGCTCACGGAGATCGGCCGGACCCCGGTGCTGCTCGCCTGCGGCCTGCTCACCATCGGCGCCGCCCTGGCCGCCCTGGCCGTGCCGGGCGCACGCGATCTCGCCGATCCCGAGCCGCGCCGCCGGTCCCGGCCGGTTCCGGCCGCCGCGCCCGCGCCCGTGCTTCCTCCGATGCTCGCCGACCACGGTCACCCGGCCGCGCAACGGAACCCGAGCCGCAACCCAGCAGAGGACTCCTCCTCGCCCGTGCAGTAGGAGAGGTGTGACGTGATCAGTGCAGCGGACGTGTCCTTCGCATACGACGGAACCCCGGTGCTCGCCGACGTGGCGCTCGACGCCCGCTCCGGCGGCGTCGTCGGCCTGATCGGTCCGAACGGCAGCGGGAAGTCGACGTTGCTCCGCATCCTCTACGCGGCGCTCGCCCCGCGTCGGGGCACCGTGTTGATCGACGACACCCCCGTCGCCTCGCTGCCGCGTCGTGAGGCCGCCCGGCGGATCTCGGTGGTGGCGCAGGAGGCCTCGCCCGAACTGCCCGTCTCCGTTGCGGAGATGGTGCTGCTGGGGAGATCCCCGCATCGGTCGGCATTACAGGCTTACACCGCCGAAGACCACCGCATCGCCGCCACCGCGTTGACGCGCGTGGGCATGCGGGACCTGGCGGATCGCAGCTTCGCCACGCTGTCCGGCGGTGAGAAGCAGCGGACGCTCATCGCCCGTGCCCTCGCACAGGAGGCGGATCACCTGCTGCTGGACGAGCCGACCAATCACCTGGACGTCCGGTATCAGCACGAGGTCCTGCACCTGGTGCGCACGCTCGGCATCACCACGGTGGTCGTGCTGCACGACCTCAACCTGGCGGCTCGCTACTGCGATTCGCTGGTGCTGCTCGATCGTGGCAGCGTGGCCCGGTCCGGGCCGACCCCGGTGGTGCTCACGCCCGAGGTCGTCGAGCCCGTCTACCGGGTGGCGGTGCGCCTGGTGGACGACGGGGACTGCGTACAGCTGGTGTTCCGTCCGCAGGTCGACGCCGCGTCGCCGCAGGACGCCGAGCGACTGGTGGGGCCCGGCTGACCTGTCGACTGCGTGGGCGGCCACGTCTGCGCGGCTGTCCGCCGTGGTGGCTGCTCCGCCCCGCGGATCGGCGCCGCCGGAGCCAGGTCGGCTCTCGACGCGAACTGGCTCAGAAACGGAGGATCAGCTGAGGGAACGACCCGATCTCGGCTTGGTGCTGTTCACCCATCGCTTCCCCGGTCAGGACGATGGCGAAGTGCTGCACCTCGCGTTGGAGCTCGCCGACCTGGCGGAACAGGTGGAGTTCGACGCCCTCTGGACCACCGAACATCACTTCATCTCCTACGGGGTGAATCCCTCCGCGCTCACGTTGGCGGGCCACCTGCTCGGCAGGACTCGCCGACTACGGGTCGGCACGGCGGTGACGATCCTGCCCTCGCATCCACCGGTCTACGTCGCGGAGCAGACGGCGCTGCTGGATCAACTATCGGGCGGCCGCTTCGATCTCGGGATCGGCAGGGGCGGTCCGGTGGTCGACTACGCGGTCCTGGGCCGGAGCATGGACGACTGGCGAGACGGCCTGCCCGAGGCCCTGTCGTTGCTGCTGGACTCCTTCACCGGCACCGTCGCGAGCGATTCGGAGCTGTATCGCTTCCCCGAGGTTCGTCCCGGCCCGACGCCGCTGACTCGGCCTCATCCGCCGGTGTACGTGGCTGCGACCTCGCCGCCGTACGCTGATCTCGCGGCGCTACGCCGGCTGCCGATGCTGTTCTTCTTCCATCAGGACGTCGCAGCCCAGGCCGCGCTGGTGAGTCGACATGCCGAGCGATGTGGGCTTCCCGCGACCTCGTTCACCCACGGTGCTGCGATGATCGCGCAGATCACGGACTCGGCTGCCGAGGCCGACACGCTGATTCACGGGACCACGGTCCCCTTCTTCACCCACGCGCAGTCCGAGTACGTGATGCTCGAGGAGCGGCCCGGTGGGCAGCCGCCGCCGAAGGCGCTGGCGGAGCTGTTCCTCCAGACCCAGGCGATCGGGCCGGTCGAGCAGTGTGTCGACCGGGTGGTTGCGGTACTGAGCACGCCGGGGCTGCGACGGGTGCTGCTGCACGCGGAGTCCAGCGGCGACCACGATGCGATCCTGCACAACGTCCGGCGGCTGGGCACCGAGGTGCTACCGGAGGTGCGCAGGCGATTGGCGGCGGGCGCAGGCTGACCCGCAGTCGCCTGCCGAGCGCCTGATCAGGCACGTCGCCGTCTCACCTGGGGTGGCGGGTTCGCCTTCGCGCCAGCGCCGACGGTCGCAGCTCCTCGATCAGGAATCGGCGCGGCGTCCGGAGGCCAGGATGGTCGGATGCACGAGGTAGTAGCCCGCCTCGTCGAGGACGTAGCGCGGGCTGCCCGGTGTCAGCAGCGCCTCGGCCTCGGCGATCTCCTCGTCGATCATGCCTGCTGCACGTCCTCGGGACCGCGCCGATTCGAGCAGCTCCGGCCAGACCGCGCTCTCCAGATACGGCCGGACGGTCGGATCGTCGTCGATCGCCGAAGCCGATGCGGAGGTATGCGGCCTGCCCGAGTCGGGGAGTGACGGGGCGGGACGTCGCGGGCTGCGCTTGGCGCCCGTTCCGGGGGCGGTCAGTCCCGCCGGTACCGGGCGCGGAGGTGGAACCGTTCCCCCTGCGGGCCGAGGATGCTCAGGTACTCCACGGGCTCGGCGTCGGCATTGCCGAACCAGTGCGGGAGGTGGGTGTCGAACTCGGCGACCTCGCCTGCGGAGAGCACCAGATCCTGCTCGCCGAGCACCAGCCGCAGTCTGCCGTCGAGGACGTACAGCCAGTGGTATCCCTCGTGTGAGCGTGGATCGGGAGTGCGGTCGCTCGGCCCGCCCGGAATGATCTGTTTGTACACCTGGAGGCCGCCGGGCCTGCTGGTCAGCGGCAGGATGGTCATGCCGTGCCTGGTCACGGGCTGCGGGTACAGCCGTGGATCTCCCGTCGGCGGCGCGTCCACGAGCTTGTCCAGCGGAACCTGGTAGGTCTTGGCCAGCGGCAGCAGCAGCTCCAGGGTGGGCCTGCGCTGTCCGGACTCCAGCCGGGACAGGGTGCTGATCGGGATGCCGGTGCTCGCCGAGAGCGCGGACAGCGTCGCACCGCTGCGGCGGCGAAGCTCCCGCAGCCGGGGGCCGATCGCGCCGAGCACCGCGTCGAAGTCGTCGGTCATGCGGCTATTGCAGTTTCCGCAAATTAGTTTGTCAACTCGCGGGAGGGGTGAGCAGTATCGGATGCGGAGGCGGTCTCGACGGCCGGTGCCGGGCAGTCGGCGGCGACCGGCCCGGCGCGCTGATTCCGCTGGTCCGAGACAGGCCTGCCTGCGGAGTGTCTCGTCGGCGATATCTCCGCACGCTGCCTGATCGGCGAGTCGGACCCGGGTGATCGGAGTCCTCGGAGGTTCTGCGGCGAGCGCCCGCCGAGGTACACGCGTCCGCAGCCACCACCGCCGTGCCCTGCGCCGTCGACCCGGCACACCGAACTCTTGAGGAGACGAGATGAAGGATCAGCGGTTCTGGGACGACCTCTACGGCAGTCGCGAGCAGCTCTTCAGCGGCAACCCGAACGGCGTGCTGGTCACCGAGGTGTCGAGCCTGCCCGCAGGTCACGCGCTCGACGTCGGGTGCGGCGAGGGCGGTGACGTCCGGTGGCTGGTGGAGCACGGCTGGCGAGTCACCGCCGTCGACATCTCCCAGGTCGCGCTGGATCGGGCGGCCGAGGCCGTCGGCGATGACGACGTGCGGTGGATCCGGGTCGATCTCGGCACCGCGCCGCCTGCGGCGGGCGCGTACGACCTGGTGTCGTTGCAATACTTCCCGCTCGTGCGGGACGACGGGCACCGGGCACTGCGCGGCCTGCTGGCCTCGGTCGCGCCCGGCGGCACGCTGCTCGTCGGCGCCCACGACATGGCCGACCTGGCGGCGCACCACGAGGGCGCTGGGCACGGCGAGGGTGTCGGGCACGGCGAGGAGCCGGCGCGGGAGAAGCCCGACTTCGACCTGGACAGCATTTACCAGCCCCACGAGATCGCCGCCCTGCTCGACGACGACTGGGAGATCGTCGTTCACGAGACTCGGGCGCGCACCGCGCCTGCGCCCGAGGGCACGCAGCACGTCCGCGACATCGTGCTGCGGGCGAGGCGCCTGCGGTGACCTGATCTCGCGCGGGCTGTGCCGGTGCCGGACCGGCCTCGATACGGGGGCATCGCGTGACTCCGGCTCCGGCGGGGCCGTCGCCCGGGTTGCCGCGCTGCACGCTGTCGGCGACGGCGGCGCCCTTTCGGGCGGCTCGCGGCGGCGCGGGCGGGCGGTGTGGCCGCACCCGAGGCGGACCCGGCGCGCCACGATGCTGAACGCTCGTGCAGTATGGTGAACATGTGTTCAGCCAGGGTCGATGACCGAACGATGAAGGCCCGCATTCGCGACGCGGCCATCCTGCTGTTCGGCAGGAACGGCGTGCCGGGGACCAGCGTGCGCGCCGTCGCGGAGCAGGCGGGGGCGAGTCCGGCGCTGGTCATGCATCACTTCGGCACGAAGGATGCGTTGCGCGCGGTCTGCGATCAGCACGTGCTTGATGCCGTCTTCGATCAGAAGGACGACCTCGCCTCGGGCGGAGCAGACGCGGTGATCGGCTCCTGGCTGGCCGACCTGGACGGCTCCCGGCCCCTGCTCGACTACCTCGCCCGGATGCTCGTCGACGACACCGAGGCGGGCGCGTCGCTGTTCGACCAGCTCGTCACCCGCACCGAGTCGATGCTGGCGGCGGGGGTGCGGGACGGGACCATGCGGCAGAGCAGCGACCCGCCCGCGCTCGCCGCCGTGTTGGCCGTCCAGGGCGTCGCCCCGCTCCTGCTGCACCACCACCTGCGGCGCGTGCTGGGCGGGGTCGACTCGCCTGCGGACGTCATCCGCCGCCTGACGGTTCCGTTGGTCGAGCTCTACACCCGAGGCCTCCACACCGACGAGACGATCCTCACCGCAGCGCGGCGGGCGAGTGCCGCCGATGACTCCGCGCGCCCATCCGCCCGCGACCGTGCGACCGACGGGACGGCCTGATGCCGACACTGGAGACGAACGGCACCTCCCTGTACTTCGAGGTGCACGGCGAGGGGCCGCCGCTGCTGCTCATCCATGCCATCAGCGCCGGGGCGAACATGTGGCGCCCGCAGGTGGACCACTTCGCCGCGACGCACCGCGTCATCACCTTCGACGCCAGAGGGGTCGGCCGATCGGGGCCGATCCAGGGCTGGCGAGGCGTGCTGGCGACCATGGCGGCGGACGTCCGCGCCCTGCTCGATCACCTGGGCGTGCGACGGGCGGCCGTCTGCGGCGTGAGCTTCGGCGGCGTCCTGGCCCAGCAGTTCGCCACCGCCCACCCGGACCGGGTCGAGCGACTCGTCATCGTCGACTCCTACAGCGACTCGCGACCCACGAGCCTCGGCCGGGCGGCCTGGCTCGCCTCCGTCTACGCGGGTGCCTGGTCGAACCTGCTGCCCGCCGGGGTGCTGCGGTCGGTGATCGAGCGGCAGTATCGACGGTGGCCGGTCGCCGCGAACGTCCTCGGCGAGGCGGTCTCGCGACTCCGGGGGGTCGATGCGCTCAAGACCCGCCTGGCGATCAACCTGGTGAACTTCGTTCCCGGCCTGCGGGCGACGACCTTCCCGATCCTGGCGGTGGTCGGGGAGGACTCCTGGCCGCGCTCGATCACCTTCGTCGAAGAGCTGCGCCGCCGGGTGCCGCGCACCACCGTCGCACGCATCCCGGACTCGACCGACCCGAGTTCGCTGTGCAGGCCTGCGCTGTTCAATGAGGTGCTGGGGCGTTTCCTGCGAGACGAGCCCGTGGCGACGGCGCGGGGATGACGAACGGGATCTCCTAGTCCACAGTCGACGGTGTGGGCGCGGGATGTCCTGTGCGCGTCGGCTGCCTGCTGTGGGCGGACCTCCTCGACGGTTCCGCCCCTCCGTAGGCGCGCGCCGACACCGAGCGCGATGCAGCGCGGCTCGGGCGTCCCGGTTCGCGGCCGTCGCCCCCCTGCCGTACCCGCCCCGTCGTGATCAGCGACGGCGGGACGACGCATCGGCGCGGACGGTGCTGATCACCAATGCGGGGTGCCTCGCCGTACTCATCGGCGGGACTCCAGCCGGGATGACCGCCGCCTGCCTCCGGGTGCGTCTGCTGGGCCTCAGGCCCCGGTCATCCGGCGGCACGAGATCGCCGGGCCGCCGGACCTGCCGTGCCGACGGCGGGCGCCGCGCTGCCCGCGAGCTCCGCCGGCCCGCCGATCGCACCCGACGTGGCGGACGTCGCCCCGCACGGAATGACAGTGCTGCATGCGCTTGCAGTATGGTGAGACTCGCCGCCGGTTCGTCGGCCGAAGCGAACGTCTCAGGAGGATTCCCGTGCCCGAGCCCATCCGCCAGTTCACGGCCGCAGCCCTTCCGGTGGAGGTGTACGCCTCCGAAGCGGAGATGGGGCGAGCCGCCGCGCGCAGTGCCGCGCGGGTCCTGCGCGAGGCCGTCGCCGCCCGAGGATCGGCGCGGGCGGTGATGGCGACCGGCAACTCGCAGTTCGCCTTCACCGACGCGCTGCGCGCGGAGGACGTCCCCTGGGACCACGTCACCGTCTTTCACATGGACGAGTACGTCGGCATCGACCGCGAGCACCCGGCGAGCTTCCGTCGGTGGATCGGCGAGCGGATCGAACGACGCCTCGGTCCTGCCCTGGTGGAGTACATCCACGGCGACGCACCCGACGCCAAGGCCGAATGCGACCGCTACGAGGAACTGCTTCGCTCGGCCCCGATCGACCTGGTCTGCATGGGGATCGGGGAGAACGGCCACCTCGCCTTCAACGAGCCGTTCGAGGCCGACTTCGACGACGACCGCTGGGTCCGCGTCATCACGCTGCTGCCGGAGTCGCTGACCCAGCAGGTCGGCGAGGGACACTTCCCCGACATCGACGCGGTGCCGCCGACGGCGATCTCGCTGACCATCCCCGCGTTGCTGGCCGCCGCTCACGTCCAGGTCTGCGCCCCGGAGCAGCGGAAGGCGGCGGCCGTCGCGGCCGCACTGCGCGAGGAGATCAGCACCGCCTGTCCGGCCACGATCCTGCGCCGCACCCCCCATGCCACGCTGTACCTGGAGCCTGCCTCGGCCGGGGCGCTCGGGGCCGACACGCCGGTCGCGGGCTCGTCCTGACAACCGCTTGCAGGCTTGCGGTGGATCGGAGGCGACGGGAATGATCGAGTCCACCCGACTCGTGCTCATCGGCGGAGCCGTGGTGCTCCCGGACGGCGTGCGGCGCGGGCTGGGGGTCCACGTCGAGGGCGGCCGGATCGTCGACCTCACCGACCGGGAGCCGCCCGTCGGAGCGCGAGTGATCGAACTCGACGGTCGACTGGTCACCCCCGGCCTGATCGACCTGCACGTGCACGGCGGCGCGGGTTACTCCTTCGACCGGCCGAGCCGGTCCGTGGAGGGGCGTGCCGCCGAGGGGGCGGCGGCGTGGTCGGGCGGTGCGACGGCGGGAGCCGGGGGACCGGACGCTCACGCCATCTCCATGGGTTCGGGGTTCCCAGACGCTCATTCCATGGGGGACGGGGAATCCGACGCTCACGCCTTGGGTGGTGGAGGGCCCGATACTCACGCCTTGGGTGGCGGAGGGCCCGACGCTCACGCCTTGGGTGGCGGAGGGCCCGACGCTCACTCCATGGGCGTCGGGTTCCCCGACGCTCACTCCATGGGCGTCGGGTTCCCCGACGCCGTGACCCTCGTGTTGCGGCACCTCGCCCGCGCCGGCGTGACGAGTGCGCAGGCGAGCCTGGTCTCCTCGGACGTGCCCGACCTCGTCTCCTGGCTGGACGATCCGATCTGGACCGCCGCGCGGCCTGCCGACGCGGCCGAACTGCTCGGCGTCCACCTCGAGGGCCCGTTCCTCGCCGCCACCCAGTGCGGTGCCCACGATCCGGCCGTCCTGCGGGCGCCGAGCCGAGACGACGTCGCCGCGCTGCTCAGCCACCGCGAGCTGATCCGCATGATCACGCTGGCGCCGGAGCTGCCCGGCGCGATCGAGGCGGTCCGCCGATTCGCTGAGGCGGGCATCGTCGTCGCCGCCGGACACAGCGAGGCGACGGCGGCCGATCTCGCCGCCGCGACGGACGCGGGCCTCACCCACGTCACGCACCTGTGGAGCGGTCAGTCGACCACGACGCGACGCGGCCCGTGGCGGGTGCCGGGTCTGCTGGAGGCCTCCCTGGCCGCCACCGGACTCACCGCCGAGGTCATCGCCGACGGGCATCACCTGCCGCCGGAGCTGTTGGAGATCGCCCGTCGCTGTCTCGGCGACCGCCTGATCGTGGTCTCCGACGGCACGCCGGGAACCGGACTGCCGACGGGCAGTCGGTACGACCTCGGCACGGTGCGCTGTGAGGTCGGCGACGGGGTCGGCATGGTCGTCGGCGCCGACTCGTTCGGCGGCAGCACCGCCACGCTGCCGCGACTGCTCGCCCACCTGCACGACGAACTCGGCTGGCCGCTGACCGAGGTGGTCACGGCCGCGACGAGCAGGCCCGCCGCGGTCGCGGGCGTCGCCGACCGTAAGGGAGTCGTCGAGGTCGGCATGGACGCCGACCTCGCCGTCTTCGATCCCGGCTTCCGCCCGTGGGGGACCGTGCTGCGCGGTCGGTGGACTCCGAACGCGCCTACCGCACCCGATGACAGGAGATCCTCATGACGACCGGCACACCCCGGCTGCTGCGGCTGCGTCCGGACGACGCGGTCGCGGTGAGCCTCGATCCGCTGGCCGAGGGCACGCCGGTCACCGAGACGGTCGCCGCCCGGGCGCCGGTGCCCGCCGGGCACAAGGTGGCGCTGACCGCCGTCGCCACGGGCGGGGCCGTCACGAAATACGGTCAGGTCATCGGTTACGCGACCGAGGACATCGTGCCCGGCGACCACGTGCACCTGCACAACCTCGCCTTCGCCGACACCACCGAGGCGCCGACCGCGCTCGGCACCGGGATCGCCCCGGCGGCGCAGGAGCCCGAGACCTTCCAGGGCATCGTCCGCGCCGACGGGCGGGTGGCGACCAGGAACTACCTCGGCATCATCACCTCGGTCAACTGCTCGGCGACGGTCGCCAAGCTCATCGCCGACCAGGTGCGATCCTCGGGGATGCTGGCCGCGCACCCGAGCGTCGACGGGATCGTGGCCATCACGCACGGCAGCGGCTGCGGACTGGCCTCCGACGGCGAGGGCCTGGCCCTGCTGCGCCGGACGCTGTCGGGCTATGCCGATCACCCGAACTTCGGCGGCCTGGTGGTGCTGGGCCTCGGCTGCGAGGTCAATCAGGTCTCCGAACTCGACCTGCCCGCGCACACGCCGGTGGTCGGCATGACCATCCAGGAGGCGGGCGGGACGGCCGCCGCCGTCCGGGCCGGGGTGCGGGCCGTCGCGGAACTGGTGGAGCGGCTCGACGTCGAGCGCACGCCGGTGCCCGCCTCGGAACTGGTGCTGGGCCTCAAATGCGGCGGGTCCGACGGCTATTCGGGCATCACCGCTAACCCCGCACTCGGCATCGCCGCCGACCTGCTCATCGCCCAGGGCGGCACCGCGATCCTCTGCGAGACACCGGAGATCTACGGCGCCGAACACCTGCTCGCCGCCAGGGCCGACGACCCGGCGGTGGCCGAGGCGCTGTTGGCGCGCATCGCCTGGTGGCGCGACTACACCGCCCGACACGGCGGCTCGCTGGACAACAATCCCTCGCCAGGCAACAAGGACGGCGGCATCACCACGATCCTGGAGAAGTCCCTCGGCGCCGTGGCGAAGTCCGGGACGACTCCGTTGCGTGCGGTGCGGCAGTTCGCCGAGCCGACCGGCACCCGAGGTCTGATCTTCATGGACACGCCCGGCTACGACCCCGTCTCGGTCACCGGCATGGTCGCGGGCGGCGCGAACGTCGTCTGCTTCACCACCGGCCGAGGCTCGGTATACGGCTGCAAGCCGGTGCCCAGCCTGAAGCTCGCCACCAACACCCCCGTCTACGAGCGGATGACCGAGGACATGGACCTCAACTGCGGCTCGGTGGCCGACGGGGCGGTGACCTTGGCGGACATGGGGCGGCGCATCTTCGAGTTGATCCTGGCCACGGCGTCCGGCCGGTCGACGGCCAGCGAGCAGTTCGGCTTCGGCGACGAGGAGTTCGCGCCGTGGCAGCTCGGCGCGGTGATGTGATGAGCACGCTGTCCCGAGCGATGGCGGGCGACCTGCCGTCGGCGGCCCGGCCGCTGCTGTCCGGGCCCGCTCCAGAACCCGGCATCGTCCACTTCGGTGCGGGCGCGTTTCACCGCGCTCACCAGGCCTGGTTCACCGAGCGGGCCATGGCGGCCGACGGTGATCGCTCCTGGGGCATCGTCCTGGTGGCGCCGCGCTCGCCGGGCGTGGTCGGTGCGCTGACCGACCAGGACGGGCTGTTCACCGTCCTGGAACGAGACGGCCTGCGGCGCAGTGCCCGCGTGGTCAACGCGGTCAGCGCGGCCCTGCATGCGCCGAGCGCGGGACCCGCCGTGGTGGAGCGCCTCGCCGCGCCGACCACCGGGGTGGTGACCCTGACCATCACCGAGAAGGGATACCGGCGTGATCCGGCGACCGGCGGGCTGCTGATCGACGAGGCCGTGCGCGCCGATGCGGCGGCCGTCGGCGCGGGTCGGGTGCCGTCGACGGCGCTGGGACTGCTGACGGCCGGTCTCCAGAGTCGGGCCGCAGGCGACGGCACCCCGCTGACCGTGATCTCCTGCGACAACCTCACCGGAAACGGACGGCAGCTCGCCGCCCTGATCGGCGAGTTCGTCAGCCTGCTCCCCGGCACGATGGCGGCGGAGACGGCCGCCTACCTGGGCGAGGCGGTACGGTTCCCGCCGTCGATGGTCGACCGGATCGTGCCTGCCACCGCCGCGCGCGACACGGCAGCCGTGCAAGAGCTGATCGGGCTGCGGGACGACGCGGCCGTGGTGGCCGAGCCCTTCGGCCAGTGGGTGATCGAGGACGACTTCGCCGCCGCGCGCCCGGCCTGGCACCGGGCAGGCGTCGAACTGGTCGGCGACGTCGCCCCGTACGAGACCGCCAAGCTCCGGCTGCTCAACGCGGCCCATTCGACGATCGCCTACCTCGGCGCGCTCGCGGGCCATGCGGGCATCGCAGCCGCACTCGCCGATCCCGACATCGAGGCGGCGGTACGCGGAGTGCAGGCCGAGGCCGCCGCCACGGTGGCGCCGCCGCCGGGCTGGGACTTGGACGCCTACGGCGAGGCCGTGTTGAGCCGCTTCCGGAACGAGGCCCTGGGACACCGCTGTGATCAGGTGGCGGCCGACGGGTCGCAGAAGCTGCCGGTCCGGGCGATTCCGACGCTGCGCGCCGCGCGGGCCCACGGTCGAAGTCCACAGTGGACGGCGCTGCTCATCGCGGCATGGGTCCGCTTCGTCGTGCACGGCCGGGACGACGACGGTAGAGAGCTGACCGTCCACGAGCCGCTCGCCGCCGCGCTGCGGGCTGCCGCCGAGGGCGTGGGAGCCGCCGAGGTCGCCGGTGTCGTGACTCGACGGGCAGGCGTGCTCACCCCGGAGTCGGCCGCCGATCCGGTCACCGCCGAGCTGGTGTCCCAGGCCTATCTCGACCTCGACGGACACGGCGTCCGCGCCACCTGTCGCGCCCTGGTCCGGCGGGGGAGCTGACCGTCGGGCCGGGCGGGCTCGGCAGGCCTCGGGTCGATCGGCGGGCGACCTTCGGCGGGCGACCTCCGGCGGAATCCGACCCCGCGGCTCTCGCGGTGGGGCGCTGCGGGGGAGACCGTCCGATGTGGACTGTCCTCTGCGGCCGATCGAACTCGGGCGGCCGCAGCCTTGACCGGCCGAGCCGGGCCCGGTCGGCCGTGGCCCCCGCCGAACCCCGTCGAACCGAACCCGCCACTGCGGTAACCACCCGGCGCGGCGGGCCTGCCTCAGCCGGGCACCGGACTGGTCGACCCGCGCACGATCAGCCGGGTCTCCAGCTGGCGGACCGGCGGCGGCGCGTCGTCGGGGGCGTCGGCGAGATCGAGCACGATGTCCACCGCCGCCGCACCCGCCTCCGCGCCCGGCACGTGGATGGACGTCAGCGTCGGGTACGCCATGCCCGACATCGGGCTGTCGTCGATGCCGATGACGCTGATGTCGGGGCCCACGCGGATGCCGCGCTCGTTGAGCCGGGCCATCAGGCCGAGGGCGATCATGTCGTCATAGGCGATGACCGCCGTCATCCCGCTGGCGTGCACGAGGTCGGCGGCGCGGACGCCCGCCTGGATCTGCGGCTCGAACGGCCCGAACTCCACCAGCTCCGCGCCCTGATCGGCGCAGGCCTGCCGGACGGCGTTCTGCCGCTGGATGTTCGACCAGGAGCGTCGAGGACCGTTGAGATAGCCGATCCGACGATGACCGAGCGCGGTCAGGTGCTCGACGGCCTCCCGCATCCCGTCCGAGTTCTCGATGATGACGCTCGCGGTGCCCGGCAGTTCGCGGTTGACGAACACGATGGGCCGGAGCTCGGCGAGTGCGGCGAGCTGATCGTCCGGCGTGCGCGGCGAGACGACGATCAGCCCGTCGACGCGCTTGCGCATGACCCTGGCGCGGTGGAGTTCGTCGGCCGGATGCTCGTCGACGTCCGCGATGAGCACGGTCTTGCCCTTGCTGGTCGCCCGAGCCTGCACGGCCTTGATGATCGGCGGGAAGAAGGGATTGGCGATGTCGGGGACGATCAGCCCGACGATGTCGTTGCGGCCCGCCGTGAGCGAGCGGGCGAGGAGATTCGGCACGTATCCCATGTCGCGCGCGATCTTGCGGACGCGTTCGCGAGTGGACGGATTGACCTTGTCCGGGTCCGACAGCGCACGCGACACGGTGGAGGCGGACAGGCCGGTCGCCTTGGCGACATCGGCGAGAGTGACACTCATCTGTGGCTTCCTCCAGCAGTTCGTGCAGCAAACGCGCCGAGGCTACCGCAAGCCTCGACCTGGGCAATCGAGGCTTGAACCTGGCATGACCCGACCCATTCCATGGTGCTTGCGGCAACCGATTGCATCCCGTAACGTCGCTGCTCATGGTATTTCGGTCAGCAGGACCGCCGCTCCGTATCGGAGTGGTCGGCAACGGTAATCGCGGCATCATCGCGAAGACGGCCGCCGAGCTGGACGGCGATGCCCGCGTCGTCGCGGCGTGTGATCCGCTGCCCACGGCGCACGCGCGCGCGAAGGAGCGGTTCGGCCCCGACGTGCTGACCACCTCCTCGCTGTCCGAGCTGATCGCGACCGGGCTCGACGCCGCGTTCGTGACCTCGCCCGACCATCTCCATGCCGACCAGGCCTGCGCCCTGCTCGAAGCGGGCGTCGCGGTCTTCGTGGACAAGCCGATGGCGACCACGCTCGAGGACTGCGACCGGATGCTGGCCACCGCGCGTCGCACCGGCAGCCGCCTCTACGTCGGGCACAACATGCGGCACATGCCGGTGATCCGATTGATGCGCGATCTCGTCGTGGACGGTCGGATCGGCGAGGTCAAGGCGATCTGGTGTCGCTACTTCGTCGGCGACGGCGGCGACCGCTTCTTCAAGGACTGGCACGCCGACCGCTCCAAGGTGAACTCCCTGCTGTTACAGAAGGGCGCGCACGACATCGACGTCATCCACTGGCTGGCGGGCGGCTACACCCGCCGGGTCAGCGCGATGGGCGGCCTGTCGGTCTACGGCGGCATCACCGACCGGCGCGACCGCACCGGCGAGCTGATCACCGACTGGATCGACCGGAAGAACAACTGGCCGCCGCTGGCGCAGACCGGACTCAATCCCGTCGTCGACGTCGAGGACGTGTCGATGATGACCATGGCGCTGGACAACGGCGTGTACGCCACGTACTCGGAATGTCATTTCACCCCGGACTACTGGCGCAACTACACCGTCATCGGCACCGAGGGGCGCATCGAGAACTTCGGTCTCGGGCACGAGGGCGTGGTGCGCCTGTGGAATCGGCGCACCGAGTTCGACGCCGAGGGGCACGAGGAGTTCCCGATTCCCGAGGCCGAAGGCGGGCATCACGGCGCGGACCCCGCGCTGCTGCGGGAGTTCCTGGCCTTCGTCCGGACCGGCGTGCCGACCGACACCTCCCCGGTGGCGGCGCGGGAGGCCGTCGCGGCGGGCGCACTGGCGACCGAGTCGATGCGCACCACCGGCTCCGCGCTGGACGTGCCCCCGCTCGACCCGGAGCTGGTCCGCTATTTCGAGGAGGGACAGCGGTGAGCGAGACGACATCCGGATCGGACCTCGACGTCGGTGTGCAGCTCTACTCGGTCCGCGAGCTGCTGGCGACCGACCGGGCCGCGACCTTCGCCGCGCTGGCGGCGGGCGGGATCGGTTTCCTCGAGCCCTACGACGTGATCTCGGACCCTGGCGGACTCCGAGCCGACGCCGAGGCGGCAGGTCTGGCGATCCGCAGCGCGCATGTGAAGATCCCGGCCGACCTCGCGGAGCTGCCCGCGCTGGCGGACACCGTCGCCGGGCTCGGCGCCGACACCCTCGTGGTGCCGCGCTCGGAGCCCGCCGAATGGTCGACCTCGGCCGACATCGGGCGCGTCGCCGATCGGCTGGCCCTGGTGATCGACATCGCCGCCGGGGCGGGACTGCGCGTGGCCTATCACAATCACCACTGGGAGGCGGGCCCGCTCGCCGACGGCCGCAGCGGGCTGCTGGAGCTGCTGGCGGCGGCGCCGAGCGAGCTGCTGTTCCAGCTCGACCTCTACTGGGCCCACGTGGGCGGCGCGGACGTCGTCGAGCTGATCCGCGCGCTGGGTCCCCGGCTGCACTCCGTGCACGTCAAGGACGGTCCCGGCACCGTCGAGGGCGATCAGACGGTGCTCGGCCGGGGCGTGCTGGGGCTGGCCGCGATGCTGGCCGAGGTCCCGGCCTCGGCCGCGCGAATCCTGGAGATCGACCGGTGCGCCGATCCGGTCCTGGATGTGCTGGTGGCTAACAGGGCGGCGCTGCCCGCCATGGACTCCCGGGTGTCGGAGGTGTCGTCATGACTCAGGCAGGTGCGGATCGGCTGCGCGTCGGCGTCGTCGGCTGCGGCACGATCAGCCGGGCCTATCTGGAGAACCTGATCAGGATTCCGTCGGTGCGGGTGGTCGCCTGCGGCGATCTCCTGCCGGAACGGGCCGCCGAGGCGGCGGCCCTCGCAGGCGTCGACGTCTGGGGCGGGCCCGAGACCGTCGTCGGCAGTCCCGACGTCGACCTCGTCCTGAACCTCACGATCCCCGCCGTGCACGCCGAGGTGGCCGAGGCGGCGCTCGCCGCCGGGCAGCACGTCTACGGCGAGAAGCCGATCGCGAATTCCCGCGCGGAGCTGGCCGGTCTCGTTGCCGCCGCCGAACGGGCGGATCGGCGGCTGGGCAGCGCCCCGGACACGTTCCTCGGGGCGGGGGTCCAGTCCGCGATCCGCTTCATCCAGGCGGGCGGCATCGGCCGTCCACTGTCGGCGGTCGTCAGTTGCCAGGGACCGGGCCCCGAGAGCTGGCATCCGGCACCGGAGTTCCTCTTCGCGGCGGGCGGCGGCCCCTTACTCGACATGGGCCCGTACTACGTGACCGCGCTGGTCGCGATGCTCGGGCCGGTGGAGCGGGTCTCCGCGGTGGCGCGGCAGGCCTGGTCGGAGCGGGTCATCGGGTCGGGCCCGCGTGCCGGGACGAGGTTTCCCGTCGTCGCGCCCACCCACACCTCCGCGCAGATCGAGCTGGCCTGCGGCGCGGTCGTCACCGCCGTCTTCAGCTTCGACACCGCCCTGCGTCGGCAGGGGGTGCTGGAGGTGAACGGGACCGAGGGGACGCTTCGACTGCCCGACCCCAACCGCTTCGACGGAGTGCTGCGACTACGCAGGCCGGGAGCGCAGGAGTGGGAGGACCTGCCCACCGTCGGTGCGACGCTCGGGCGGGGGCTCGGCGTCGCGGAGATGGCCGAGGCGATCCGAGCGGGCAGGCCGCATCGGGCGGACGCCCGGCTGGCGGGGCACGTGCTCGACACGCTGTTGAGCATCGGCGAATCGGCGGAGCAGGCGCGGTTCGTGCCCGTTACGTCACGGTGTGCGAGCCCTGCGCCGCTCGGTGACGACTGGAGTCCGCTCGCGGGCGCGGACCCGACGCCGTAGGCAACGAGCCCGACGCCTCTTCGTAACGCAAGAGCCCGGTGCTGCTATTGCGGCAACCGTTTGCGGTCGGTAGGTTCACTGCATCGTCCGGTCATGGGAACCGCGTTTCTACTGCGAGTTCAGGAAAATCATGTGACTGCGGGCTTGCCGGGTGGCGACAAGGATTGTGCAGAACCTCGCCGTTCCGACGTCGGTGCAGCAATGGTTTGGCACAGGTATGGAGGAGTCTCGATGACAGAGCGGACCACGGTATCGCGCAGAGCGCTGCTGAAGTTCGGTGGCGGGGCGACGGCCGCCGTCGCACTGTTCGGGATCTCGGCGTGCACCGGCGATGAGGCCCCGAATCCGTTCGGCGACACCGCAGGCGGCGACCCGGACGCGCTGGAGTCGCCGCTGCTGGCCGAGCGGGTCGCGGCAGGCGAGCTGCCGCCGCTGACCGAGCGGCTTCCGGTCAATCCGCTGGTGGTGGAGCCCTGGGAGAGCACCGGACGCTTCGGCGGCACCATCCGGCGGGCCCAGACCGACGCCCTGGACAACGGAATCCTCCAGGCCTTCGCGGGCGTCGGGCTGTTGGAGTGGAACAAGGCGGCCGACGCCTCCCAGCCCAGCCTCGCCGAGACCTTCGAGAAGAGCGACGACAACCGCGTCTACACCTTCGTGCTGCGCGAGGGCCTGCGCTGGTCGGACGGCGAGCCCTTCACCTCGGCGGATGTGCTCTTCACCGTGGACCGCTTCCTGAAGAACGACGTGTTCTGGCCGGGCCCGCCGTTCTGGTTCTCCGACGCGGGACAGCAGCGCCCCGAGGTGGAGACGCCCGACGAGCGCACCGTCGTCATCACCTTCGAGCGGCCCTTCGCGCTGTTCGAGAAGTTCCTCTGTCATCCGGCGGTGAGCTACCAGTTCATCAAGCCCCGCCACTACCTCGAGCAGTTCCACCCCGACGTCACCGACCGGGCGGTCGTCGACGAGGCCGCCTCGGCGGCGGGCTTCGACTCCTGGGACCAGTACTTCGCCGACCGGGACAACTGGTGGACCAACCCGGAACGGCCGGTCATGGGCGCCTTCATGGTGACCAGCTCCGCCTCGGGCGGCAGCGGCACCGCCGAGCTGGAGCGCAACCCGTACTACTACAAGACCGACCCGGACGGCAGGCAGCTGCCGTACGTCGACCACGTCCAGGTCCAGGTGCTCGAACAGGACGCACTCGACCTGCGCGCCGCCAACGGCGACCTGGACATGCAGGGACACTTCCTCGGTTACAACACCACCCAGGTGTACGTGCAGAACGCGGAGAGCCGGGGCTTTGAGGTCCTGCGCTGGCAGGCGACGGCCAGCCTGCTGTCGATCTGCCCGAACCTCTCGCATCAGGACCCGGTGCTGCGGGAGGTGCTCGCCGACGTCCGGGTGCGGGCGGCCCTCTCCCACGCGATCGACCGCGAGGAGATGAACACGACCCTGCTCGGCGGGCTGGGCGTCGCCCGCCATCCGCTCGCCACCGAGGACTCCGACTACTACGTCGAGGGCGGCGGGCAGCGCTTCCTCGACTACGACGTCGCCGAGGCGGAGCGGCTGCTCGACGAGGCGGGCCTCGCCGACCGCAACGGCGCCGGGACCAGGCTGCTGCCCGACGGCAGGCCCTTCGAGCTGGTGCTGCTGTACGTCGCGAACGACTCGGGCGTTCCGCAGACCGACGCCTTCGAGATGGTCCGGCGCAACTGGGCCGAGATCGGCGTCTCCATCGTCGTACGGCCGGTCGACGGCACCCTGTACACCGAGCTGCGGGCGAGCAACGACTTCGACCTGGACGGCACCACGATGCCGGAGAACGACTGGGACCTGGAACCGGTGTGGTTCATCCCCACCGCCAGCAACAGTCACACCGCACCCGGCTACGGCCAGTGGTACTCCAGCGGCGGCACGGAGGGCATCGAGCCGACCGACGAGATCAAGCAGCTCATGGACGAGTGGGACGCCCTGCGCACGGCCGAGAACGACGAGGCCCGCATCGAGTCCGGCCGCGCGATCATGCGGCAGCACGACGAGAACGTCTACGCGATCGGACTGCTCAAGCTGCCCTTCCAACCGATCGTCGTGAACAACGGGCTGCGCAACGTCCGCGACGACGATCCGGCGCTGTCGTTCTATTACGGCAGAGAGGGCATCTCGAAGCCGGAGCAGATGTACTTCTCCGAGCCGACCTCCTGAGCGGATCTACTGATGCTGCGCTTCATCATCATGCGGGTCCTGCATGTGATCCCGACGCTGGTCGCGATCTCCGTGATCGCCTTCTTCATCATCCAACTCCCGCCGGGCGACTTCCTCACCACGCAGATCGCCTCCCTGGAGGCGCAGGGACAGAGCCTGGACCCGGCACAGCTCGACGCACTGCGCGCCAGGTACGGCATCGGCGATCCGTTCTGGGTGCAGTACTGGAAGTGGATCAGCAACATCCTGCTGCACGGCGACTTCGGCCTGTCGTTCCAGTTCCAACGGCCGGTGTCGGCGCTCATCGCGGAGCGGTTGCCGCTGACCCTCGCACTCGGCGTCGCCACCCTGCTGTTCACCTGGGCGATCGCGCTGCCCGCCGGGGTCTACTCGGCCATGAAGCAGCACTCCTTCGGCGACTACACGATCTCGGGCATCGGCTTCATCGCCCTGGCGGTGCCGAACTTTCTCGCCGCGCTCGTGTTGGCCTACCTGGGCTTCGAACTGTTCGGGCAGAGCGTCGGCGGACTGTTCTCGCCGGAGATGGTCAACGCGCCGTGGAGCATGGCGAAGTTCGTCGACCTGCTGGAGCACCTGTGGATTCCGGTGCTGGTCATCGGCCTCGCGGGCACCGCAGGGGTCATCAGGGTGACCAGGGCGAACATGCTCGACGAGCTGAACAAGCCCTATGTCACCACGGCTAGGGCCAAGGGGCTCTCCGAGGGGCGGCTCGTGACCAAGTATCCGTTGCGGATCGCGATGAACCCGTTCATCTCGACGGCGGGCTGGCATCTGCCCTCGCTGTTCGACGGCGAGATCATCGTGGCCCAGGTGCTGGCCCTGAGCACCATCGGGCCGCTGCTGCTGACCGCGCTGAGGTCGCAGGACATGTACCTGGCGGGCGGCATCATCCTGATCATCGCCGTGCTGACGGTGATCGGGACGCTGCTCTCCGACATCCTGCTCGCGGCGGTCGATCCCCGCGTCCGATTCGGAAAGGCGTGAGGCCGACATGACGAGCGGACCACCGCCCGAGGACGTCGAGACACCGGACGAGATCGCGACCCAGACCGGCAGGAGCGCGGGAGAGGTCACCGCCGCCTCGCAGTGGAAGCTGATCTGGTGGCGCTTCCGCAAGCATCGGATGGCGATGGTCGGCCTGTACGTGATGGTGGCGATGTACCTCGTCGCCGCCTTCGCGGGCTTCTTCGCCCCGTTCTCCACCGACTCCTACAGCGCCGAGCACGCCTACCAGCCGCCGCAGCTGCCCAAGTTCTCCTTCTCGGAGGGCCTCTACGTCCATCCGACCTCGGGCTCCACCGATCTGGAGACGCTGGCCCGCGTGTTCGAGGAGGACACCAGCCGCGTCGTCGAACTCGGCTTCTTCGTCCGGGGTGACGAGTACTCGATCCTCGGGCTGTTCGACGCCGACATCCACCTCTTCGGGCCGACGGACCCGACCGAGCGCTTCTACCTGCTCGGGGCCGACCGCTCGGGCGCCGACCTCCTGTCGAAGATCATCTACGGCTCGCAGATCTCCCTGTCCCTCGGCTTGGCAGGGGTGGCGATCTCCCTGCTGCTGGGGCTGATCCTCGGCGGGATATCCGGCTACTTCGGCGGCTGGATCGACACGGTGATCCAACGGCTGATCGAGCTGATCATGTCGATTCCGACGCTGCCGCTCTGGTTGGGACTGGCCGCCGCCGTCCCGCCGCAGTGGGGGCCGGTCCGCACCTACTTCATGATCACGATCATCCTCTCGCTGCTGGGCTGGACCAGCCTGGCCAGGGTGATCCGAGGCAGGCTGCTCCAGACCCGCAGCGAGGACTACGTCATGGCGGCCCGCTTCGACGGCGTCAAGACCCGACGCATCATCTCCCGGCACATGCTGCCGTCCTTCGCCTCGCACATCATCGCGACGGTGAGCCTGGCCGTGCCGACGATGATCCTGGCCGAGACCTCGCTGTCCTTCCTCGGACTGGGGCTGCGGGCCCCGGCCGTCTCGTGGGGCGTGCTGCTTCAGGACGCCCAGAACGTGCAGACGGTCGCGACGGCGCCGTGGCTCATGCTCCCCGGCCTGGCGGTGGTGGTCGCCGTCGTGGCCTTCAACTTCGTCGGCGACGGGCTGCGTGACTCCGCCGACCCCTACGGCAGGAGAGCACCGTGATCTGGCGACGGAGATCAGCCGAGGAGGACCGTCGCGGCGGTCTGCGCGCCGCGACGGTGCCCGCGTCGGAACTACGCGACCCGGCCGCGATCCTGGACATCCAGGGCCTGCGCACCACCTTCCACACCGACGAGGGCGCGGTGCACGCCGTCGACGGGATCGATCTCCTCGTCCGGCGGGCGAAGACGACCTGCATCGTCGGCGAGTCCGGCTCGGGCAAGTCCGCCACCGCGCGATCGGTGATCCAGGTGGTCGACAACCCCGGGCGGATCGAGGCGGGCCGCATCCTGCTGCGCGCCGAGCCCGACGGCGACGTCGTCGACATGGCGGCACTGGACCAGAAGGGACCGGCGATCCGCTCGATCCGCGGCCGGGACGTCGGACTCGTCTTCCAGGAGCCGATGTCCTCGCTGAGTCCGGTGCACACCATCGGCAACCAGATCAGCGAGATGCTGGCGATCCACGAGAAGGTCAAGCCCAAGACGGTGCGGGACCGGGTCGTCCAGGAGCTGGAGCGGGTCGGCATCCCCCGCCCGGAGGAGCGGATCGACGCCTACACCTTCCAGCTCTCCGGCGGGATGCGGCAACGGGCCATGATCGCGATGGCGCTGGCCTGTCGTCCCTCGTTGCTCATCGCGGACGAGCCGACCACCGCGCTCGACGTCACGACCCAGGCGCAGATCCTCGACCTGCTGGCCGAGCTGAAGGAGTCGATGGGGATGACGATGATGTTCATCACCCACGATCTCGGCGTAGTCGCCGAGATCGCCGACGAGGTCGTGGTGATGCGGCACGGCAGGGTGGTCGAGCAGGGCAGCGTCGACGCGATCTTCCACGATCCGCAGGCCGAGTACACCAAGGAGCTGCTCGCCTCGCTGCCCGGCCGCTCGTCGGCCTCGGCTCGGCGTGCGACCGACGAGCCTGCCGCTGGGGAGCCTGCTGCTGCGGAGCCTGCTGCTGCGGGGTCGGCTGCTGCGGAGCCGGACGCGCCGGAGCGGGCGACGCGGCAGCCTGCCACGCCGGGCCCCGCGATCGTCGAGAACCGGGACGCACCGCAGGTCTCCGGTGCAGGCGGCGAGACGACGGACGTGCCGTTGCTGCGCATCGACGACCTGGCGATGGAGTTCGGCGCCGTCTCCGGCTCGGTGTTCGGCGGCAGGCGCCGCCGCGAGGTGGTCCGGGCCGTGGACGGCGTCTCGCTCGACATCCCGGAGGGGACCACCGTCGGCCTCGTCGGCGAATCGGGCTGTGGGAAGACGACGCTGGGCCGTTGCGTCATGCGCGCGTATCAGCCGACCAGGGGCAGGCTGCTCTATCGCCAGGACGACGGCACCCAGGTCGACCTGGCCACGCTGAACGAGAAGCGCCTGCTGCCCTACCGGCGGCAGATCCGCATGGTCTTCCAGGACCCCTACGGCTCGCTCAACCCCCGGATGACGATTCGGCAGGTGATCGGCGAGCCGCTGCGCGCGGCGGGAATCGCCTCGGGTTCGGAGCTGTCCGACCGGGTCGAGGCGATGCTGGAGCGCGTCGGGCTGAGGCGATCGGTGATCAACCGCTATCCGCACGCCTTCTCCGGCGGGGAACGGCAGCGGATCGGCATCGCCCGCGCGCTGATCACCGAACCCCGCCTGGTCATCGCCGACGAGGCGGTGTCCGCCCTGGACGTGTCGGTGCGGACCCAGATCCTGGAGCTGCTGGCCGACCTCCAGTCGGAGTTCGGGCTGACCTACCTGTTCATCTCCCACGACCTCTCGGTCGTCGAGCGGGTCTGCGATCGCCTCGCCGTCATGTACTTCGGCACCATGGTGGAACAGGGCGTCGCCGCCGAGGTCTTCGAGAACCCGAGGCACGACTACACGCGCGCGCTGCTCTCGGCGGTGCCGGTGGCCGATCCCCGGCTGCGGGGTTCGCGGCAGCGGATCGTCTATCGGCCCGACGGAGCGGAGTCGGCGGCCTGATCGGCGCCGGACGGCCCCCCGGACCGGAGCGTGTCGATCAGGGTGTCGGCCAGCACGCGATGGCCCGCTCCACCGGGGTGGATCGGATCGGCCAGCCACTCGTCGAGACGCGCGGTCGGGGCCGTCCAGGTCGCGTGGTGGTCGACCAGCAGGCAGCCGTGCTCGGCGGCGAGCGCGCGCACGGCCGCCGCGTAGGCCGCGATCGACGGGGCCTGCACCGCCGAGGACGACACGCCGGGCGGCGTCTGGAGTACCACGGCGCCGCCCTGTTCGTGGATGCGCTGGATGACCGCGCCGTAGTCCCGGCGGAAGTCCGCGAGTCCGACCGCGCCCTCCCTGGCGTCGTTGGTGCCGAGGCCGATGACGACGACGTCGGGGGAGAACCGCAGCACGGCGTGGTCCAGGGCCGCGCGCAGCGCGGGAATCCGCCAGCCGCTGACGGCCGTGTTGATCACCACGTCGGCACGGCGCGCCGACGTGTACCGGAGCCACTCGGTGAACAACTCGACATAGCCGCGTTCGACTCCCGTCCAGTGGACGGCGGCGACGATGCTGTCTCCGGTGAAGACCCAGTCCAGCGGCGTGCCGTGCGCCAGCGCGGTCCTGATGCGTCGCCCGTCCACGCTCATCGGTCGGCCGTCCGCAGCCGGTCGCCGAGCATTCGCTCCAGCCTGCGGGTCGAGGCGATCCCGGCCAGGCCGGGCACGAGGGCCTGCCACCCGCCGCGCCCCTCGTCGTGCAGGCGCTCGGTGCGGATGCGGTCGGTGTCGACGATCGGGTCGGTCACGGTCACGGAGGCGACGGCGGGATCGACCACGGCCGCCAGCAGGGCATGAAAGGCGCCGAGGCCGTAGCCGTGCAGGTGGACGGGACTGTGTTCGGTGAGTCGGGGATGTCTGCGGCGCAACGGCTCCTCCCTCCGCAGCACGTCGACGGCCCGCAGCACGTCGAAGGTGCGGGCGGCGGCCAGACTGTCGTCGAGCCACAGCAGGTCGCAGCCGAGCTTGTAGACCGCGCTCGCCTGATCCTCGGCGGGCAGGCCGTCCCGGTCGTGGACGGCGAGCGCACCCTGTCCGCGCACGTCGACGACGACGACCAGGCCGGCCAGCCTCGTCACCGGATGGTCGGCGGTGAGTTCGGCGGTGCCCTCGTGCAGCAGCACCACGTGCAGCGGCCCCGGCGTGTCGGGCCGGGCCGGTAGTACCACCCCCGCACCCCAGAGGTCTCGCTCCGCTCGCCAGAAGACGTGGTCGGTGCCCTCGGGGCCGGGCAGCCACCGGGTCTGCGGTCGGGGCGGCACGTCGCGGTGCGCCTGCACCCTGGCGGTGAGCCAGTCGCGTACCTGCTCGTCGGCGAGCGGCATGGCCTGCGCCGGTGCCGTGGTCCGCGTCAGATCGGGCAGGAGCCGAGCAGCGCCGCCCGGCTCCAGTGCGAGTTGCCCGCTGTCCGTGCAGCGCAGCGACGCCGGCGGCAGGACGGCGGTGGGTGTGGGGAGCGGTGCGGGGTCCGTCGAGGTGACCTCGGGCCGGGAGTCGCGGGGCCGGGTCTCGTCGTCGCGGCCCCGCCCGGGTGCGCCCTCCCGTGCGGTGTCCGTCGCCGGAGCCGACAGCACCTCGGTGAAGAACGCCACGGCCGCTGCCGCCAGCTGCGACCCGTACCGGTGCGTCGTCGGCGCCGTGACCAGCCGCAACGCCTCGGCCGCACCGAGAAGATCGTAGATCCGCCGGGCGCGGGCCACCGACTCCACGGTCGCCTCGTAGGGGAAGAAGTCGTACTCGGCGGCCAGCACGCACACGGGCCGAGGCGCCATGACCGCCAGCAGGTCGTCGTGGTCGACGCCCGCCTCGGTGCCGCCGAGCAGGATCTGCTCGGCGTCCTGCCGCTGGCCGGACCACAGATAGCCCCGCCTGCCGCAGACGTAGGTGCCGGGCGCCGCCGCCGCGATCCGGGGTTCCACGGCCATCAGAAGCGTGCACAGCATTCCGCCGCCGCTGTTGCCCGTCACGCCGATGCGCGCGGGATCGACCTCGGGCAGCGAGGCGAGCAGATCGACGGCGCGGCGGGCGTCGTGGACGAAGTAGCGGGCGGCCGACTGGCCGAGCCACCAGCTCTGCACCCCCGCATAGGTGTGCTCGGCGGTGCCCGGCGCGACGGCGGCGGTGCCGTCCGGTCGCAGGTATCCGTGGCGCTCGCCCTGCCCGAACGGGTCGAAGATCAGAACGACGAATCCCGCGGCGGCCAGGCTGCGGCAGACGTGCTGATATTCGGGATCGGCCTTGGCGAGATCGCTGTGACCGCAGGTGACGAGGATCGCGGGCCTGCGGGCCGTCGCGGTCCCGCCTGCGGTCGTCGGCTCGGCCGCATCGACGAGCCCGGTCTCGGCGGGGCGGTACAGGGTGGCGGGGACCACGACGCCCGGCAGGCTCTCGAAGGTCAGCCGGTCGATGCGACACGACTCGGCGTCGACGGAGCCGAGCCACCGGACGCCGAGCGGATGCTCGGAGACGGGCAGTCCGCCGACGCCTCGGTGGACGGCCGCACGCACCCGCTCCTGATACGCGGCGACGTCGGCGGGCGTGGCGACGCCGTCGGTGACCGCCCGCCACTCGTCGATGCGGCGCTCGGTGCGGGCGTACACCTGGCGTAGCAGGTCCAACGAGGCGTCGTGATACCCGTCCAGGTTGGGTCTGAACCCGAGATCAGTCATCGCCGAGGACGATACCGCAACCGCTTGTTTAATCAATAGGACCAGGTAGTGTGCCATCCGTTGACGAACGGCACTGACATGCCAGCACGCGTTTGCAAGGGAGTGTCCTCAGTGGTGTCCCACCGGAGATACGTCGTCTGCGGCCTGTCCAACCGAGGCCTGGCCAGCTTCGTCCGACCCCTGCTCGGCGCGAGGGGAGGCAGCGACTCCGTCCTCGGTTTCGGCGCGGGCGACGAGGACTTCTCCGCGCACGGCGACCTGGTGGGCATCGTCGACCCCGACGCCGCTCGCGTGGCGGCCTTCAACGACTCCCTGCTGCCCGCCGGTCATCCGCCCGTACCGAGGTTCGCCCCGGACCGCTTCGACGAGATGGTGCGGCAGACCTCGCCCGACGTCGTCATCGTCACGGCACCGGACCACACCCACGTCGACTACATCGTGGCTGCGCTGGAACGGGGGATCGACGTCGTCGCGGAGAAGCCGATGGTCTCCACCGCCGCCCAGGCCGCGCGGGTTCTCGCGGCCGAGAAGGCGTCGTCCGCGACTGTCCTGGTCACCCACAACCTGCGCTACACCCAGCGGCATCGGCAGATCAAGAAGCTGATCCGCGCGGGCGCGGTGGGCAGACCGACCCACGTGACCCTGGACTACCACGTTGACGTCCGCCACGGAGCCAGCTACTTCCTGCGCTGGAACCGGCGCCGCGAGTACTCCGGCGGGCTCTCGGTGCACAAGAGCACCCACCATCTGGACCTGGTGTCCTGGTGGCTCGACGACACCCCCGAGCAGGTCTTCGCCCTCGGCGGGCGCAACTACTACGGGCCGGACAGCCCGCACCGGCCTCGGGACGCCGAGGGCCAGCCGTACGAGGGGGCGCAGCTGCGGGCACACGACCCCTACTACCAGGCCCAACTCGGCAGCGGCGCCTTCCACGCCGACGCCGAGTCGGACCGGCTCGGACTCTTCGGCCTCGGCTACGCCCACCAGTACCCGGCGGGCCGCGATCTCTACCTGTACGACGAGGAGATCGACATCGAGGACACCTACAGCGCGCTGCTCGCCTACCGGCGCGGGGCCAGCCTCGCCTACACGATCGACTTCTCCTCGCCATGGGAGGGATATCGGCTGGTCGTCAACGGCACCCACGGACAGCTGGAGACCACCACGGGACGGCTGCCCGGCGGCGAGCCGCTGCCGGGGTCCTCGGTCATCACCCACCGCCCGCTCTTCGGCCCGCCCTCGACGATCGACGTCGACACCGTGAGCGGCGGACATGAGGGCGCCGATCCGCTGCTGCGCCACGACGTCTTCGTCGGCCCGACCCGCGAGTCCGTCGAGCTGGGCCTGGTGGCCTCCGCCGAGGAGGGCGCCTCGGCGGTCGCAGCGGGCGAGGCGGTGTGGCGTTCGATCGCCGAGCGACGCCCGATCGCCCCTGCGGAGCTGCTGCGCACGGCGGGATAGTCCTCCTCGCGGGATCGGCCCCGAGCATCGTCGCGTCGACCGAAGTCCACACTGGACTGAGCAGGCGAACGAGCGGACGACGCCGAGGTCCCGTCAGCCGGGTGAGATCGATCGCGGGAGCCTGTCGATTTCGCGCCGCCCCGTTCGTCGTCGAAGTGGGACGACAATGAGGGAGGGACAGCCTGATGGCTCAGTACGCGGTACTCATCTACGAGCGTGAGACGCCGAACGGGGTCGCAGACATGCCGCCGGAGGTCCTGGCGGCGCATGTGCGGGTTCCGGAGCGGATTTAGGAGCTCGGGGCCGGATCGTCAGCTCCTACGCGACGCAGCCGACCGCGACCGCCACGTCGATCCGCGCCGACGCGGCTCGGCAGACGTCGGGAGGCCGCCGACTCCTCTCGCGCCGCGTGGGAACTGGCGGACAACGATGCGGAGCGGGACTATCTGGCCGCTCGCTGGGAAGCATGTCGACCCGGTGATCCGCGTGCTCGGCGGGTGCTCGTGGGCGATCCGCCGGGCACGGCGGCCCCGGCAGATCACCGTCACCCGACCTGCCTGCTGACGGCACCGACCCCGGTCGGCACCGGCGCCGATCTTCGTCGACGTGGCCGTGGGCCGCCGCAGGCGAGACCGGCTAGCCGACGGCCGTCGGCAGGGGTCGGGACCGGGGCCGGAAGAGCAGCAGCGCCGCCACCGCGCAGCCCAGGAAGAGCACCGCGCTCACGAGGAAGGGCACGGCGAGCCCGAAGACGCCCGCGAGGACGCCGCCGAGCGCGCTGCCCAGCGCCAGACCGAGGAGTCCCAGCAGCTTGGATGCCGCGTTGACGCGGCCCCGGTAACGGTCGAGCACGAGCCGTTGCCGCAGCGAGCTGACGCAGACTCCCCACAGCACGGCATGCAGGATGTACGCGGCCAGCAGCACCGCCGCGAGCCAGGGTGACGTCGTCCCGGCCAGCCCCGCCATCGAGGCCGCGCCGAGCAGCAGGCTTCCGGCGATCGTCCATCGGTAGCCGATCCGGGCCCGGATCGGCGCGGCGACGAGGGAGCCGAGCAGGCCCCCGAGCGCGGAGACGGCCAGGATCACGCCGTAACCGGTGGGCGTCACGTCGAGTACGTCCGCCGCGTAGACCACCAGGATCGCGAAGGGCGCCATGTAGGCGATGCTCGTCACCCCGCCGATGATCGCGAGCGGGCCGAGGAGTCGGTCGCCCGCCAGCCTGCGCGCGCCCTGCATCGTGTCGGCCCAGAGCGAGCCGCGAGCGGGCCGTGCCGCCGGGCGCGGCCGACGCGGTGTCCGGGGCAGCGCCAGGAAGAGGAGCCCGGCCACCGCGTAGAACGCGCTGGCCACTGAGATCGGCAGCGCCACCGCGATACCGAACAGCAGCCCGCCCAGCGGCGGCCCGACGAACTCGTCGGCGATGAGCTGTGCCGCCGAGATGCGGCCGTTGGCGCGGTCGAGGTCTCGGGAGGAGACCAGCGTGGGCACGACCGCCTGCGCCGCGTTGTCCGCCGCGACCTCCACGATGCCCACCAGCGCGATCGCCAGATACAGCACCGGGATCGAGCCGGACCCGGCGAGCAGCAGGACGGACAGCCCGCCCAGCGCGACGGCCCGGATCAGATTGGTTGACCACAGGATCGTCCGGCGGTCCCACCGATCGACCAGCGCCCCGATCGGCAGGACGACGCAGAGCCGGACGGCCGCGTAGACCGTCGACAGACCGGCCACCAGCAGCGGGTCCTGGGTCAGCGTCGCGGCGATCAACGGCAGCGCGACGAACATCAGTCCGTCGCTGAGGTTGCCCGCGGCGTTTCCGGCCCACAGCGTGCGAAACGACGCGGTCAACGGCATCGGCGGACCCTACGCGACGCGATGGCGCCCACTCGAGCGGTTTTCCCGTGCGTGGCAGGCCGATATGCCACCCGAGTCGCGGCTCCTCGGGTGCGCCGCGCGCTCGGCATGTCCGACGTCGGCGGGCTGCCCCTGCCCCGCCCTCGTCGTCCGAGACCAGCACCTGGTGATGAGAGGTACGGCATGCGCCGTTCGCCTGTGCGAAGTACTGGGCTGCTGAGTGAAGAGGGGAGTTGAACCCCTGCGCTGCCCACCACGCACCAGGAGGAGTCGGAAGACCGCCGACCCTCGGCTGGTGCTCGCCTCTCGAACGACTACCTGCTGCCGCCGAGTCGGACATGCCGATCAGTCCAGCAGGTCGACCTCCCAGTTGCTGCGCTGGATCGCCACGTCCACCGTGCGGATCTCCTGGGCGACCCGGTCGGCCTGTGCCCGCAGTTCGGCGACGGGCAGAGCGGCGAGGAACAACAGCTCCGAACGAAGCTGTCGGCCGCCGCCTCGGCGATCCCGCCGCCCGGCTGCCGCATCGGCGGCGTCGGTGATGACGCTGTGGCGCAGCCGCAGGCCGTCGCGGTGTGCGAGCGCGTCGGTGATCGTGCCGTCGCCCAGTCGCGTCGCGGAGTTGGTGCGGTTAATCCGGCGGATCAGCGACTCCAGCTCGGCACAGGCCTGCTCGGCCTCGGCGAGCAGATCGGCCGCATTCTCCGCCGGGGTCTCGCCCTCCTGATAACGGGCGTTGTCGATGATGCGGGCCCGCACCTGTTCGATCCGGCGGGCCGTCTCGGCACGCACCGCGAGCGCCTCGCCCAGCTTCATCACGGCCTCCTCGGTCCTGGGGCGCCGATCCTGCCACAGCGCGAGGCCGACGGGCGGTGGCGAGGGCGACGGCCTGCGGCGCGGGTCGGCGCGCGTACCGCCCCGCTCGGCCCCGCTCGGCCGGAGTGTCGCGTTGGTGACGAGCGAGCCCGGCCCTGCTGCCGGGGCGCGTCGGCCGGTCCCGATGGACGAGGTCGGGCGGGTGCGCCTCGCGGCCCCGAATCACTCCGGCGCCGCCCCGACGTCGTCCTCGGCCTGCGGTCGGCTCGCGGGCAGGGCACTCGCGGGACGCACGGCCGGGGCGAGGAAGGCAGCGGCGCCCACGAAGACCAGGACGACGATCATCGCCCCGCGCAGGCCGTACTGATCGCCCAGGAACCCGAGCAGCGGCGGCCCGACGAGGAAGGCGACGTAGCCCGCCGTGGCCACGGCAGCGACCCGACCGGCCGGATCGTGCGGGGAGTCGCCTGCCGCCGAGATGCTGACCGGGAAGCCGAGCGAGGTCCCCAGGCCCCAGAAGACCACGGCCAGCCCGGCGAGGACCGGATTTCCCGCGAAGATCACCAGCGCCAGTCCGATCACGCCGAAGACCGCGCTCGTCCGCACCACGGCGACCCGGCCGAACCGGCTCAGGAAGAACCCGCCGGAGAATCGACCGATGGTCATCGACGCGGCGAAGCCTGCGAAGACGAGCGAGCCCGAGGCGGCGTCGAAGCCGTGGCCGTCCACCATGAGCAGGGGCAGCCAGTCGTTCGCCGCGCCCTCGGCCAGGGCCATCGCGAGCACGATGAGCCCGATCAACACCAGTCGGGCGTCTCGCCAGACGGCCAGCGAAGCCCCGGGCGCCGTGGACGCGTCGGCGGCGCGTGACTGGATGCCCGTGCCCGCCGGAATGGCGCGCACGGCCCAGATCGCGGCCGGGATCGTCACGAGCGCGACCAGCGTCAGGTGCAGCGCCACCGGGAAGTCGGTCGCGGTGAGACCGATGCCCACGACCGCGCCCGCGACGGTGCCGAGGCTGAAACAGCCGTGCAGCGTGGTCAGCAGCGGACGGCCCTGGATCTGTTCGACGACCGAGCCTTCGATGTTGACGGCGATCTCGGCGGAGCCCATCCCGCCGCCGAAGAACGCGAGTCCCGCCGCGACGACGAACGCGATCGAGGTCGCCGCGCCGATCGCGATCGTGGCCATTCCCGCGATCATCAGCGCCAGGCCGACGGCGGTGACCGGCCGAGTCCCGAAGCGGCGTACCAGGGGGCCCGCGCTGAGGATGCCCGTCATCGATCCGACGGACAGGCCGAACAGCACCAGACCCATCTCGCCGGTCGACGCGCCGAGGATGTCGCGGATCGCGGGCGTGCGGGTGATCCAGGACGACATGGAGATTCCGGGAATGAAGAAGGCGAGGAGCAGGGCTAAGCGGCGTCTGCGCAGGGCGGAGTCCATGAGAGGCCTTCGGTCGCGGCGGGCTGGGTGGCAGGCAAGCCGGGTCGGGCCGGTCGGCCGAGTCGGGCGGGCCGGGGGGCCGGGGGGGGGCAGCCGGGCGAGCGGCTCGGTGAGTGTACAAACGTACATTCGCGAGCGAAGGGTACCCGCGAGGGCGGCGCGTGAGAAGATCTCGGCGAGGTGCGACTGATCGAGGAGGGTCGCCGTGTCCAGTCCCGCGCGTCGCCCGCCCGACCCGGGACGTCGTGATCGGATCATCGAGGCGGCCCTCGACGTCATCGCCGAGCGCGGGGTGGCGGGCACGACGCACCGCAGGATCGCGGCGGCGGCCGGAGTCCCGCTCGGCTCGATGAGCTACTACTTCACCGGGATGGACGAGGTCCTGTTCGAGGCCTTCACTCAGCTGACCCGTTCGATGTCCCGTCGCTACCGCCGCCTGCTGGTCGAGGCGCGGACCCGCGAGCAGGCAGGCGCCGCCGTCGTCGAGATCATCGCCGGGACCGCGTACGGGACGCCCCGGGAACAGCGGCTCACCCTGGAGCTCTACGCGTACACCTCGCGACGGCCGCAGCTGATCGAGGTGATGCGGGACTGGATGGCGGCCAGCCGCGCCAGCCTGAGCACGCACTTCTCCGAACGCACGGCCCGTGCCCTCGACGCACTCGTCGAGGGCCTGACCATCCACGACTCGATGGACTCCACGCCGATGCGCCGCTCCGACGTCGCCGCCATCGTCGAGGCGATCATCCGGCTCGACGACGAGACAATGTGAGTGCCTGACGGCCCTGTCTCGGCGCGGGTGGTGGGCGGGCCGTTGTTCGGCACGGCGCCCCCTCGGCGTCGCCGCAGGCACTAGCCCTCATCGGCTCGATCAGCCTGACGCGGGGATCGCGGTGTTCCAGGTTTCCCAGGCCCGGCCCGGGGACCGGCGCGCTCCTCGCCGAGGCGGCTCACTGGGTCGACCACGGTGGACGCGAGTCGGTCGGACCGGGACGCGGATCACCGTTCCCGCGTGATCAGCCGCAGCGCCGTCGCTGCGGGGCGAGCCACCTGCGGGGGCCGCGAGGCCACCCTGCCCGACTTCGTGTAGTAGTTGTTTAGTTTCCCACGGTAGGAATCCGAAGTGTCCCGTTCACCGGCGGCGACGACCGGATCGCCTGCGGCGCCGCGGTGAACGTGGAGACGATTCACGCCAGCGACGGGAGAGTCCTGCCGTGCCACGAAGACCTGAGCCCGCACCCCGGCCTTCGACGATCGGACGACGCGACGTGCTTCGCGGCGCCGCGTTGACCGCCGCCTCGATGGTGCTGACCTCGACCGGCGCGGCGGCCGCCACCGCCGCGCCCACCACCGTTCCCGGCTGGGACGCCGCCGTTCCGTGGCAGCGTGTCTTCCCGGCCCGAGCAGTGGCCCTGCTCGCCGGGCAGGGTGCCGACGACGTCAATCAGACGCGGGACCGCTTCGCCGTGCACGCCACCGACCTCGGCGTGATGTGGCGCGACGGCCGAGGCCGGGTCGCGATCGCCTTCGGCGACACCTACGGGCCCGGGTGGGGCGGCAACGGTGCGGGCCCGCATACCGCCGACTGGCGCTGCAACGTCCTCGCCCACGCCTCGAACCCGAGCCTCGCCGACGGCCTGCGCATCGACTCGATGATCACCGATCGGCCGGGCCACGCTGCCCAGATCCTCGCCCGTGACACCAGCGTCGCCGAGGAGACGGTGATCCCCACGGCGGGCATCGCCGTCGGCTCCCGGGACGTCCTGCACTACATGTCCGTCCGCCACTGGGGAGCGGCGGGCACCTGGGTCACCAACTACGCCGGACTCGCCTATTCCGACGACGGCGGCCAGACCTGGGCGAAGCCGGTGAACAACCGCTGGTCCGCCACCGGCGGCGGGGCGAGGTTCCAGCTCGGCGCGTTCGCCGCCGACGGCGACACCGTCTACCTGTTCGGCACGCCGCAGGGCCGGTTCGGCGACGTCGTACTGGCGAGGGTCGCCACGGATCGCCTGCTCGATCCGGCGAGCTACCAGTACTGGACCGCTCAGGGCTGGGACCGCACGGGACTGGACCGGACGGTGCCGGTGCTGGCGGGCCCGGTCGGCGAACTCTCCGTGCTCTACAACGAACATCTTCGCCGCTGGGTCGCGCTGTACCTGGACGAGAGCCGCGCGGCGATCGTGGCGCGGACCGCGCCCGCGCCGAACGGCCCGTGGACGGGCGGGTGGATCGTCGCCCATGGGCAGGACTTCGGCGGCCTCTACGGCGCGTTCCTCCATCCCGCCAGCACGGGCCGTGAACTGTACTTCGCCATGTCCCAGTGGACCCCGTACCACGTGCGGCTGATGAGCCTCTCCGCCGACGAGCTGCCGGTCGAGTCGAACCTCGTGCAGGACGGCGGATTCGAGGATCGACCGCCGGGAGCGGGGGTCGGTCCGTGGCGGGTGAACGGACGAGGCGGCGTGGACCAGGGGCTGGGATACGCCCGTTCCGGCGAGAACAACGGCTGGATTCGGGCCGACGCGGGGTGGAACGACCTCTTTCAGAAGGTCGCGGTCCGACCCGGCGCCCGCCATCGGCTGACCGGCTGGGTGCGTAGTTCGGCCGCCACCGACGGCGGCTACTTAGGCGTCCGCCGTCCCGACGGCGGCGGCACGATCGCCGAGGCGCCCTTCGGGCATGTCGCCGACTACGCCCCGCTGACGGTGGAGTTCACCGCCGACGAGGCAGGCGAGGCCGAGGTGTTCTGCGGCGGATGGGCCGGTTCGGGCGGCGAGGTCTGGATCCAGCTCGACGACGTCGTCCTCGAGCCGCTCGACTAGAACTCCGCTGCTGCGCCTGGTGCGCGACCTGCGTGCGAGCCCGTCTCGGCGGGCCCATCCCGGTCGGCTCGTCGGTGCGAGCCCGGCCGCCTTCTGCGGATCCGCCGGTCGTCGGTCGGATCACCCCTGATCGACGTCGCCGCCGAACGTCCTCCTCGGCGGTCGACCCCCCCGGTCGCCGATCGACATCGGTGCGCCGTTCGGCGAGGAAGGAAACGTTCATGTCCGCAGCAGATCGACCTCCCCACGGCAGACACAGACCCCGACCATGGCGGCTGCTGACGGTGCCGATCGCCGTCCTGGCCCTGCTGGGCGGCACCCTGGGCACCGCCGTCGCAGGCGAGTCCGCCGCACGACCGACCGGCCGGGCCGGACCCGTCCAGCCCGATGAGCAGACCGAGGGGGAGCGGCCCAGGACCAACGCCCAGGACATCTCGCCGCTGGCCTGCCCCAGCATCCCGCCGAATCACGATCCCGCCGTGATCGAGACCGTCTACCGCGTCGGACTGTCCATGTCGGTGTCCGACAAGGTCATGCTCGCGGGCTTCGAGGCGGGCTGGGTCGAGTCCCACATGAACAACCTGCCCTGCGGCGACCGGGACTCCCTCGGCGTCTTCCAGCAGCGACCCTCGCAGGGCTGGGGAACCCCCGACCAGATCATGGACGTCTCCTACGCCTCCCGAAGCTTCTTCACCCAGGCCAAGATCGTGGAGCCGCGACACCCGGACCTCAGCGCAGGCCTGCTCGCCGACAGCGTGCAGCGCTCCTGCTGCCCGTGGCGGTATGACGAGGCCGAGGGACGAGCCAGGGCGATGATCGAGGAGGCCAGTCGGGCGGTCGGACCGGGCATCCCGTCCGCCCAAGATCTTCGAGAGTTCACCACCACCGGCTCGGCGGTCGCCTCGGCGACCTCGCTGGACGGCCGGATCGAGGTGTTCGCCTCGAACGGCTCCGGCACCCTGCACCGCTGGCAGACCGCGCCCGCCGACGGCAGGCCCGGTGGCGGCGGCTGGTCGGAGTGGGTGAGCACCGGGGGACCGGCCGACGCCCGGATCGCTCTCTCCCGTGCGCCGGACGGCCGCATCGAGCAGTTCGCGCTCACTCCCGACGCGCTCTGGCATCGCTTCCAGACCACTCTGGACGGTGCGTGGTCCGGGTGGTCGCAGTTCGGTCCCGGCGGTTCGGACCTCGCCACGGCCGTCTCGCGGGACGGTCGGCTGGAGGTCTTCGTCGTGCACGACATCGGCATCCGTCACCGGTGGCAGACGAGTCCGGCCGACGGAAGACCGAACGGCGGCGGCTGGTCGGAATGGGCGGAGACCGGCGGGCCGGGCGGGGCGCAGGTCGTCCTCGACGTGGCGCCGGACGGCAGGCTGGAGCAGTTCGCCGTCACCTCGGCCGCGACCTGGCATCGCCATCAGTCAACCTCGACGGCGCGTGGTCCTCGTGGGGCGAGTTCGGCGCGGGCGGCACGGACCTCACGACCGTCGCGGGCTTCGACGGCAGGCTGGAGGTCTTCGTCGCCGATGCGGGCGGTGTTCGGCATCGGTGGCAGACGAGTCCGGCGGACGGCAGGTCGGGTGGCGGTGCGTGGTCGGAGTGGGTGGCGACCGGCGGTCCCGGCGTGGCACGGCTGACGGTGGCCTTGGCGCCGGGCGGCAGGCTGGAGCAGTTCGCCACCACCTCGGGCGGCATCCGACATCGGTATCAGACGGACCTGGCGGGGAACTGGTCGGCGTGGACCGACTTCGGCCCCGGCGGCTCCGACCTGGCCGCCACCGTGAACGCCGACGGCCGGATCGAGGTCTTCCTCGCCGCGCCTTCCGGGGCTCTGCAGGCGCGCTGGCACACGATTCCGGCCGACGGCACTCCCGGCGGCGGCACCTGGTCCGGCTGGGGCGCGTTCTCGGCCCAGGCCCGGTCTGCCCAGGCCCGGTCCACGCAGGCCCGGCCTGCGCAGCCGTCCGCGCAGACGCGGTAGCCGATCCCTCCCACTCCAGACTCGGCGAAGGAGAGTTCATGCGCACGACATCATCCCGCCTGCGAAGATCCGTGGCAGGCGCGGCCCTGGCCCTGCTGCTCGCCGCCGTCCCGGCCGAAGTACCGGGGGCGGCGACCGCGTTCGCCACGACGCCCCGGGAGTCCGCGCCGACCGGCATCGGCGAGCCCCGAGAACCCGCTGCGCACCAGGACATCCGCGAGGGTGACGTCACCCCGCTCGCGGCGAACCCGATCTCCCGCGAGGAGATCATGGCTCGAGGCAGGACCTGGGTCGACGCAGGCGTCCCCTACAGCATGAGCCGGTGGCACGAGGGATATCGCACCGACTGCTCCGGCTTCGTGTCCCTGGCCTGGAACACCGGCGCCTCGTACACGACCCGCACGATCTATCAGGTCTCCCACGAGATCACCAAGGACGAGCTGCTTCCCGGCGACGCGCTGAACTGGCGCCACTGGCAGGGCGACGGCCAGATCGGACACATCCGCCTCTTCGGGGGCTGGCTCGACGACGCGCGCAGCCGGTACTGGGTATACGAGCAGACCCCGCCGCGCGCGACCTACAACGAGTACACCTGGTCGCAGACCCAGGCCACCTACCAGCCGATCAGGTTCGACTTCGTCGCCGAAGGGCCGCCGCCCGCACAGAATCTGCGGGAGTTCACCACCACGGGCTCCTCGGTCGCCGCCGCGACCTCGCGGGACGGTCGGGTGGAGGCCTTCGTGTCCGACGCGGCGGGCGTCCACCACCGATGGCAGACCGCCCCGGCAGACGGACGACCGGGCGGCGGAGCCTGGTCGGACTGGGTGAACACGGGCGGACCGGCGAACGCGCGGCTGGCGTTCTCCCGCGCGCCGGACGGCCGACTCGAACAGTTCGCCCTGACTCCCGACGGCCTGCATCACCGCTTTCAGACGAATCTCGACGGCGCCTGGTCCGGCTGGAGCGTTCTCGGCCCCGGTGGAACCGACCTGGCCACCGCGGTGGCGCGCGACGGTCGGGTGGAGGTCTTCGTCGCACACGGCGGCGGCATCCGGCATCGGTGGCAGACGAGTCCGGCGGACGGGAGGCCGGGCGGCGGTGCGTGGTCGGAGTGGGTCGAGACCGGCGGCCCGGCGGGCGCACAGGTCATCGTGGACGCGGCCCCGGATGGTCGACTGGAGCAGTTCGCGACCACTTCGAACGGCACTCGCCACCGCTACCAGATGACGGTGGAGGGCGCGTGGTCCGGCTGGTCGGACTTCGGTCCCGGTGGGCACGACATCGTCACCAGCACGGCCCTCGACGGCAGGCTGGAGGTCTTCGTGGCCGATGCGGGCGGTGTTCGGCATCGGTGGCAGACGAGTCCGGCCGACGGGAGGCCGGGCGGCGGTGCCTGGTCGGACTGGGTCGAGACTGGCGGTCCCGGTGCGGCGCGGCTGACGGTGGCCTTGGCGCCGGGCGGTCGGCTGGAACAGTTCGCCACCACCTCGGCGGGTGTTCGGCACCGGTATCAGACGGACCTGAACGGAACCTGGTCGCCGTGGAGCGACTTCGGCTCCGGTGGATCGGACCTCGTCGCCACGGTGAACGTGGACGGCCGGATCGAGGTCTTCCTCGCGGCGACCGAGGGCGTCCTGGGTCGGTGGCACACCATTCCCGCCGACGGGACCCCCGGCGGCGGAGCCTGGTCGGAGTGGGCCACGTTCCGGGGTGGCGCCGGGGCCTGATCGAGGCCGAGGAGATCGGCAGGTGTGACGAGCGGGCCCGGCGACGTCGACGGGCCCGCTCGTAGCTCTCCGGCCGTCGGCGTCGGCCGGACGCGGCCGAGCCGAAGCGGTCGTTCGCGCAGGCCGAGTGGAGCGCCGCGTGTCGTTCGGGTGACACTCTCGCCATGATCTCCGAGGCCGACACCGACCCCCGACGACGCGACGTACTCGACCTGTTCACGGCCGTCATCGACAAGGTCGAGCCCACCGCCGTGCCGATGACCGAGCTGGACGAGCTCTACGCGCCGTTGGTGCTGCAGTACCACGACCCCGAGACCGGACGTCTGCTCGGCGCCGCTCTCAGCTGCCGCGCGCAGATCGCGGTCGGCAGCGCACTGCGGCTCATGTCCGGCCAGCGGATGCCCCGCGAGCTGGACTTCGGTCCGGTGCTCGACAGGCACAGTCAGCTGCAACTGCTGGCCGTCGTGCCGGAGGCTCGGGGGCAGGGGATCGGGGGACGGCTGCTGGAAGAGTCGAAGAACCGGCTGCGGGACCGAGGGGTTCGAGTCTGGTTCGGCAACGTCACCGTCGATCAGGAGGCGGATTCGCTGCGCCGCCTCTTCGCCCGACACGGCTTCACGGTGCTCGATGCCGGTGCCCCGCTGCCGATGCTGCTCGGCAGGCACTGGCGGACGCCGGAGCCGGAAGCGGTGGCCTATCACTTCTATCAGCAGCTCCGCCCGCCGCGCGACGGGTCGTGACCGGTCGCCACCGTGGCCGGTACGCCGCAGCGATGTGCGGGGAGTCCCGGCGGGACGCCGAACACGTCCTGGGCTTCGTCGCTGCGGAGCCTGCCGAGGAGCCGCCTGCCTTCCATCCGGTCGCGCAGGCGGCGGCAAGGGTGCACATGACCTGGTCGCCGACCTTGTGGCCGCGAAGGGGGGACGCGACCGCTGTCCGGCCTGGCGGGTGATCACCGGTTCGGGTGGTCGACGAGTGTCGTCCTGTTCCTGAACTGCGGAATGTCCCCGAACTGCCGACGAGAGCCTCTCCCCGAGGCGTGGTGAGCAGCCTCGCTGCGGCAGTGCGCCGGAACCGGTGACACCGGCCGTTCCGCCGCTGAAGATGCCACCGCCCGCCACGCAGGCTGCCGTCCCAGACCTTCCTGGCGTCGTCGTGGCAGGGCAGGCGACGCGGCCGATCTCGCCGACGTCGAGCGGTTGATCACGAGGAACCGCTGCTGTTCCGGATCGACGGACTCGGGGCGAGCATGGACGGCGTCACCGGGGCACGAGTCGGATGGTCGCGGCGCGTGCCTCGGCACTGGTGATGGAGTCGACGATCGAGGCGGCGTAGCGGCGGTACTTGCTGCGGTACTCGGCGTCGAGGCGCTCATCCAGCTCGTCGCCGACGTCGACGAAGGTCACGTCGCGGTCCACACCGCCCGCCTGGACCCGGCCCTCATGGCGGGTCCGGGTCCCCCGGTACCAGACTGATGTGACGCCGTAGACGGACCGGACGTAGAGGTCGTCGCCGTCGCGGACGACCCAGATGGTCCTCGGGCTGCGCGGCGATCCGTCACCGCGCAGCGTGGTGACCTGTAGTTCGTCGGCTCCGTCGATCCTGGCGAGTTCGTCCGGCGTCCACGTCGTCATCGTTCCTGCTCCTCGTCACCTCGGCGATGGCCGAGCCTGCGCGGCGCGGCGGGCAGGCTCGGTCAACGCTCGATCATCTTCATCTGCTCGTCGTTGTGGTGGTCGCCTTCCGGCGGTGTGAGGCCGTCGAGCGTGCGGATCTGCTCCTCGGTCAACGCGAGATCGTCCGCAGCGGTGTTCTCCTCCACGCGGGAGACCCGTTTCGTGCCGGGGATCGGGGCGATGTCCGTGCCCTTGGCCAGCAGCCAGGCCAGCGCCACCTGAGCGGGCGTCGCGCCTGCCTCGGCCGCGACGGCCTCGACTTCGTCGGCGATGCGCAGATTGCGCTGGAAGTTCTCCCCGGTGAACCTGGGGTTCGTCGCCCGGAAGTCGTCGGGGCCGAAGTCCTTCGGCGAACGGATCTTCCCGGTGAGGAAGCCGTGGCTGAGCGGCGAGTACGGCACGAAGCCGATCCGCAGCTCCCGCAGCAGCGGCAGCACCGCAGGCTCCGGATCGCGCGTCCACAGCGAGTACTCGGACTGCAACGCGGTGATCGGATGCACGGCATGGGCTCGGCGGATCGTCGCCACCCCCGCCTCGGACAGCCCGATGTGGCGCACCTTCCCCTCGGACACCAGTTCGGCCAGCGCTCCGACGGTGTCCTCGATGGGCGTCTTCGGGTCGACCCGATGCTGGTAGTACAGGTCGATGTGGTCGGTGCCCAACCGCCTGAGCGAGCCCTCCACCGCCGCGCGGACGTTCGCCGGGCTGCTGTCGAGGATGTTCGCGCCGCCGCCCGCATGGGAGACCATGCCGAACTTGGTCGCCAGCACGACCCCCTCGCGGCGGCCGCGCAACGCCCGGCCGACGAGTTCCTCATTGACGAACGGCCCGTAGATCTCGGCGGTGTCGATGAGGGTGACGCCCAGGTCGAGCGCTCGATGGATGGTGCGGACGGACTCGGCGTCGTCCGTCCCCGCGCCGGTGTACGCGAAGGACATGCCCATCGCGCCCAGCCCGATGCGGGAGACGTCCAGATCCCTCAGCATGGCGTGCTTCACGATCACTGCTCCTCTGCTCGACACCGGGGCGACCCGGCGTCACCCGGAAGGGCACCCCCGCCTGCGGCCCTCCCGAGGTTCCTTGTCTGGCTGCCCCGGTCAGCAGCGACGAAACACCCCTCGGCGCTGCGGTGGGAGGGTCTGTCGAGCCCGGGGACGGCAGAACCTCCTGCCGTCGAGAGAGCGGCAGTAGCCTGGCGGGCACGCCCGACCTGCGGCGCTAGGCAGGGAACAACCGGATCGTGCCTGATCAGGCGGCATATCCTGCCAACGGGACACTCGGTTTCGGGACCGTCGACGCCGCCGACCTCCGCGGGCTGTGTAGCGGCGGGGACGACTGGTGCGCGCGTCGGCCGTCAGGAACGCGCTGTCGGGTCGACGGCGGTGACGATCGCCTCCGCGAGTTGCGGCGCGTCCTCGATGAAGGTGTTGAACCTGATCCGTCGACCGTCGGTCAGCACCACGAGACAGGAGAAGTCGGCGCCGAAATGACGCGCGCCGCCACGGTCCGACACCGCCCCCTTGGGCCGGACCGAGGCGACGTCCGACCATCGGATCACCGAGGTCGCCCCGCTGACGTGGTGGATCATCCCCTGGCGATGGACCTCGAAGTACTCGTCCTTGGTGCGTAGGTACTTCAGCAGCGTGAGAATCCCGGCGCCCAGCGCGAGGACGCCCAGCGTCGTCAGCGCGCCGGGCAGCATTCCCGAACCCACCCAGGACCGCGGGTCCTGGCCTGCGGGACCCCAGGGCTGGAAGTGGGCGATGGTCAGCGGGATACCGACGCCGAGACTTACGGCCGCGACGACCAGGCAGGACACCGCGACGCGGAGCCGTCTGGGACTGTCCGTGTGATGCGTCTCGATCCGTTCGCCGAGTTCTTCGATCTCCATCGATCGCCCTTCCCTCGAACGTCAGACCACCGACCACGACGAAGAGCCGACAATGGCCCCGGCGAGCCGCGATCTGGCGTGTGGTGCGGATCGAGCCGGTCGAGCCCTGGCCGACTCGCCTGCCGGTTCGCCGATCGTAGCGAGACTCCCTGCTCGTCGTCGATCATTCATTCGCGCGTGCCACGGCCTTCGTCGGCGGGGGAGACGACCGGCTCGGTAGGCGAGGACCACCGCCGGTCCGTCCTCGCGCAGGCCGAGCGGCGGGTCCGGGTCGATTGAGGAGGGGAAGCGTCGGGCGCCACGCCGGGGCACTCCGAACCGATATCCGGGCGTGTCCGTCACCAGTGGATAAATCCTCAGCGGCTCGTCGGCGATCTCCCGCTCGTCGGCGGTCACCGGGCAGTCCTGGCGAGCCACGGGCCGATCATCGGTGCGATCCATGGGCGGCGTTGTCGGCGCTCGTGATCGCCGTGCGAAGTGTCACCGCGAGTCCCGAACGGTGCTTCCCAGCGACGATCCTCCGGCCGAGCGGGGCCACGGGGTCACTGATGATCACAGTGAGGGCGGCGTCACCGGCGATCTGTAGCCGACGCGCGGCGTCGTCCCACCAGCCGGGCTCAGACCCGGCGCATCCCGCGCCCACGTCAGCGAGAACATCCCGCGCGTCGGACGGCGCAAGGTCGATGCCCACTTCGCGTCCACCGCCCGACCGGCCGATGACGCGGACAGGTGCGGCTGCGGTGGTGACGCTGCTCGACGAGGAGACGCGCGCGACAAAGGAGACCCACTCCGCCGGGTAGGTCATCGTGGCCATCCCGCCGGAATCGGCGTCTGCGGTTCGAGGACGGCCCGGTACATCACGCGCTGCCCGGTGAATGCCCGCCGTCCGTGCAGCCACCTTCTGTTGTTGAGAACGTAGCCCTGCCCCGCTGCCAACGGGATGATGTGTTCGTGACGCCGAATCGTGGCGACGAGCAGATCGCGCCACCGAGCGGCCTGCGGCGACCAGCGAGCCAATCCATCAAGTCTGAGCCGCACACCAAGTAGTCCCGGACCCGTCGGCTCGAAGATCGCGCCGAGGTGGCCCGCGCTGCCGCCGAACAACACCGATCGACTTGTCATCAGATCGCGCACCGCCTCGGGCTCTTCGGCAGCGAGGTCCCGGTACACCGCCTAGCCGTCGACGAGCACACACGCGCCGCCTCGAACGGCGGGAGTTCGGCAGGCGAGCAGGAGGAGCGGCGGCGGCACGGCGACACCCGACCGGTCAGTGTGCGGGGCGAGTGCGGCGGAGCTGAACCCGGCGAGACCCGCACCCGCAATCATGGGCCGGTCGGCGATCACGGTGATGCCGTCGGCGTCGCTGTCGCGATGCGGCACGATGCGGCCGAGGGAACGGGCAGCCGACAGAACGGTGTGCCGGTCGTGCAGTCCCGTGAGAAGCAGGGCGCCGGCTGAGGCGAGGCAGGCCGCGACGGTGTCGGTGTCTTCCGCCTTGACGCGGGGGATACTAATTGTGTTCATCTGGTACCTCCGAGCACAGCTCACCGCTGGTCACCGAGGATGTCCACTGACAATCTGTCATCCCTGTATCCGCAGCCATGGTGCCCCTTACCTGCTACGTTCCGCATACGGCTATCCACTGTGGAGACACTCGATGACGATCCCCGGCATGTACCCCGTTTCGATCAAGGGCGTCGTCCTCCGAGAGGGGCGCGTACTCCTGTTGCGCAACGAGCGCGACGAATGGGAGTTGCCCGGCGGTCGCCTTGAAATCGGCGCGACCCCGGAAGAATGCGTGGCGCGAGAGATCGCCGAAGAGGCGTCGTGGCCGGTCACGACGGGGCCGATCCTCGACGCCTGGCCCTATCACATCGCGGTGGCGCGCAAGACCGTGCTCATCGTGACCTATGGGTGCTATCCCGACACCGATGCAGCCCCCGTGCTCTCCCACGAACACAAGGAGATCGCGCTCATTCCAGTTGCCGGGGTCGCCGATCTTCGGATGCCAGAGGGCTATAAGCGGTCGATCGCCACTTGGTCCGCGCGCCTCCACACCCCAACGTCGTGACCCTCGTCCGGCGTCCCGCCCCCTGGCTCTGGGCCGAACGCGACAACGCCGTCGCTGCGGCGACCCGCGACCTCCCGACCATCCTCCGCGCCTGGCGCCGCGCAGCTGGCTTGAGTCAGGAACAGGCTGCGGTGATGCTGGGCTACGACAAGAGTTACGTTTCGATGATCGAGACCGGTCGCCGAGCCATCACCGATGTCCGATCCCGGCGCCACATCGCCCGCGTTCTCGGCCTACCCGCCCACGCTCTCGGCGTCACTGAGTCCGATGATGCTGACGTCGCCGCGATGCTCCAGTTCGCTGGCTCGACTCTTCGACTCGCTACCCTCGCCCGCCAGGCAGGCCGCGCCGCTGACGCCGCTGCCGAGCTGTGGCCCCTTGTCGCCAGACTCGAAGCCGCGCAGCCGAGGGCAGGATCGACCGGGCGACGGCCGTGTTCTTCGGACGCGCGCGTGTCGAACTCGGCGTCGCGCTCGGCACGATCCTTCCCGAGGAGCGACTGTCCACGGCCGCCCGGTGGACCGGTGGAGGTGTGCGTGTCGCTGAGCGGATCGGCGATACCGACATGCTCGGCCAAGCCCTGACGAGGCACGGCAACGAGCTGCGGAAGGCTGGTCACGTGAAGGCCGCAGTCGTGCGCCTTCAGCACGCCGCGACCGTTGCAGCTGTGGCCGACGCTCGTGGTGCGGCCTTGATCCTTCTGGCCCGTGCGGCTGGCGAACTAGGTGCCACACCAGCGTTCGACGAGGCGTTGCGCAACCACCGCCCGCTCCTTGAACGCCATGCGGGCGAATCGATGCTGTTCAACCCGTTCACGACCCGCGAGGTCGAGTTGCGTGGCTTGCTCGCCACGGGTCGCACCGACCTCGCCGTCCGCTTGGCGACCGTCGGGCCGCCACCCGTATCTGGGCCGGTCGCGCCACAATGGGCCGTCATCGAGAGAGTCACGGTGGGCGCCGTCCTGGTGAGCGCCCGCTTGTCGCGGGCCACCGATCCACCGGGCCCGACAGGTCGACCGCCGGTCGATCTCCTGGGGTGCCGAGGAATCCGGTCGACCTGACCTGCGTCGATCTCACCAGCCGACCTGCTCGTCGGCCAGTGGAACCACGTCATCACCTGACCATGACATTTCTCGAGGTGAGGTCATGACGTGGTGTCACTGGCGATGCCGCGCGGCCGGAAGGACACTGGCGGCCGACTCCCCGTCTCTCGTGGCGAGAACCGCCTTCCGCGCGAGGCGCACGACTCGGGATCTTCCGCACGACGGGTGCGGAATGCGCCGGGCCGGGCCGGTGACAACCCCGACTTCGATGGATGACGAATTCCGCCGCCCGAACCGGCGATGACAGGGAGGAAGAAGCGACGATGCGGAGCGACATGCTGATCATCGAGGATCTGATGCTCCTCATGCTCGACGACAAGACGGGGGTCCCGGCAGGCGCAGGCACTCTCTACTACACCCTCGGCGGCGCGGTGCTCCTCGAGCTGGCTCTGCTCGACAGAATTGAGGCGGACGAGGGACCTGCCCTGAACGGTCCGAAGATCACCACCGTCGGGGACGGGCCGCTCGCGGACCCCCTGCTGCAGTCCGCCTACGACAAGATCGCCGAGAAGACCCAGCGGGTCCAGCCGTTGCTCAACGCCGTCGGCAGCGGCCTCTACCAGCCCGTGATCGAGCGGCTCCTCGAGCGTGGCCACCTCCGTCAGGAGCGCAGGCGGGTGCTGGGACTGTTCCCCACGACGAGACTGCCTGCCGAGGACAACGGATACGAGGCCGAGCTGCGGCGGAAGGTGTGCGCGGTACTAGAGGACGGCGAGAGCCCCGATCCGCACCTCGGGGCCGTGATCGCGCTGCTGTCGGCGAGCGGGACCCTGCCGACTCTCGACCCCGCGCCGAAGTGGTCGAGCAGGACCTACCACCGTGCGAAGGAACTGGAGCAGGGCAGCTGGGCAGCCGGGGCGGTGAACGACGCCGTGGCCAGGACCGTCGCGGCGATCGCGGCGGGCAGTGCCGCCGTCAGCATCGCCACGATCACGGGGCCCAGCTCGTAGTCGAGGCTCGCCCGATCCCGGGGAGTTCGGTGCCGGGCACCGTCTCCACGGGGCGGGCGCGACCTGCACACAGCGGGCGTCAGAAGCCAGACCAGATCGTCTCGACGTCGAGCAGGCGGTGGTGCCGCAGGGTGAGAATCCGTTCCACTGCGGCGAGGACTCCCGCGACGAGCAGCGTGATGTTGAGCCACGCAGGCAGCATGATCGGCGAGGTGAAGGTGCCCAGGTTCTCGGCGATCCTGGGGATGCGGGTGGCGATCTCCAGTGCCTGCGGAACGGCCAGGAGGAGGTTGACGATCAGGATGCCGATCGCCAGCCGTCCGATCGACCGGCTCAGCCCTGGATGTCGACGGGCCAGCCTGCCGCGCAGGTCCTCTGCGGTGCCCCGTACGGGGGCGAGTCGTTCTTCCCGGCCGTCCTCGTGAACGAGATGCATCCGAGTGATCCCGTAGAGAGAGGCGTTGACCTCGATCGTCCCGCCCGGAACCGGGAAGGCGGCGGGCATCTCGCTTCGCTGCTGCCGTTCGCCGTCGAGGTACAGCTCGGCCGCCCATTCCTCGTCGGTCATGTCGACGTCGACGGTCCAGACGTGTCCGGGGCCGTCCGGACCGTGGTGGGTGAGGGTGTAGAGCCAGCGGTGGAGCAGTTCTCGGCGCCGGAACGGCCGAAGTCGTCGTCGCTCTCCCGGTGTGCCTGCTCCGACCGCTCCTGGCGAGCCGGAACCGCCGCTCATGATGCACCCCGACGAAGACAGCTCTCTCGACAGATCATGGTTCCTCCCGACCAGCGGGTTCAGCACGGTGAACGAGTTGCCACCAGCAGAACCCCTGCCGTAGCGGCACACTCAACCCCGCAGTGCTATGAGTCGCGCCACTTCCTCGGGCCGGGTGTCCGGTGAAGAAGTCGGATGCCGCGGCGAGGCAGACGCCCTTCGTCCGGCGTCACGCTCGCCGTCCTCCCGAACTCCGCGACGACCCGGCGGCCGCAGCGGCGCTGCTTGAAGAGTCCGACAGACAGGCGGCCGAGAGCGAGCGGCTCACCGGCCGCCGACCGAACTGCCTCGTCCGCTGTTCGTCGATCGATCACGGCGGTCGATCGGCCGGTCGGTCGCCCCAGTGTTGGATCAGGCTGCCGACGCGGTCAGACCGATGCCGACCAACGCGAACCCCGACCGGACCCCGCCCGCCGGACGAGGCGGGGAGACGTCGGGCGCGACGTGGTAGCCCGCCACCCCGACAGTGCTCCCCACCGGGGAGGGTCAATGCCGTGGACAGATCACTTTTGTGACGCCGGGCTCGTCGGCACGCTCGGTCAGCCTGAGCTCAGGATGAGGCCCCCGTCGACGGTGAGCACGGTGCCGGTGACGAAACCGTTCTCCATCAGGTACAGGTTCGTCGCAGCGATCTGATCTGCCGTGCCGATCGACTTGGTCAGCGTTCGTTCCGTGAATGCGGCGACCATCGCGTCACGGTGCGGCTGCGGAATGCCGTCCCACATCGGCGTGCGGATCGAGCCCGGCCGAACCGTGTTGACGCGGACCGGGGCCAGATCGACGGCCAGGCCACGGGCCAGGCCCTCGATGGCGCAGGCGGAGCCGGCCGCGAGCGCCGCGCCGGGCGTCGGGCTGACACCGATGATCCCAGACGTCAGCACGATCGAACCGCCCGGTCTGATGCGGGGCGCTGCGTGTTTGACCGCGGCGATCACGCCCCAGAAGCGGACGTCGAACAGGTGCCGGGCCTCATCGAGCGGGAGGTCCTTCAACGGCCGCTGATTCAGCGCGTCACCCGCCGTGTACACGAGATGGTCCAGTGTGCCTGCCCGTTCGAACAGGTCGGCGACGTCCGCCTCGACGCGCGTGTCGGTGACGAACCCTTCGCAGGTGTCCGGTAGTTCGGCCAGAGCCGCGTCCAATCGCTCTCGCCTGCTCGATGCGATCGTGACGGACGCACCTGCCGCCGCCGCTGCGTGGGCCGTCGCCAGCCCCATGCCCGAACTGCCACCGACGATGACGACGCGCTGGTCAATCAGAGACATGAACCATCCTCCAGGGAGTAGTGCCGCTACGATGTCTCAGTGAGACATCACCATAGCAGTGATGTCTCGATGAGACATCACTGCTATGATCGCGGCATGCCGCGGTGGGACCCGAGAGCTGAGGAGCGGCTTGGCGATGCCGCGCTGGAGCTGTTCGTCGAGCACGGATACGAGAACGTCACCGTCGAACAGATCACCGAGCGGGCCGGGCTGACCCGGCGCACTTTCTCCCGCTACTTCACCGACAAACGCGACGTGCTGTTCGCCGGATCGGAGCAGATCCCTGGCGTCCTGTCCGGCGCCGTCCGGCGCGCCGACGCCGCGCTCCCGCCCTTCCAGGCTCTACTCGCCGCTCTGGTTGACATCGGTGAATGGTTTGCTGACCTGGTTCCGCACGCCGCACGACGACGCGCGGTCATCGCGTCCAGCCCCGAGCTGCAGGAACGCGAGCGAACCAAACTGGCGGCCGTCACCGAAGCGCTGGCCGAAGCACTGCGGGAACGAGGCACCCCAACGTCGAGAGCGACGCTGCTCGCGCAGGTCGGCATCGCCGTCTTCCACACCGCGTTCGAGCGGTGGACCGACGAGCCCGAACCCGCGGACTTCGCAGCGCGTGTTCGCGAGGCCGCAACCGAACTCGCCGCCAGCCTGGCCCCTGCGGCCGGACTCGCCACGGTCGTGCCTGAGAACCACTAGTCCCCGTCCGCACCTGGAGGGTTCTCGTCAAACCGGACGACCTAGTCAAGCCAGATCGTCACCGGGCAGGGGCACTCCCGCAGGCCGTAGCCATGATCCGAACGACGCTGCCGAAACGCCAAGGCTGTCATGGATTTTCCGGCGCGGTGCGGATGGTGGATTCGCTGCTGGAAGAGATCGATCTGCGGACGGCCCGGTCGGTGAGCATCTGGGCGAAGCTTGGATCCAGCCCCGAAAACCAGGGAGCGGTCGGCTGGTTCGCGGTTAGCCCGATCTCGCGCCTGGGTGATTTGCAGGTCGACGAGGTAGCGCATGAAGCTCGCGTCGCCGAGGAAGGCGACGACGAACCGCTCGAACTCGCTACTGGCCTGCGGGACTGTGGTGATGACGACGAGTTTGCACCGCTCGCCTGCGAGGCCGCCTGTCGTAGCGTCCAGCGGTGATCAGGTGTTTGAGATGCCCACGTGCGAGGGCGAGACACTGCTTGCCGCACGTTGTGCTGACCTGGCCAACGGCGGGCCAGCGCCAGACCGGAAGCGAGGATCAGTAAGGCCAGCAGGATTGCCCCTGCCAGATGGCAGCTGGGGATCGCCGCGCGTTTCGAGGCCCTGCACGAGATCGGCGGTCATGTGGAGTTGGATCCGCCGAAGACACCCGCGTCGGTGCTGCGTGACTCCCTGCGTGCCCACCGAACCGAACAGGACCACGAGCACGTGTTCACCGGGGCCGACGGGGGTCTGCTGCGCCGGTCGAACTTCCGCGACCGGTTCTGGGTCCCCGCCGTGGCGGGGCTTCCTCGGCGTGGATGGGCGCCGCTGCTGCCCGGATTCCACTTCCATGATCTGCGTCACACGCACAAGACGTGGCTCATCGAGGACACCGTCCCCGAGGTCCTGCAACACAAGCGGCTCGGACATCGGATGCGCGGCGTCGCAGGGATCTACTCGCATGTGACGCAGGGCATGGTCGACCGGATGCTCGTCGGGCTCCAACGACGGTGGGAGCGGTCCACGGTGAGCACTACCGAGACCGACTCCCCAGAACACATACCGAGAGCAGGATCACCCCATGATCAGTTGCTCCCACAATGCTCCCACCAACGCAGAAAACCCCGCCGGTGATGAACACCGACGGGGCATCTGACCAGTGTGTATAACTGGTGGGCGATACAGGGATTGAACCTGTGACCTCTACCGTGTCAAGGTAGCGCTCTCCCACTGAGCTAATCGCCCGAGGCGGAGACGGGAATCGAACCCGTGTACAGGGCTTTGCAGGCCCTTGCCTAAGCCACTCGGCCACTCCGCCGAATCCCAGAGCCAGGCCTGACCCTGAGACGTCGGCCTCGTCAAGGCCGAGTCGAGCGGACGACGGGATTCGAACCCGCGACCCTCACCTTGGCAAGGTGATGCGCTACCACTGCGCCACGTCCGCAGAAGCAAGGCGCTCGATCTTTGAGCCTTTCGGCTTTTCGACCACCGCCGTGCTGTTGGGCAGAACCTTACCCAACGCCGCGTTCCAGGATCAAATCGGGGTCCCGTTTCGCGGCGCCTCCCGTCGTCTTCGCAGCTCAGGACCGGTCGTGCGGCAGGAGTCGAGCAAGCGCGTCGTCGACGTTGACCCACAGGTTCTCGTTGCCCGGCATGACGACGTCGTAGGTCCGGTCCAGGAAGTCGGCGAGTTCCTGTGCGGAGGCCTCGAACATCGCGTGTCCGGAGGGCGAACTGAGTTCGACCACGACCACCTCGGGGTTGTCGACCGCGGGGCGGATGCGAACGTCGCCGTCGCCGACCTCCGCGATGAGGCCGTCGGCCAGCAGATCGCGGGCGAACACCCACTCCACCGAGCCGCCGCGTCCGGTCTGGAAGGCGGCCACGACCGCGTAGGGGTCGCGGGTGTCGTACCTGAGCTCGACGTTGACCGGCACCGCAGGCGTCCTCGGAGCGAGGAGGTCAAACACGGCTCGTGAACAGAGTGTTACGTGATCATTGCGCATTGTCGTCGCCCTTTCCTTCTCCCTACTGGCCATGAAACGTTCGACCACAACAGTTGTGACGCCCAGGCACCCTCGAATGCTTGCCTTTGGGCCAGACATCACCCATACGGGTCAGAACTAATTCGTTGGGCTACCGTCTCGCTGCGCTCCGTGTCCGTTCCCGGTGGCTGGGGCGGCGACCTGAGGGCGGTACTCTTCACGGTCCGCTCTGTCGGCGGGACATGAACCGAAACGTACCCGTTGCGCGAACGCTGGGTTGTGAGGGCTCTCGTAGTGGCCGATCCACCAACATCTTCCTCTTGGTCCCGGACCGAGGAGGAGCCGACGACTGCGCCGCAGGCACGGCGCCGACCTACTGATGCCGATCTGGTGGAGCTGGTCACACAAGGTGACGCCCAGGCGTTCGCCGAGCTGTTCGATCGGTACACCCGGCCCGCCTACTCACTGGCCCGCAGGCTGTGCGTGGATCCGGAGATCGCCGAGGACGTCGTTCAGGAGGCGTTCCTCAATCTGTGGCGCAGGCCACAGGGGTTCCGTGCCGATCGCGGCTCGTTCTCGACCTGGCTGCTGACGCTGGTTCACCATCGCGCCGTCGATGCGGTGCGGCGTGAGAGCGCCGTACGCCGCCGTACGGCGGCCGAAGGCGACGCGGCGGCAGAAGAGGCCGCCGCCGGGCCCGACGTCGACCAGGAGGCGATGGGACGGGTCATCGGGGGTCAGGTTCAGGAGGCGTTGCGTCGTCTTCCCGACGAGCAGCGTCAGGTGATCGCGCTCGCCTATTACGGCGGGTACACCCAGGGCGAGGTGGCCGCGATGACCGGCGTGCCGCTGGGCACGGTGAAATCACGCACTTTCGCCGGGGTGCGGAGACTGCGCGGAATGCTCTCGTCCCTGTTGGGCACCGATGACGACGCGCCGCGACGGAACAGGAAGGGGGGACGGACGTGAGCGAGCTGGAGCAGGACGGGCAGTGCCCGCAGCACGAGGCTGCGGTCGGATGGGCGCTGTCCTCGCTGGAACCCGACGAGGCCGCGAGGTTCGCCGAGCATCTGCCCTCCTGCGCGGAGTGTCGCGAGACCGTCGCCGAGACCGAGGAGATCGGCGCTCTGCTCGGCGCGGCAGTGCCGCAGATCGAGCCGCCGAGCGGCCTGCGGGACAGGCTGCTCGCGCAGATCGAGCAGGTCGAACAGGAGGTCGAGCCACGCGGGCAGGCTCCCGTGGTCGCCACGCCTGCCGCCGGGCGACCAGAGGAGTCTGCCGCCTCGGATCGGGCGGGCAGGGTGGCCGGGGCCGAGGTTCGGCCGCCGGGCAGTCCCGGCGAGCGAGCCAGGCGACCCGGCGGAACCCGACGGCCGGGGCGGCGAGGGCGGGTGGTCATGGCCCTGCTCACCACCGCAGTCGCGGTGCTGGCGGCGGTGTCGGCCGGGCTGGGCATTCGGCTCGTCGAGGTGGTTCGACAGCAGGATGTGCAGGCGCGGCAGAGTGCGGCGATGGAGACGGCGCTGCGCATGGCCGCGGACCCCGACATGCATCGGGTCGTGTTGCACGATCCCGGTCAGCAGACTGCGGCCGTCCTGTTCGCCACGGGCGCGCACGGCGCCGTGGTGTCCACGGGCCTGCCGCGTAATGACGACGACGAACAGATGTACGTGCTCTGGGCGCTGCAAGGTGACCAGCCGGTCCCCATGGCGGGCTTCGACGTCGGGATCGAGCGGGAACGGGTGCCCGCGCAGACGCTCCGGTGGTCGCACGACATGACCGAGGAGATGGGTTCCGTGACGGCGTTCGCGATCTCGTTGGAGTCCGGGCGGGACATGCCGGACGCCCCGTCGGGCGACATCGTCGCCAGCGGTCCTATGAACGGCTGACCTGGGCGGAAGCGGAGAACGCCCCCCGGTGCGAGACCTCTGTCCCGTGGTGATGTATGGTTTCCTCGCTGCCGGGGGACGCCCCGAAAGCCCAGGGCGATTAGCTCAGGGGGAGAGCGCTTCGTTCACACCGAAGAGGTCACTGGTTCGATCCCAGTATCGCCCACAGAATGTTTTCCCTGGTCAACGGCCCGTCGACGATCCTTGTCGGCGGGCCGTTGGTCGTTGGTGGGAGCAGTATGGGAGTAGGGGTGCCAGCCACGCCTGCGGTGCCGAAGTGGTCAGCGAGGGTTCTGCTCCGATGGTGCTGCCCGCGGGAGTCGAGCGCGGTGACCATGGTGTCGATCACGGGTCGGATGCCCCTAGGGAGCAGGTGCCCATGACGCCGCCGAACCTGTCGCCGATCCATTGGTGTCGCAGCACTGCGGGACGGGGTCTCCTGCTGTGGAGACACGGTGACCACCGCACTGGCAGGGTTGCTGCTGATGTGTACGGCAATGAGCGAAGGACGCGTCACGATTCCGGTCGTTCGGCTCGGTATCGCTGACGGATCGTTCCCGCCGGAGCGTCGCGCGGAATCCGGCGACCTGTTCATCAGGATCGGCGGGCTCTTGCGTGAACCTGCCGGAATCCGGCTCGACGGTGACGAGAATGAAGCAGGCGTAGCGGTGCGATCCTGAGCGGATCCGGAGGGAATCCGGGGCTGTCAGGCGAGCGGCTCCGGGGCAGTGGCCGGGAACGGTCTCCCAGCGGCGGGCTCAGGACCTCCGATCAGCGATGGAATCGCGTCGTCTCCCCGAGGGACTCGCGGCCGACGGTGACCGCGTTGATCGCAGCGGCGGGATCGGCGTAGCCGAACGAGACGCCGAACAGCAGCTTCCCGCCGGTGACGCCGAGCGTCTCACGCACCGTGTCGGCATAGAAGCTCAGCAGTGCCTGGGGGCAACTGGACACCCCGTATGCGGTCATGGCCAGCAGCAGCGTCTGCGCGTACATGCCGACATCGGCGGTCAGTCGCGCGTCGCCTGACTCCGGCGCGTACAGCAGCGCGACGTGGGGAGCGTCGTAGAAGCGAAGACTCTGGGCGTCGTAGGCGGCCCGCAGATCATGGGTGTCGCGGCCGATCCCGAGCGCGCTGTACACCGCCGCACCGAACGCCGCCCGTCGGCGGTGGTGCACCGAGGAGTAGATGTCCTCGCTGTAGGGGAAGTCGACCGTCCGCCTGCCTGCCCGATCGGCGGACATGAGCGCCTCGGCGAGGTCGTCTCGTGCGCCGCCGCTGACCACCTCGACCTGCCAGGGCTGCGCGTTGGAGTTCGACGGCGCTGCTCCGGCGAGGGCGAAGACGGCCTCGATCGTCTCGTCCGGAACAGGGTCGGGCAGGAACGCCCTGGTCGCGCGCCGACCCCGGATGAGCTGCTCGGCCGCATCGGGGAGCCCACTCGTCACCGTTGTCACACCTTCTCCTTAGGTACACGGTATCGTTTACCTAAGTGACCATAGTGGACTGACCGTCCTATGTAAACGCTGTCGTATCGTTGGGTTCATGAGTGACGAACCCGTGCGGCGAGCAGGGCGGGGCGGCCGGGAACGCGTGCTCGCCGCTGCGAGCGTCCTGTTCGCGACGCGCGGCATCACCGCGACCACGATGGAGGACGTCGCCGCGAAGGCTCCGGTCTCGAAGCGGACCCTCTACGCGCACTTCCCCACCAAGGAGGACCTCGTCCTGGCGCAACTGGACCACCTCCTGCGGTCCGGGTACACGCTGCTGGAGACCTTGCGGCGAGCCGATGTCCCGCCCCGTGACCGGCTCCTTGCGATGTTCGTCGCGCAGCCCTGGCCGGATGGAACCGTCCGGGGATGCCCCTTCATCCACGCGGCGGTCGAGCACCCCGACCCCGCCGGTCGCGTGCGCGCCCTCGCCCGCGAGCAGAAGCTCGTCATGCTGGCGCTGGTGACGGATCTGGTGGACGAACTCGGCATCGACGAGCCGGAACTGCTCGCCGAGCAGCTCGCCACGCTCGCCGACGGCGTCGCGAGCCGTGCGATGGTGCTCGGCGACCCCGATTACGGCCGCCATGCCTGCGCGGCCGCCGAGACCCTCCTCGAGCACGCACCACGCAGGCTCCCGCGCGACCGGCCGTGACGCGACGTCAGCCGGTGCCCAGCTGGCCGAGGCTTCGCCGGCCCGCTGGTCTCGATCGTGCTGGGGTAGTAGTCGTGGGCGCGGTCGCCAGAACGGCCGCTGCCGAGGCGGCGGCCGGCAGGGCGATCACGACGAAGGGCGTTCAACCGGTCCGGAGGAACGGGTGCGACGTTTCCCGGGTACTCCGTGAGCGCAGGCAGGGGCCGGGTTTGCTCTGCGCGGAGCGCGTGGCAGTCCAGCGTGAACGGCGTCCCGGCTCGGCGGTGCGGCAGTGTCGTGCGATCGCGGAGATCCGGCACGACCTCGTGCTCACCGGGCTGCCTGCGCCCGCCCGTCTGAGCGTGCACACACCTGGCTGCCGGGGTCGAATCGTCTACAGGTGATCAGCCGATTCCCTCGGCGGCCCTGCTGGTCAGGTGGTGGGCGATGCCGTCGAGGAGGCGGGCCAGGCCGAACTCCAGCATCCGGTCCACATCCAGTGCGGCATCGAGTGACGTGATCAGGCCTGCCTGCAGCGGGTAGTTCTTCGCGCCGGTCCGCTCCAGGATCGCCGGAACCTCCGTGGTCCGCCATCGGTGGGTCAGACCACGGCGGTCCGCCCTGTCGGTGCCTGCCTGGAGCAGGGCAAGGCCTTCGACGAGCCCGCTGGCGCTCTGGAAGGCCTGGTGTGCGGTGATCGGGTCCAGTCCGGCGTCGACCAACGCCGCGAGGACGCGTTCGACGTCGGCGAGCAGGCCGGGCGGGAGCAGCGGTGGGAAGTCGGTGATGACCCGCAGCAGCCACCGATGGCGGGACAGCAGCCTCCATTCCCGCCGTGTCCACGCTTCCAGTTCGTCGCGCCAGTCTGCCCCCGAGAGATTGACGTCATGCCGTACCGTGCTGCCCTCGCCATGCGCGGCGTCGGTGTCCTCCCGGAACACGGCCTCCACCATCTGCTCGACCAGTTCGTCCCTGCCCCGGACGTGGTGATAGAGCGACATGGTCGCCACACCCAACTCGGCCGCCACCTGTCGCATGGACAGGGCATCCAGGCCGTGAGTGTCGGCGATCCACACGGCGACAGCGACGATGCGGGGTGTGGACAGGCCGCCGTCGGGATGCGCCTGCTCGGTGTGAGACGTGGTGCGGGCCGCCATTCCCCGCTCTCCTGCCGCATCGACCCGGTCCGCGGTCGGCTCGGCACGGGTTCTGACGCGGGTTCGGTAAGCCCGGGCCTGACAGGATCGAGAGCAGTAGTGCCGCCGCCGCCCGCGAGCTGCGGGCGTAAACCGTTGTCCGCACTGGACGCATGCCGCCATCGCGTCGCCTCGCATCATTTCGTCACGCTTGCCGCCTGGTCATGAAATCCTATCATGACCATTGATTCGTGATGAAATAAAGCGCAGTCCGTGTGGTGAGTGACGTAATTGCACTGGTAGTGCGAAAGAATTGCGAGTAGAGGTTCTCTGCCGGATAGGGTGCGGGAAACCGTCGTACGACATACGAGAGCGCGAGGGCGACCCATGACCGACCGACACCCGACCAGTGTGCTCATCTCCGGTGGCGGTGTGGCCGGTCCTGCCCTGGCCTTCTGGCTGCGGCGGTACGGCTTCGAGCCGACCATCGTGGAGCGAGCTCCGCGCCCGCGCTCTGGGGGGCAGCGGATCGAGCTGTCCGAGGCAGGCCAGCACGTCCTGCGCCGGATGGGCCTGCTGGACCGGGTACGTGCGGCAGGTGGACCGCAGCCGCAGGCCACCATGTACGTCGGTGCGACCGATCGACCGGTGCGTGTCCCGGCTGTCGGCGTGGGCGCGGCCGACCAGTCTCCCCGCAGTGATCGGCTGGCCGTCAGTCGGACTCGGCTCGGCGAGATTCTGTACGAAGAAGTCCGTGACCGGATTCCCTACCTCTTCGCCGATTCGATCACCGCGATCCGCCAGCGACCCGCCGGGGTGGAGGTCGATCTGGACAGCGGCGAAACCCGACACGTGGATCTGGTGATCGGTGCCGACGGGCTCTACTCCCAGGTGCGGAGACTGGTGTTCGGCGAGCATGACCGGTTCCTGCACTATCTCGGGGCGGATCAGGCCTATTTCACGATGGACAATCATTTGGGTTGGCGGAATGTCTCCCGCTTCCACGCCTGGCCTTATCGGGGTGCGGCCATCACCACCTTCCCAGGGAACACGGAACTGGAGGGGCTGTTCCTCATCCGCCGCGCCGAGTCGGCGGTGAGCCCCGACCTGAGTCGCGAGGAGCAGTGGGCGCAGGTCGACCGTGTCTTCGCCTGCGACGAGTGGCTGGTGCCGAGCCTGCTGCGGGCAATGCGCTCGTCCGAGGACTTCCGCCTGATGCCGTGCGTGCAGGTCCGGATGGAGTCCTGGCGGGACGGCCGGGTCGCGCTGGCGGGGGACGCCGCGCACTGCCCCGACCCGATGTCCGGGCAGGGGGCCACCTTGGCGCTGGCGGGCGCCTATGTGCTGGCAGGCGAGCTCAAGGCAGCGCGCGGAGACCACGACGTGGCCTTCGCCGCCTACGAACGGAGAATGCGCGAGTTCGTGGTCGGCAGCCAGGAGCTCGGGGAACTGGACATCGCGATGGCGGCACCCCGCGCAGGACGGGCAGGCGTCTGGCTGCGTGAGCAGTCGTTGCGCATGCTGCTTCCGGCGGTGGATCTGGGGCTGCGGCTCAACCTCCAGCCCCGCTGGCTCACGGCCACCGCGCCCATTGCGCTCCCGGACTATTAAGCGGCACGGCAGGCTCTCCCCGGCCACGGAACGGCCGTCCTCGGTCTAGAGCCGAACCGGCGTCGGTCGACGGGCATCCGGCGGCAGGATGATTCCGGCCGTCCCGATGCGCACGTTTCACCGAAGAGGCCGCAGGGAACGCGATGGGCAGGACGCGGAGGTGCGCGAGTGATGCCGTCATACGCGGTGAACAGGGACGACGATGCCGATGGCGGTCGCCGTGCCCGCCTGTCGAAGGAGGCTGACGGGCGTGGTCCATCGCGGGACTCGCCGACACCTGATCGATCGGGCACGCCACCACGACACCGCCGCCGGTCTCGGCGTCGGCGTCGGCACCGTGCGGTCCGCATCCCGGCGGCGTAGCGACGTCTGTCGCGAATCCGTCACCGCCACGGATGTCGTCCATCCAGCGAAAGGATGATCATCGTGCCTCAGCAGTCGTGGAACGACCGGCGGGAACGTCAGTATCGCCACATCAAGGACTCGCAGCGGGAGCGCGGCACGGGAGAGGGCCGCGCCGAGGAGATCGCGGCGCGGACGGTCAACAAGAACCGGGCCCGCTCCGGCGAGTCGCGCACCAGGAGCAAGACCTCGGTGCAGGACATGTCGCCGCAGAAGCGCGGCGGTCAGCGATCCGGGAAGAGGCTGGGGCCGGGCGGGCCCACCAAGGCTCAGCTGTACAACGACGCCAGGAGGCGCGGCATCCGGGGCCGCTCGACGATGAGCAAGGCGGAACTCGGCAGAGCCCTGGGACGGTGACGACGTCCCCGGCCCGGCACGGTCGGGCCGGGACGAGACATGCCGTCGACAAGCCTGCCCGCCGCGACGGAGACGACGGCGGCGTCGCCGTCCCTGGCGGGGCCGGGCAGGCGTGGCCGCTCGAGACACTCGTCGATTCGACGTCTTTCGCAGGCATCCCGGATTTCGTCGTCCGCTCCCGTACGGCGGTGCGCTCGATGTGGCGGTCGTCGAGGCCCGCCGAACGCGAGCCGGGATTCGCCTGTCGCCTCGCTCGACTCCGCCTTCCGTTGACATGCAGCCTTTCGGCTGCCTATCTTCATGCAGTCAGAAGGCTGCATGAAGCGGGCGGGGCGGACGTGGACGAGGTGTTCAAGGCGCTGGCCGATCCCAGTCGCCGTCGGCTCCTGGACAGCCTGAACGAGCGCGGCGGACTGAGCCTCAGTGCGCTGTGCGTCGGATTGACCATGACCAGGCAGTCCGTCAGCAGGCATCTCGAGGTCCTGGCCGCCGCAGGCCTGGTGACCACGTTGTGGCGAGGCAGGGAGAAGCTGCACTACCTCAACGCCGCGCCGATCAACGCCGTCACCCGGCGCTGGATCAGTCAGTACGACCACGGGCGGCTCCAGGCGCTCGCGGATCTCACGACAGCATTGGAGCGGCCGCCGATGGGCGCGACGGAGTTCGTCTACACCATCTACGTCCAGACCACGCCGGAACGACTCTGGCAGGCGTTGACCGAGCCGGAGTTCACCCGTCGCTACTGGGGTGTCGCCTACGAATCGGACTGGCGGGTGGGATCGCCCGTCAAGGTGCAGATCGTGCCAGGCGAGGAGTTCCGCGATCTCGGCGCGGTGGTCCTGGAGTCCGAGCCCCATCATCGACTGTCCTACACCGACGGGACGCCGCCGCCGGAGCATCTCGATCAGCTCGGCTGGGACGAGCGGCAGCGTGCCGACGCGCTGAAGGAGCCGCAGACCAGGACGACCTTCCTGATCGAGGCGGCCGGACCGACGGTACGGCTCACGCTGATCCACGACGGTTTCGAGTCGGGCAGCGAGAAGCTCGCGGTCTACGCCGAGTCCTGGCCGGAGCTGTTGTCCAGCCTCAAGACCCTGTTGGAGACCGGCGAGGTCCTGCCTGCGTCGAGCGACTGAGCGGGCCTGTTTCGGGCTCGTGGCCCGGTCGGCGCGGTGGACCGACGTCCGTTGCGGGTTGCACTGCGCGCGAGAGGGCTAGGCGCACACCATCGTAGCTACACTTGTGTAGCTACGATGGTGTAGCTATTGTGGCGTCCGTCCATATCGGACACTCCTTGACCTGAGGACGGACACATGTCTGCGAACAACGCCCTGCCCCCGATCCCGGTGCGCGTCGACTGGGATGACGTCACGCGGGTCTCGCGCACCACGTTGACCACGCATGCCTGGGCCGCGCCGCCCCTGCGCCGCAGCTCGCCGATCAGCGAACGTGCCTTCGCGGCGCTGCGGGACCTTCGAGCGGACAAGGCCCGGTTCCTGTCGTTCTGGACCCATCCGCACCTCGGCGTGCCCGCGCTGCATGCACCGACCGAGACCGGCACGTCCTGGGACTTCGCCCACCTCGATCCCCTGCTGGCCGACTTCATGACCGCCGCAGAAGGCAGGCCCGTGGTGGCGAATCTGGCGGCGATCCCGAGCTGGATGTTCCAGGACTCCGCACCGGAGCTGGGCACCGATCCGGACGCCACGATCTGGGACTACGAGCAGGGCGGCCCGCCGAGGGACGAGTCCCTGACTGAGATCGCCGACTACTTCGAGCGGATCGCCAGGTGGTACATCGACGGCGGCTTCACCGACGAACGCGGCCGCCGTCACGTCTCCGACCACGACTACCGGTTCGCCTACTGGGAGGTGTTATGCGAGCCGGACGTGGGCCACGCCTGGGAGCCCGCCGCCTACACCCGCCTCTACGACCTCGTCGTGCAGCGCCTGCGCGGGCTCGACCCGGACATGCGTTTCGTTGGCCTGTCGCTGAGCCCGATCACCCGCAACGCCGACTACTTCTGGCACTTCCTGGACCCGGCGAATCACGCGCCCGGCATCTCGGTGGACGCCGTCTCCCACCACTTCTATGCCTCTCCCGCCCTGGGCAACGCCGTCGGCACCGAGGGCAACGCTCCGTTCGACACCTGGCCCGCGACCTTCTTCGCCCAGGCCGACGGGTTCCTGGACAAGGTCGAACTCGTGGAGTCGATCAAGCGCAGGCTGAGCCCGCACACCGAGACGCACATCAATGAGATCGGCAGCTTCGCCCCCGACGTGATGGCCGCCGAGCCCGACATCCCCGAGGAGTACTGGGCTCTCGGCGGGGCGGTGATCGCCTATCTGTGGTCCCGGCTGGCGGACCTGGGCATCGAACTGGTGGGCGCCGCGGAGTTCCTCGGCTACCCGACGGTGATCCCCGGCGTCAGCCTCGTCGACTGGAAGACCGGCGAACCCAACGCGCGTTATCGGGTTCTCCAACTGCTCCTGGATCAGTTCGGTCCCGGCGACCGGCTCGTGACGACGAGCGCGGGCAGCGAGCTGGCACCCGAGCCGCCCGTGCACGCTCAGGGCTTCCAGACCGGGAGCGGCCGCCGCATCCTGCTGGTCAACCGTTCGACCGAGTCCGTCACGGTGGACCTCGCCGACGCGGGACGCCCGGAGCGGGTGACCGTCGTGGACACCGGCACGGGAGACGGACCGGCCAGGACCTCCGTGACCGAGGGTTCTGTGGTGGTGCTCGGGCCCTGTGCCACGGCCGTGGTCGCCCTGGCCTGACGTCGGCACGTCGGCCGCGTGTGCCGCCTGTCTCGGCGTCGGGCCGCCCTCCTAGGTTGAGCAGGTACCCCGACCGGTGAGGAGCACGTGACGATGAGTGCCAGGGCCCGTCGCAGCCAGGAGGACATGCTGGCCGCCATCCGCGCCGCCGTCCTGGCGGAGCTCAGCGAGGTCGGGATCGGCCGGATGAGCATGGCGGGCATCGCCCAGCGGTCGGGCACCGCCCGTACCTCGCTGCATCGTCGCTGGTCCAGCCCGACCGAGATTCTGCTGGAGGCGCTGGAGCACAGCTATCCACAGGAGACGGTGTCACCCGGCCTTGACGACCTGCGCGGCGATCTGATCCGAGCACTGGGGTTCCTCGTCGAGTGGCTCGCCACCCCCACCGCGCGGGCCGTGGAGTCGATCGTCGTCGAGCGGGGCCGCCACCCGGAGCTGGCTCGGGCGCTGTACGAGCGGGTGTTCGACCAGAAGGGCGGGCGGTTCACCCGCACCGTGCTGGTGCACTACGCGGAGCACGGGCACCTCGACCCGGCCCGGATCACCGACGTGGTCACCGACATCGGCGAGGCGCTGGTCCTGAAGCACCTCGCCGATGCAGGCAGCCCGCCGGACGAGGCGATGTTGGCGCGCATCGTCGACGAGGCGGTGCTGCCCGCGGTCGGTCATCCGCCTGCCGGGAACAGGTCGTGATCGGGCTTGCGGCGGCCGCTGCCTGTCGGATCGCAGGCGAGGAGGCACTGCCTGCGCCGGGACGGCGACCAGACGCACCCGGCCGTCTCGGTGCCCGAGCGCGGCAGGCATCCGGCGCGATGATCGGCTGGTCGGGATGCGTCCTGACCGAGGGCGGGTAGCCGGGGCGGCGACGGGACCGGGCGACGGGACCGGGCGACGGACCGGAGCCGTTCGCGGTGGGGCGAGGCGACGGCGACCCCCTTCGCCGCCAGGCCGGGCAGGGCGATGCCGTAGCCGCAGCGGGCGGGCATGGCGGGTCGTGACGGCGGCGACGGCGCCCGATCACTCGTCCCGGACGCCGCCGGAATCGTCCGGCTGTCCACTCTGACCTGGAGGGCGGACGGTCCCGGGTTCGGCGCACGTCTCCAGGACCGCCGAGCGGCTCAACGGCGCTGCGGATCGTCGTCGCCGAGCGCATCGAGATAGCCGCCGATCGCGTCCATCGACACCCGGAAACGCGAGGATCGCCGTCGCCGCCGAAAGTGACGCAGCAGTTCCTGGCGGGCGGTTTCGGTCAGCTCGGCGAGGGCGGCCTCGTCCAGCGCCTCCCCGTCGGGCCTGGCGCGGTGACTGCGCAGCGCGCGCACGGCGGGAAGCTCGGCGGCGGAGACCTCCTGATCGAGGTAGTAGCTGGTGCGATCCTCCTGCGTCGTCTCCCAGGCCCGGCGAGTCGCCTCGGGTGGTGACATGGCGGACGGCGGCGGGAGGTAGGCGGGGCCGAGGCTGTCGAGGGCCTTGCGGATCTTGTCCTGCGATTCGCGGACCCGACGCACCGCATCAGCCCTGGTGGGCCTGCGGAATCTGGCGGCGGCTCTGGCTCGGGTGCCCGGCGCCGCGACGGGGCCCACGGCCTGATGCTCGTTGCGGGCTCGCCGGTGCAGGGCCTCGGCCAACTCCTCGATGGAGCGGAAGCCCTCCATCGGCGGGCGGGACCGATTCCAGTCGCCCAGCCGAGAGCGGACGACCCGTTCCAACGGGGTGAGCCTGCGATCGTCGGCCTGCCTGCCACGAGACGAACCCTGGCCCGCATGGCGTTCTCGACGATCCTGTTCGGCCAGCCGATCGGCGGCGGCGCCCGCGCCCATCGGATACGGACGCTGCTCCGAGTTGCGATCCAGCGCGGTCAGGATCGCCCGTGGACACCACAGCGAGTGGTAGTACGGCCGGAGCAGGGCCGTGTAGGCGGCCACCACGGTGGGTGCGGGGGAGGCCTCGCCCAGCGCGGCCAGCACCGTCCGCGTCGCCGCGTGCTGGGTGCGCTCGTCGTCCCGGTGCGGCACCAGGAAGACGTGTCCCAGCAGCGACTCCTCGGACGGCGGCGGCACGGCGCTCATCCCGTCAGTATGGCCGTCGACGACCCGGCGCCGGCCGAAGGTGTGCGGCGGCACGGCGGCGGAATGCAGGATGCGGCTCGCCTGCCGGCGGCGCGGCTCGGCCACTGGAGGTATGGCGCGGCTCAGCCGCGGAACGCACCGCGCGGCTCAGCCGCGGAACGCACCGCGCGGCTCAGCCGCGGAACGCACCGCGCGGCTCAGCCGCGGAACGCACCGCGCGGCTCAGCCGCGGAACGCACCGCGCGGCTCAGCCGCGGAACGCACCGCGCGGCTCAGCCGCGGAACGCACCGCGCGGCTCAGCCGCCGAAGGTGATGCCGCCCTGGATGTCGCGAGCCTGCACGACGTTGCCCTGCACCCGACCCGAGATCTGGTTGACGACCCCGCCGCCGGTCGCGGTGCCCTCGGTGCGGGCGGCCTCCCAGAGCGTCTGCACGCGCCGAGCGAAGGCGGCGTCCTCTTGGGCGGCCCGGTCGATCGTCTCCGCGAGTCGCTCGACGCGCTGGTCGTCCTGCGGGTCGTCGGCGGCCGCCGTCAACGCCGCCGTCGCCTGCGGATCGTCGGCGAAGCGATCTCCGATGGTCTTCGCCAACGCGGCCACGGCGCTGCGTGCTCCGGATGCGAGGAGACCGGAGGCCTGCCGCGCCACCGCTGCGGCGATCGCCACCAGAACCGAGTCCACCATCGTCGTGCTCCTCCCGAACGTCGATCTCTGAGCGTCGGTGATCGTCTCTGCACTCAACGTAGCAGCGTCGTCACCGTCGACGGGACTCGGCGACGGCCGCCGTCATGCCTCGGCTGCCCAGGACGGGTCGGATCGAGACGCTCGGCCGCTCCCACTCGCAGGCAGGCGAGGCCGCTGACGCGGTCGAGGGCTGTCGCGTTGGCCACGAAGGCACGCACCGGACCCGCGGCGCGTGAAAGTCTCACCTCTGCCTGCCTGCCTGCCTGCCTGCCTGCCTGCTGAATCCGGACCGGTCAGGTCCGCCACACCGACGGAGGAGCCGCGCTCGATGACAGCCGACGACGGGGCGCGGGGGGCCGGGGCCGTGCGCCGCCTGCTGCCGACGCTGCGGCTGCTGCTCGGCGGATCGCTCGGTGCCGCCGTCGCCCTGCTGCTTCAGGTGCCCGCAGGCGGCATCTTCGGCGCCGTCGCGGGCAGCGCCCTGGTGAACATCCGCTGGTCCGGCCACCGGCCCGCTCGGTGGCTGAGCCGAGTGGGCCTGCTGTTACTCGGCTGCGTGGCCGGGGCTCGGCTCGACGGCGGCAGCCTGGCCGCCCTGGCGAACCTGGCGCTGCCGGTGCTGATCGGCATCCTCGTCCTGCTGGCGGTCGACGTCGGCCTGGCCCTGCTCCTCTCCCGCCGCTTCGACATCGATCTGCGCACCGGCCTGCTGGCCTGCTCGCCGGGTGGATTCAGCGAGATGGCGGCGGTCGCGACGGAGGTCGGCGCGCGTGCCGAGGTGGTCGTCGCCGTCCACCTCGCACGGATCGCTGCGGTGGTGCTGGTCGTGATGCCGTTGCTGATCTGGTTCTCGGGGCCCGCGTGACGGTCATCGGACTGCTGGCCGCCGCGCTACTCGGCGCACTGCTCGCCAGGCTGGGGCGGGTTCCGCTCTGGCCGCTCATCGGAGCGATCGCCGGGGCAGGCGCGTTCCACGCGATCACCGGCACGCCGGAGAACCTGCCGAGGGCACTGGAGATCGCCGCCCAGGTGGTGGTGGGCACCGTGGTCGGCTCGGCGCTGGGACCATCGCTGATCCGGGTCTTCCGCAGCCTGCTGCTACCCGGCCTGCTCGCCGTGGTGACGATCCTGGGCGTCGGGGTCGGCCTCGGCGCCCTGCTGTCGCACTGGGGCGACGTCGACGAGACCGTCGCGGTGTTCGGCATGGTCCCGGGCGGCGTCGGCGAGCTGGTGGCGGCGACCGCGAGCCTGGGCGGCGACAGCGCCGTGGTCGCGGGCATGCACCTCATCCGGCTGGTGGTGCTGTTGACGGTCCTTCCGCTGCTGATCCGATGGCTGGACCGCAAGGCGGGGGGCGGTGAGGCGGCGCCCGGTGCGGGATCGTGATCACGATGCACGCCGGATCGGTCCTCCCGGATGCCACCTGCCGACTACGGTGGCCTCGTCGTCGCCACACCCATCGAATCGGGGGAAGTCCGTCATGATCGTCGTCGTCGGTGCGGATCAGCTGCTGGGCGTCGCCGCCCTCGCCCGGCTGGGCGGGGATGGGATCGCCCATCGCACCGTGAATCTCGGCGTCTCGACGGCAGGCGGGGCCTTCTCCGGTGACGAGATCGAGAAGACACTGGCCGAGGACGCGGTGTTCGACGGGGCCGAGGGCGTGCTCATCGCTCCGGTAGCGAACGGGACCGGCGCAGCGGACGGCGGCGCCGCACTGCTGGCGGGCCTGATCGACCGGGCCGTCGCGGCGGGCGTGTCGCGGGTCGTCTACCTCAGCGTCGTCGCGGCGCAGCTCTCGCCGATGGTCTTCCACGCGCGGACCGAGGAACATCTTCGATCGATCGGCGTCGAGCACACCGTGCTCCGGCTGGGCCTGGCCCTGGAGACGTTCCGCCCGCTGATCCGGCACGCGGCCGAGACGGGCGAGCTGCCCGCTCCCGAGGGGTCCGCCCGGTTCGCGGCGGCGGGGCGTTCGGATCTCGCCGCGGCGGCCGTCGCGGCGCTCACCGGCGACTACGCGGGACCGATGTTCGAGGTGACCGGCGACCGGAGCTTCGACCTGGTCGAGCTGGCGGCGGCCGTGGCGGCGGCGGCCGACCGGCCGGTGCGGCGGACCGTGGCGTCCGACGCCGAGCTGCTGCCGGTCCTGACCGCCGCCGGGATGCCGGAGGCTGCGGCGGGCGCCCTGCTCAGCATGATCAAATTCGGCGAGAACGGCGTCTTCGCCACGGCGAGTCCGCACCTGCGTGCACTGCTCGGCGGGCCGGGAACCGATCTGGCCGACGCCGTCCGGCCGTTGATCGGCTGAGGCGGGCGACGTCCACCGCCACCCGCCTCGGCGCCGGGATCATGACCCGGAGTCGACGTTCCACGCGTGCCAGCGGTCGATGTCGATCCAGACGCTGACGCGGGGACGGGTGCGATCCGGATAGGGGCCGCCCGTGTATCGGGTGGCCAGCCGGTCGATGTCGGTCATCTCGGGATCGTCCTCGATGGAGGTCGCCCGCCCCTGGATGCTCACGTGCTTGTACCAGTTCCCGTCCTCGATCACGGTGAGCGAGACCCGTGGATCACGACGGAGGTGGGTCAGCCTCGTGCGTTTGGCATCGAGGTTGACCAGGATCCGGTCCTTCTCGAACAGGTACCAGGTGGCGACCGAGACGGGCGTGCCGTCTGAACGGAGGGTGGCCATCACGGCGGGGTTTGCGCCCTCGAGCAGGGCGATGACATGCGGCGGAAGCGGTTCGGCTGCCATGATCGTCATCCTCGTCTCGGTCGGTCGGCTTCGCAAGGCGGCGGGGTCGTTCCGGACATCAGCCGAATTCCGATCGCAGGGCGGGCAGCAGCCGGTCGCGGGCGAAGGGGAAGAACGGCTCCTGATGCGCTCCGCCGATCTGCACCAGCGCGACGTCGGTGAAGCCCGCCTCGGCGAACGGGCGGATCGACTCCACGATCGCGCCGACGTCGTCGCCGCAGGGGATCGACTCGGCCACGTCGGACGGCCTGGCGAACTGGCTGGCGGCGGCGAACGCGGCGGTGGAGGGCAGCTCAGAGTTGACCTTCCAGCCGCCCGCGAACCAGCGCATCTGATCGTGGGCCCGGTCGATCGCCGCCGAGCGGTCGGCGTCGAAGCACACCGGCTGCTGGCCGATCTTGCGGCTGCGGGCCGCCCCGCTGGGCCGGGCCTTGTCCCAGCTCTGGACGAGTTCCCGCTTCGGCTCCGTGCTCACCAGGTGATCGGTCAGCGCCGCGAACCGCCGGATCGACTGTCCGCCGGAGACCGCGACGGCGATCGGCACGCGCTGCTCCGGCAGATCCCAGACCCGCGCCGAGTCCACCTGGAAGTGATCGCCACGGTGCGTGACGTAGCCGCCGTCGAAGAGCCCGCCGATGATGTGCAGCGCCTCCACCAGCATGTCGTGCCGAGTGTTCACCGGCGGCCAGCCGTGCGCCACGATGTGCTCGTTGAGGTTCTCGCCCGCACCGACACCGAGGGTGAACCGACCTTCCGACAGCAGTTGCAGCGTGGCGGCCTTCTGGGCTACCACCGCCGGGTGGTAGCGGATGATCGGGCAGGTCACATACGTCATCAGCTCGAGGCGGCTCGTCGCGTGCGCCACGGCGCCGAGCACGCTCCAGCAGTACGAGGAATGGCCCTGAGAGTCGAGCCAGGGGAAGTAGTGATCGCTGGAGACCGCGAAGTCGAAACCGGCCTTCTCGGCAGCGACGGCGTCGGACACCAGCTGCCGGGGCGGTGCCTGCTCGGTGAACAGAGTGTAACCGAAGGAGATCATTTCTCGACGATCACACGGTGGAGTGGTCGCCGCACCTCGGGCGACGGGCCGCAGGCGGGGCGGTCCGCGCGTCGCACGCCTGGTGCCGAGCATCGCACTCTGCGCGCAACCCTTGTGGGTGACGACTTCCTCCGCTAGGCAGTGCGAGTGACGGGCTTACTGCTGGGACCGGTACTGCGTTACGCGGATGCCGACTCCGCCACGGTGTGGGTGGAGACCGACGCGGCGTGTGATGTCGAGGTGCTGGGCACCACGACGCCGACCTTCGGGGTGGGCGGCCACCACTACGCGCTGGTGGTGCTGCGAGACCTCCCCTCGGACACGGCGACGCCGTATGAGGTGCGCCTCGACGGGGAGCTGGTCTGGCCGCCGCCGGGTTCCACCCTGCCGCCGAGCCGCATCCGCACCTCGGCGCAGCGTCCGGAGCACTTCACGCTGGTCTTCGGCTCCTGTCAGCACCCGCGCGTCGACCCGGTGGACCGTCCCGACACGCTCGGTCCGCACGCGCTGGCTGCCTACGCACAGCGGATGGCGGCCCAGGACCAACAGGACTGGCCGGACGCGCTGCTGCTGCTCGGCGACCAGGTCTACGCCGACGAGACCAGCCCGGCGACTCAGGACTGGCTGGCGACCCGTCGCGACCTGACCACGCCGCCGGGCACCGAGGTCGCCGACTTCGAGGAGTACACCTACCTCTACCGCGAGGCGTGGTCCGGCGAGCTGCTGCGCTGGCTGCTCTCCACCGTGCCGACGGCGATGATCTTCGACGATCACGACGTCCGCGACGACTGGAACACCTCGCAGGCCTGGCGCCGCGAGATGGCCGCCACCCCGTGGTGGCGGCAGCGGATTCGCGGCGGACTGGCCTCGTACTGGATCTATCAGCATCTCGGCAATCTCCGCCCGGTCGACCTCGACGAGGACGAGGTGTACGCGCGGGTCCTGCGCTCCGGTCGCGACGGCGATGCACTGGAGCTGCTGGAGGACTTCGCCGAATGGGCGGACTCCGAGGCGGACGGCGCCACGGCCTACCGCTGGAGCTACCGCCGCGACTACGGGCCGGTGCGGCTGGTGGTGATCGACAATCGGGCGGGCCGCGTCGTCGCGGAGGGGGTCCGCAAGATGGTCGGTGACGAGGAGTTCGACTGGATCGAGCACAACGCCGTCAGCACGCCGGATCACGTCGAGCACCTGTTCCTCGCCAGCACTCTGCCCTGGCTGCTGCCGCCCGCGATCAGCGACGTCGAGTCGCACAACGAGGTCGCCTCGGCGCGTCCCGGCAGCCGGGGCGAGCGAGGGGAGCGGATTCGGCAGGGCCTGGACCTGGAGCACTGGGCGGCCTTCCGCGAGTCCTTCGACCGGCTCTCGGCGCTGCTGCTGCGCTCGGTGCGCAGCGGCACGGCGACGGCCTCGGTGCTCTCCGGCGACGTCCACCACAGCTACATCGCCAAGGCCCGGTATCCCGACGCCCCCGACGCGCCCGTCTACCAGCTCACCTGCTCGCCCCTGCACAACGCGGCACCCAGGAAGATGCGCTGGCTGTTCCGGATGGGCTGGTGGCCCGCGCTCGTCCGCCTCACCCGATTCGCCGCCCGGCGAGCCGGCGTCGCCGACCCGCCGCTGAGCTGGGATCGACTCGCGGGGCCCTACTTCGGCAACGAGGTGGCGACGGTCTCGATCCGGGGCCGCCATGCCGAGGTGCGCCTCGAACAGGCCACGACGGCCGACGGGCGACTCGGCCTGCGCCCCATGACCCGGCAGGTGCTGGCGAACGGCTGAACCCGCCGTCCCGGCCCCTGGCCCGGTCGGGTGCCGGGGACGGTCGCGATCCGGCGGACAATCCAGACAGCCGGTGTCAGGTTTCGCTGTCACCCTCGATCACGTTCGGATTCGACGTGAGGAGACAGGACAGTGCAACTGCGGAACACGATCGCGGTCGTCACCGGCGCCAGCCGGGGCGTGGGGCGGGGCATCGCCGAGGTGCTCGGTGAGAACGGCGCCACCGTGTACGTCACCGGCCGGTCCAGCCGGGCCACCGGCAGCCCCACCGGGCGCCCCGAGACCATCGAGGAGACGGCGGAGCGGGTCACGGCGCGCGGCGGCACCGGCATCCCGGTGCGCTGCGATCACACCGACATCGACCAGATCCGGGCGTTGTTCGACCGGGTGCGGGCCGACTCGGGCAGGCTCGACGTACTGGTCTCCAACGCCTGGGGCGGCTACGAGACCACCGAGGACGACGGGATCGTCCCGCAGCCCTTGTGGGAGTCCGATCCGCGCCAGCTCGACGCGATGCTGATCGCCGGGCTGCGGGCGCACGTGCTCACGGCCCAGTTCGGCCTGCGATTGCTGGCCGAGACCGGGAACGGACTGCTGGCGGTCACCACCTGGGCGGTCGGCCCGGAGTACTACGGCCAGCTGTACTACGACGTCGCCAAGACGGCGGTCAACCGGATGCCGCTCGGCCTGGCCGAGGACCTCCGCCCCTCCGGCGGCACGGCGCTGGCCGTCTCGCCCGGCTGGACGCAGACCGAGAACATGCCTGCGGAGGCCGCGCCCTACACCGAGTCGCCGGAGTTCATCGGTCGTGCCATCGCGGCGCTGGCCGCCGACCCCGATCCCAGCCGCCACACCGGCGCGCTGCGCACGGTCGTGGAGCTGGCCGCCGACTACGGCTTCACCGACGTCAACGGCCGCGCGAGCAGTCCGTTCTGGGACGCGTTCGCCGAGGGACGCAACCTGCCGTTCGAGCTGTTCAGCGGTACAGAAGGCTGAGGCGCCTGGCCGAGTCGGCCATCAGCTCGCGCACCTCCGGCGGCGCGAGCACCTCCGCCTCTGGCCCCATCCCGAGCAGGAGATCGGCACCGATCTCGATCGACTCGACGGGCAGGGTCACCGTGATCCAGCCCTGCTCGTCGGGTTCCGCCGCCTCGGCCAGTGCCTGCCGTACGGACGAGGGGTCCAGGACTCTGGGCAGCGCAAGCCTGCCTGCCGGGGAGACCCGGAGCGTCACCGGGACGGTGAGCATCTGCTGGACGAACTCCGCCGAGCAGTCCCGCCAGAACGTGGTGAGGTCGAAGGAGCCCGCGCGGTCGAAGGTCTCCGCGAGCAGCTCGACCGTCACGAACCGGTCCACCCGATACACCCGGTGGCCCTCGTCGATCTCGGCGACCAGATACCAGCGGCCGTTCTTCAACACCAGCGCCGTCGGCGCCAGCTCCCGCCGGACCTCACGCGCGCCTCGACGGTATCGCGTCGCCACGCGCCGGTCCTCCCACACGGCGCGCGCCAGCTCGGCCAGCAGCGGGGGAGTCACGGCCTCGTCGAACCAGCCCGGCGCGTCCAGGAGGAAGCGCCGCGCCGCGTCGTCCGCGGCGTCCCGCAGCGTCGGAGGCAGCGCTGCGGACACCTTGCGCCGCGCGCTGCCCGCCTGTGCTCCGAGCCCCAGCTCCTCCAGGGTGCGACCGAGGCCCGAGAGGAACAACGCCTGCGCCTCGGCGGAGTTCAGGCCGGTGAGTCGCGTGCGGTAGCCGTCGAGCAGCCGGTAACCGCCCGCAGCGCCGCGCTCCGCATAGACCGGCACGCCCGCCGCATTCAGCGCGAGCACGTCGCGGTACACCGTGCGTTCGGAGACCTCCAGCTCGGCGGCCAGCTCGCCCGCCGTCATGCTGGTCCTGGCCTGGAGGAGCAGGACCAGCGAGATCAGCCGTGCGGCCCGCATGCGTGCTCCCTCGTCGAGCTGGTGTGTGGTCGGGGGTCAGCAGGCGGCTGTGCCGGCTGCCCGCCTGCGCTCCGGCTGTTCTCGGCCGGTCCTGGCGGCCCGACGTGGGGCCGGTCGTTTCGACCTTAGTTCGGTGGTCGGACGCCGAGGCAGCTTTCGCACTCGCCTGGGCCGGCTCAGCGTCGTTCTCGGGGCGGGCGGGCCGTCCCGACGTCGTGAGCGCCGACGGGCGCGCGCCGGGCTGCGGCGTTTCCTGACGGCTGCTCCGCGCCATTCCATCGACGTGGCTGAGTCCCCACGGCGTGGCCTCGCCGTGCCCGGATCTCCGCTGCCGGTCGCAGCCCAGCGTTCGGCGGGCGAGCCGCCGCACACCGCGCACGCCGCGCGCCGGGCCATGCCCTGCCGGGTGGCGCTTCCCGGTCCGGCCGCGCGGGTTCGTCGTCGGACGAGCCGAGGGCGCGCGCCTCGACCGGCCGGACCCGGATCGCTGCATGAGACACCGCCGTGGTCCGGACTCGGGCACCGACCGATCCCGCCGGGTCGCCCGGACGCCGCTTCCCGCCCGGCCCGCAGACGCTGCGGCGGGCCGACGCCCGAGCCGCCGCCTGCCCGCCGGGCGGGCGGCGCGCCCGCTCCTGGATCAGCCGGTCAGCCTGCGTCCGGCCGCGTGCCGCCCACCTCGTTCGCGCGCTCCACCGGGTAGGTGGTGAGCCTGCCGCACATCCCGAGTCTGCGGTCATCACGGGGAACGATCTGCCGGATCTCGGCGGCCCGCAGCCGCGAGACGTCCCCCGACTTCAACGCGGCGAGCTGCGCCCCGGTGCGCTCGGCCTCCGCCAGTGCACCGGCCCGCCAGCGCTGCTCCCAGTCGGCGAGCTTGCCGCCCACCAGGGCCAGCGCCTGCTCGTGGAAGCGGAGCAACGCCTCGTCCCGTCCCGCCGCGATCTCGTCCCGCAGCCGACCGAAGCCCTCGATGGCGAGGTCTCGTCGGGCCCTGGCCGCCGCCTCGGCCGCCGCATGGCCCTCGACCGCCGGGCTGGGCAGCGTCGCCGCCTGCGCGTACGCCGCCGGGTCGTCGAGGATCTCCGGGGGGAAGGTGAAGACCGCATCGCCTGCCTCGGGCAGCCCGTTGTTCTGCATGACGACCACGATGCGCAGATCCGCCGAATTGATCAGCCGATGGATGGTGCCCGGCGTGAACCACAGCGTCGTCCCCGGCCGCAGCTCGCTCTCCTGCTGCCCGCCTGCCGTCAGGGTCTGCACCGCACCCTCGCCCCCGACGACGACATAGGCCTCCATACAGGTCAGATGCATGTGCGGCGAGCCGCCATGACTGTCGTCCGCGGTCGGCCAGTCGTAGACGTCCAGCTGGGACACTCCCACGCCGCCGGGCAGCAGCAGGGCGTCCCCGTCCCGATACGGACTCGATTCGGCGGTCATGTCGTCTCCTCTCGTTCGGGTCCGGCCGGTCGTCTTCGTGCGCGTCCGACCGTCAGGCTGTCATCGCGGCGACCTGACTCGCCGTCAGGACCAGGTTTTCGCCGCCAGCGTGTCTGCGATCCGCTCCGAGGTCCAGGCGCCGTCGGCCACTACCACGCGGTACTCCCGATCGAGTGCCGCGCCGGGTGGCAGCGCCAGCTCCTCGTAGAAGGCCCAGCTCGGGTTGACCACGGCGAACGGGTCGGAACGGACGAACCAGTGCGCCGGGGTCGCCGCATTGCGCGGCCCCTCCTGGAAGACCAGCGTCGAATGCCGGTCGACCTCGTCGTGCTCGCCCGAGTACGCCACCCAGTCCGCGTGCTGCCCCATCACGCCTGCGGCGTCGAGGCCGCCTGCGGTGAGCACGGTGCCGTCGCGGAAGGCGCGCGGCCCGCGCCAGGCCAGCCCGGTGTAGCCCGCCATCGGCCTGCCCTCGGTGGTGGGGCTGCCGAAGTGCAGATCAGCGCCCCGCACGTTGGTGATCGTGCTGCGCCAGGTCAGCGTCCACGAGCCGTCCTCGACGTCGACGTCGTGCACGGAGATGCGACGGACCTCCTTCGCCCAGGTCTCCTCGCCGGAGTTGATCCAGGTGAGCCGCTCGACCAGGTCGAGTCGGTCCTCGGCAGCGTCGACGGCGTCGAAGCCGTCATGCCGCATCCGGCCGATGTTGTCCTTGACCACATATCCCTCGTCGCGGACGTAGCTGACGCCGCCCCAGAAGTTGTCGCCGGAGACGTGCGACGCTGTCAGCTGGAGTCCCTTGTGCCAGCGGTGGTCGTTGGGCCGGTAGTCGGTCACCACGTCGCCCGCCAGCGTCCGCAGCGGATGGCAGTAGGGCTTGGGGGCCTCGAAGGCGATCGGGTCGGGCCGGTAGACGTAGGACAGGATCGCCACGCCCGCCGCCTCCACGACGATCTCCGCGCCCAGGTCGTGCCGTACGTGCAGGATGCCCACGCTCGTCGTCCTCTTCCTGTCGTCTTCGGATGTCGCCTGCCGCGACACCGCCGCGTCTCGCGCTCGACCGCCGCCGCCGGGTGACGGTGGTCGAATTCAGCCGGTCGACTGTGCGGCGAGTGTCCAGTCGGTGCGACCGCCGCTGGGATCGGTGTAGAACGGGTCGCCCTCGACGATCTCGCCCGCGCGCACCGGACGTCCCGTCACCGCGGCCTTGTACATCGCGGTGGTGAACTCCAGGCTCCGTCTGCCGTCCACGCCGCTGCACCTCGGCCTGCGACCGGCCCGCATGTCGGCGAGCAGGCTGGCGAGCTGACCGGCGTGCGAACCCGTCTCGTCGGTGGTAGGCGTGCCCCAGCCCTCGGCCTGCTCCGCCGTGACGTGCCGGGCGGGCGTGTAGGTCCAGTCGTCGTTGGTGTAGCCGTAGACGTGGGCCAACTCCACCGTGGCATCGGCGAGATCGACCCGGATGCGGCTCGCCTCCTGCGGCGAGAGCACGCTGTTGATCACCGAGCCCATGGCCCCGGAGGTGAAGTGCACCAAGGCGGTGGAGACGTCCTCGGTCTGCACGTCCCTGGCGAGTCGACCCGCCATCGCTCGCACCTCGACCCAGTCGCCCATCAGCTCCAACAGCAGGTCCACCTGGTGGATGCCGTGGCCCATCGCGGGTCCGCCGCCCTCGGTGTCCCACCGGCCGCGCCACGGGACGGCGTAGTAGGCATCGTCGCGGTACCAGGTGGTCTGACACAGCGCCACGTACGGCGCACCGAGCCTGCCCTGCGAGATCAGGCTCCTGGCGTGCTCGGCGCCGGAGCCGAAGCGGTGCTGGAACACGAAGGCGGCGTACGGGCCTGCCGGGGAGTGGCCGTCGCCTTCGGCAGCCGATGCGTGGCCGTCGCCTTCGGTAGCCGAAGCGTGACAGTCGCCTTCGGCAGCTTGAGTCTGATCGCTGCCTTCGGCAGCCGCGATCTCGTCGTACTCAGCCAGCGACCGACACGGCGGCTTCTCACACCACACCCAGGCGCCCGCGCGTAGTGCGGCGACCGCCTGTTCCCGGTGTAGGGCGGGCGGTGTGCAGATGACGACGAGATCGGGCTGTTCCCGCGTCAACATAGTCTCGACGTCCGAATAGGACGCCGGAATGCCCCACTTGGCGGCGCAGTCGCGGGCTCGATCCTCATCGACGTCCACGGCGGCGACGATCTCGACGTCGGGCGCGTCCTGGAGCGCGGGCAGATGCCTGCCGTCGGCGATGTTGCCGGTGCCGATCACGGCGGCGCGGATGAGGGTGGTTCCTGGGCGGTACGTGGCGCGCTCCTCACCTCGGCTGCCGCAGCGTCGCCGCCGGGCAGGGATCGACGCGGCGTCGATCGAGACCTCGCGATCCCGCCGAACTGCGGGAAACGCTTTCCCTCGACGGTATCGGCCCGTCCGGCGGGACTCAACGCCTGCGACGAGGCCGGGCCGGCGTCGGCCGGTTGCGGCCGGCGACGGCCGCTGTGACGCGGCTCTCGCTTAACGTGCGAGAACGACGGGCGGGTCGTCGCTCGGCTGCGGGCCTCGGCATCCGTCGGCGGACTCGGAGGTGCTCATGATCCACCGCTCTCGACGCGGACGACCAACCTCGGTGGCAGCGGCTCTCGTCCTCGCCCTCGCGCTGGGGGCATGCGGCTCGGGTGGCGACGACGGTCAGGTCGAGCTGCGCTACACCTGGTGGGGCAACGATCAACGCGCCGAACTGCTCACCGAGGCGGTGGAGATGTTCGAGCGGGAGAATCCCGGCATCACCGTCGCCACGTCGTTCGCCGAGTTCGGCAGTTACTGGCAGCGGCTGGCCACCGAGGCGGCGGGCGGCAATCCGCCGGACGTCATGCAGATCGACTACAGCTACCTGCGGGAGTACTCCGAGCGCGGGCTACTGCGCGACCTGACGCCGTACGAGGGCGAGATCATCGCCGTCGACGAGCTGCTGCCGGGCATGGAGGCGGCGGGCCGGGTCGGCGACGAGTACTTCGCCGTGCCGGTCGGCCGCACCTCGCTGTCCTTCCAGTACGACCCCGAGGTCTGGGCCGAGGCGGGCCTGGCGCCGCCGGAGGTCGGCTGGAGCTGGGCCGACTTCGAGGGCGCGCTGGAGACCCTCCAGGCACATCTCGGCGAGGAGCGGTTCCCCACCACCTCGTGGAGCCAGCACCTGACCTTCTTCGAGAACTGGCTCGCCCAGCGCGGGGCCAGCCTCTACACCGAGGACGGCGACCTCGGATTCGAGGAGGCAGACCTCACCGAGTACTGGGAGATGGTCGTCGACCTCCAGGAACGCGGGCTCGTCGTGCCGCATGACCGGGTGGTCGCAGGCGACACGGTCACGCCGCTCGGACACGGCCTGTCGGCCTCGGAGTTCGGCTGGGACACGCTGATGCTGAGCACCGAGAACACCTACGGCTCGCCGCTGGCGCTGGGACCGATGCCCACCGGCACCGACGAACTCGGCACCTACTTCAAGCCCTCGGCACTCATGGGCGTCTCCGCTCGCAGCGAGCATCCGGAGGAGGCGGCGATGCTGATCGATTTCCTGGTCAACGATCCCGAGGCCGCCGCCCTGCTCGGGGCCGACCGGGGAATGCCCGCCACCGTGGCTCAGCAGGAGAACGTCGACCTGGCGGGTCCGGCGGGTCTCGTGGGCGAATACGAGACCTCGATCGAGGAGCACGTCCGGGACACCCCGCCGCCGCCCCCGCCGGGCGGCTCGGCCGTGGAGCGCACCCTGATCCGCATCGACGAGGAGATCGGCTACGGGCGGGTCACCGTGGCGGAGGGCGTCGAGCGCTTCTTCGCCGATGCGCGGGACAGCCTGGACTGACGGCCCTGGCGGGCGGCCCGATCCGGACCCGAATTCGGGTCCGGGGTCTCGACTTGACGAGTCGGCTGCCTCCTGGCCGAGACGGCCGTCGCGACGAGGCTCACCGTCGTCGGGCCCGGCGGTTCGAGCCCACACCGCCCAGGTGCAGGGCCAGACATAACAGGCCTGCGGTCGTCAGCAGTCCACTGCTGACCAACCCGAGTGAGGCGCCCGCGATGTCGAGGATCAGGGCGAGCCCGAACAGCACTGCGGCGATGATGGCGATCATGGGTGCCTCCTGGAATCCGTGACGTCGGAGTGCGGTCGTCTGCCCGGTACCCAGCCGGAGATCAGCTGACACGGTGATCGACCCGACACCAGGGACGCCTGCGGTCGGTTCCGGCGTCCGTCCGGGACGTCCTGGCCGTGATCGCTCGGCCGGCTGGCCGCGTGCGCGCCCCACGTCAAGTGGGTGCAGACCGCCCGAGACGCTGCCGCCCGCCGACCTGCGTCGTCGGAACCGGCCGCAGACAGCGGAGTGCGCGAGCCGCGAACCGGGCGCCTGCCGGCGGCGCGGCTCGACGAAGACCGCCACTCGCCACGCGAGGAGTCGGTCTCGGGAATGGTTCGACCACCAGATCACGGAATGATTCCGGACGAATGCGCCGTACTTCGCATCCGCGACCTGCGACATTGTTCGGAACACGCATTATCGGGTCCGTGGTGAGACCACGGCGGGCTTCTCGGGGTGGCGATGTAGACGGGTCGTGGGTTCTCGGAGTGAACGCGAGGGATGCCGCGCTGCGGACAGATGCCAATCTATCGGGTCGGTAAAAGCCGAGGAAGAGGGGGGTTATATCACTCAAAATCACGAACTATCACTCGATGGAGTGGTGGCTGGCGTAGAATTTTGTGTTCCGAATCTGACGTCGAGTACTTTGCTGAACCGCCGGGTATATCCGGCGGGAATCCGGTGCCGCCGGGTGCGGAGCCGTTGCTCGCCCGGGTCTCGCGCCGGGAAGTGCAGAATCGCCGGACGGCGGGGGTCAGAACAGTGCTCGACGACGCAGCGATCATCGGGGTCACTCCACTCGGCGCACCCAGCGCGCGACTGGTGAGCGCCGTGAGCCGGGCCGGGGGTGTCGGAGTGCTCGACCTCGGCGCCGGGGTCGGCCGGGCGCGGACGGCGCTGGCCAAGGCCAGAGACTGGGCCGCAGGCCCATGGGGCGTCCGGGTGTCGTCGGAGACGGTGCTGGACGCCGAGATGCTCGTGGGCGTCGACCTCGTGATCGCCGATCTGCCCGCGCTGGACCGGCTCCCGGCCTGCGGGGCGGTACCGAGGCTGCTGGTCGAGGTCACCGACATCGCCGAGGCACGTCGCGCCGCGTGGGCGGGCGCGAACGGCCTGGTGCTGCGGGGCAACGAGTCGGGCGGCCGGGTGGGGGAGCTGAGCTCCCTCATCCTCCTGCAACGGCTGCTGGCCGAGCCGGATCTCCGCCTGCCGCTGTGGATCTGCGGCGGGATCGGCCCGCGCACCGCCGCCGCCGCGCTCACCGCAGGCGCGGCGGGGGTGGTGCTGGACGTCCAGCTCGCCCTGCTCGCGGAGGCCGAGACGTCGGCATCGGTCGCCGCGCGGCTGCGGCGGCTGGACGGCTCCGAGTCGGTGTACCGGGCAGGACATCGTTTCCTGCCCGCTTCGCTCGCGCCGCCCGGTGCGGGACGGAACGCCGCCGTCGAGCCGACCCGGCCCGTCGAGGCGCCGCCGGTCGACTCCGCCTCGGCAGTGGACGACCCGGCAGCGGTCGATCTACCGGCCGCCTGCTCCGCGCCCGGCCCCCTGCGGGAGTCCGAGGCCTCGTCCTCGGCTGCTCCTCGGCTCGCCTCGCCGCCGCCGGACTCGCTCCCGATCGGTCAGGACGGTGGGCTGGCCTCGGTGTTCGCCGAGCGCTACGGCGACGTCGGCACGGCCGTTCGTGCGGTGCTCGCCGCCACGATGGAGGCCGCCGTCGAGCCGCCGCCCGCCCGGGTCTCCTACGAGGACGGCGCCTTCGGCACCCGACTGCCGATCGCCCAGGGGCCGATGACCAGGGTCAGCGATCAGGCGGGCTTCGCTGGCGCCGTCGCAGCCAACGGCGCGCTGCCCTTCGTGGCGTTGGCCCTGGCCGACCGGGAGCGGAGCCGGGCGCTGCTGGAACAGACCAGGGACGCCCTCGGCGATCGGCCGTGGGGGGTCGGCGTCCTGGGATTCGTCCCCGACGAGGTCCGCACGGCCCAGTTCGACGTGATCAGGGAGATCAGGCCCACCCACGCGATCATCGCGGGCGGCAGGCCCTCGCAGGCCGCCGCGCTGGAGGAGGCGGGCGTCCGCGCCTTCGTCCACGTCCCCTCGCCGACGCTGTTGACGCAGTACCTCGGCCGAGGCCTCCGGCGGTTCGTGTTCGAGGGTGCCGAGTGCGGCGGACACATCGGACCGCGCAACAGCTTCCCGCTGTGGGAGGCGCAGGTCGGCGTGCTGCTCGATCAGCTCCGCGCGGGCGTGGCGCAGGCCGCCGACATCGCGGTGCTCTTCGCGGGCGGGGTGCACGACGACCGATCCGCCGCCATGGTGGCCGCGCTGGCCGCCCCGCTGACCTCGCTGGGTGTGGAGGTCGGCGTGCTGATGGGCACCGCCTACCTGTGCACCGAGGAGGCGGTGACCCACGGCGCCGTCACCCCGGTCTTCCAGCAGCAGGTGCTCGTGGCCGAGGGCACCGAGCTGCTGGAGTCCGCTCCCGGCCATGTGACCCGCGCGCTGGCGACGCCGTTCGCCGAGGAGTTCGGGGCCGTGCGTTCTCGGCTCGTCGCCGAGGGCGTGCCGGAGCGGCAGATCTGGGCGGAGCTGGAGGGGCTCAACGTCGGTCGACTGCGCATCGCGGCCAAGAGCGTCCGCCGGACGGCGGAGGGCCTCACCCGCGTCGACGCCGACGAACAGCTCCGCGACGGACTGTTCATGGCGGGTCAGGCCGCCGTCCTGCGCTCCGAGCCGACGACGATGGCCGACCTGCACGAGGCGGTGACCTCGGGCGCCGAGGAGTTCCGCCGGGAGCGCGCCGCCTGCCTCTCGGCCGGTGCCGAGCCGTCGGAGACCGAGACAGCCCGACCGCTGGACATCGCCGTCGTCGGCATGGGCTGCGTCTTCCCCGACGCCCCCGACCTCGATCGATTCTGGGTGAATCTGCTGGAGGGGCGGGACTCGGTAGTCGAGGTGCCCGACGATCGTTGGGACCCTGCGCTGTTCCACCGATCCGACGCCGTGGTCGGCGACGGCCGCTCGGTCTCCAAATGGGGCGGCTTCCTGCCGCCCGTCCCCTTCGATGCCATCCGGCACGGCATCCCGCCCGCCGCCCTGGCCAGCATCGACCCCGCCCAGCTGCTGGCGTTGACGGTCGCCGAGGCCGCGCTGGTCGACGCCTTCGGCGACCGGGACTTCGACCGGGGGAAGACCTCGGTGGTCTTCGGCGTCCAGGCGGGCGGCGACCTGGGCAGTGCCCTCGCGATGCGGTCGCTGCTGCCCGCCTACCTCGCCGACGTCCCTGCCGAACTCGATGCCGCGCTGCCGCGCCTCACCGGCGACTCGTTCCCCGGCGGGCTGGCCAACATCGTCTCCGGGCGCATCGCCAACCGCCTGAACCTCGGCGGGATGAACTACACCGTCGACGCCGCCTGTGCCTCCTCGCTCGCCGCGCTCGACGTCGCCTGCAAGGAACTGGTCGAGGGCACCAGCAACGTGGTGTTGTGCGGCGGGGTCGACGTGCACAACGGCATCTCCGACTATCTGATGTTCTCCTCGGTGGGCGCGTTGTCGCCGACCGGCCGATGCCGGTCCTTCGACAGCACTGCCGACGGCATCGTGCTGGGGGAGGGCGCGGCCTGCGTCGCGCTCAAGAGGCTGGCCGACGCCCGCCGCGACGGCGACCGGGTCTACGCCGTGATCAAGGGCGTCGGCAGCGCCAGCGACGGCCGTGCGCTCGGGCTGACCGCACCCAGGGCGGAAGGTCAGCAGCGGGCGCTGCGACGGGCCTACACCCAGGCGGGGATGTCCCCCGCCGAGGTCGGCATGATCGAGGCGCACGGCACCGGCACGGTGGCGGGCGACGCGGCGGAGCTCACGTCGTTGACCGCAGTCTTCGGTGCGGCGGGCGCACGGGTGGGCGGCACCGCGCTCGGCTCGGTCAAGTCGCAGATCGGGCACACCAAGTGCGCGGCCGGTCTCGCGGGCCTGGTCAAGACGGCGCTGGCCCTGCACACCGGAGTGCTGCCGCCCACCCTCCATGTGCGCAGCCCCAACGTCGCCTACGACCCCGAGACGAGCCCCTTCACCCTGAGCGGCCGGGCCAGGCCGTGGCCCGTTCCCGCCGCCGAGCGGGCGGGCGCGGTCAGTGCCTCCGGTTTCGGCGGGATCAACTTCCATGCGGTCCTGCGTGCCGATCCGCTGGGGCCGCCGCCCGCCTCCGGCCGTGCGGAGTGGCCCGCCGAGCTGTTCCTCTTCCGGGCCGCGGACGAGGCCGGGCTGCAGCGCGTGCTGACGCGGCTGCGGGAGCACCTCGAGGTCAACGATCGGGCGGGCAGGCCGTGGAGCCTGCGGGACCTCGCGGCCACCGCCGCCGCCTGGCAGGACGAGCACGATCGTCCGGTCGGCCTCGCGCTGGTCGCCTCGGACCTCGACGAGCTGGCCGAGTTGGTCGGGCGGGCCTCGGCGGGCGAGGACGACCCTGCCTCGGGACTGTTCCGCGCCACGGAACTCGGGCGCACCGGCCCGCCGCCGGAGGTGGCGCTGCTCTTCCCCGGACAGGGCAGTCAGCGTCCCGGCATGCTGGCCGCGCTGCTCATCGCCTTCCCCGAACTGCATCGTCATCTGCGCGGCGTGCCCGACGGCGCCTGCGTCGTCTACCCGCCCGCGCCGTTGACCGAGGCCGTCGAACAGGCCCAGCGCGCGGCCGTCACCGACACGACCGTGGCGCAGCAGGCCCTCGGCGGCACGGGACTGCTCGTCGCCGAACTTCTCCAGCGCGTCGACGTCGTCCCGACGATGGTCGCGGGCCACAGCTACGGCGAGCTGGTCGCGTTGTGCGTCGCCGGGGTGCTCAGCCCGGACGACCTGGTGACGGTGACCCGGCAGCGGGCCGAGGCGGTTTCCGACGCCGCCCGCGACGTCGAGGGGGCGATGGCGGCGGTGTCGGCGGGTCCGGCGGAGACGGCCTCGGTGCTCGAGGCGGCCGCCCTCGCCGGGCAGGTCGTGGTGGCCAATCACAACGCCCCGGCCCAGACCGTCGTCTCCGGTCCGGCCTCGGCGATCGGGGAGGCCGTCGTCGCGCTGCGCGGTGCGGGACTCGGCGCCCGGCGAATCCCGGTCGCCTGCGCGTTTCACAGCCCGCTGATGGACCCGGCGAGTCGCGCATTCGGTGCGGCGCTGGCTGATCGGCGGTTCGGGCGGGCGGAGCTTCCCGTCTGGTCGAACCGCACCGCGGACCGCTACCCGGCGGACCCCGCCCGGGTGGGCGCGGAACTCGCCGCGCAGCTCGCGGCCCCGGTGCGCTTCGCGGACCAGATCGAGGCGATGTACGAGGCAGGCGCCCGAGTCTTCGTCGAGGCAGGGCCGGGCACCGTCCTCACCCGTCTGACGGCGGCGGTGCTGGGTGACCGACCGCATCTGGCGGCGTCCGGTGAGGACTCGCGCCCCGGCCTCGGCGGCTTCCTCGTCCTGCTGGCCCGGCTCGCCGTGGCGGGCGTCCCGGTGCGCGCCGCCGGGCTGACCGCCGGGCGTGGTGCCCGCGTCATCACGCCCGCCGCTGCGGTGCGGGGTGCGCGGGCGGGCGACCGCGCGGTCGCCGCGAACCTCCGAACGCTCATCGGGCCCGGAGCCGGGACCACGAGTGACGTCCCGCCGCAGCGCCCCGGCTGGGCCGTGGACGGGCGTTCGGTCCGCACGATCGAGGGCGCGCACCTTCCCGACGGGCTTCGACCGGCCCGACGTATCCAGGAGGACGTCATCACCATCCAACGCGACCCAGCACCCCGAGGCGATGCCGAGCGGCTCGTCACCGACTTCCTCAGGTCGAGCCGGGAGATGCTCGCCGCGCAGCGCGACGTGCTGATGACCTATCTCGGGGCAGGCTCGGCTGCCGGACCGGCCGCACCGCCGAGCGTCACCTGGGCTCCGCCCGTGATCGTTGCTGCACCGGTCGGCAGCGCCTCGGTCGCCGCCGCTCCCGCCGCCGTCGGGACGGCGGAGGCCGGTCCCGCCGCTGTCGTCTCCGCCGTCGGGCAGGCGCAGGTCGCTCCCTCGGCCCCGCTCACGGCGGTCGTCCCGGCGGCCGCCGTGCCCGCGACCGAGCCGGTGGTGCCGCCCGCGTCGGTCGACGTCCATGCGCTGGTGCTGACGGTGATCAGCGAGCGGACCGGCTATCCGGTGGATCTGATCGATCCGGACCTCGACCTGGAGGCCGACTTCAGCATCGACTCGATCAAGCGGACCGAGATCGCGGGCGAGCTGATCGCCCGGCTCGGCCTCGACGTCGACGCGCTGCCGGAGGAGGACGTCGACGAACTCGCCAAGGCCAGGACGACGGTCGCGATCGCGGCCTGGCTGACCCGGCGCCGAGACGGCGAGGCCGGCTCGGTGAGCCCCGAACCGGCGGGTACCGAACCGGCGATCACCGGAGGGTCCGCGTCTCGCGAGCCCTCGACGGGCGCAGCCCCGGAAGGAGCAGACCTCGCCACGTCTCGTCGCACCGGCTTCGACCCCGCCGCGTTCGACCCCGCCGGATCGGGCGACTCCTCGCCTGCCGGATACATCGCGATCACTGATCCGCAACGGCGGTCGATGGTCGCGGCGAGCCCGACGGCCCCGGACACGCTCGAGGACCGCACCCCGCTGGTCGGACACCCTGCCGACGGCGTCTCGACGAGCGACGATCGGAGTGCCGCTCGGCCGATCGAGACCACTCCGTCCGGCCGGGAGCCGGTGCGGCACGTGTGGGGCGCCGTCGAGCTGGCCTCGCTCACCGAGGTCGATCCGCAGGCCTTGGCGGGCGCCCGGTTCGCGGTCTTCGGCGCGCCCGGTGCGGTGCGAACCGAGCTGCACGGCCTGCTGGAACGGCACGGGTGCTCGGTGTTCCTGGGGACGGCGGGCGGTCGGATGCCCGACGGGGAGCCGCCTGCCGACGGAGTGATCCGACTGGACGCGGTGGACATCGGCGATCCCGTGCTCCCCGATCTGTTCGGTCCGGTCAAGGCCGCGCTGGCCCGGCCGCCGAAGTGGTTCGCGCTGCTGAGTCATGCCGATGACGACGACCGGACGGCCACGGTCAATGCGGCGGGGCTGCGAGGCCTGATGCGCACCGTGGATCGGGAGTACCCCGAGACCGTCGTCCGGCTGATCGAGTTCGCGTCCGCCGCCGACCCGGCGCAGATCGCGGCCTCGGTGCTCACCGAGCTGCTGGGCGAACGCCGCACGGACCCGCCGGTCATCCGGCTCGACGGATCGACCCGCCGGGCGCAGCTGCCCATCCGGGCCGACCTCGGACTGGTCGCGACGACGGGAGCGGGGCCGGGCGCGGACGCGAGGCGAGAGGCCCGGCTGCTCGGCCTCGACGACGACGCCGTCCTGCTGGTCGTCGGCGGCGGCCGGGGCATCACCGCCCGCTCGGCGACCGCGCTCGCCGCGGGCGGGGCGAAGGTGCACCTCGCAGGCCGCACCGCGCTGTCGACGACGCCGGAGTCCGCCGCGACGGCGGGCGTCACGGACCTCCCCGGGCTACGGGCCGCACTGGCCTCCAGCGGCACCGTGGGCTCCCCGGCGGAGGTGGACGCGGCGGCCAGGGCGGTGCTGGCCCGACGCGAGGTCGACGCGACGCTCACGGAGCTGCGCCGCTCCTCGGCGGACGTGTCCTACCACCAGCTCGACGTCCTCGACCCGGAGTCGGTGCACCAGCTGGTGAAGGAGCTGTACACCCGGCACGGCCGCATCGACGGCGTCGTGTTCGGCGCGGGCACCATCGAGGACCGGCTGCTGGCCCACACCGACGGCGCCGCGTTCCGGCGGGTGTACGACACGAAGGTGTCCGGCGCCTCGACGCTGTTGTCCTCGCTCGCGACGCTGCCGAGGTCACCGAGGTTCGTGGTGCTGTTCGGCAGCATCTCCGCCGTGCTGGGCAATCGCGGCCAGGCGGCCTACGCGGCGGGCAACGACGCGTTGGAGGCCCTCGGCAACGCCTATGCGGTGCGGACGGGTGCCAGGACGATCACCGTCCACTGGGGACCGTGGGTGCCCGACGGCGTGCATCGGGGGATGGTCTCCGACGAGCTTGGTCGCGAGTTCGCGCGTCAGGGGCTGGACATGATCGACCCGGACGCGGGTGTCGACGCGCTGACCCGTGAACTGCTGTGGGGCGACCCCACCGCTCGCTCGGTCTTGTACGCGCCGCAGGGCTGGGTCAATCCGTGACGCTCTCGGCGGACGGCGTCGCGATCGTGGGCATGGCCGTGCTCTTCCCGCAGGCCGGGAACCTGGACGCCTATTGGCGCAACCTGGTCGACGGAGTCGACGCGACGAGCCTGGTCCGGCCGGGCCGCTGGGGCGAGGACTATTACGACCCCGCCGCCGTCGGCCGGACCCGCCCCGACGCCATGTACTGCAGGCGGGGCGGCTTCATCGACGACCTCGCCGAGATCGACGTCTCCCGCTTCGGAATCACGCCGATGTCGGTGGCCGACACCGAGCCCGATCATCTGATCGTGCTCAGCGTCGCCGCCGACGCGATCACCGACGCGGGCGGTGAAGGGGCGCTGCCGGATCGGGATCGTGTGGGCGTGGTCCTCGGTCGCGGCGGCTATGTGTCCACGAGGCAGACCGACCGCAGCGACCGGATCACCAGACCCGCGCAGTTCGCGTCGATGATGCGCGAGATCTTCCCCGAGCTCGACGACGTCGCGGTGTCCGAGCTGACACGCCATGTTCGAGCAGGCCAGCGTCCGGAGCAACCGGAGAACGCGATCGGGGTGGTCTCCAACCTGATGGCCTCCCGCGTCGCGAACCGACTGGATCTGCGGGGACCCGCCTACATCGTCGACGGCGCGTGCGCCTCGTCGCTGATCGCCGTTGACCACGCCGTCGGCGAGCTGCAGCGGCACCGCTGCGATCTGATGCTCGCCGGGGGCTCCCACCACTCGCACCACATCGCGTTCTGGAGTGTCTTCACCCAGATGCAGGCCCTGTCGTCGAGCGAGCACATCCGGCCCTTCGACCGGCGGGCCGACGGCACGCTGATCGGGGAGGGCACCGGGGTCGTGGTGCTCAAGCGCCTCGCCGACGCCCGCCGGGACGGCGACCGGGTGTACGCGGTGATCCGAGGCACCGGCCTGGCCAGCGACGGCCGGTCGTCCAGTCTGGTCAACCCCACCATCGCGGGCCAGGCGCGCGCCGTCCGCCAGGCGTGGCGCGAAGCGGGGATCGATCCGAGTTCGCCGCACTCGATCGGCCTGTTGGAGGCCCACGGCACGGCGACCCCCGTCGGCGACACGGTCGAGATCGGCACCCTCGCCGAGGTCTTCGGCCCCGCTGCGGGCGATCCGGCGGTCATCGGCTCGGTGAAGTCGATGATCGGCCACACCATGCCTGCCGCCGGGGTCGCGGGACTGGTCAAGGCCGCGCTGGCCGTGCATCACGGGGTTCAGCTGCCTACCCTGCACTGCGACCAGCCGCATCCCGACCTCGCCGCGACCCGGTTCCGACCCCTGGCGGAGGCACGTCCCTGGGAGTCGCCCGCAGGCGTGCCACGTCGGGCCGCGGTCAACGCCTTCGGCTTCGGCGGAATCAACGCCCACGTCGTCTTGGAGCAGGAGGCGGATTCGGTCGGCCGGTCCGGGTTCGCCGCGATCACGCGCACCCAGGACGCCGGAGCGGGCGAGCGGACCCTGCGGCTCGTCGCCTCGGATCCGGCCGCCATGGCGCGACTCTTCGAGGCCGACGACGCCGAGGTGCTGCGCGTCGGGCTGTCACCGGAGGCCGAGACGTCGGCAGGCGGACCGTGCAGGCTGGCGATCGTCGACCCCACACCGAGACGACTGGCCTTCGCCCGCCGGGTGATCGCGGCTGGCCGGGCCTGGCGGGGCCGCAACGACATCTGGTTCGCTCCGACACCGCTGCTCGGGCCAGCCTGCTCCGGGCGGCTCGCCTTCGTCTTCCCCGGCCTGGACAGCGAGGCGGTGACCGGCTTCGAAACCGAGACGTCCACTCCGATGTCCCGCATGCTCGAGATCCTCGGCGCAGGCCGAGAGCTGGATCGAGGCCTGCGTGCCGAGGGGGTGGTGCCGGACGCGATCGCCGGTCACAGCCTCGGCGAATGGAACGCCATGTCCAGCGCCGGGGTGATCGGCGAGGATGCGACCGCGTCGCTGGTCGAGGCCGTCCAGCGCGATGACATCACGCTCATGGACCTGACGTTCGTCCTGGTCGGCGAACCGGTCGGCGAGGTCCGCACGCTGATCGAGGCCTATCCCGGTCTGGTGATCTCGCATGACAACAGCCCTCGGCAGACCATCGTGTGCGGCCCGGCCCAGGACGTCGAGCCGTTCCTGGCCGCCTGCCGCGATCGTGGACTCATCGCCTGGGCACTGCCGTTTCGGACCGGTGCACACACCCCGATGTTCGCGCCGCTGGCGGAACGCCTGAAGGCCTACGTCGATCAGGCGACGCTGCGCCCCGCCAGTGTCGAGGTGTGGTCGGCCACGCTCGCCGCACCGTTCCCCGCCGAGACCGAGCAGACGAGAGAGCTGATCATCCGGCACCTCGTCGAGGCCGTTCGCTTCACCGAGCTGGTGGAGGCGATGTACGCGGCAGGCGTTCGGGCGTTCGTGCAGCCGGGAATGGGACAGGTGCCTGCGCTGGTCGACGACATCCTGGGCGAACGCGAACATCTCGCGATCTCCGCTGCGCAGAAGGGTCGCGACGCCGAGCCACAGCTCCGCCGGGTACTGGCCGCGCTCTGGGCAGACGGCTATCCGACGGCGCGCAGGCCCGTGACGGACACACCGCCGTCGTCGACCCGTTCCCTCGCTCCGGTGCCGCTCGCGCTGGGTCCGGAGCCGTTGGTACTGCGGGCCGAGGGCCGGGCCGCCATTCGCGACCTCTTCGACCGGGCAGTTCTTCCTGGCGCGGGCAGTGCGGCGGACATCGGTACTGCGGCAGGCATCGGTACTGCGGCGGGCATCGGCGGTCGACCGGCGGGAACGACGGCCTCCGCGACGGAGTTGACCGCCCTGCTCGGTGAGATCGAGCAGTCTGCGGAGTGGGCCGCGTCCGTGCTCGACTCCCTGAGCCACGACCGACCGGTGGCTGCGGCCTCCGCCGTCCCGATCGGCTCGGCACCGGAGCAACCGCAGGCCGGTGCCTCGGCGACGTCGTCGAGTCCCGGTGCACTCTCCTCGGTCGCGGCCGGGGCGCCTGCCACCGACTCTTCCGGTGTGGACGGAGTCGTCCGCTCGCCTGCTCCGGGGCAGCATCCGGCGATCGGGGCTCCGGTGGCCACCGCGACCCCGTCCGCCGCCCCGACCCTCCTGCCGCCGCTGCCGCCGTCGCCGAGTGAGCAGGAGCCGACTGGGCAGCCGCCGGGCGCCGCCGAGGCCCTCGCCCGCGAGACCGGTCTGGTGGCGACCACGGCGCAGGCTCGGGCGGCGCAGGGCGGCACCGACATCACCGCGATGCTGACGGTGTCCACCGAGACGATGCCGCATCTCCGGGATCACTGCTTCTACCGGCAGCGTCCCGGCTGGCCGGACGACCGCGATCGACAGTCGGTCCTGCCCGCCACCGGGATCGTGGCGCACATCGTCGACTTCGTCCGGCAGGCCTGTCCCGGCCGCCAGGTCGTCGAGGTGAGCGGGCTGCGGCTGCGACGACTGATCAACGCAGCACCACCGACCGACGTGCAGCTCGTCGCGACCGCGCTGGAGACTGATCGCTATCGCGTGGAGGTCAGCGGTCACGCCGAGGCGGTCGTCACCGTCGCCGACGACTACCCCGCAGCGACACCGCCGATGACGCTGCGCTCTCCGGCGGAGTCGGAGCCCTGGCATCGCGCCGAGCAGCTCTACACCGAACGGCTGATGTTCCACGGACCGGTCTTCGCCAAGGTCAGCGAGATCCTGGCGGTCGGCGAGCGTCACATCAGGGGGGTGCTCACCGCTTCTGACGTGCCGGGGGTACTGCTGGACAGCGCGGCCCAGCTGCTCGGCTATTGGATTCAGCAGAGTCCGACGGTGAGTAGGCATACCCTTCCGATGGCTGCGGACTCGATCCGCTACCACGCGCCGTTCCCCGCTCCGGGTACCAGGGTCGACTGCATCGCCCAGTTGACCTCGATCAGCGAGACCGAGTCCGTCGCGGATCTGCGCCTCACGGTGGCGGGCAAGCTGATCGTCGAGATCATCGGCTGGCGAAATCGGGTCTTCGCGGACAATCGACGGACCCTGGAGTACCTGCGCAATCCGCAGCGGGACCTGCTCTCCGAACCGCGTCCGGGCGGCTGGGTGCTGCTGCGTGAGCAGTGGTCGGATCTGCCCACCCGGCAGATGGTGCTCGGCGGCGTCCTCAACGCCGAGGAACGGGCGGAGTACCTGGAGCGGCCCCTGCGGGTCAGGAGGCAGTGGCTGCTCGGCAGGGTGGCGGCGAAGGACGCGGTGCGACACCGGCTGCGGGCCGTCGGCACCGACGGGGTGTTCCCCGCCGAGATCCGAGTGGCCAATGAGGCGAGCGGCAGGCCGTACGTGACGGGACTGCACGGCCTGACGCTGCCGGAGCTGTCGCTCTCCCTCGCCCACAGCGGCACGATCGCGGTCGCCATCGCCGAGCCGGGCGACACGCAGGTCGGCATCGACGTGGAGCAGGTACTGCCGCGATCCGATGCGACCGTCGAACTGGCTCTGGACCCCGTCGAACGCGGACTGCTCGCGGATCTCGTCGGGCTGACCGGCGAGTCGGCGGAGGTGTGGTTCACCCGGTTCTGGACCGCGAAGGAGGCCGTGGCCAAGGCCGAGGGCACCGGCCTGACCGGCGGTCCTCGTCGGTTCGCGGTGCGGACCCGGCCGGACGGCGACCTGGAGGTGACGGTGGGCGGCCTGGACGGCGACCGCCGTGACCGTGAGATCGCAGCCGACGAGCCCGCAAGTGGTGAGCCCGCAGGTGACGACCGCCCGCGTGCGGGAGCGGACGCTGCGGGCATCGACCAGCACCAGCCTGCCTCGCGCAGATATCGCGTACGCACCGCGATGATCGACGAATCCGGCACGGATCGACAACTCGAGACAGCGCCACGCTATGTGGTCGCCTGGACAGTGAAGGAGAAGACATGACGGGACACCTCGCCGTCGACGCGGATCAGGTGCTGGCCGAGGTGATCTCGGGCATCATCCAGGCCTGCCCCCGGATCGACCCCGAGATCGACGAGATCACCATGACGACCGACCTCCGCGAGGATCTGGCCCTCTCCAGCGTGGATCTGGTCACGGTGTTCGCCCGGCTCACGACGGTGTACGAGACGCGAGTGAACTTCGTCGACCTGGTCGTCGAAGGCAGGCTGGCCGACACGTCGGCGTTGACGGTCGGCTCGTTGGTCGAGTACATCGTGCGCAGGCTCGCGGCGGCGGCGACCTGATGGCCGTTGCCGTGCTGAGCGGCCTGCGCTGCAATCTGGAACTGCTCTCACCTGCCGAACCCCGGCCGGAGCAGCCCGCGGTGGTCTGCGTGCACGGCATGGGGGTCGACAGCCTGGCCAGCTACTACCTGACGATCGGCTCACCACTGGTCCGGGCCGGTGCCGAGGTCGCCATGTACGACCTGCGTGGCCACGGGAACAGCGAGCGGCCGCCCACCGGGTATCGCCTGGACGACTTCGGCGCCGATCTCGCAGCGGTGATCGCCCACCTCGGCTGGCAGAATCGCCCGGTCCAGCTCGTCGGCAACTCCTTCGGCGGGACGGTGGTCTTCCATTACGCGACGGCCCACCCGAGGCGGGTGGTGTCGGTGACGGCCGTGGAGACCGAGCCGCCCACCGAGTCCTGGTCGGGGTGGATGGCGCGGGTGCTGCACGACATGGCGACGGAGATGACGGCCCCCGACGCCGTCGAGCGGCTCGGCGCGGGTCGCGGCCGGGTCGGCCTGCGACAGGCCGAGGCGATGCGCGCCCTGGTGCGAGACACGACGCTGGTCGCCGACGTGCCTGCCGGGCCGTTGCTGAGTGAGCGGGAGCTGGCCGACTTCCCGATTCCGGTGCTCGGCCTGTACGGCGCCCGGTCGGAGATCGCCGACCGGGCGCAGCTGCTGCCGAGGCTGCTCTCTGACTGTGTGACGGTGACCTTCCCCGACCACGGCCATCGGCTGCTGGTGGACGCCCGGCGTGCGGTGACGGATCTCGTCGTTCCCTGGATCATGGCGGGCCGCCGCCCGAGCGTCGTGGCGGACGGGGCCGTCGTCCTGCGTAGCGGGAGTCCGACGCCGTCCACGGTGCGGTCGACCGTGCCTGCTGAACCGCGAAGATGAAGAACTCTTCATGTCGGCTTCAGTCGCGGGTGTTCGCGATCTGAGAGAGTCCAGGCCATGAGCCGCTCCTCCACGGTGCTCTCCCTGGTCGCCGCCCTCGCGTTGCCGTTGTGTGCGGTCGCGACCATCAGCCTGCTCGACCGCCCGACCGAACCGCCGCCCCACCCGCACGTCGTGCGGATCGGCGAGTCGTACTCGTCGCCGAGCGCCGCCGCCGAGTCGGCACCCGAGGGCGGGTCGGGTGAGCGGCCCGCGCCGCCCGAAGACGATGACGCGGGCTCGTCGGATGCCGACGATGCGCCGGGTTCCGCAGACGGTGATGATGCGTCGGGCGGCCCCGACGATGATGATGCGTCGGGCGGCCCCGACGAGCCAGGGCCGACGCGACTGCCGCCGCCACCCCCGGTGGACGCCGACGACGATGACGACGATCGGCCGGACTCCGACGACGACGATGACGATGACTGAGCCCGTCCGGCCCGGCGGGACTCGAACCGTCGGGCCGGTGCCGGACGACATTCCGGCCTCGGCGGGCCCCGGTCCCGGCTTCGCAGGCGCGGCGGATTCACCCGCCGAGGCGGCCCGGCCCGACGGCGACCCTCGGGGCGCCGAGCCCGCAGCGGTGCCGCCCGCCTCGGCGGCCCGCAGGCGCGGGCCCTCGGCGCGGGTGCGGATCATGGCCTGGCTGGTCCTGGTGATGGCCTCCGGACTGATCACCATCGTCCTGGTCGTCCGGCAGCTGCTGCTCAACGACATCGACCAGCGGGTGATGCGCGTCCTGAACCAGGAGTCCCAGGAGTACGCCGCCTTCGCCGCCGTCGGGCGGGATCGGGCGGGCGCCGTCGTCACGGACCCTGCCGAACTGCTGGACCTCTATCTCGGCGCCCAGTATCCCGACGAGTACGAGACGCTGATCGGCATCGTCGACGCCCCCGGCGGGCTCGACGCGGTGAAGCAGCCGCACGAGTCGGTCCGCGACGTCGCCCTGTCCGACGAACTGCTGCGCTCCGTCGTCGAGGACCCCGCCGCATCGGGGACCGCCGTCACCGAGGAGGGCGAGCTGCGGTGGGCGAAGGTCGGGACCCTGCCCGTCGACGCAGCCGAGTCCGAGGCGGCGGCGGCCTGGTTCGTCACCGGATACCTCGTCGAGCCCTCCCGCAGACAGGCCGATGACACGCTGCGGGCGCTGACGCTGGTCGGCGCGGGCGCGCTGCTCTCGGGTGCGGGGGTGTGCTGGCTGGTCGCCGGGCAGATCCTCGCTCCGGTACGACAGGTCCGACTCGCCGCCGCCGCTCTCACCGAGCGGGACCTCACCCATCGGCTGCCGGTGCACGGTCGGGACGACATCGCCGCCCTCACCGAGCAGTTCAACGCGATGCTCGACCGGCTGGAACGGGCGTTCCGCACCCAGCGAGAGTTCCTCGACGACGCGAGTCACGAACTACGCACGCCCATCACCATCGTGCGCGGGCACCTGGAGCTGTTGGGCGATGATCCCGCCGAGCGGGCGGAGGCGATCCGCGTCTGCACCGACGAGCTCGATCGGATGTCTCGGATGGTGGACGACCTGTTGCTGCTGGCCAGATCCGAACAGCCCGACTTCGTGACGCCTGCCTGGGTGTCGGTGCCCGAGCTGAGCAGTGACATCGACATCAAGCTGCGCAGCCTGGCCGATCGGCGCTGGCATCTGGAGGCGATCGGTGAGGGGGAGGCCTGGCTGGACCCGCAGCGCGTCACCCAGGCGGTCCTGCAACTGGCGCAGAACGCCGTCTCGCACAGCGGACCGGGTGACATCGTCCGATTCGGCTCGGCCCTCACCGAGGACACCGCCTCGTTCTGGATCACCGACACCGGTCCCGGCGTGCGTCCGGAGGACGCCGAGCGGATCTTCCGCCGGTTCTCCCGAGGGCCGGGCGAGGGACGGGTCGGCGGCGCCGGGCTGGGGCTGGCGATCGTGACGGCGATCGCCGACGCACATCACGGCCGGGCACATCTGGTCTCCCGGCCGGGGGAGGGCGCCACGTTCGGACTGGCCCTGCCCGCCAGGCCCGCCGAGGAGGACGGCGTCGACGGACACCACGACGAGGGAGGCCGGACATGACCCGCGTGCTGATCGCCGAGGACGAGGCACGCATCGCCGCGTTCATCGACAAGGGCCTGCGGGCCAACGGATTCGTCACCACCGTCGTCGGCGACGGCGAGGCGGCGCTCGCGAGTGCGAGCTCGGGCGACCACGACCTGATGGTGCTCGACATCGGCCTGCCCGGTCGGGACGGCTTCGAAGTACTGCGAGCACTGCGACGCGGCCGGATCACCCTTCCGGTGATCATCCTGACCGCCCGCGACTCGGTGCACGACACCGTCGCCGGTCTGGAGGGCGGCGCCGACGACTACATGACCAAGCCATTCCGCTTCGAGGAACTCCTCGCGCGGGTGCGGCTGCGGGTGCGGTCGGTCGATCGGGTACCGGACCTGTCGGTGCTGCACGCGGGTGATCTCTCGCTGGACCTGCGCACGCGGCGGGCACGGCTGCCGGGCAGGCTGGTGGACCTGACCGCCAGAGAGTTCGCGCTGCTGGAGTTGTTTCTTCGCCATGCGGGCCAGGTGTTGGCCCGTGAGCAGATCCTGTCGCACGTCTGGGGTTACGACTTCGACCCCGGCTCGAACGTGGTGGACGTCTACGTGCGGACCCTGCGACGCAAACTCGGGGCCGATCGCATCGTCACGGTCCGAGGCATGGGCTACCGCTTTCACTAGGAGCGGGCGGCCCGTGAACCCCGCTCGTGCGCCCGGCAGGCCCGGCCCGCCTCGGGCCGCCCGCTCCCCTCTGGTGCGCTGCCGTGCCGCAGGCCGCCTCGACCGAGGTGACCAGCGGACGGCGCGTCCGCGTCCTGCCCGGCAGACGAGTCCTGTGCGGCGCCTGGACCGTCGCGCCGCACATGAGAACTCCTTCATGATCCGTTCACCCTGACATCAGTCTGCGGACAGATGCTGGTCAACGTGACCGAACTCGACACCGACCGGGAGCCTCCGCTCACCGTCTACGCGACCACCCCGCCGCCGAGACCGGTGGCAGGTCGCGCGGGCGCCTTTCCGGCCGCCGCGACGTCGAGAGTGTCTCCACGGTCCAGAACCACCACCACGGCGACGAGCGGGAACGCCGCGACGAGGCGCACCCCGACGGCTGCGTCGACACGGCGGGCGAGCGGTGTGCGCCTCGTCGGTCTGCTGGTCCCGGTCGCAGGCGCGATCACGCTGACCGTGCTCTACACGGTGCTTCCCGGCCCGGACGCCGGACTGCCCGCCGAGGGCAGGGTCACCCTGGTGGTGTTCGCGGGTGCCGTTCTGGCCTGGACGTGCACGCGCTGGGACGACACCTTCGTGGCGCTGGCCGCCGCGCTGACCCTCACGTTGATCGGCGTGTTGACCGCCGACGAGCTGTTCGGCTCGTTGGGCGGCGACGTGATCTGGCTGCTGATCGCCGCGTTCGTACTGGCGGCAGGCCTCACGGCTGCCGGACTGCCAGAACGCCTCGCCGTGGCGCTGCTGACCAGGGCCAGGACGGTGCGCGGGCTGGTGCATCTGCTCACCGCCGCCCTGGTGGGCAGCGCACTGCTGGTGCCCGCCACCTCCGGGCGGGCGGCCCTGGCACTGCCGGTGTTCCTCGCGGTCGCGCGAACCCTGTCCGGACGGGAGCGGGTGGTACGGGCGTTGGCGCTGCTGATCCCCACGGTGATCCTGCTGTCGGCGGTGGCGACGCTCACCGGAGCAGGGGCACACCTGATCACCGTCGAGGTCTTGCGCACCGCGACGGGCAGCGGCATCGGCTTCGGCGCCTGGCTGCTGGCGGGCCTGCCGCTCGCGGTGCTCAGCTCCCATCTCGCGGCCGAACTGGTGCTGTTACTGATGACCAGGCGGGCCGATCGGCGGGAGCGGCTCGTCGTCCGCCGAGCCGATCTCGTCGAACAACGCGGAGCGGGATCGATCGGACCGGACCGGATGCGACCGGACCGCCGGGCGAAGTACGTGCTGGTGCTCGTCGGTCTGGTCGCCGTCGCCTGGTGCACCGAGACCTGGCACGGGGTGGAACCCGCCGTGATCGCACTGATCGGAGCGCTCGCCGTCGCCGCTCCCGGCATCGGCACCGTGTCGCTGACCGCAGCCCTGCGTTCGGTGCCCTGGTCGCTGTTGATGTTCATGGCCGCGACGGCGGTGCTCGGCGGCGCGCTGCTCGACTCCGGCGCGGCCGACTGGCTGATGACCGTCCTGCTGAGCGGCATCGCCGCCGACGAGGCATCGGCGGCGGGCTTCCTGGTGGCCGTGGTGGCGCTCAGCACCGCCGCTCATCTGGTGCTGCAGTCGCGATCGGCGAGATCCTCCGTGCTCATCCCGTTGCTGCTGCCCGCCGCCGTGGTCTTCGGTCTGAACCCGGCCGCCGTCGCCTTCGCCTCCACGGCGGCCGCCGGGTTCTGCCACACGCTGCCGTCGTCGGCGAAGCCGGTGGCGATGTTCGCCGACCTGGGCGACGTCCCCGGCTACGGCCGCCGCGACCTGCTGCGGCTGTCGGTCTTCCTCGCCCCGCTGCTGGCGGCGCTGGTGATCGGCTTCGCCTGGTTCGGCTGGCCGTACCTCGGCCTCCCGCTGCGGTGATCGGCCGTGCGGTCGGCGGCCGTGCGGTCGCGCGGTGATCAGGCGCCGTGTCCAGACGGTCCATCGCATTCCCTCGTCGAGTCGCGCCGCCCGGTGACGTTCCCGGCGAGGTGACTCCCCCCTCCGGTCGCCCCGACGGCCGGACCCACACATCTCATCCACCCCCGCAAGGAGACGTCTCATGATCGCCATCAGCACCGCCGCGCCGCTACGCATCGTCGTGGCCCCCAGCGGATTCAAGGAGTCCCTCGACGCCGAATCGGTCGCCGAGGCCATCGCGGCAGGCGTTCGCCGCGTCGTGCCCGACGCGGTCATCGACTCGATCCCGCTGGTCGACGGCGGTGAGGGCTCGGCGCGGACCCTTGCGCGGGTGACGGGCGGCGAGGTGATCCCGGTGACGGTCACCGGTCCGCTCGGCACACCCGTCGACGCCCACATCGCCATCCTGGGCGGCCCCGGGGAGCGGACGGGCGTGGTGGAGATGGCCGCCGCCGCAGGACTGCGCCTCGTACCGCCCGCATTCCGCGACCCGGGCCGCACCACCACGCGGGGCGTCGGCGAGCTGATCCTCGCCGCCCTCGATCACGGCTGTCGTCGCATCCTCGTCGGCTGCGGTGACTCCGGGACCTGCGACGGGGGAGCAGGCGCCTTACAAGCCCTCGGCGTCGAACTCACCGATGTCCGGGGCGAGTCGATCCGACCGGGCGGAGCCGCGCTGACCGGGGTGCATCGGATCGACATCGGCAGGATGGACCCGCGCCTCGCGGACACCGGCATGGTGCTGGCCTGCAACCCGCACAACCTGCTCACCGGACCGGCGGGCGTGGCACGGGTCTTCGGACCGCAGAAGGGCGCCGACGCCGAGCAGACCGCGCAGCTGGCCGCCGCGATGGATCGGTGGGCGGCCGTGCTGGCCGAGCACTGCGGAACAGAACTCGGCAGGGTGGCGGGCAGCGGCGCCTCCGGCGGTCTGGGAGCGGGGCTCGCCGGTGTCCTCGGCGCGCGGCTGCGACCCCGGTTCGAGGTGATGCTCGACCACGTCGACCTCGACGCGGCGCTGGCCACGGCGGACCTGATCATCACTGCCGAGGGCGCGATCGACTTCCAGACGCCGCACGGAAAGGTGCCGTCCGAGGTCGCGCGCCGGGCCAAGCCGTACGGCAGGCCGGTGATCGCGCTGGCGGGCACCATCGGGCGGGGTGCCAGGGACAACTATGCGGCCGGGATCGACGCCTTCGCGGGCATCCTCGCCGCACCGGTCGAGCTCTCCGAGGCGATTGCCAGGGCAGCCGAGCTGATCACCGACGCCACCGAGCGGGCGCTTCGGCTGGTCCTGGTCGGTGCCGCGATGGGCCGTGCGGCCTGAGCGCCTGTCTGTGATCCCCACTGTCCTGTTGCGCGGGGCAGGCGCGGCGATCTGCGGCGTTGTCGTCAGTCGACATCACTTTCGTTATGCCTCTTTCCTCCGCCTGTCAGCTCAGCCACGCTGATCCCCGCTCACGACTCCAGGGGGACCACAGACAGGCTCTAAAGGGGCATCTGATCAGGTTCGGCGTCGGAGCCGGTCGGCGTGCAGACCGGCCGCTCCGGTCCGGCTGTGGGCTGTGAACGGGCCGCCGGGGCCGTCGGCAGGCCGGTGCCGTCGCGCCGGGACTCGATCAACTGCGCGGCGCGGCCGAGTGGCACCTCGTGGAGCAGGCCTGCCGCGCCGCGACTCGTCGGCGTCGCCGCTCCGACGCAGGCGACGGCGGCACCCGAGCGGAGTCCGCAGGCGGCAGTACCCGGCAGGGCCGAGACCCGGACCTCGACGAGACCCGCTCGGCACGTCGGCCGTGCGCGCTGCCGCCGCAGCCGTCGCGGTGTCGCGGTGTCGTTCAGCGCGGACGGCCTCGGCGAGGTCCGCCCTCGGCGCCGCTCGCCTGTTCCTCGTCGCGCAGCTCGCCCTCGAGCAGGCCCATCAGGATCATGTCGTGCCAGCGGCCGTCCCGGCGGAATCCGTCGCGAATCCGACCCTCTTCGACGAAGCCGAGCTTGCGGTAGACGTGTCGTGCCGACTCGTTCTCCGCGACGACGGACAACTCGACGGCGTGCAGCCGCATCTGGTCGAACCCGTAGCGACAGAGCAGCCGCGCGGCCTCGGTGCCGTAGCCGCAGTTCCAACGGTCACGCTCGCCGAGATAGATGTTCAACTCGGCGCGACCGGTCTCCGGCCTGCCGTCCACCAGCATCGCGACCCCGACGAGCGCGGAGTCGGCGATCACCTCGATGCCGAGCAGCAGGAAGGAGTAGTCGTTGCTCGGCCGGGCGGCCGCCCGCTCCTGCGCCTGAGCCAGCGACTCGGGGTAGCGAGCGGTCAGCCACCGCATCACCTCGGAGTCCTGGTTCCAGCGCCACAGCGACTCGACCTCATGGGGCTCCATCGGCCGTAATCGCACCAACCTGCCGGACAGCCACATCGACCTCACCCGTATCCCACTCGCAGCCGGACCACCGACGTCGGATGTCACCATGGCAGCGAGCGGTGCACCCGCGCCAGCGAATTTCGGGGCGCACGCCCGACGGGGCGGCGGTCCAGGGCAGGTAGGTCCTATCCGACCGCCCGGTCGGCCCGAAGAATCAGTGGTGCGAGCGAGCGTCCTCCAGCAGAGTCTCTCGGATGGACCATGGACGCGCCGCGCCGCCCGAGACCACTGCGCTGCCCGAGGGGTTCACGCTGCGCCGGGCGACCTCGGCCGATCTCGACCAGATCCAGGCCCTGCTCGCCGAGCGCGGCGAGGTGGCCGACGCCGTCGATCTCCGACTGATCGTCGAGGACTCCGACGCGGGCTGGGACTCCTGCGCGGTGGTCGTCGCGGCGGACGGGCGTGTGGTCTCCACCGCCACGCTGCTGGACGAAGAGCTGATCCTCGGCGGAGTCCGCATCCCGGCCGGGCAGGTGGAGCTGGTGGCGACCAGCCGTGATCACGAAGGTCGAGGGCTCGTCCGCGCGCTGATGGCCTGGGCGCACGAGCAGTCGGCGCGGCGTGGGCACCTGGCGCAGGTGATGCTCGGCATCCCCTACTTCTACCGGCAGTTCGGCTACTCCTACGCGATCCCGTACCACCCGGTCCGGCCGGTGCACACCGCCCCGCCGCCGGAGCCCGGCCACCACGTGCGGGCCGCCACGATCGAGGATGTCGAGGCGATCACCGCCCTCCAGGACGCGGTGCAGGCGACCGCCGACCTGCGGATGCCGCACTCGCCGGAATGTCTGCGCCGGCTGCTCGCCCGGGACGGCAGTACACAGTGGATCGTGGAGCGCGAGGGACGCGCGGTCGCGACGGGACGCAGCACACCGCCGGAGGACGACGTCCATCTCGGCGAGCTGGCCGCCGTGGACGAGGCCGCAGCCCGTGCACTGCTGCGGCAGGCCACCGACCTGGCCGCGCCGACGTCGGCCTCGGTCCGGGTGGGCGACCGGCCGGGTACCATCGCGAGCCGGGCACTGACCGAGTTCCTCGGCGCGGCACCCGAGGCCGCGGAGATGTACTACGTGCGGGTCGCGGACCCCGCCGCGTTGCTCGACAGGCTGCGCCCGCTGCTGTCGGGCAGGCTGCGCGCCGTCGACCATGCGAGGGCCGACGGCGCGGCGGTGCTCTCGTTCTTCCGCTCGCACGTGCGCTTCGACGTGACCGACGCCGTCGTCGGACCGATGGTCACCGGTGGGCCGCTCCAGTCGCCCGCCTCGGTCGGTGGAGCGGGCATCGCGCCGGACCTGGTGCCCGCACTGCTGTTCGGCCCGCATGGGATCGTCGGGCTCTCCCACCGCCATCCCGACGTCTATCCGGGCCCGAACGTCGACGTGATGGCCGCGTTGTTCCCGCCCGTTCGGGCTGACCTGTTGACGTTCTACCTGGTCTGAAGACGGCAGCGGCCGGGCAGGCTGCTGCGCTGGTCGATGGGGGGGGACTGCCACGCCGAGTGTCCGGTCTCGCTCCCCCTCCCCGAGACGTCGACCGCCGGATGCCGTGACGACATCCGGCGGGAGGTGATCCGGGAGAACGAGCCAGCCCGGACTCAGGCCTCAGGGCGCTGGAACCTGGCCTCGTTGAGGGCCTCTGCCTCGGTGCGTTGCATCGACGAGTTCTGATACACCTCGGCGGTGGCGAAGGGCTGTGCGGCGAAGTTCTGGGGCGTGGGCTGGACGTAGTCCTGTCGAGCGGCGAAGTTCTGGTGGGTGGGCTCGACGTAGTCCTGTCGGGCGCCGATGTTCTGGGGCGTGGGCTGGACGTAGTCCTGTCGGGCGCCGATGTTCTGGGGCGTGGGTTCGACGTAGTCCTGTCGGGCGGAGTTCTGGAGAGTGGGTTCGGCGAAGGCGCGGGGGGCGAAGGCCTGCTGAGCGGGTTCCCCGTAGGACTGCGGGGTGACGCTCTGCTGAGCGGGTTCGGCGAAGGCGCGGGGGGCGAAGGCCTGCTGAGCGGGTTCCCCGTACGACTGCGGGGTGACGCTCTGCGCCGGTTCCCCGACGGAGGCGGGCATGGCGGCCCGCTGGAATGCCGTCGGCCCGCCCGCGGCTGCGGCCGCCCCACCACCCGCGATCGAGGGCGGCTGGATGTGGTCCAGCGAGATCTTCTGGAACGACTGCTGATTCGCGTCGTCGGTGTCGAGATACTGGTCGGCCGTCGCCCGTACGTTCTCCGCACTGGTCGTGACGCCCTCGACCGCCGCGTTCAGTGCCGCGATCCCCTCCTCTTCCATCGGATTGATGGTCGGAGGAAGGAACTGGCAGATCAGACCGTAGGCGTCATCGGACATGCTGACGGTCTCCGCCGCAGCGATCGCGGTGTTCAACCGGTCGGTCAGCGCGTCGAGGTGACTGGCGTGGGCCACCAGGTCCTCGGTCACGACGTCATAGGCTTCGGCCATCGTGGGGCTCCTCTCACGAACGTGTGGCGGCGACTGGGGTCTCGCCCCTGCTCAGCGTGCTGTCGGTCGAGACGTCAGTCCCGCAGCGGGTCGGACTCCTCGTCGAAGTCGTCATCGTCGTCGGGTCGACGACGTGGTGCTGCCGGCCGCTGCGGAGGTGGTGCAGGGGGTGAGAATCCCGCAGGGGGCTGGAATCCGGTCGACGGCGACTGAGCCGAGAGCCCGGGGCTCGTGGCAGGCGGCGGAGTCGGCTCCTCGCTGGACTCGATCGACTCCCACTTCTTGCCGGTCTCTTCGTCTGCCGCCTCGACCTCGTCTTCGTCGGGCGGTTGAGGGAACCGCTCGCGGAGGTTGCCCAGCAGCTCGGCCCGCGTCTCGGCGTCCTCGTCACCCAGATGCTCGGCCATCGTCTCGCCGACCTGGGTGGCGATGTCGGCCTGCGCCCGCTGCATGGTCGACAGGACCAGACTCGCGATCGTGGGCAGCGGCATCGTGCGGATGCGCTCACTGAAGACCAGGTCGGTCAGGCTGCCGTCGGCCCGCACCGTGGCCTTCACCGCGCCGTCGCCGCTGGTGGCGGTCAATCGAATCTGTTCGGTCTCGACATGCGCGGCCTGGTAACGCTGTGCCTTCTCCGCAAGGCCCTGCGCCCACTGGCCGATCCGCGCCTCAATCTCGGCGGGATCCTTGCTCATGCCCACGAAGCCACCCGTACCGGGGCCGGTCATGTGAAACCTCCATCAACACTGCTCGACATCGGGTCGTCGGGCCGGGCCGTCGAAAGGCCCGGCCTCTGTCAAGACGGTCGGTGTCGTCACCGACCGTTGGGCGCGCCTGCGGCGCGTGACAGCACCTCCATGACCCGTCCCTCGATACGTTCGCCGTCGGCGGGCGTCAGGCTGAGCCACTCGTCCTCACGCACCATCAGGTATCGACCTTGATGGGTGTCGAACCAGGTCACGAGTGTGGAGGACCGCCGCGCCTGTCGCTGCGTCGCTCCCCCCACCGTCACGCCGAACTGGCCGCCGCCCTTCCGGTTCGCCGCCAGCTCGCTCAGCGCCGCTGCGTCGTCGGCGCTCATCCCCGCCTTCCGCAGGGCGCGTTCCTCGTCGTCGTCGTCGCTTCCCCAGGGGTCGTCCTCTTCGGCGGGCTCCACCGCCGAGGTGAGTGCGTGCAGCGGGGCCGACATCGCCCAGCCTGGCCCCGCCTCCTTGACGGGCAGCACACCGACGATGGAGCGAGCCAGCGAGGTCGGTCGGATCTCGCTGACTCGCAGCTCATCGCCGACCAGCGTCGCGAGCACGCCCAGTTCCTGATCGGTGGCGGCCAACGCCCGCAGGGCACGTCCGACGTGCCCCACGGCGTCCACCGACAGCTTCGGCTGCGACAGCAGCCGAAGCAGCGCCTCCAGCTCGGTCGACACCGTGCCTGCGGTGACCAGGCCCCGATCGGTCAGTTCGCGGTACACCTCGGCCCTGAGCTCCGCCCGTTCGGCCATGGTCTTGCCGCTGCTGGGAACGTCCAGCGGATAGGGGATTCGGCCGAGGCCCAGATCAGTCCACACGAACTCGAACTCGCGGGCCGACAACACGAATTCAGTGTCGCTCATCGTCCTTCTCCCGTAACCGACTCTCGGGTGCGCCGTCGCCTGCCGATCATCCCTGCTTCTTCGGCTTCCGATCACCGATCACCGCGGGCGGCAGATCATCGCCGAGACGCTCGAAGACCTTCTCGCCCTTGAGGTACGAAGCGACCCGGTGCTCCTTGTCCTCGGTGTCCTGGGCGCCGCGGGCGGGTGCACCGCCACCACCGGCCATGCCGCCCGCGCCCATGCCGCCTGCGCCGACGCCACCGCCCATTCCGCCGGGCATGCCGCCCATCCGGCCGCCTGCGCCGCCGCTGCCGCCGACGCCGGTCGCTCCGCCTGCGGCCAGGCCTGCGGCGCCACCGCCGATGCCGCCCGCGCCACCACCGAAGCCGCCTGCGCCGCCGCCTGCACCACCGGGAATGTTGGGGATGCCGCCGGGGCCGAACCCTCGAGCACCGCCGCCGATGCCGCCTGCGCCGCCTGCGCCGCCGCCGCCGATGCCGGGCATCGATCCGCTGCCGCCGGGGATGTTGGGGATTTGCGGAGTGGCGGGGCGACCGCCTGGGCCGCCCGTGCCGCTGCCGATGCTGGGCATCGATCCGCTGCCGCCGGGGATGTTGGGGATTTGCGGAGTGGCGGGGCGACCGCCTGGGCCGCCCGTGCCGCTGCCGATGCTGGGCATCGATCCGCTGCCGCCGGGGATGTTGGGGATTTGCGGAGTGGCGGGGCGACCGCCCGTGCCGCCGCTGTTACCGCCTTGATTCGGGCGCGGCATGGTCGCGCCGGGCACGCCGCCGCCGATACCGCCGATGCCTGGCATCGTGCCGCTGCCAGGGGCGCTGCCCGTGCCGCCGGGGCGATTGGCTCCGGGGATGTCAGGGATGTCGGGCATGCCCTGCGGAGAGATCTTCGGCGAGTTCTGCGGGCTGACCGACGGCGGTGTGCCGATGCCGCCGACGCTGCCGACGCCGCCGATGCCGGGCATCGCGCCGCCGACGCCGCCGACGCCGCCTGCGCCGCCGCCGGGGATGTTCGGGATCGCACCCGGGTTCATACCCACCGTGCCGCCTGCGCCGCCGGGCCGGTAACCGGCGGTGTCGGGCATCGAGGCCGCAGGCGCGAGGTTGGGCGGGCTCTGCGGGTTGGTGCCCAGCGTGCTGCCGCCGGGTCCGCCCGGGCCGCCGGGGATGTTCGGGATGCCGCCGGGTCCGCCGGGGGCCCCGGGAACTCCACCGGGTGCGCCGGGCACGCTGCCAGGGCCGCCGGGCATGCCGGGCGCTCCGCCCGGGCCGCCGGGAATATTGGGAACCTCACCGACGCCGCCGCCCGCCAGTTGCGGGTCGAGCGCGGGAGCCTCAAGCACTCTGCTCTGCTGCATCGGGGCGAGCCGGCTCGCCGTCTCGTCCATCGGGGTGCCCTGCTGCATCGGAGTGAGCTGGCCTTCGCCGCTCATCACGCCCATCGGAGCGTTGCTCGCCGCCGTCATGGTGCCCCGGACCGGGTTCGGCGGCGGCGTGAACTGCGGGGTCTCCTGGTCGATGCTGCGTGAGTCCTCTTCCATCGTGGACATGACGGCCACGGCCTGTTCATGCGCGAGGTTGGCCTCGGCGCTCTTGCGCTCCACGTCGACGACCGCAACCGCGAAACCCGCGAGCCCGCCGGTGGCGAAACCCCTCGTGAGCATCTCCTCGTAGTCGAAGTCGACGGGTTCCGGCATCGCGGACCGGGCGACCTCCATGACCTGGGCCTGCGCGGCGATCTTGGTACCCACGGTGGCGGCGGTCACCGACGCCTCGTTGCTCCAGTCGGCGAGCTGGGTGATGGCGCCCCGTGCGGACCTGGCCGCCGATCCGGTCCAGCCGTCCTCCACCGCGACGAGCCGATCACCCATCGACTGTGCGGACTCGGAGATCTCGTTTGCCATCTGCGACCACTCGGAGGAGAGCTCGCCTGCCTGACCGGGATCGTTGTCGGTGTGGACCGCTTCGTAGAGCGTCCGATGGTTGTAGGCGCTCCAGTTCTGCGTGTCCGTCAGCATGAGGTGGTTCTCCGGCGCCGGGGCGCCGGGAGTCCCCGCGTGGCCTCGCGGCACTGCTGAGCCTTCTACGTACATCGGATGTTCGCCTCTCGCTACAGGAGGTTCGCTACAGGAGGTTCGGTGCCGATGATCGCCGCGGTCGCGGTCGAGTCGTCACGGTCGGTGCCGACGCGGCGTTGCGGCATCGACGAGCCGATGATCCCGGTGCGCGCGGACGCGGCGCCGAATCCGCCTGCGTCGCCCGAGATCGTCCTCGGCGTGGCGGTCAGACCGCCTGGTTCTCGTCGGGTCGGATTCTCTTGAAGGAGTCGACGTTGTCCTGCTCGATCTGCTGGTAGAGGTTCATGGCCTGCGACACGGCCTCGTGAGCCTCCTGCAGCACCTCCCGATACGGGGTGAACACGCTTCGGAAGGAGACCCCCTCGCCGCCCGCGCGGTCCTCGAACTTCAGGGCCATCGCCTCGCCGACGGGATTGGCACCGAAGGGCGCGCGGCGGGCAAGTGCGTTGGCCCGCTCCAGCCAGGTGTCGACCCGGTCCATCTGGTCCTGGAGCATCGTCTTGATCTCCTCGCCCGCAGCGGGGTCGAGGAACAGATCGCCTGCCTCGATGTCCTTCTTGAGCGTGCCGACCTGCTGCGCGAGTTGCGCGACCCTCATCGCGGCCAGCACGGGCTGCTGTTCCTGGGACGCGGAGACGCTGGTCATCTGCGCGGCTTCCATGGGAACGGCCTGGCCCTGCCCCATCATCACCGGCGACATGGCGGTGCCGCTTACGAACTCGGAGTCGCTCATCGGTTCCCTTCGCGGTCTGTTCCTACCCCGATGCCTGGCCCTCGTCCTCCCACGCTCGGCTCGTGACCACCGTTCGGGGCCGCCGGATCGGTGCTCGGTTCAGGCAGAGCGTGACGGAGGATGGAGCGTGATAGACCTTAGACTTCTGGTGTCGGCCAAGATAGTCCGGCCCCAGGTGGGAATGCCTGGTCCCAGGTATACCTGGGGTCGAGAGGGCACAAAGAGGCAACTCTTGAGGTACGAAAGGGAAAGCGCGTCCGACGTCGAGGTCGGAGCCTTCCTCGCAGGCGCTTCCAGGCGGCCGAGGGGCCGAGGTGATCACGGTCGTGTCCACTTCGGCCGGTGATCTACGACACGCCGGATGTGCAGCTCGAAGACATGGCGCGGCGGGGATGCTCACTTGCAGACCTCCCGGGCTGCGATCGTCCGATCAGCCCTCCATCCGGGTGGCCCGGCGGACTTGCGAGCGCGAGGCGTGGCGGTCCGCCCGGATTGTCTGTACTGGATTTCACGCACCTTCTGGGAATACTCCAGCCGGGGTGCTGGAACTCGCCCTCCGAAGGAACCACGGGCAATGCGGCTCGCTTTGCCGTCTATCTCGGGTCGATCTCGTCGGAGCGGTCGAAACCGATCGGTCGAACTCTTGACGCCACCCGGTGAACGATGTCCGCAGCCTGCGTGCAGCAGGGGCTGCGGCTCGCCGCCGTCGCGTCACAGGACACGCCCAGGACGACGCGCACACGCGGCGCTCCGGGCGGTCGCCGCTGGCGGCCGTCGACGCGTCGACTGTGGACCCGCCCGGGTGGCGCTCCCGGCACGACGTCATCGCGCCGACATCAAACCGCCGCTCAAATTTCACTAACGGGTGGTCATTTTCTGACAGCCTTCTCGAGATCACCATTGTGTGATCACGCTGCGTCACATATCGGCTGGCGCACGAACCTGGGGAGGACATCGTCGTGACAGCAACCCGTGTGAGTCGGTGGAGGTCCTTAGCCGCGCTGGTCGGCGTCGCGGCTGCGGTGGTGGCATTCCAGGTGCCGACCGCCGCGTTCGCCGCCGACCAGCTCACCGTCGCCGAGGCGATCTCGCAGCAGGGCGGCACCGGCACCGTGCGCGGTCACGTGGTGGGGCAGCCGACGGCGACCACGACCGTGGTCCGATCGGGCTTCCCCTCCGACTACGCGCTCGCCCTCGCCGACTCGGCCACCGAGACCGACCCGGCCGAGATGCTGTACGTGCAGATCACCGCGTCCTTCCGGGCGGACTACGGCCTGCGCACCAACCCTGACCTGCTCGGGACGACTCTCGACGTCACGGGCCCGCTGCGCAGCTACTTCTCACACGCCGGTCTCACCTCTCCGACCGCATTCTCGCCTGCGGGTGACACCCAACCCCCGACTGAGCCCCCGACCGAGCCGCCCACCGAACCGCCCACGGACCCCGGCGACTACGACGAGACGTACTACCGCACCGCGCTCGGCCTGAGCGGGGATGCCTTGAAGGACGAGCTGCACGAGATCATCAGCACCAGCACGAGGCTGTCCTACAGTCAGGTCTGGGATGCGCTCAAGGCCACCGACGAGGACCCGGCGAACTCGAACAACGTGATCCTGTTCTACAGCGGACGTTCGCAGAGCAAGAACTCCAACGGCGGCAGCGTGGGCCAGTGGAACCGCGAGCACGTCTGGGCCCAGTCCCACGGCGACATCGGCACGGCGCCCGGCCCCGGCACCGACATCCACCACCTGCGCCCCACCGACGTGCAGGTCAACTCCGCGCGGGGCAACAAGGACTTCGACAACGGCGGCTCGCCGGTGCCGGGTGCGCCGGGCAACCTCACCGACGGCGACTCCTGGGAGCCGCGCGACGACGTCAAGGGCGACGTCGCTCGGATGATCTTCTACATGGCCGTGCGCTACGAGGGCGGCGACGGCTTCGCCGACCTTGAGCTCAACGACACCGTGTCCAACGGCTCCAACCCCTACATGGGCCGCCAGTCGGTGCTGCTCGACTGGAACGCCGAGGACCCGCCGGACGCCTTCGAGGAGCGTCGCAACCAGGTCGTCTACGACGACTTCCAGGGCAATCGAAACCCGTTCATCGACCATCCGGAATGGGCCGACGCGATCTGGAACTGACGAGGCCGGTTCGTCGGCGACGTCTGGGACGTCGCCGACGAACTCCGTCAGGCCTGGGCTACTGCCAGGGCGTCCAGGCGGGCGCTGAGGTCCCCGCGCTGGTGGGCGTCGAAGAGCCGCCGCAGTGTCGTCCCCACGCGATGATCCGGGCTGGTGCCCCCGACGAGTGCGCTCCGGGGATGCCGACTTCGCAGCCGCATGATTCTCTCCGCCATCCTGGTCGTTCGACAGGTCGTGGTGCGGGGCCGGTCAGATCTGTCCGGGATCGATCTCGTCCAGCCGGGTCCAGACCAGCTGGACCAGCGCGTTCACCGGGTCGTCCTCGACGAAGGCCGGATCGAGGGGGATGGCAGCCACCCGGCTGGCCCATTGAAGGCGGGCCATCCGCTGTGGACGTCCCTCGGTCGCGGCGACGAGTGTCTCCACCGAGTCGCCTCGAACCGACGGTGAGGCCGAACGTGCGCCATGACGCAGCCAGGCGCCGACCACCCGGCGAATCTCGTGCATCGGCATCGCGTCCAGTGCCCGACTCCAGAACTCACGTACGCCCTCGCCGGTGACGTTGCGGGGCTCGGCATCGAGCAGTCGCTCGATGCTCGAGGCCAGTAGTTCCATGCGATCGGCGTCCGGTCGGTCGAGCCAGCCCTCGACATAGCGCAGGAAGGTCGCGAATCCCGACTCACGGCCGACCCGGACCATCGCGGCCGACGCGTTCTCTCTTACCAGTGGTTCCGTCGCGGTCGCGAGGTGTTTGATCCGGGTCAGCGCCACCCGGGGGAAGTCCGGGCCGATCTCGCCGCAGACGATCGCCACCAGGAGTTGAAGGTCGGGAGACGATGTCCTGGACCACTCCCAGAGCTTCTCGCGAACCGCCCTGCCGAGGATCGGATCGACCGCCGTCCTGGTCAGCAGGCGTACCGCGACGGACCGACGCGTCTGGTCCTGTCGACTGTTGGGGATCGCCGTCGACGGGACGTCGCGGTTCCGCCTGCCTGTCGCCCAGTCCTGGGCCAGCTCGGTGATCACCTCGACCCCCGCCTCCGCCGCGAGGTCTGCCGCGCGGTCGGCGAGGCGTTCCAGTTCGGCTTGTCCGAGGTCGTCGATCGTGAAGGGGAGTGCTTTCAACCATTCTCGGATCGTCCGCCGCAGCGCCGGATGCTCGTTCCAGAAGTACGTGAGCACCGAAGAGCCGAGATCCGGCAGCGTGAACGTCCGTCGGCGCACGTTGAACAGACCGGGACTGAGCCGTTTCAACGTCGTCGTCACGCCCGGCCGGAGCAGCGGATCAGGGTGGCGGACCTGAGTCTTCGACATGCCCAGCACCAGATCCGAGGCGGCGAGGATGCGGTCTGCGGGGGCGCCCTCGAACAGGCCACAGGCCAGGAGCAGGCCGATGGCCTCCTCGTCCTCCTGCGCCTGATGCCGGGTGATCTCCGCACGGAGTTCCTCGGCGAGCACGTCGGTCGGATCGGCGATTCGCTCGGCGATCTCCTTCGCCGATTCGATGCCCGCCCTGCGCGCCTCGGACACCGCGTCGGCGAGTTCCTTCGCCTCCGGCGGCCATGCCTCGGCGACGCGGGCGAGGAGTCCGGACTCGTCCAACAGGTGCTGCGGGTCCTCCACCAGTTCCACGTGGCGGGCGAAGACCTCCTCACCCGGCGGTCGAGAAAGGGTGTGCAACCTGCCGGGGAACCGCTCGTCGAAGCGGCGTCGCTGGGCGACGGGCAGGATGACGACGAGATAGCTGTGATGCGCTGTCAGGTGGTGGCCGAACTCGACGAGGTGGTTCCTGACCTCGATGACGTCCGGGCCGGACGCCTCGCGCAGGTCGAGGATGACGACCGCAGGGGTGTCGACGTCGAGGATCAGACCCGCATCGAGGCGGAAATCGAGATCGAGGACCTCCTGGCGGACGATGAGCGAGGGGTCTTCGACCCGCCGGAGTTCCTGTGCCAGCCGGAGCGCTGCCGTGAACTGGCCGCCGGTCTTCGCCTCTGCGGTGATCAGAACCAGGTGCCAGTGGGTGAGGATCTGGAGCGCGGACCGCTCTCCCGACGCGTCGAGCAGCCCAGCCGGAGTCACGAAGCGTCCGGCCAGTGCGGACAGCGCATCGGAGTCCCACTGCCCGCTCCTGGCCCGATTGCGCGGACGGGCGATCTCGGCCGCCTGTTCGCCGGGCTGTGCGGAGAAGACCTGGTGATAGTTCTGAAAGATGGTCGTGTGGGACTGGTCGATATCCCTGCCTGCCACGGAGTTCTCGTCCCCAGCGATCCCGGTGACGGACTCGGTATGGCGAGGCGGGTGCATCGACTCGGCGACCGGTGAGGTTCGAGCTGGTGCGAGCGGTTCCGCAGACGGCTCCACCGCCGGATTCGGCGCCTGGCTCGGCGCACGCTCTGCCGGGTCGTCGCCGAGTGCGTCGGCACGGCCGTCGGCTGGCTCCTCGGCGAGAACCCGGCCGAGTCCGCCGACGCCCTCGGCACCGAGGTCTGTTCCCTTCGTCGCGGTGTCGAGCATCCCGAAAAAGTCGACGTCGTCCTCGGGGCGCCCCTCGGCGCCGGTCACGAGTCCCGCTCGGTCTGGTCGGGGATGCCGAACCGGCGCCCGCTGTGGCTGCCGAAACTTCCGTCCCCGCCGACGTCGAACGTCCCGGAGAAGTCCTGCCTGCCGGTCGACTGGTCCAGATCGCGTCCCGCGATGTTGTTGTTGTTCCCGCTGACCGCCACCTCGGACAGGCCTGCCTCGACGGCGGTGGAGTGGTCCTCGATGTGTCCCACGTCCCGGCTCTGCGCGATCAATCGCTGGTGTCCGCCGTTCGTCGTGGTCGTATTGCTCGTCCAGCCTGTCCCCGACCGAGCGTCGGCTGCACCCAGGCCCGGTGTCGAGATCGGAGCGGGCCTCTCGGCGTCGGACGCCTGCTGCCGCGGGGTGAGCAGTCCGGCGGTGAGCAGCTCACCGGAGGGCACCGGCACCCGGAGATGTCCGATGCACGGGAAGTCCTCGGCCGCCACGCTGAGCGCGGTTCGAACGAACTCCGAGGGCCGACGGACGGTGTGGCCCGCCTGGATGACGTCCGCCATCACGGCATCGGAGACGACGGTCGCCAGGAACGTCGCCTGTGGATCGGAGCGCTCCAGCAATGCCCGTACCTCCGCTGCCCCGACCATGCGGTGACTGTCGATCACGACCCTTCCGGTGGGCGAGTCGACGAACAGCGAAGTGAACGACGGCACCGGCCCCAGGTGCAGGCTTGCCCGCATCCGAAGGGTGATCCCGTCGGCCCGCAGGTCACGAGCCCTGGTCCGCAGCTCACCCTGCAGTGCGTCCATGAGGCGGTCGACGGCCAGCGGAAGCAGCTCCGCGTCGAATCCGAAGAGGAGTCCTTCACCGCTGGGAGTCCCGACCGGCGGGTTGAGCAGGAGACGTTCCACGCCGCCTCGTCGTGCCGCACTCGACACGATCTCCGGGATCAGGGTCGTCAGCCTGTCTTGTCCGACATCGTCGGGTGCGCTGATTCGATGGGTGTCGATCACCATCACGCCGAGGTACGTTCCCGGAGCAGAAGCCTCGTCGGTGTGCTGACTGGTCACGAATCGCCCTTTCGCATCGATCTGGTGACTCGATGTTCCCCGGCGCACGACCTCGGCACTGTCCAGAACTGGACACAGCACGAGAATTCGCCGAACACACTTCCCGGCCTGCACTCCTGGCCTGCCGCTCGACGTCGTCGACCTCGATGCGTGCCCGCCCCGGTCGGTCGACTCCGACGTCTTGCCACGCTGGGATCAACCGGACCCGTCGCTGATGGTCACGTCGGCCGGGGCGTCGCAGGGGAAGCGCCAGACCTGGCCCGAGGTGCTGGTGGCACTGAGAACACGGTCGTCCAGGGTGACGGACGAGAACGGGTCGGAGTAGCGCGACACCGCGAGCCACTCCAGGGTGTCTCTGCCGTCGGCACTGGTCAGGGCGACCCAGCCGACGCTGCCGTGTGCCGCCGACTCGCCGGCCGACGCGCGTCGGCGGCCGTGAGTGCAGGAGGCCAGCACGTCGTCCACCTCGAGCCAGTCCATCGGCGTCCACGCCTCGGCCCGGAGGGTCTCCCACCACCGGAATCGGACCGGTTCGACGAACCGCTCGAACTCCATGGCCGACAGACTGCCGTCGGCGAACACGATGAAGTCGCCGTCCGGCGCCTGCCGCGCCTGCCAACGCTGCTGCACCTGAGCGGGAGTCGAGATCCGGTGTGACGCTGCCATCCGCCCATTCTGCGACAGGGTGCCGACGAGTCTGGACGCCGTCGGCGGGCCGCCGACGAGGAGAAGCCGGTGCGCCCGCCTCCTCCGTCGTAGGCCCGTGTCCGGTGCGCCGGTTCCGCCTGCGGCGACGAGACGGTCGAGGCCGCGAGACTGAGTGCGGGCCGGCCCGATGGCGAACCGACGTGCCGTCCGGACAGCCGGACCGTCAGAACAGCCCCGGCGTCGACTCCTCGCCCACGGCATGACGCTCGCACCGGCCGCCGCCGGTCGCCACGGCGCAGGGCTTTCCGCTCGTGAGGACCGCCCCGCACTGCACGGCGGGATCGTGCACGTGACACAGGCCGGACGGGCGGGCGACCGTCGGGCAGTTCGTACCGCCCCGCGTGATCGCCTGACAGCGCGGTCGCGTCTCGCCTGCGGCGGGCCGGGGCGATCTCGGCCGGGACCCAGCGGGTTTCGCGACGACGGCCGAAAGCTCGACCTCGGGGCCGCGGGCCTCCCGCACGCCTTGGACGGCGAGTCGATCGGCGCGTTCGTTGTCGGGATGTCCTGCGTGTCCCTTCACCCAATGCCACTCGACGCGATGCGCGGCGGCCGCCGCGTCCAGCAGCCTCCAGAGATCGGCGTTCTTCACCGGTTCGCGCGCGCTGGTCTGCCACCCGTTGCTCTTCCAGCGGGGCATCCACTGGGTGACGCCGTTCTTCACGTAGGTGCTGTCGGTGTACAGCCGCACCACTGCCGGGCGGGTCAGGCTCTCCAACGCCCGGATGGGCGCGGTCAGCTCCATCCGGTTGTTGGTCGTCACCGTGGACTCGCTGCCGTACAGCTCTCGCTCGTGTCTGCCGTACCGCAGCACGGCTCCCCAGCCTCCCGGACCGGGATTCGGGCTGCACGCCCCGTCGGTGTAGACCTCCACGACCTGCTCGGGCTTCTCAGTCGGCACTCGGGAACGATACCGACGGCCGTGCCGATCCGTGTCGTACAACGGCGAATTCGGCCACGCCGCCCGCTCTGCCGTGCTTCGGAGTCGGGCGAGTTCCGCAGCCGATCAGCAGGCCTGCCGTGCCGGCTCCGCCCTCGGCGACCGAGCTGACACGCCGTCAGGGCCGAGGCAGCTCCGAGGCGACGTCGGCCGCCGCCTGCAGGACCGCCGCGTCGACCCGTCCGCTCGCCGGCTCGGTCTCGGCGATGGTCACCGTCGTGCCAAGAGATCGGGACCGATAGTTGTCGGCGGTGAAGGTGACGTCGGCCATGCCGAGCAGACCCGCGCCCAGCGGCCGGATGTCGCCGGAGCCGTGGACGTCGATGAGGTCGACGAACTCTCGCGTGCTCTGCCTGCTGGGGAGGTCGACCCAGGCGACCGAGACCAGGACTGTGCCGCCGTCGGCGGCGAGGGTGAACAGCACGCGGTCCAGCGAGCGACACGGCGTGTGCAAGAAGAACGTTCGCACCTGACCGAACGATGCGCCGACGCACTCCGGGTCACGCCGGATCGTCTTCTTGGTCGAGCGCAGGCCCAGCCGCTTCCATGCGGTGTCGGCGTCGCCCTTACGGGCGGAGGTCCTGGCCTGATTGGTCCGGGTGCGCAAGGACTGACTGAACGACGAACCGCTCACCGAGCCGGAGCCGCTCGCGATGCCCGAGCCGCCCAGTGTGCCGGAGCCGCTCAGCACGGCCCCGCCGCCGAGCGTCGTCCCGCCCGCGACCGCCGTGCCCAGCGCCAGCACACACGCGGCGGCCACCACGTTGCTCTTGCGGTCGCCCTTGTCCGAGCCGCCGCCTGCTCCACCGATCCTGCGCGCCATTCCGCTCCTCACCACGTCCGCCGGTTCCGGTCCGCAGGAGATAACGAGACGACGACGCGGGCGTGACGCAGCAGGCGCGGCCCGCCGGTCCGACACTGTTCACACTTCCGGCACCGGCGTCGGCACCGACAGGCGATCACGCCGCGTCCGCCCGCCGTGCTCCCGTCCGGTCTGCGGCGGGTCGCAGACCGGCCCGGCGTGGCACAAGGACCGACACATCGTCACGCGGAGCAGGCGGATGGCTACTCTTCGTTGGTGACCAAGTCCAGTCGTGGCCTGCTCGGCCTCTGTGTCCCCCTGTTTCTTCTCACGCTCAGTGGATGTGGCGGGGGCGTGTCGTCCGGCGACGTCGCCGCGGGCCCCGCCTCGACCGCCCCGTCGGCTCCGACTGCCGTACAGGTCCGAGACGGTGCGACGGCGGACGTTCAGGAGGCGTTCGACATCTACACCGAGGCGGCCCTCGCCCGAGACGGCGAGCGGGCGACAGCCGTCCTGGCCAGTCCGGTGCACAGGTTCTATGACGAGGCGCGTCATCTCGCCCTGAGCGCGACCGCCGACGAGCTTCACGGCCTGAGCCCGACGACGCAGATCACGGTCTACGTGTTCCGCGCGGAGGTCGACCCGGAGCTGCTGCGGAGCGGATCGGTGACCGAACTCCTGACGGAGGCCTTCGTGCGAGGGCTCATCGGTGAACAGGCGATCGACAGTGCCGAGCTGGGCTCCATCGAGGTCGACGGCGACACGGCCTCGGCCGAGGTGTTCAGCGACGGGGAGGAGATCCCCTATCGCTTCCAGTTCCTGCGTGAGGACGAGGTGTGGAAGGTCGACATCGGACCGATCGTCGAGATCGCCGATGAGACCTTCACCATGATGGCCGAGCAGCAGGACATCCCCGTCGAACAGTTCGTCGAGGACATGCTCGTGCAGCAGTACGGCCCCGAGGAGGCCGCAGCCCTGGCGAACCCGCTGGACGGCTGATCGGCGAGAAACACGTTCCGGCCCGTCCGACGGCGCGTTCGTCGGGCGGGCACGTCGTCGAAACAGCCTGCGCCGGGCAGGCTCGCGACTTCTGCGCAGCAGGCCGCCTGCGGTTTACCAGCCCCGCGCCCGCCACTCGGCCAGGTGCGGACGCTCCGCGCCCAACGTGGTGTCGTCGCCGTGGCCGGGGTACACCCGGGTGTCGTCCGGCAGAACGGCGAAGACCCGCTGCTCCAAGTCGTCCATCAACGAGGCGAAGTCCGCAGGCGAGCCCGTCTTCCCCGGCCCGCCCGGAAACAGCGAGTCGCCGGTGAACAGGTGCGGCGAGCCCTGCGGGTCCCGGTACAGCAGGGCGATCGAGCCGGGGGTGTGGCCGCGCAGATGGATCACCTCGAGTTCGGACTGCCCGACCTCCAGCGTGTGACCGTGTTCCAGCAGGAAGTCCAGGGGCACCGGCAGCGCCTCGGCGTCGGCCGGGTGCGCCGCGAGGTTCGTCCCGTAGGCCCCGGCCACCGCTCCGAGGGCCTGCCAGTGGTCGGGATGGCTGTGCGTCGTGACGATGGTGCGCAGGCGAGGCCTGCTGTCATCGTGGCCGAGGAGGTCCGACAACCGCTCCGGGTCCGCAGCCGCGTCGATCAGCACGGCGTCGCCGCTGCGCGGACAGTGCAGGACATAGGCGTTGTTGTCCATCGGACCGACCGACACCTTCGTGATGCTCAGTTCTGCCAGCTCACGGCGCGCGGCCGGGCCGCCGGGCTCGACATGACCGGTGTACTGCTGCGACACGTCCACCCCACGAGCCTAGAACCACGGTGTTCGCCGGACGGAACGGGCTGCCTGAGGCAGCTGGCCGAACGTGTCACCGGCCGACGAGGACCGACTCACCGCAGACCCTCGCGTGACACCGGCTCGACGGGGGGGTGGGCCTGGCCGCGCCGGTTCACGGGTCCTGCCTGGTCAGTCCCATTCCGGCAGTACCGGCAGCGTGCCGAGCAGGTCGGCGCCGTCCTGGCGGCCGATGAGCCACCCGAGCACGGCCTTCGCCTTCCCACGCACGGCGGGCGGGCCGTCGTCGGTGGCCGAGCCGATGAAGAAGGTGCGCTCGGTGCCGTCCGACAACTCGACCAGCAGGCCGAAGCGGGGCGCGTCGTCCCTGGCCCGATACCGGGTGATGACGTCGACGAGCATCAGCTCGATCTGGTCGTCGGGAATGTCCTCGATGCTCGGGCCCACGTCGAGGTCGACCAGGTGGATCCAGACCTCGCGCTGCCGAATCCAGGGGATCTCGTCGGCCTGGAACGTCCTGCCGCGTCCGACGACCTGGGCGGCCCAGGCACTGTCGTCCAGGCCCGCCGCCGCCGCGTCGAAGCGTTCCGTCGCCGCGCGGACGTCCTCGACGAGGAGCCGCGCGGGTCGGTCGACGCCCTCCTCGATGTCGGCGTTGCGATCGGCCGCGCTCTGATACATCGGATGCTCGACGTCGGTGCGAGCCCAGGTGAGCAGGTTGACCAGGCCGTCTGCGTTCCGTGCCAGATGGGTGAGCACGTGTGCCCTGGACCAGTTCGGCAACAGACTGGGCCCGGACACCACCGTGTCATCCAGTCTCTCCACCACCTCCAACAACGCCCGGTTGGCGACCTCCAGGGCGCGCAGGCCTTGCGCGGCGCTTGCTGCCGCGCCGCCGACGCTCGTCCTGGGTGCCACGAGGCTCTCCTCGAGAGGCTGTGGATGTGAAAGGTGGATCTCTGCCATGACTGCTTCTCTCCCCGACTTCAGGGGACGTGCCTTGCACCTCCAGCGTATGCCTGATTCGACTGACGTAGGAAGCACCCGATCGGGGACTTGCCCACTACTTCGAGTCGTCTCAATTACAGAGGGTCGCAATCTATGTCGCTGATGTGAGGCTAGGCACTCCAACGGCGGGTTGCCCCTCTGCGCGCAGTCACGAAGACCGGTTCCTGTCAGTGCTCAGACCTAGCATGGAGGCTGACCTGCGCCCGCTCGGGTGTACGACTCGCCGAGCGCGATGCCCCAGGTCTGCGGCGGGTGCGCAACCCTGTCGCACAGAAAATCTCGACCGACTCGGGCCGGTGACATCTCGCTCGGGCACGTGATCAGTTGAAGGGACCACAGTGTCAGACCGCCTCGTCGTTCGCGGCGCTCGCGAACACAACCTCCGCGGTGTCGACCTGGACCTGCCCAGGGACAGCCTCGTCGTGTTCACCGGACTGTCCGGCTCCGGGAAGTCGAGTCTCGCCTTCGACACCATCTTCGCGGAGGGTCAGCGTCGTTACGTGGAGTCGCTGTCCGCCTACGCGCGGCAGTTCCTCGGGCAGATGGACAAGCCCGACGTCGACTTCATCGAGGGCCTCTCGCCCGCGGTGTCGATCGACCAGAAGTCGACCAACCGCAACCCCCGTTCCACGGTCGGCACCATCACCGAGGTCTACGACTATCTCCGGCTGCTCTACGCACGTGCAGGCAAGCCGCACTGCCCGACGTGCGGCCACGCGATCAGCAGGCAGACCCCGCAGCAGATCGTCGACCAGGTCCTCGACCTGCCGGAGGGCACCCGGTTCCAGGTGCTCGCCCCCGTCGTGCGTGGGCGCAAGGGTGAGTACGTCGACCTCTTCGCCGAGCTGCCCACCCAGGGCTACTCGCGAGTGCGGGTCGACGGCGCGGTGCACCCGCTCACCGACCCGCCCAAGCTGAAGAAGCAGGAGAAGCACGACATCGAGGTCGTGATCGACCGGCTCGCCGTGAAGGCCTCGGCGAAGCAGCGGCTGACGGACTCGGTCGAGACGGCACTGCGGCTGGCCGACGGGCTCGTCGTGCTCGACTTCGTCGACCTCCCCGAGCACGACGCCGGTCGGGAGCGCCGGTTCTCCGAACGGATGGCCTGCCCCAACGGCCACTCGCTGGCCGTGGACGATCTCGAACCCCGTTCCTTCTCGTTCAACTCGCCCTACGGCGCCTGCCCCGAGTGCACCGGACTCGGGGTGCGCAAGGAGGTCGACCCCGAGCTGGTGGTGCCGGACGACGAGCTGTCGCTCGCCGAGGGCGCCATCGCGCCATGGGCCTCCGGCCAGACCGCGGACTACTTCACCCGGCTGCTGGAGTCGCTGTCGGAGAAGGTCGGCTTCCGCATGGACCTGCCGTGGCGCGGCCTGCCCGCCCGCGTGCAGAAGGCCGTGCTGCACGGCATCGACGAGCAGGTACACGTCCGCTACAGCAACCGCTACGGACGGGAGCGGTCGTACTACGCCGCGTTCGAGGGCGTCATCCCCTTCCTGGAGCGCAGGCAGGAGCAGACCGAGTCCGAGTTCATGCGGGACAAGTACGAGGGCTACATGCGGGAGGTGCCCTGCCCGGCCTGCCGGGGCACGCGGCTCAAGCCGGAGATCCTGGCCGTGACGCTGGCGCACCGTGACCAGGGCGACAAGTCGATCGCCGAGGTCTGCGCGATGAGCGTCGTGGAGTGCGCCCGCTTCCTCGAAGGACTCGCCCTGGGCGAACGCGAGGAGATGATCGCGGGCCGCGTTCTCAAGGAGGTCGCCGCCCGACTGGGCTTCCTGCTCGACGTGGGCCTGGACTACCTGTCCCTGGACCGGGCGGCGGGCACGCTCTCCGGCGGCGAGGCCCAGCGGATCAGGCTGGCCACCCAGATCGGCTCCGGGCTGGTCGGCGTGCTGTACGTGCTGGACGAACCGTCCATCGGCCTGCATCAGCGGGACAACCACCGGTTGATCGAGACGCTGAGCAGGCTTCGCGACCTGGGCAACACGCTGATCGTCGTGGAGCACGACGAGGACACCATTCGCGCCGCGGACTGGGTGGTCGACATCGGCCCCGGCGCGGGGGAGCACGGCGGGAAGGTCGTGCACAGCGGCTCTTACCAGGAGCTGCTGGCCAACGAGGAGTCACTGACTGGCGCGTACCTGGCCGGTCGTCGGGCCATCCCGGTGCCGGACAAGCGGCGGGCGATCGATCGCAGGCGACGGCTCACCGTCGTCGGCGCGCGCGAGCACAACCTGCGCGGCATCGACGTGTCCTTCCCGCTCGGGTGTCTGGTCTCCGTCACGGGCGTGTCGGGCTCGGGCAAGTCGACGCTGGTCAACGACATCCTGGCGCGGGTGCTGGCCAACAAGCTCAACGGGGCGCGCCAGGTGCCGGGCAGGCACACGCGGGTGACCGGACTCGACAACGTCGACAAGCTGGTGCAGGTCGACCAGTCGCCCATCGGACGCACGCCGCGCTCGAACGCCGCGACCTACACCGGGGTCTTCGATCACGTCAGGAAGCTGTTCGCCGCGACGACCGAGGCGAAGGTGCGCGGCTACCAGCCGGGCCGGTTCTCGTTCAACATCAAGGGCGGCCGCTGCGAGGCGTGTGCGGGCGACGGCACGATCAAGATCGAGATGAACTTCCTGCCCGACGTCTACGTGCCCTGCGAGGTCTGCCGAGGCGCCCGGTACAACCGGGAGACGCTGGAGGTCCACTACAAGGGCAAGACGATCGCCGACGTGCTGGACATGCCGATCGAGGAGGCGGCGACGTTCTTCGAGCCGATCACCGCGATCCACCGGCATCTCAAGACGCTGGTGGACGTCGGCCTCGGCTACGTGCGGCTCGGCCAGCCTGCCCCGACGCTCTCCGGCGGCGAGGCACAGCGGGTCAAGCTGGCCACCGAACTCCAGAAGCGGTCGACCGGACGCACCGTCTACGTGCTCGACGAGCCGACCACCGGCCTGCACTTCGAGGACATCCGCAAGCTGCTCGGCGTGATCAACGGACTGGTCGCCAAGGGCAACACGGTGATCGTGATCGAGCACAACCTCGACGTCATCAAGACGTCGGACTGGGTGGTCGACATGGGGCCGGAGGGCGGCTCCGGCGGCGGCACCGTGGTCGCCGAGGGAACGCCGGAACAGGTGCGGGCCGACGAGGCCAGCCACACCGGCCGCTTCCTGGCCCAGGTGCTCTGATCGGCGTCTCACCGGGTCGGGTTCCCGACTCGGCCCGGTGAGATCGCACCGTCGGCTGTGACTGCCCGCGGGCGGCAGCACGCGAGCCCGACTCATGCTCGGCGTCGCGGCCACGACAGCGCGATCACCGCCGCACCGCCGAGCAGGAGCAGCCCGATCGACACGGTGGGCGGAGGCCCCGAGATCGTCGCCACGAGCTCGTGGTCACCGGGGAACACCGTGTCCAGCGGCGTGGCGTAGGCGCGGCTCAGCTCGACTCCCGGCATCGCCTCCACGTTCTGCGCCTGCGCGGCCGCCGAGATCGCGGCGACGATCGCAGCGGCGGCGACGCCGAGGCAGAAGACCACCGGCGTCCCGTCGACGGGACGCACCCGGCGCCGAGCCTCGGCGCGCGCGACCACCGGCGCAGCGAGCGCGAGCAGCGTCATGCCCGCCAGGACCAACGGCCAGTCGTCGGGCAGCGCCCAGCCCGTCTCGGCCGAAGCCCGGCCTGCGTGCAGCAGCCCGGCCGAACCGATCATCATCAGGAGCGCCGCCGCGAGGAATCCGGTGCGAAGCCCGGAGCCGGGCCGCCAGACGGCGGCCGCCGTCGCCGCGCCCGCCGCCACCAGGAGGTACCCCCAGGCGGGCGGGCTCGGCGGTGCCGTCAGCGTCCCGATCGACACGAGGGCCAGCAGCGGCGACCAGACCGCGAACCGGGCGCCAGGCCTGGGGGAGCGGGCGGGCTCGGCGCGCCCGAGACGCTCCGGTCGAGGTTCTGCCTCGGCGTCGGCTGTCGCCGTCGTGTCCGGTGCGTCGATTCCGGTCGACGCCGCCTGGTCGGTGCTTGTCTCCGCCCCGGTCGACACAGCCGCAGGCGCCTCGGTGGTCGCCCCAGCCGCCGAGCGCCGCGTCGAGTGCCGGGCCCACGCCGCGCAGCCGAGGGCGGATGCCGCCACCCCGAGCGAGACCAGGGGCGTCTCGGCCGGGACCCACGAGGACGTCCCGCCCAGCGTGGTCGCGGCCAACGCGATCACCGGCAGGATCGCGCCCCGCCACGACGCATCGTCCAGGATCGGCGACCACGCCGACCGCAGCGCCGCGCCGAACACGAGGCAGGCCCCGAAGGCCACCAGGAACGAGGCCGAGGAGATCAGCGCCCCGCCGGGCTCCTCGGCGAACAGGACGTGGCCGGGATCGGCGGCCAACGGGGCGGGCAGGACGGCGAGGGCGCCGACGAGCAGCGCATCGGCCCCGGAGCGGAACAGCGCCGTCGCGACCAGGCCTGCCGTGCCCGCCAGCACCAGGGCCAGCCCGGCGGTGTCCAGCCCGTGCTGGAGCAGGCCGAGGCCGAAGTACGGCGGCAGGGGCAGTGACAGCGGCTAGGGCCGCCGAGGCGAGCAGCAGCACACCTGCTGTCGCTGCCCAGGTCAGCAGCGTGACCCGGAGCGGCCGGAGTCTCGCGTCGGGCAGGGGGTCGGTCGTCGGCACGCGACGGAGGGTAATGACGGTGCCTGACGATCTCGCCGGTCGACGTCGCGGATCAGGGAGAACACGCGGTCGCGCCTGCGGATTCCAGACGGCGCGGTCGTCGCCCGTCGGCGATCCGCCGCCCGAGCCTGCCCCTCGGCTCGCAGGCCCGTCGGGGACGACAGCTCAGTGGACGGGGCCGGTGTACTTCTCGCCGGGGCCCTGACCAGGGGCGTCGGGGTGGAGCGAACCCTCGCGGAAGGCGCGTTGCAGCGTCTGAAGGCCGTCGCGCAGCGGTCCGGCGTGCGGGCCGAGGTACTCGACGGAGGAGGTGACCAGTCCCGCCAGCGCGGTGATCAGGCGTCGCGCCTCGTCCAGATCACGGTGCGGGCTCGTCGTCGGGTCGGCCTCGGCCAGGCCGAGTCGCTCCGCCGCCGCCGACATCAACATGACAGCCGCGCGGCTGATCACCTCGACGCTGGGCACCTCGGCGAGTTCCCGAACCTCGTCCGTCTCCACTGCCGCCGAGGCCTGGTCCTGCCCGTCCACTGGTCGCCGCTCATCCACGGCTGGTACCCTTCCACGAGCGACCAGCCTTCGCGTCAGCGGGGGCGGCAAGTGGAGCCCCGCTCCCACCCGAGTCGCCGCCTCAGGCGGCCGGGTCCGGTCCCGATGCCGACCAGATCGGTGTCGGTCTGTCGTGGTTCGTCGTGCAGACGTCGAACCGAACGGACAGCGTGCGACGACTTCGTCGTACGGATCGGTCGGATACGGGCCCCGATCGCCTTTACCGGCGGCGGGGCCTTCGTCATCCGAAGGGTGCTCCGCCTGCCGTGGCGCAAGTCTGAACGTCACGAACCTAGGAGGCCCCATCAGCGCCGAGACGCGCATCAACGACCGTATCCGCGTACCGGAGGTCCGGCTCGTCGGACCCAACGGCGAGCAGGTGGGGATCGTCCGCATCGAGGACGCGCTCCGACTCGCCCAGGAAGCGGATCTGGACCTCGTCGAGGTCGCACCGCAGGCCCGGCCGCCGGTCTGCAAGCTCATGGACTACGGCAAGTTCAAGTACGAGAGCGCGCAGAAGGCTCGCGAGTCCCGCCGTAACCAGCAGCTCACGGTCATCAAGGAACAGAAGCTCCGGCCGAAGATCGACTCGCATGACTACGCGACCAAGCGTGGCCACGTGGTCCGCTTCCTCGAGCACGGGAACAAGGTCAAGGTGACCATCATGTTCCGTGGTCGTGAGCAGTCCCGCCCGGAGCTGGGCTACCGCCTGCTCCAGCGACTGGCCGAGGACGTGGCCGAGCTGGGCTTCATCGAGGCGACGCCGAAGCAGGACGGTCGAAACATGATCATGGTGCTTGCCCCGCACAAGAAGCAGCCGCCGAGGGGCAGGTCCGGCGACGGCGCCGATGCCGATGCCGACGAGACCGTCGCCGAGGGCGGCCAGTAGTCGGTTCATGTGGCCGTGGGACGGGCCGTCGGCGAACGGCCCGCCCACGCCGTGTGACAGCCGGCCGTCGATCACGGCGGCGAACAAGACGAAGAAGAGACAAGGACAGGACATGCCGAAGCAGAAGACGCACAGCGGCGCCTCCAAGCGGTTCCGGGTGACCGGCACCGGCAAGATCCGCCGTGAGCGGTGCGGTCACCGGCACTACCTGGAGCGCAAGGAGAGCAGGCTCGCCCGCCGTCTGGAGGGCACCGTCGAGGTGTCGCCCAACGACGCGCCCCGCATCAAGCGGATGCTCGGACGCTGAAGCCCGCGGCGGGACGGCGAACGCGAGGTCGGAACGATCTCACGCCGCAGTCCGCGAGCCGTCACCTTTACTAGCCACCGGGGCACCAGCACCACTCGCCCCTAGAGATTGACAGGACGGAACCGTGGCACGCGTCAAGCGAGCTGTGAACGCCCACAAGAAGCGCCGTGCGATCCTCGAGCAGGCCAGCGGCTACCGGGGGCAGCGCTCCCGGCTGTACCGCAAGGCCAAGGAGCAGATGCTCCACTCGCTCACCTACGCCTACCGGGACCGCCGCGCGCGCAAGGGTGACTTCCGCAAGCTGTGGATCACCCGGATCAACGCTGCCGCCCGGATCAACGGCATCAGCTACAGCAGGCTGATCCAGGGCCTGCGGCTCGCCGAGATCGAGGTCGACCGCAAGATCCTCGCCGAGCTCGCGGTGAACGACCCCGAGACGTTCGCGGTGCTCGCCGAGGCCGCCAAGGCGGCGCTGCCCGCCGAGGATCAGGAGAGCCTGGCCTGAGTGCGGACCCGCGCACCGCTCGACCCGAGGCGGTTCCGGCTCCCTTCACGGAGCGGACCCCTCGGGTCGCTGCCGCGCGCCGACTGACGACGAGGACCGGCCGGGAGCGCGCAGGCAGGTTCCTCGCCGAGGGTGCCCAGGCCGTGCGAGAGGCGCTCGACTGGGCCGAGCGCGGCGTGGGCCGGGTGTTCGAGCTGTTCGCCACCCCGGAGGCCGCGCAGCGGCACGTCGAGGCGTGGCAGCGAGCAGGCGTCGCAGGCATCCCTACCAGCCTGATCACCGAGAAGGCCGCCGCCGGGCTCTCCGAGACCGTCACCCCACAGGGCCTCGTCGCGGTCTGCGGGCTCGTCGACGTGCCGTTGGCGACCGCGCTGACAGGCAGTCCGAGGCTGGTCGCGGTGCTGGTCGAGATCGCCGATCCGGGCAACGCCGGAACGGTGCTGCGCGTGGCCGATGCGGCGGGCGCCGACGCGGTGATCTTCGCGGGATCGGCCGTCGACCCGCACAACGGCAAGTGCGTCCGGGCCACCACCGGCAGTCTGTTCCACCTCCCGGTGGCCAGGGAACGTGACGTCGACGCGGTCCTGGCAGCCTGCCGGGCCGCAGGCCTACGACTGGTCGCCGCCGACGGTCGAGCGGATCAGGACCTCGACGCCGCCGACCGGGCAGGCGATCTCGCCGCGCCCACCGCCTGGCTGTTCGGCAGCGAGGCGCATGGACTGTCGTCCGAGGTGCGGTCGTCCGCCGACACGACGCTGGCCGTCCCCCTCCACGGCCGCGCGGAGAGCCTCAACCTCGCCACCGCCGCGGCGGTCTGCCTCTACGCCACCGCCAGGGCGCAGCGGGCCTGAGCAGTTGGCGGCGGCCGGAGTTCGTCGAGCGCGCGGTCATCGGCCGACTGGCGGTGCGGGACGTGGCAGCCTTTCCACCTCTACCGGCCTGAACAGACCTCGGCGATGAACGCCGAGGTCAGTGCCCGGTGCGCAGTAGGGACATGCTGTGCTCGGCGATGCTCGCCGCCACCTGCCGGTGCAGTTCGGGGTGCTTGGCGATCTCTTCCCCGCACCTCGGCCAGTGCTCCCGCATCCGGTCCACGACGGTCACGGACTCGGACACGAGGTCGTCCGCGAGGTCGGGGGCATGCAGCTTGTGTGCGAGCCGCGCGAAGGTCGTGGCGTTCACGGCGCTGAAGCGCCTGCCTCGGCCGAACTTCAACGCCAGGTTCTCCGGCTCGTCGACGTGGTCTCGATACGGTGCGGTGGCGACGAGGTCATACGCTGGTGAGAGCGTCGGCACCCGTCGGTCGGGGTAGATCAACGACCAGTTCTTCAGGTGTGCATCGCCGTTCGAGATCAGGATGCAGAACGTGAGCCTGCGGACGAACTCGCGGAGCGCGGCCGGGTCTCGCCTTCGGTAGATCAGCGCAGCGACGGTCTCGTAGGCGCCGTGGTACTTGTCGTCCGGATAGAAGCCTCGGACCTGGGCGAGGTCTTCGATATGAACCGGTCTGCGGTTCTCGTCTCGATCGAAGCGACGGACGGCGAACGCCCACTCCTCCCGTCCCGGCCAGGTTCCCGGTGGTAGCCCGGTCAACTCCTCGCGGTGTACCAGCCTGCGGTCGGGGACGTCGATGCCGACGGCTGCGGCGAGCGTCATCATCGTGTACTCGTTGCTGGGCACCTGTGAATGGTGTGCGTCCGGAAGTTTGACGATCCAGTCGCCACCTTCACCGAAAGCAGGCAGGGTGAAGCGCTCGCCCTGCGCGAGCATGGAGAACTTGAGGCCGACCCCGGCGAGGGAGAACCGCCAGGCAGGGTGCGTCGTGACGGGCGAGCGTGCCTGCTGGGCCGCCTTGTCCCACTCGGACAGATCGGGGGGTTCGTCGTCGGCGAGTACCCGGACGGCGCCAGGAAGATCGTGTCCGACCTGGGCGAGCAGTTCCATCTCCCGATCGGCTGACACCCGCCGGTCCACTGCGATCCACTGGCGCAGCCTGCCCTCCGGAAGCAGGTTGGAGAACCAGGGCGGCAGTCGGAGGTGTGCGGCATGTCTACGGGTCAGGTCCTGCTCGAAGTCGAGCCCGAGCACCGCGCGATCGGGATCTTCCCGGTAGGCCTCCTGCAGGACGAACCGGGTGTGGTCCCCGCGTTGGAACAACGTGCCGACCCGCTGGTCGTGCAACCAGACCGCGTGCGCTGTCTCACGAATCGTCATTGTCTCCCTCGTCATCCAGATCGAATTCCGCGAGCGGCGGGGTGTCTTCGAATCTGTGCTCGCACTGGTGTCGGAGGAACGAGGCGACGACGTCGTCCAGCGTTCGTTGTCTGATCTCGAGAAACTCGGTGTGGTGGCCGCCGGCGACGGCTTCGGCGGCATCGACGGTGATGCCGTGCGAGCGCGCTGTCTCAGCCCACTGCTGATCGCTCTGCATCGGGTGTCGACCACCGAGGACGGATTCGGGCTCGATCAGTTCCGAGTCGAGCAGCAACAGCTGATTAGCCGACCACGACAGCTTCGCGTTGTCGATTTCCCCCCGACGGAACAGCGGGGCGATGGCCTGGCCTGCCGTGGTCCTCCCGTCGAGCGTGGCAGCGAGATCGGTCTGTTCATAGGGCGCACCGGTCGTCCAGGAACGCGGGGCGAGCGCCCACCAGCCACAGAGCATGATCTTCGTCGCCGCGTTGTTGGTCCGGAAGCTGCGGCCGTCCGGAAGAGCGATCTCGGCCGGGTCGGTGACGGTGAGCAGCCGCTGTATCGAGCCGCTGGGATCACCTGGTCTGATCTGCGTGTTGAGCTTTCTGGTCGCACCTGCAGTTCCGCCGGGCCAGGCCCTGGTACCGACCAATGCGGCCCGCCAGTACCAGCGACGAAGCAGGACTCGATCACGGCCGACGGGGTCGGGGTGGTGGGCGAAGTACCGGCTGAGCACGACCAGGAGATAGCGGTAGGGCAGCATGCCGACGTGAGGGACGCCTGCGTCATGCTGGAGGAACGACACCGCACGAGCCAACGCCGAGCGAGTCTCGCCGTATGCGGCATCTCGATCCTCGTCGGGAAATTCCACCTCGGCTCGGCGCCGGTGATCATCGAACTCGAGCCGGATATCGCGCTGGGTGTCGACGCCGCGTCGTGCCAGGATCGCCTGCAACACCGTGTTGTCGTCGATTCGTCCGAAGCGGAGTTCTGCATCGATCTGCTCGGAGATCGCCTGGATGTCGAGTCGTCGATCAGCCGTCTCATCGCCTGCATTGAGCGCGCTGAACACCTCGGCTCTGCGGAGTGGCTTCCCGTAGTTGTTCATCCGGTCGAAGATGTCCTGCAGCGCCTCGACCTCGCCGTGCTCGACCTGGTACGCCGGGATGCTGAACTGACGGATCAGCGTCGCCACCTCGCTCGCCTCATTGAGCAGATGGCTGATCTCGGGCCTGGCCGCGAACCACTGAAGCAGCCGTTGCAGGTCGAAGATGACGGAGAGGGGAACCAGCCAGGGGCTGTCAGGGGCCGCCTGCCGGGACAGGGTCCGCTCGCGGAGGTCGTAGGCCAGTCGGAAGCGGGGGTCTTCACCGCCGTCCGGGTGCAGGGTGTTGGCGAGGCTGGTCAGACGCTGTTGCCCGTCGACGACCCAGAGCGCCCGATTCTCCGCAGGGGCTTCGATCTCTAGTGCGCCCAGCCGAACCGGCCCGGCCGGTGCCGGACGAATCCACAACAGCAGGCTGCCGATCGGATAGCCCTTGAGGATGCTGTCGAACAGGCGACTCACATCCTGCGAGCCCCAGCGGTAGTCGCGCTGGAAGTGAGGGATACGCACGTTGCCTGCCCATGCCTGGCGCACGAGTGCTTCCAGTTCATAGATCTTGGTCGTGGGTCGCGCATCGAGTCGGTCGGTCACGGGTCGTCTCCCTGTCGGTATCTGGCAAGGCTCTCAGATCGCGCCAAGCCGATTTCGGGCGCTCCAGGTGTTCGCGTGACCACGGACGGTGTCGCCAGATCTCGGGTGTCGACCGGACGGTGATGCAGCTCATCCAATGGTGCCGGGCGGAATCGTGTCCGGTCGCCCGCCCCGCCCGGTTCCGCGCGCCTGCCGGACTGCTTCGGCATCTGCCGGAAACAGGGTGCGGGCGGGTCGGGCTCGTCGGCTAAAATCGGGCCGCTGCCTGCGGCATCGACGTCGCAGGAGGAGATCAGCCGTCTGGCAACCCTGGGGAGTACCCGCGCTCATGTCCGGAGTCAATGACAGCTACGACCCGAAGGAGGTCGCGGCGCTCGCGCCGCAGACCCTGAACCTCGCGGTCGATGCGGCCCGCGAAGCCTTCGAGAAGGCCGTCGACCTGGACGAACTCGGTGCCGTGAAGCCGGCTCACCTCGGCGATCGATCGCCGTTGCTGCTGGCCCGCCGCGAGATCGGCGCGCTGCCGCCCGCTGCGCGTTCCGAGGCGGGCAAGCGGGTCAACGAGGCTCGCACCGCGATCGACGCCGCCTTCGAGAGCCGCCGGAGCGCGCTGCTCGTCGAGCGGGACGAGCGGGTGCTGCGGGAGGAGACGGTCGACGTCACCCTGCCCGTCGACCGGCACGCCCCCGGCGCCCGGCATCCGCTGACCGTCCTGGCCGAGCGGGTCGCCGACGTCTTCCTCGCGATGGGGTACGAGATCGCCGAGGGCCCGGAGTTGGAGGCCGAGTGGTTCAACTTCGACGCGTTGAACCTCGGCAAGGACCACCCGGCGCGCTCCATGCAGGACACCTTCCACGTCGCGCCCGCCGACTCGGGGCTGGTGCTGCGCACTCAGACCTCGCCGATGCAGATCAGGACGCTGCTGTCTCGTGATCTTCCGGTGTACGCCGTCGGCCCCGGTCGGACCTTCCGCACCGACGAACTCGACGCCACCCACACCCCGGTGTTCCACCAGACCGAGGGGCTGGCGGTGGACAAGGGCCTGACGATGGCCCACCTCAAGGGCACCTTGGACGCGTTCGCCCGCGCGATGTTCGGCGAGGGTGCTCGTACCCGACTCCGGCCGTCGTTCTTCCCGTTCACCGAGCCCTCGGCCGAGGTCGACGTCTGGTTCGAGGAGCGTAAGGGCGGCGCGGGCTGGGTCGAATGGGGCGGCTGCGGCATGGTCAATCCCAACGTCCTTCGTGCCTGCGGCGTCGACCCGGAGGTGTACTCCGGCTTCGCGTTCGGCATGGGTCTGGAGCGGACCCTGCAGTTCCGCAACGGTATTCCGGACATGCGTGACATGGTCGAGGGTGACGTTCGGTTCACCCTGCCCTTCGGCGTCCAGGCGTGAGACGCCGACAGCAGTCAGGCGTGACCCGCCGAGACGGTCTCGGCATGATCCGCCCAGACGGAGCAACCCGGACGACCCGGTCGACAAGAGAGGCCTGAGCTAGTGCGTATCCCGGTTTCCTGGCTGGTCCAGCATCTGGTGGAGCCGCCAGAGGACATCACACCGGAGCAGTTGGCTGAGGCGTTCGTGCGGATCGGCCTCGAGGTCGAGTCCGTCGACACCCTCGGTCCGGTCAGCGGGCCCCTGGTCATCGGCCGGGTCGTCGAGATCGAGGAGCTGACCGAGTTCAAGAAGCCGATCCGCTTCTGTCGCGTGGAGGTCGGCAGGCTGGGCGGGCCGTCGGCCGACGCGAGCGACGGTGAGCAGGCGGAGGACGCCGATCGGCCGTTCGAGGGTGACCCGAATCCCGTGGTCCGGGAGGCCACCGGCGAGCCGGACATCCGGGGGATCGTCTGCGGGGCCCGCAACTTCGTCGAGGGCGACCTGGTGGTCGTGGCGCTGCCCGGCGCGGTGCTCCCCGGCGACTTCGTCATCAGCGCCCGCAAGACCTACGGCCGGGTCAGCGACGGCATGATCTGCTCCGCCAAGGAGTTGAACCTCGGCGAGGATCACTCGGGCATCCTCGTGCTGCCCTCCGGCACCGCGGCGCCCGGCGCCGATGCGGCGAAACACCTGGAGCTGAACGACTCGGTCATCGAGCTGGCGATCACACCGGACCGAGGCTACTGCTTCTCGGTGCGCGGCCTGGCCAGGGAGATCGCCTGCGCGCTCGACCTGTCCTTCCGCGATCCCGCCGTGCTCGAACTGCACGAGTCCGACGGCGACGCCTGGCCGGTGCGGATCGAGGACGAGAACGCCTGCTCCCGCTTCGTGTTCCGCCGCGTCACCAGCGTCGATCCGACGGCCCCTACCCCGTGGTGGCTGCGTCGTCGGCTGATGCTCTCCGGCATCCGGTCGATCTCGCTCACCGTCGACCTCACCAACTACATCATGTTGGAGGTCGGTCAGCCGCTGCACGCCTACGACGCCGCGAAGGTGCGCGGCACGGTGGTCGTCCGCAAGGCGGCGGCGGGCGAGAAGCTCGAGACCCTCGACGGGCAGACCAGGACGCTGGACCCCGACGACATCGTGATCTGCGACGACACCGGGCCCATCGGTCTGGCAGGCGTCATGGGCGGTGCGAAGACGGAGATCGGCGCGAAGAGCACCGACGTCCTGATCGAGGCCGCCTCCTTCGACTCCGCGACCGTCGGACGCATGGTGCGCAGGCACAAGCTGCCGAGCGAGGCGGCCAAGCGTTTCGAACGGGTCGTCGACCCTGCCCTGCCCGCCGTCGCCGCGGAGCGCACCGCGAAGGCGCTGGCGCACTACGCCGAGGGCAGCCTGCATCGTGGCCTGACCGACGTGGGTCATCCGCAGGTGCCCGCGCCGGTGACGATGCCGCTGGCCCTGCCGGACGAGGTCGCAGGCGTCCGCTACGAGCGCGGCGTGACGGCGCGGCGGCTCCAGCAGATCGGCTGTCGGGTGGAGGTGGGCACCACCACGGAGGGCACGGCGGTCGTCAAGGCCACCCCGCCGACCTGGCGTTCCGACCTCGTCCAGCCCGCCGACCTGGTCGAGGAGGTGCTGCGGCTGGAGGGCTATCACACGATTCCCTCCGTCCTGCCGTCCGCGCCTGCCGGTCGGGGACTGACGGACGCCCAGCGGCGCAGGCGGGCCGTGTCCAGGGCGATCGCCTCGGCCGGGTACGTCGAGGTGCTGCCCTTCCCCTTCGCGGGCCGGGCCGACTGGGACGCGCTCAACCTGCCTGCCGACGATCCGCGCAGGCGCACCATGCGGCTGGCCAATCCGCTCGAGGCCGATCGCGGCGAGCTGGTCACCACGCTGCTGCCCGGCCTGCTCGATGCCGTGGTGCGCAACGTGGCTCGCGGACATCGCGACGTGGCCCTGTTCCACATCGGACAGGTCGTGCGGCCCGACGAGCAGCTGGCTCCGATGCCCGAGGTGAGCGTCACGCAGCGGCCGTCCGAGGCCCAGGTCGCCGCGCTGCTCGCCGCGCTGCCCGCGCAGCCGGTGCACGTGGCCGCGGTGCTCGCGGGCAGGCGGGAGTTGTCCGGCTGGTGGGGGCCGGGACGGGTCGCCGACTGGTCCGATGCCGTGTCGCTCGCCCTGCTCGTCGGGGAGACCGCAGGCGTCGAGCTGCAGGTCTCCTCGGACGACCTCGCGCCGTGGCATCCGGGGCGCTGCGCCCGATTCACCGTGGGCGGCGAGGTCGTCGGCCATGCCGGCGAGCTGCATCCGAAGGTCGTCGAGGCGCTGGGACTGCCCAAGCGGGCGTGTGCGCTGGAGCTGAACCTCGACGCGCTGCCGCTGACGGACCCCAGGCCCTCGCCGAGGATCTCCGCCTACCCGCCGGTGCTGTTGGACCTCGCCCTGGTGGTGGACGCCGCAGTGCCTGCCGCCGACGTGACCGAGGCCGTGCGGTCCGGTGCGGGCGAGCTGATCGAGGACGTCCGACTCTTCGACGTCTACCGAGGGGAGCAGGTGGGCGAGGGCAGGCAGTCGCTGGCCTTCTCGCTGCGGTTCCGCGCCGTCGACCGCACGTTGACGGTCGAGGAGGCCACCGCAGGGCGGGACGCCGCGGTGGCTGCGGCGGCCGACCGGGTCGGCGCCGAACTCCGGTCCTGATCACCGAGGGTGCCGGGCAGCCCGATCGGGTCTGCCCGGCAGCCCTGGTGATGTCACCGATCTCTCGTCGCAGCCCTAGACGCTGAGCGAGCTGAACGGCAGTGTCGCCAGGCCCAACCCGGCGAGCAGGTTGACGCCGGTCGCGGCGGCGAAGACTCCGATCGGCCGCCAGCCCGCCTCACGCAGCGCGGCGACCCGGAACTCCAGTCCGATGCTGATGAAGGCCAGGATCAGGAACCACGCAGGTCGTTGACGATCCCGATGACGTCAGCCGCCGTCGCCGGGTCCGCCGCCGACTGGTACCAGGTGGCGATGACCGAGGCGAGGATGACGCCGAGCACGAACTTCGGGAATCGCTGCCACAACGCGGAGACGCCCGGTCGTGGTGCGTCCGGATTCCGCTCGACCTTCAGCGTGAAGTACGCGGTCAACGCCACCGCGACGACGCCCATCAGCGCGTTCTGCGTCACCTTGACGATGCTCGCGATCTGCAGGGCCTCCTCGCCGACGATCGCGCCTGCCGCCGTCACGGCCGCGGTCGTGTCGATGTTCCCGCCGATCCAGGCGCCCGCCACCTCGGTGCTCAGCCCGAAGGCCTCGGCGAGTGCGGGCAGGATGAAGATCGACGGCAGGGCGAAGAGGATCACCAGGCTGGCCGTGTAGGCGAGCTGCTCGCGTTTGGCCTGCACCGCCCCCGCTGCGGCGATCGCGGCGCTCACCCCGCAGCTCGACACGGCGGAGGCCAGCAGCGCACGCAGCTTGTCGGCCAGTCCGAGTCGTCCGCCGAGCCACCAGGTGAACCCGAAGACGATCGTGATCAGCAGGACGGCTTGTGCGATGGCGGGGCCTGCCGCACTGACCACCACCGCGAGGTTGGTGGAGGCGCCCAGCAGGACCGGGCCGGTCTTGATGAAGAACTCGGTGCGGAACGCACCGCTGAGGCGGTCGCGGATGCGCAGTCTGGTGAGCACCAGATTGCCGAGCAGGCCGAGCAGGATCGCGTAGACCGGGTATTCGACGGCGGAGAGGAACTCCTCGGCCCAGGTGCCCGCCATCGCCTCGGGCACACCCTGTTCGAGCACGCGGACGAGGGTTGCGAGCAGCAGCACGGTGAGCAGCCCGGCCGCCGTTCAGCCGATCGTCCCGGCGCGCGATGCGGCCGGTGGCTCTGTTGCGGTCGACCCGTCCGACTGCGGTGCGTCCGGCGTTCGCTCCGCTGCCGCGCTCCGGGCGGCATCGGCGTCGGAGCCTGCGGTCGGTCCCGAGTCCGGGGTTTCGTCGATCTCGCCTGGGGGGAGCTGCCGTTCGCTCATCACGGCACCAGCCCGACCGGGATGACGCCGAGAGCGTCAGCGCCAGCAGGAGGAGGCCGAGGCCGGTGGCGGCCCAGTCTTCGTTGATCGTGATCCGTCGGGGAGCAGGCCGGTCGGCAGGCGCCTGGGCTGCGTCGTCTGCACCACTCATGTCGTTCCTTCGCCGAATAGCGTGGAGTGCTGGATGCGGGTGAAACTACTGTCGAACAGGTGGCTGCCCAGAACCGCATCGGAACGACCACATCGTGGAATTCCTGCCGAATCGGCCTTTCGCCGGGCGAGAACGGCAGGCACGTCCTCGGGCAGAACGTGGTGGGCGCGCGATCGGCTTCGTCACCGCCCGTATGGCCGTGTTGCGCGGGAACCTCGGCGGCGTCGACCCGGTTCGCGAGGGCGATTCCCGGGTGCAGGCCGCCCTTCGGCGCGACTCCGGGTGATCGCGGGGCATCTCGGGGAAATTCCGGAGGCGTGTCGCGAGCGGAGCTGCTGAACTGGGAACATGACCGAGACGCTGACCCGAAGGATTCCGCCGTCGGCCACCGACGGTCCCGCAGCCGACGACGATGAGATCAAAGCCCTGCTGGCCGAGGCCACCGACGCCTGGACACGAGGGGACGCGGCAGGCTTCGTCGCGGTCTTCGCCCCGGACAGCGAATTCGTGGGTGCCGACGGCGTGCTTCGCCGAGGCAGACTATCGAATCAGCGGTGGCATTCCCGGCTGTTCTCCGGGGTGTTCCGAGGCAGCAGGCTCGTCTTCGAAGTGGAATCCATTCGATTCCTGAGTGCGCATGTCGCGGTGGCCCATGCGCTTTCCTCGGTCGTCTATCCCTGGCAGGCCGAGCCCGGTCCACGGACGTCGTCTCGGGGCACCTGGGTGTTGATTCGGCAGGACGGGCGATGGCTGGTGAGTGCGGTGCAGCATTCCCGCCTGCGTCCCACGACCGGGACGGGTGCCTCTCGGCTGTCCACCACGGTGGTGAGTCTGCGCGGCAGGCTCACTCGGCGCCCCCGTCGGCGGTCGCATCCCGGTCGGGCCGCCTGATTCGAGGACTCGTCCCGCTGCTCGCAGACCGCCGCGGTCCGTGACGGCGCGTCGCCTGCCGCGCTGGGGTCCGAGCGCGGCGCACCTGTCGTCGCCGGGGCACCTGCTCGATGCTGCTGCCCGTCATCGACGCTGCCCGTCATCGACGCTGCCTGCCCGGACTCGGCGGGCGGGCTCGATCGGGTGGCTCGCGACGCGGCCCGACCGTCGCCGCCTCAGGCGAGCGAGTCCAGGACGGCGGCCGGTTCGGGTGCCCGGGGGAGGAACATCGGGTGACCGGCATGGCGGGTGTGCACGTCGAATCGGTCGTCGGGGGTGAGCGCGTCGGCCTCGGCGATCATCCGATCCCGCATCGCCACGGGGATCGAGCGGTCTTCGGCGAGTCGCACCTGGCTGCGTGGAAGCCGGCGCCCCGCGTCTCGGCGCGAAGCCGAGCGTCGGTCGTCGCGATCGACATCGTCTCGTCGGAGTCCATCGTGTCGAGCACCGCGCGGAACGCGTCGTGAGCACAGATCGCAGGTCGGTGATGTGCGAGACGACGGCGAGTACGGCGGTCTGCCCGGAATTCGGCGGCGGTCGGACGGACGTCGTCGCATGGCAGGACCCTGCATCGAGGTCCAGCCCCGCCTGCCGACGTGACGGCGGGCGAGTAGGTCTGTGGCCGCGATCATCCGTGTAGTGCGCCGGAGCTCGCCCACGCCCGGTCCCGATGCTCACCGACGGACGACGACAGGAGGGCGGCGCAGGCCCCCGTGTTCTCCTCCCGATCGCGACGCCGTCGTCTCGTCTCGGTCTGTTGTGCTCGCCGTCGGAACGCGCCGAGCTGGTGATCAGTCGGTGGGCGCGGCTATACAGGGCCTCGGCAGCAGGCCGCCGAGCCCCGGCAGCGCGGGACCCGACCGAGACAGAGGACGACTTTCGATGACCAGCCGGCTCCGGCAGCTCGAGGAGAACAGCGATACAGAGGGCTGCTTCCTGCGGGAGGTCGAGTCGTTCCGTCGTGAACTGCGTGCGCACTGCTACCGGCTGCTGGGCTCGGTGCACGATGCCGAGGACCTCGTCCAGGAGACGGTGCTGCGTGCCTGGCGTGGGCGGGCGGGATTCGACGGGCGGTCGAGCCTGCGGACCTGGCTGTATCGGATCGCGACGAGGGCCTGTCTGACCGCGTTGGAACAGCGTGGCAGGCGGCCGCTGCCCGTCGGGCTCGGCGGCGCGAACGCCGATCCGCGCGGCCCGCTGGACTCCCGACCCGAGGTGCCGTGGCTGGAACCGATGCCGGATGCGCTGTTCGCCGACCCCGCCGAGATCGTCACTGATCGGGCGGACGTCCGCCTCGCCTTCATCGCCGCGCTCCAACACCTGGCTCCTCGGCAGCGCGCGGTGCTGATCCTCCGGGATGTGCTGTGCTGGCAGGCCTCGGAGGTGGCGGAGCTGCTCGACGTCACGACGGTCGCGGTGAACAGCGCACTGCAGCGGGCCCGCGAGCGGCTGGCTCGGCTCTCGATCGCGGAGAAGGAGCTGGTCGAGCCGTCGGCAGCCGAGGAGCGCGCGACGCTCGCGCAGTACGTCGCGGCCTTCGAGGCCAAGGACGTCCCGGCCGTCGTGCACCTGCTCGCCGCCGACGCCGTCTGGGAGATGCCCCCGTTCGCCGCCTGGTATCGAGGCAGGCGAGACGTCGGCCGCCATCTGGTCACGAGGTGTCCCGGCGGTCCCGGTGACCTTCGCCTCATCCAGACGAGGGCGAACGGGTCGCCCTGCGTCGCGCTCTACCTGCTCGATGCGGCCCGCGGCGATCACCGGCCGTTCGCCCTGCAGACGCTGACTCTGGCGCGCGTCGGGATCGTCCATGTGGTCACCTTCTTCGATCTGCGGCTGTTCCGGACCTTCGGCCTGCCCGCGAGCCTGCCCGCCGTCTCCGCCGAGTCGTGCCGGAGCGCCGCGCACCTCCCGAGGGGGTGACGCCTCGCGGGAGACGGCCGGGCGCGTGGTGAATCACGGGGGATCGGACGGGGGCCACGGCGCTGCGACGCGGTGGCGGTGCGACTCCGGCGGCGCGAGTCCGACGGCGGCTCGGCGGCGAATCCGCAGGTGTGACCACGGGCACGCGCCTCGAGGGGCGACCGTGTCGCCCACTCGTGTCACCCGAAAGTCGGTTGATTGACTTTGCATGGCTGTGCATAATCATTCGCATGACGGTTCGAGTGGCGGTCGCCGGAGCCAGTGGGTATGCGGGTGGGGAGCTGCTGCGGCTGCTCCTCGCCCACCCCGAGGTCGAGATCGGCGCGCTCAGCGCGGGCGGCAGTGCGGGTACGACGTTGGGCAGACACCAGCCGCACCTCGGTCCCCTCGCCGAGCGCGTGCTCGTCGACACCACCCCGGCGGCGCTCGCGGGCCACGACGTCGTGTTCCTCGCGCTGCCCCACGGCCACTCGGCCGCCCTCGCCGATCAGCTCGACCCGGCGACGGTCGTCATCGACTGCGGGGCGGATTTCCGGCTCGCCGATTCCGCCGACTGGGAGCGCTGGTACGGCGGGCCGCACGCGGGACGGTGGCCCTACGGCCTGCCGGAGCTGCCCGGCGCTCGCGAATCGTTGGCAGGCGCCCGCCGGATCGCCGTGCCCGGCTGCTTCCCCACCACCACGCTGCTCGCGACCACCCCGGCCTTCGCCGAGGGCGTGGTCGAGCCGGACCTGGTCGTGGTCGGCGTCACCGGCACCTCCGGTGCGGGCCGCGCACTCAAGCCGCACCTGATCGCCTCCGAGGTGCTCGGCTCCGCGTCGGCGTACGGGGTCGGCGGCGTCCACCGGCACACCCCGGAGCTGACCTCGAACCTCACGGCGGCGGCGGGCAGGCCGGTGCGGGTGTCCTTCACCCCCGTGCTCGCCCCGATGTCGCGGGGCATCCTCGCCACCTGCTCCGCCCCGATCGTCGCCGGGCTCGACGAGCAGGCGGCCCGCGAGGTCTACCGGAAGGCCTACGCCGATGAGCCCTTCGTCCGTCTGCTGCCTGCGGGCACCTGGCCGACCACCGCCGCGACGATCGGCTCCAACGCCGTTCACCTTCAGCTCGCAGTGGACCAGGAAGCGGGCCGCCTCATCGTCGTCGCCGCGCTCGACAACCTCACCAAGGGAACGGCGGGCGGCGCCGTCCAGAGTATGAATCTCGCACTCGGCCTGCCGGAGACCACCGGCCTGAGCACCGTGGGAGTCGCACCGTGAGCACCACATTCTCCGCTGAACTCGGCGACCTGCCCCTCGACCGCGAACTCGGCGTCACCGCCTCGGCGGGCTTTCGTGCCGCAGGCGTCGCCGCCGGCATCAAGGCAGGCGGCGCCAAGGACCTCGCCCTGCTGGTCAACGACGGCCCCGCCGACGTGGCGGCAGGCGTGTTCACCACCAACAAGGTCGTCGCCGCACCGGTCCGCTGGTCGCAGCAGGTCCTGACCCATCACCGGCTCCGCGCCGTGGTGTTGAACTCCGGCTGCGCCAATGCCTGCACGGGGCCGGCGGGCTTCCAGGACACCCACGCCACGGCGGAGGGCGTCGCCGAGCTGCTCGAGATCGGCGCGATCGACGTCGCGGTGTGCTCCACCGGGCTCATCGGCGAGCGGCTGCCGATGGACGCGGTGCACGGCGGGGTCCGCACCGCAGTCGAAGCGCTCTCCAGTGCGGCCCGGTCCGGGCTCGACGCCGCCACCGCCGTGATGACCACCGACACGGTTCCCAAGCAGGTCGCCTACCGACACCCGGCCGGGTGGAGCATCGGCGGGCTGGCCAAGGGCGCGGGAATGTGCGCACCGAACATGGCGACGATGCTCTCCCTCATCACCACCGACGCGGTGGTCGACGCCAAGCTGCTCGACTTCGCCCTGCGTGCTGCCGTGGAACGCACCTTCCACCGTCTCGACGTCGACGGCTCGACCTCCACCAACGACACCGTCCTGCTCTGCTCCTCCGGCGCCTCCCGGATCAGCCCTGCTGCGGGCGTCTTCACCAGCGCACTCACCGAGGTGTGTGCCGACCTGGTGCAGCAGCTGCAGATCGACGCGGAGGGTGCGACGAAGCGGGTGCGCATCGAGGTGAGCGGGGCGGACAGTGAGGGCGACGCGACGAGGGTCGCCCGCACCGTCGCCGAAGACCACCTGGTCGGCACCGCCCTGTTCGGCTCGGACCCGAACTGGGGCCGGATCGCCATGGCGGTCGGCCGGTCGGGTGCCGACGTCGATCCGGATCTCCTCGACATCAGCATCAACGGCATCCTGCTCTGCAAGAACGGGGCGAAGGCCGCCGAACGGGACACCGCCGACCTGTCCGGGCCGGAGATCGAGGTCCGCATCGATCTCAAGCTGGGCGAGGAGAGCACCACGGTGCTCACCACCGACCTGTCCCATGCCTACGTCGAAGAGAACAGCGCGTACTCGTCATGAGCACGCCAGGCGATTCAGGAGACGCCAAGGACCGGCTCGCCGACGCGGGTGCCAAAGCCGCCGTCCTGGTCGAGGCGTTGCCGTGGCTGCAGCGTTTCAACGGCGCGACGATCGTGGTGAAGTACGGCGGAAACGCCATGATCGACGAAGACCTGAAACGGACCTTCGCACAGGACATGGTGTTCCTGCGGCTGGCAGGCCTGCATCCGGTCGTCGTGCACGGCGGCGGCCCGCAGATCAGCACGATGCTCGAGCGGCTCGGCATCGCGGGCGAGTTCCGGGGCGGACTGCGCGTCACCACGCCGGAGACGATGGACGTCGTCCGCATGGTGTTGTTCGGCCAGGTGGGCCGGGAGCTCGTCGGGCTGATGAACGCCCATGGTCCGTACGCGGTAGGCATCTCCGGCGAGGACGCGCAGCTCTTCACCGCCCGGCGTCGTGGTGCCGTGGTGGACGGCGTGTCCGTCGACATCGGCCTGGTCGGCGACGTGGTGTCGGTCAACCCCGACGCGGTGCTCGACATCGTGCGCGCGGGGCGCATCCCGGTCGTTTCCACGATCGCGCCCGATATCGACGGCGTGGTCCACAACGTCAACGCCGACACCGCCGCCGCCGCTCTCGCGGTCGCCCTGGAGGCAGCGAAGCTGGTGGTGCTCACCGACGTCGAGGGCCTGTACGCGAACTGGCCCGACCGCTCCTCGTTGATCGACCGGCTGAACGCGGCCGAGCTCGCCCGGCTGCTCCCGGATCTGGACAGCGGGATGCGGCCGAAGATGGAGGCGTGCCTGCGGGCGGTGCGCGGCGGCGTGCCCCGGGCCCACGTCATCGACGGAAGGCTTGCTCATTCCGTCCTGCTGGAGGTCTTCACCAGCCAGGGCGTCGGAACGATGGTGCTCCCAGAGGAGGGTGACCGGTGACCAGTCGACAGTCCGGCAATAAGACAGGGGCACGGCGCTGGGACGCCGCCCTGATGAACAACTACGGCACCCCCGCCGTCACCCTGGAACGGGGCGAGGGCAGCCACGTCTGGGACGCCGACGGGACGCGGTACCTCGATCTCTTCGGCGGGATCGCGGTCAACATCCTGGGGCATGCCCATCCGGCGATCGTCGAGGCGGTCACCCGCCAGATCGGCACGCTCGGCCACACCTCCAACTTCTTCGCCACCGGCCCGGCCGTCGAACTGGCCGAGACACTGCTCAGGCTGACCGGATTCGGTGATCAGGGCCGGGTGCTGTTGTGCAACTCGGGCACCGAGGCCGTCGAGGCGGCCTTCAAGATCACCCGCCGCACCGGTCGAACGAAGATCATCGCTACGGAGAACTCGTTCCACGGCCGCACGATGGGAGCCCTCGCACTCACCGGCCAGCCCGCCAAGCGGACCCCGTTCGAACCGCTGCCCGCAGGCGTCACCCACCTGCCCTTCGGCGACGTCGAGGCCATGCGCGCGGCCGTGGACGACCAGACCGCCGCCGTGGTGCTCGAACCCGTGCAGGGCGAGGCCGGGGTGGTGCTGCCGCCGGAGGGCTACCTGCGGGCCGTCCGTGAGATCACCGCCGAGCACGGCGCGCTGCTGGTGATCGACGAGGTGCAGACCGGGATCGGCCGCACCGGCTCCTGGTTCGCCTTCCAGAGCGAGGGCATCGTCCCCGACGTCCTGACCATCGCCAAACAGCTCGGCGGCGGCCTGCCCATCGGCGCGTGCATCGCGGTCGGCCCGGCCGCGCGCCTCCTCGCGCCGGGACAGCACGGCACCACGTTCGGCGGCAACCCGGTCTGCTGTGCCGCCGCCCTCGCCGTGCTCCGTACCGTCGACGAGGACGGACTGCTGGACAACGTGAACCGGGTCGGCAAGGCGCTCACCGCCGGGATCGAGAATCTCGGCCATCCGCTGCTCGCCGGAGTCCGAGGCAGCGGCCTGCTGATCGGCGTTCTGCTGAACCGGCCGGTGGCGGCGCGCGTCGCCGACGAGGCCCGTGCGGCGGGTTACCTGGTCAACCCGACACAACCCGACGTCCTGCGGCTCGCCCCGCCCCTGATCCTGACCATCGACGAGGCAGAGGGCTTCGTCCGTGACCTTCCCGCAGTGCTCGATGCGAGCGATCCGGCGGCCGAGAACGAGAGTGGTGACTGATGCTGCGGCATTTCCTGCGGGACGACGACCTGAGCCCTGCCGAGCAGACGGAGGTCCTCGATCTCGCCGACGAACTCAAGAAGGACCCACTCGGACACCGGGCACTGGCCGGGCCGCAGTCCGTCGCCGTGATCTTCGAGAAGAACTCCACGCGCACCAGGCTGTCCTTCGAAGCAGGCATCGCCCAGCTCGGCGGACACCCCATCACGGTGGACGGCCGGAACATGCAGCTGGGTCGGGAGGAGACGATCGAGGACACCTCCCGGGTGCTCTCCCGTTACGTCGCCGCGGTCGTCTGGCGGACCTTCGCGCAGGCGAGGATCGAGGCCATGGCCTCGATCTCCGCCGTCCCGGTGATCAACGCGCTCACCGACGACTTCCATCCCTGCCAGGTGTTGGCGGATCTGCAGACCATCCGGGAACGGCACGGCACGCTCGCCGGGCTCACCATGACCTTCCTGGGCGACGGCGCGAACAACATGGCCCACTCGCTGATGCTCGGCGGGGTCACGGCGGGCATGCATGTGCGGATCGCCGCGCCGAAGGGGTTCGACTCGAACGCCTCGGTCGTCGCCGACGCCCGACGGCGCGCTGAGCAGACCGGCGGCTCCGTCACCCTTTCCGACGATCCGGGGTCTGCGGCCGAGGGCGCGAACGTCCTGGTCACCGACACGTGGAGCTCGATGGGCCAGGAGAACGACGGAAAGGACCGCGTCGGACCGTTTCGGCCCTACCAGATCGACGGCGCGCTGCTGGCCAGGGCCGACTCCGACGCGATCGTCCTGCACTGCCTTCCCGCGCATCGGGGCTGGGAGATCACCGATGAGGTGATCGACGGCCCGGCGAGCGTGGTGTGGGATGAGGCGGAGAATCGCCTGCACGCGCAGAAGGCGCTGTTGTGCTGGTTGTTGGCGGAGGAGAGACGGCGATGACCGAGTCTCGGGGAAGCACGGCCCCGACCCGCGTCGCCCGACAGGCACGGATCGTCGCGCTCGTCACGCAGCGCGCGGTGCGCAGCCAGGCGGAGCTGGCTCGACTGCTCGCGATCGAGGGCATCGAGGTCACGCAGGCGACGCTGTCACGCGATCTCGACGAACTGGGCGCAGTCAAGCTGCGTGGTGCCGACGGGGGCGCGGCCGTCTACGTGATTCCGGAGGACGGCAGCCCGCTGCGGAGCCTGGAGGGCGGCACCTCTCGGCTGGGCAGACTGTTGAACGAACTGCTCGTCTCTGTCGACTCCTCCCAGAACCTGGCGGTGCTCCGTACTCCGCCCGGCGCCGCGCAGTTCCTGGCCAGCGCGCTGGACCGCGCCGCCCTACACGATGTGGTCGGCACCATCGCGGGCGACGACACCCTGCTGGTGGTCGCGCGGGAGCCGCTGAGCGGTGCCGAACTCGCGGGGCGGTTCGCCGAGTTGGCGAATCGTGCGGACAACGGGGTCGCCGTCGCCTCCCAGGTGGAGCGCGGGCTGGCGGAGGAGCTCAGAAGACACGACGACCGGGGTAGGAACCGAAGCTGACCTGATCAACGGGCCCGGCGGGCGGCGGCAGGGCCGATCGTGGTGTCGGCGGCCACCACTCGGCCTCGGACGCTTGCCTGCGTCGCCAGGTGCTCGACGTCGCGGGCGCGGGACTTCTCGCCCAGCGGTCCGGGCGATTCGCTGGTGGCGCTCCGCCGCACCAATCGCCGCTGCTGCCCGATCGTGCTGCGGCTCTCGGGTGCAGAAGACCGAGAGCAGGGCGGGCGGCGGCTGGTCGCGTGGCGGCCTGCCCGCCTTTCGAACCCGGCGATCGGAGTTGTGGCCCGGGCGCGTCGCCGCCTCGGGCAAGTGTCTCGGCGGCGAAGTGCCCGACGGCAGGGTGCTAAGACGGCAGGTGTTCCGGGGGCAGGTGTTCCGGCGGAGGCAGGCACGCCGATCCCAGGCGTGCCTGCTGGAACGGAGTTCGGCAGGTCGGGGCGAGATTCGACCAACAGGCACCGGCCCGCCGCGACCGGTGGTGCCTGCCGATCGCCGCCCGCGACCGGCTACGGTGCCGGACCGACCGACTACCGTGTTCGACGGTCAATCGACCATCGTGTTCAATTGATCATGGTGACCGAGGAACCGTGGCTGCCCGACCACCATGGCAGGCAGCGACGGCTGTTCGGCCGCCGCCCTGTTCGGCCGCATCTTCGAAGCCGAGCGGACGGTCATCGCTCCGCAGCCGAGGGGAACGCGGGCAGCCCGTGCGGTCGGGCCGCTCCGGCCCGTCGGTCGTCGGTCGGCGCGACCCGCTCGACCGCGACGGTCGGTCGGCTGTGATAGTTCGACAACAGCGTGTTCAGCGTGGTCCACCGCGACCGCACGGCGTGAGAAGACGAGGTCTGCACTGTGAGTGACTCCAGCGGCTCGACGGGTCGTCTCTGGGGCGGCAGGTTCAGCTCCGGCCCGGCAGAGGCCATGGCGGCACTGAGCGATTCCACCCACTTCGACTGGGTGCTCGCGCCCTACGACCTGGCAGGCTCCCGCGCGCACGCACGAGTGCTGCACCGGGCAGGCCTGCTCAGCGCGGACGAGTTGACGCGCATGCACGAGGGTCTGGATCGGCTGGCCGTCGACGTCGCCAATGGCGACTTCACGCCGACCCGCGCTGACGAGGACGTGCACACCGCTTTGGAACGCGGCCTGCTGGAGCGGGTCGGTCCAGAACTCGGCGGCAGGCTCCGGGCCGGTCGGTCGCGAAACGACCAGGTGGCGACGCTGTTCCGCATGTGGCTTCGCGACGGCGCGCGCCGGGTGGCGCTGGGCACCCTCGACGTCGTGGCGGCGCTGCTCGACCAGGCAGGCGCCCACCCGGACGCAGTGATGCCGGGACGAACCCACCTCCAGCACGCTCAGCCCGTGCTGCTGGCCCACCACCTGCTGGCGCACGGACAGGCGCTGGTCCGCGACGTCGCCCGGCTGCGCGACTGGGATCTGCGCACCTCGGTGTCGCCCTACGGCTCCGGCGCGCTCGCAGGCTCCTCGCTCGGGCTTGATCCGGCGGCGGTGGCCGAGGAGCTCGGCTTCGACGCCCCGGTGGAGAACTCGATCGACGGCACCGCCTCGCGGGACTTCGCAGCCGAGGCCGCCTTCGTGCTCGCGATGCTCGGCGTGAACCTCTCCCGCATCGCCGAGGAGGTCATCGTCTGGACGACGGCGGAGTTCGGCTATGCGGTCCTGGACGATGCCTGGTCGACCGGCAGCTCGATCATGCCGCAGAAGAAGAACCCCGACGTCGCGGAGCTGACCAGGGGCAAGTCCGGTCGGTTGATCGGCAACCTGACCGGACTGCTGGCGACGCTCAAGGCGCAGCCGCTGGCGTACAACCGCGATCTCCAGGAGGACAAGGAGCCGCTGTTCGACTCCGTCGCTCAGCTGGAGCTGCTGCTGCCCTCGGTCGCCGGGATGCTGGGCACGCTGCGCTTCGACGTGGCACGGATGGCGGACCTGGCTCCGGCGGGTTTCACCCTCGCCACCGACGTCGCCGAGTGGCTGGTGCGGGCGGGTGTGCCCTTCCGCGTCGCGCACGAGGCGGCCGGTGCCTGCGTGCGGGCAGCCGAAGCGCGGGGGGTCGGCCTGGCCGATCTCACCGACGAGGAACTCGTCGAGATCTCGCCCGCCCTGACCCCCGAGGTTCGTGAGGTGCTCAACGTGGCGGGCTCGATCGCCTCGCGGGACGCACACGGCGGAACGGCGCCGCAGCGAGTAGCCGAGCAGTTCTCCCGACTCACCGCCGTCGTGGCTGATCACCGCGCCTGGGCGGCGGTCCCGGTGATCAAGTGACGCTGAGCTCCGGCACGCCGGGCACGCCCGGCGCCCTGGTGACCAGGGATGAACTGGCGATCGATCCGGTGGTGGCCGCCAGACGCCTGTTGGGCTGCGTGGTCGAGTCGCGGCTGCCCTCTGCCGTCGGCGACGCCGAGCCGGTCGTCGTTCGGCTGGTGGAGGTCGAGGCCTATCGGGGCGCCGACGACCCGGCCTCGCACTGTTACCGAGGCCGGACGCCCCGGAACGATGTCATGTTCGGGCCTGCCGGTCATCTCTACGTCTACTTCGTCTACGGCATGCACTTCTGTGCCAACGTCGTCTGCCTGACCGACGGGGTGGCCGGGGCCGTTCTGCTTCGTGGCGCCGAGGTGATCAGCGGGACCGCGACCGCTCGCGCGCGGCGGCCCGCCGCCCGCAGCGATGCCGAGCTGGCTCGGGGACCCGCCCGGCTGACCTCGACATTGGGCCTGCACCGCGACCATGACGGCCTCGACCTGACCGACCCGGACTCCCCGGTACGGCTTCGCTGGGGTGCCGACGTCCCCGCCGTCTCGGTGCGCAACGGACCTCGGGTCGGTGTCGCCTCGGCGATCGGCACCCCGTGGCGGTTCTGGGTGGACGGCTCGAGCGCGGTGAGCAGCTATCGCCGGGGCGGCCGCAGGCGGGTGACCGCCGCCGAGCCGACAGGGTGACCCCGGCGCGGCCGTTCTGATGCGGCAGAATGCGTTCGTGAGCGAGCACATCATCGACGAGTTGTCCTGGCGCGGCCTGATCGCGCAGTCCACCGACTCGGCCGCCCTGCGGCGGGCCCTCGACGACGCGCCCCTCACGCTCTATTCGGGCTTCGACCCGACCGGACCGAGCCTGCACGCAGGCCACCTCGTCCCGTTGCTCACCCTGCGACGCTTTCAGCTCGCGGGGCATCGACCGATCCTGCTGGCAGGCGGAGCCACCGGCATGATCGGCGATCCGCGAGACGTGGGAGAGCGAACGCTGAACAGCGAGGACACGGTCTCGGACTGGGTGGTGCGCCTTCGTGGTCAGCTGGAGCGTTTCGTCGACTTCGACGATCCGATCACCGGCGCGTTGACCGAGAACAATCTGAACTGGACCGGCGAGATGACGGTCCTGGAGTTCCTCCGTGACGTCGGGAAGCACTTCCCCGTGAACACCCTGCTCGCCAGGGAGACGGTGAAACGACGACTGGAGACGGACGGCATCTCCTACACCGAGTTCAGTTACCTGCTGCTCCAGTCCAACGACTTCCTCGAGCTGTTCCGCCGGTACGGATGCACCGTGCAGATCGGCGGCTCCGACCAGTGGGGCAACATCGTCGGCGGGGTCGACCTGATCCGGCGAGTGACCGCCCAGACCGCGCACGCCATGACGGTGCCGCTGGTCACCGACTCCGAGGGGCGCAAGTTCGGCAAGTCCACCGGGGGCGGCAGCGTCTGGCTCGATCCCACGATGACCTCGCCGTACGCCTGGTTCCAGTACTTCCTCAACACGGCCGACTCCGAAGTCGGTCGTTACCTCCGGCTGTTCACCTTCCTGTCCCGGGAGGAGATCGAGGAGCTGGAACAGACGACTCGGGAGAAGCCCGCCCTGCGCCTGGCGCAACGACGGCTCGCCGACGAGCTGACGACCCTGGTGCACGGCGCGGACGAGACCCGTCGGGTCACGGCCGCCAGTTCGGCGCTGTTCGGCAGGGGAGAACTGCACGAACTGGACGAGGCCACGCTGTCCTCGGCGATGGCCGAGGTACCGGGTGGAGAGCGCGCCTTGACCGAGGAGTTGACCATCGTGGAACTCCTGGTCGCCTCGGGCGTGGTGACGAGCCGAGGTGCCGCCCGGCGCACCGTCGCCGAGGGCGGGGCGTACGTGAACAACACGAGGATCACCGACGAGCAGTGGTGTCCCACCAGCTCCGACCTGCTTCCGGGCGGATGGCTGGTGATTCGCCGTGGCAAGCGTCACATGGCGGGCGTTCACGTGCTGTCCTGAGTGGACACGGCCCGGCGGGAGCGTTGTGACCTGCGCGTTCCCGTCGAGTCGGCACCGACACCCCTGGA